>CANQRL010000006.1 GCA_947626275.1 uncultured Bacilli bacterium
CAATCATAATAAAAAGAAGTGTAATATTCAACTACATTTCTGTAATTAATTATTACACTTTTATAGTACCAAAAACTACTAACGATTTAGTAGCTCTTTTTTATTTTTCACTATTTAGACCATATTTACGATTGAACTTTTCTACGCGACCAGCCTTAGAAGAATTACTTCCTTCTTTTCCACCAACAAAGAATGGATGGCATTTGTCACATACCTCGATATGTAACTCTGGCTTGTTAGATTTTACTGTAAAAGTATTTCCACAAGAACAAGTTACTTTCGTGTCCATGTAATTTGGATGAATATCTTTTTTCATGTGTCTTACACTCCTTCCGCCATGACTAAAATAAGTCATAGATAATGAATACTCCCATATTGTAGCAAATAATAAAGAGAATTGCAACCTAAAAAAGAAAAAGTCTTTAAAATCGACTCTTCTCAATTTTTTTAACGTATATAGCAGATTGGGCAATATCATCTTCATCATTTAACTGTTGACCGATAAAAGTGACAGAATCTCCTACATGAAGGTTATAGAGATTATCTCTGTTAACATCTTCCATCATGAAAATATATTTTTTTTCATTGCTTATAATATATCCATAAGAAGATTTTAATGCATCAATAGTTCCTATTTTTTTCCCTTCGTCAACTATTCTATTTGTTTCTACCATGATTTTCTCTCTTTCTTCTAATTTTTAAATTTGGAATGATTATGGATTTGACTTTTACTTCTTAACAGGGGATCCATTTGAAGCTTCCAAATCTTCTGACATATTAATCTTTTCGATTTTTCTGAATTTTTCTAATTCCATTATCATTTCTTTTTTTGCCATGAATCTTTTTGATTCTGGAATATTGTCTAGAATCTTAGAAATAATCTCTCCATTTTTCATGATGCATATATACCAATCTTCTCCACTGATTACTTGTTCTACCGCATCTTCTTGAATCAATTCCACATCATCTAAATTTCCACCTAAAAGGGTTTGATTAACTAGCTGTAACCGATGAATTTTTTCTATATCATAAGTGACCGATTTTCTTAATACTGGATATCTCTCTACTTTGTCTAATCCAAGTTCTATTTCTTCATACTCTTCCTCTGTTGCCGTAGTTGCTAAAACCATAGCATATGTTGGACCAATATCTGTTGGAAAATTTCCTATTTGAAAATCCTCTTTAAAATCTTCTCTTATTGGTGTTATTGTTCCTTGAAAATCACCTGCTAATGCATAACCAGGACCAATAAAAACATTTTGAATGGGATACTCACTATTTTTTGTTTGATCTATTAACATTTGAGCATACGCCTTCGCAAATGCCACTAATTCTTCATTTGAATATACCTCAGGCATTAAACTATCTCGTAATTGATTGAAAAAAACACTATTTCCATTTCGAAAACCGGTAATTCTACTCACTAGTTTTCCAGTTGCAGGATCTTCAAAGCAAATTTGAAATCCATTGGGATTTAGAAGCGCTATTCTGAAAAATTCTTTATCGCTACCATCGAATCTCGTGCAAGCTCCTGTCCGTTCCCCATATGTCAAATTCATCATACTGGTTGTATCTCCTACTACCACTCTGATAGTTTTGCCATTTATTGGTTCTGGTTGATAACTGCCAGGAGGAATCGTAATAAATTCTCTTTGATACATTTTTGGAACTAAAGTTTCTGCAAATTGAACTCTTTCTTTTCCACTCATTGTACCAGAATAAGGGCCTGGATTTTTAAAAATGAATTCATAATCCTCTTTCCCAAATAGTGCCATAGCCCTGGAATCAATTGTTTTCATATAAGCTGCTTTTAACACACTTAACATAGATTCATTAATTGCTCCTTCTTTGGTTTCAGATAATATCGCTTCAAAATGATCAATCAAAGAAGAAAATACTACTGGCGTGCTATAATCAAGCATATTTAACATTTCTAATAACTTGGTAAAAATTTCATTCCATGCCAAGAAACCATATTTTTCTAACATTTCTTTTAATTCTTTTAATTTTTCAGGCTGATGGAATAACCCAATATAAGGCTTTCCATCCATTCCTAGCACTTCGCCATTAGCAAACAATTTATCAAAATCAAGACCTTCTAAAATTTGGAAAGCCCCATGTCCCAAAGTATCTGGTATAAAAGGAACTTCTTTTAAAAGATCGCCATACAACTGTAAAAGAATTTGATTGTATAATTCTTTCGTTAATGCACTAAACGTTTTAAAATGTTTTTGAATATCTTCCCTACATGGACTAGATGGATCTTTTTTGAATGCAATACAATCTCTTAAAAGTTGTTCATCGTGAAGGAATACTTTTAATTTTTCATCCAAATTAGTAATATCAAGTTTCTGATAAAGCGCATATAGTTCATCAAGGGAGGCAGATGCAAAAACTATTTTTATCAATTCATCCCTTGTTAATTTTCTTTTTCTTAGAGGAAAACTTAACAAAAGATTTTTATCTTGAATAGCCATATAGTGTTCACGGCATTTCTTAATATAATACATGCAGAAAGTATGGATAATAGACATTTCTGTTTCTTTTGTATCTTTATTTTCTAAAGTTGATTGATTATTTATTAAATCGAGACAACATTCAATAATAATATTTAAAATTTCGTCAGGAGTTCTTATCTCATCAGGAATTTTTATAATTTTTTTTATTTTATCAAGCATTTGTTGAATCGTGGTTTCATCGTCTTTAGATTTTACTTGCGCTAACAACCCGTCAACAGAAAAATCAGAGAATTCAGCAAACTGTTTAAAAATAGAATAAATAAGATTACGCATTCCTTCTTCATTTTTTGCATCAATCATAGATTTCAACAATGGGAAAACTTCAAGTATCTCTCTTTGATTTTGCGCAAACATCTTTTGCACAAAGACATTATAAACATTGTTTATGCTATAATCAGTTAATTTTGAACTCTTAAATAAATCCATAAGGAGAGCAAAGTCGCTATCAGGCATAGAAAGCAATTTTTTTAACCCCTCCGACATGTCAGAATGTAACATAGAAGAAATCACTTTATCAATAGTCTGGTCTCCAAAAACTTCTCTTAAAATTTTTAAACGTTCTACGGAATCTTTTATTGCCGGTTTACTCATGATTATATTTTCTGAAAAAATTTTGAGTTTTGTTTCTGTTGAAAAGGCATCAATAAACTCTATAACAAATATATCACTATAATTTAAAGATTGTGCATGCTCTTTTAAATAAAATAGTTTTTCTTCTTCTGTATAGACTCCTAATGCCCTGAAAATTCCCTTTTGAAAATACATCTTAAAAAATTCTTCATGAGGAATTTCTTGGATTTGATCTTGTGATAGAAGAGAGCCGCTTATTTGATAAATTTTTGAAAATACGATTGGACGTTTTTCAATTGGAATATACTCAAATCTTCTTTCTTTAGAAATAGAACTTAATAATCTCTCAACAAAAATCGTCTTTTCTCCTTCATAAATTATTAATTCTTCATTCTCTTTTAAAAACGATAGTTTTTCTTCTTCTGTACATATCGTTAAAATTCGAGAGTCTCCATTTCGAAGATACATCTTTAATAATTCTTCATGAGAAATTTCTTGTATCTCTCTTTCTGAAAGAAGACTTCTATCCGTTCGATAAATTTCTAAGAATATTTTTGATCGTTTTTCAACTGGAATATACTCAAATCTTCTTTCTCTTGATATCGATTTTAATAAATATCTAGTTGAATGGCCTTGATAGTCTATTAATTCTACATACTTTCTTAAAAATGATATTTTTTCTTCTTCTGTACATATCGTTAAAATTTGAGAGTCTCCATTTCGAAGATACATCTTTAATAATTCTTCATGAGAAATTTCTTGTATCTCTCTTTCTGAAAGAAGACTTTTATCCGTTCGATAAATTTCTAAGAATATTTCTGATCGTTTTTCAATTGGGATATACTCAAATCTTCTTTCTCTTGATATCGATTTTAATAATTCTTTGACTCTCCAATTTTTATAGTCTATAAATTCTAAATTTTTTCTAAAAAATGATATTTTTTCTTCTTCTGTACAAACGTCTAATGCCCTTAAAATTCCCTTTTGAACATACATTCTTAATAATTCTTCATGAGAAATTTCTTGAATTTGATCTGGTGACAAAAGAGAACTATCTAATTGATAAATTTTTGCAAATATGATTGGACGTTTTTCAATTGGAATATAGTCAAATCTTCTTTCTTTTGATATCGATTTTAATAAATATCTAACCCAACTTTCTTCATAGTCTATTGATTCTTCATTCTCTTTTAAAAACGATATTTTTTCTTCTTCTGTACAGATTGTTAATATTTTAAGATTTCTATCACGCATATAAGCCTGCAAAAGTTCTATTGGAGAAAACTTTTTTAATTCATCTATTTCAAGAAGATTGCTGTTTAGATGAAAAATTTTTAAGAAAATTTCTTCCCTCTTGGCAGGCGGTATATAGTCAAATCTTCTTTCTGGCGGAATAGTAGATAGCAAATATCGAACATTCCGATTACTATAATCGATCGTTTCTTCATTCTCTCTTAAAAACGATAATTTGTCTTCATCCGTGCATATTCTTAACACATGCTCGTCTCCGGTTTGAAGAAAACCTTTTATAATTTCTATACGAGATATTTCTTGGGTTTGATCTGGTGACAGAAGAAAGGCGCTTATTGGATAAATTTTTGCAAATACGATTGGACGTTTTTCAATTGGAATATAGTCAAATCTTCTTTCTGGCGGAATAATAGATAAAATTTTTTGAATAAATTTGCCATTATAGTCAAAAGTGTCCTCATATTCCTTCAAAAAATCAAATATTTCTTCTATCGGTACGTCATATATCACATCTTCCAAAATTATTAATTCTTCATAACTTGGATTAGGATATTTCTTTTGGAAATCACGCAAAAATTCTTTTGTACTCATTCCTTGTTTTCTTTCTTCTAACAACTCATCGTTCATACTTCACCACTTTATTCATCATCATTATAACGAAAAATATCTGATCCGTCAACAAACGTTTTCCTTTAAAAAGACAGCACTATTATCCTTTTTTATTGCCTAAAACAGCTCACTATTTATCTTTACAAAAAGAGTAGATTTTCATCTACTCTTTTAATCTCTACTATCTCCAAATAATCTAAGCAAATCAAGGAAGATATTAATGAAATCTAGATATAATTCAAAAGCTCCATAAATTGCTAATTTATTTTCATCGTCAATTCCATAGAGATTTTTCTTAATGATTTGAACATCATAAGCAATATATCCCATAAAGACAACAATACCAATAATACAAAGGACAAGATTGAACGTTTCATTTCCAATAAACATGTTGATAAGAGACGCTATCAATATCGCAAGTAATCCCATCAATAGATAAATCCCTAGCTTCGTTAAATCGATGTTCGTAACAAAACCAATTAATCCAAATACTAATAAAATTCCGGCTGTAATAGCAAATACCCATACAATAGACATAATGTCATAAAGAATAAAAATAGACGATAGCGTAAGTCCTGTTAAACCCGAATAAAGGATAAATAGAATGACAGAAGTCATAAAATTCATCTTACGAATTCTAACAGCTAATACAATAGCAATAACAATTTCTGCAATCCATACTATTAAATACCTTCCATTACCGAATAAGTTATAGACCATATTATCGTTCGTCGCAACCGCATAAGCTACACCGAAGGTTACCGCTAAGCCTACACAAAGCCACATGAATACTTTCGAAAAAATTTTATTCATAAATTCACCTCGATATTATTATATCATATTTTTTTCCTAATATAGATATTTTTTGGTTCATGTAGCTAGCCATTTCGGAGTTCTCCTTTAATGGCAGAATCGATATTTTTTCTTTACAATATTTTCGCATAAGGATAAATAGTTCTTCTAGATCATCTAATTGTGTCAAAAGAGCTCGATAAGTAGTAAGTCGAATAATGCGATTCGCATCAATTTGAATGGTACTTGCCTTCACCAAAGCATTTTGAAAAGTTCGATCACTCACCATTTCGTTTTGAGCAATCGCCATGCTGATTTCCGTAATCCGCAAGTCTTCCTTGTCATAGTAAATGTCACCTTCTTTACTGCCAATCGTCAAAAAGAGCGTTTCTTTTTGAAAAGTAGCTTTGTAGATAAAAAAGAAAAGAACAACTAATAGAATAAGAAAAAGTATTTTTTTCATAAAATCACCAAAAAAAGTAGCTTAACGCTACTTCATTATATTTCTTCTAATTCTATTTTAGCACCTACCGTTGTCAATTTCTCAATAATGTTTTCATATCCTCTTAAAACATGTTCCACATTATTGACGATTGTCTCTCCCTCGGCTTTTAAACCTGCTAGTACAAGACAAGCTCCAGCTCGTAAATCGGTTGCTTCTACTTCTGCTCCTTGTAAAAGGGTAGGGCCTTTGACATGAATTTTCTTACCATCGATTTCAATATTCGCTCCCATTTCATTTAGGTAAGGAACGTTCTTGAAACGATTTTCATATAACGTTTCTTCTAAAACTGATTCTCCCTCACATTGCGTAAGGAGTGTTGTAAGGGGTTGCTGTAAGTCCGTTGGAAAACCTGGATAACCTAGTGTTTTCACATTGACTTTCTTTAAATTTTCTCCCCTACTAATAATAACCGCATCTTCTTCTTCTTTTATGGAAATGCCCATCTCTTTTAATTTATTAATAAGAGAATCCACATGTTCTAAAATAACATTTTCAATACGAAGATTCTCTCCAACAAGCGCTCCTGCTATCATATAAGTTCCTGTCTCAATCCGATCAGGAATCACCTCTGTATAACATTTGCCTAAATGACTAACCCCAGTAATATGAATGGTACTCGTTCCCGCACCAGTAATCTTTGCTCCCATATTATTTAGGAAAGTGGCAACATTGACAATTTCTGGCTCTTTAGCAGCGTTTTCAATAACCGTTTCCCCTTTAGCTTTCACAGCTACTAAAATGGTATTGACCGTCGCTCCTACACTTGGCATATCTAAATAAACTTCCGCACCAATCAATTCTTCTGCATCAATCGTATATTTATTTCCTTCTTCTTTTACAACCGCCCCGAGTGCCCGATAACCTTTTAACGTTTGATCGATAGGTCTTGCTCCAATAGAACATCCACCTGGAAAATACATCTCTACATGCTTATACTTCCCAAGCAACGCCGACATGACATAGTAAGACGCTCTCAATTTTTTCGAAATCTCTTCGGGAATTTCCTTACTAACTACATTAGAAGAATCAATTGTCATCAAGGTCCCTTCCCGTGATACTTTCGCACCTAAATATGTCAAAATCTCATTTAACGCATCAATATCAGAAATATTAGGAATATTATCAATTTTGACTACTTCATCAGATAACAAGGAAGCGGGTACTAATGCAACAGCACTATTTTTAGCGCCACTAATGCGAATAGTTCCTGTAAGCGGATGTCCTCCCTCTATTCGTATCCTTTTCATTTTTCCCTCCAATACTACTATATGTCAATTACCTAGATGTGTTAATGCCTTGCCTTTAGAACCTAGTAATTCTACTTTTTCTTGAATAGCTAATTTGATATTTGCTTCTCCAGCTTTAATCACTTTTCTAGGATCATAGACTTCGGTATCACTACTTAATTTTTCTCTCACCCCTTTTGTCCATGCTTGTTGTAACTCGGTGTTTATATTTAACTTACAAATTCCACAGGAAATAGCTTTCCTAATTTGCTCATCATAAATTCCACTACCACCATGAAGAACAAGTGGTAAATTTGTCTTTTCTTTTATCTCTTCCATTCTATCGAAAGCAAGAACAGGATCTCCATGATAAGGTCCGTGTACACTACCTAAAGCTGGCGCTAAAAAGTCAATTCCCGTACTAGCAACGTAGTCTACACAATCAGAGACTTCGGCATAAAGAATTCCTCCATTCACGCCGTCTTCTTGTCCACCAACATGACCGATTTCTCCTTCTACGGTAACATTTCTTGCATGCGCATATTCTACAACTTTTTTAGAAATAGCAATATTGGTCTCTAAATCTTCTTTAGACGCATCAATCATAACAGAAGTAAATCCCGCATCTATCGCGCTAACACAAGATTCATAGCTACTAGCATGATCTAAATGAATGGCTACAGGGATGGTAATAGATAAGTATTCCATTAAATTTTTTACCATATCCACAACGGTTTTATAACCACCCATATATTTCATGGCACCTTCACTAACACCTAAAATAACAGGTGTTTTTAACTCTTCACATTCTTCTAGAACAAACCTCGTCCACTCTAAATTATTAATGTTAAATTGAGCTACTGCATACTTATTGTCCTTTGCTTCTAGAAGCATTCTACTCATATTTTCTAACATATCATCACCTAATTATAGTATATTATTTATGATATGGGATTGCAAGGAAATAAAAAAAGAACCGACCAAAACTGTCAAATATTTGACAGTTTAAAGGTGTAAAAACGCTAAAAGGAAAAAGAAAAGACCACCTAAAATAACCGATATCTTTCCCAAAAGAGTATGGAGTTTCCTTCCCAACTTTAATCCCAATAGCGTAAAGGAAGCACTAAAAAGAGCAAAGCTGAAAGGAGCAGTAAGAGTAAATTTAGGAAGGGCAACTCCCACTGTAAAACTATCTATACTGACAGCAAAACTAAAAATGAAATGTTCTTTTAACGAAGATAAAGGAGATACTTTTCTCTCCTCTTTTGCTTCTAAAAGCAGCATAATTCCTAAGTAAATATATATTAGAAAAGTAATAAAATCAAAAGAGATAGAAGAATAATTTAGTAAGAGTCGCTTGACACTCATGCCAAGGATGGGCATCACAAAGTGAAAGATTCCTACCAAAAAGGAAATTCTTTTACATAAGCCTTTTTCCATTCCTAATGTTCCGTAGGCGAGGGCTAAAGAAAAAGCGTCCATCGATAGAGAAATTGATACCAGTACAATGGAAAGAATTTCCATATTATCACCTATATCATTCTACTAAGCTAGACACTTTTTTATACTAAAAATATTTTTGAATGAGATCGACAACTAAAGATCGATATTCTACTTCTTCCGTTGTCTCTTCGATTAGACAAAGAGGGGGAAATAGTACACACCACCAGTTTTTACCACTACCTGTTCCCAGTGTTACTACTAAAGACTCGTAATATCCTTCTTCATATCGGATACCTTTATATTCTTTCTCTGGAAAGTAGTTTTCTCCATATTGGATAGTAAAGTCCTCATTTCCTTGAATAGAAGAAACAATCTGAGACGCTTCAGGAATGCTCTTTTCTATCGTTGCTCGAGCAAGGTCTACCCCTTTCACATCCTTTAACAAATCGTAATAATACGTTTCTAAGTGCGTCTTTATCTCTTTTTTAATCGCTTGATCCTCTTCTTGATTACTGTTTCCAATGACACGAATACGAATCGCTTCTTTTGGTAATACTTGATAGTCCATTGTTACTTTCCCTATGAGAAAATAAACTGCGACAATTCCCATTAAAACAAGTATCTTCTTCATATCATCACCTACTCTATATTGAGTAGGTTTTTTAAAATTTATTCAAGAAAAGTCAAAATGACAGGTAGAAAGAAGGAAAGCGCTAAATTAACAATAAAACTAATCGTAGCAGCAATTCCCATACACTTTGCCGTTTTTGGTTTTGTGCCTGACCATATTCCACAAAAGATCCATCCTACAATAGGAATCAAAACCGCCAAAATAACCCAACCAACTTCAGCATGTTGCTCCACTGGTTGCTGATAATACATTGGGGGTTGACCATAAGGTTGACCGTAAGGTTGTTGATATCCTGGATTATAATAAGATGGTTGTTGATAACTTTGAACATTCATTTGATTGATGTGGTTTTGATAAGGCATTCCACAATTGGAACAAACTTTATGTTCATCTGCCATTTCATGACCACAATTTGGACAAAACTTTGCCATAATAACCTCCTTTTTATTTATGATAAGATTCATTGTTTTGAATCTTATAAGCACGATAGATTTGTTCTAATAAAAGAACTCGAAACAACTGGTGGGGAAATGTCATTTTAGAAAATGATAAGGCATAATTCGCTCTTTTCTTTACCTCAGAATGAAGTCCATAAGACCCCCCAATAATAAAAGTTATTGTTGAATGCGTTAAAAAGATTTGATCTAACTTTTTTGAAAAGGCTAAAGAATCTATTTCTTTTCCCTCTATCTCTAAGGAAATCACATAATCTTTTTCTCCGATATGTTTCAAAATTTCTGTTTTTTCCTTTTCCAAGATAGTCGATATTTCTAATCCACTATAATCGTTACACTCTATCATTTCTAATTTTGTATATTTAGAAATTCTCGTTGCATATTCTTGGATAGAACTTCTTAAATACTCTTCTTTTATTTTACCAACACTAATTACTTTGATCATAACGTTATTAACTCCGTCGCTTCTCTTTGCGTAGCAATTTGAATGTTAGAAAAAGAAATCTTTTTTTCTTTTAATTCTTTTTCCAATGACATTTTCGCCAATTCTGGCGTATTGTTTTCTTCGCTTAAATGGGCTAGAAAAACAATTTCTGTCTTATTTCCTATAAACTTAGAAAGATAATAAGAGGAATCTTCATTGGATAAGTGGCCTCGGTCACTCAAAATACGAATTTTCGTCTGATGAGGATAGTGAGGATTATTCATTAGTCTTTCAACATCGTGATTGCTTTCAAATACATAAGCACTTCGATTTCCTAACAACTTATGATATTTCTCATTTACATATCCAGTATCGGTAACATAAACCAAAGATTTATCGTTTTCCTCTAATATATAACCATTGGAATCATCCGTATCGTGAGAAGTTTTAATCGCAAAAATTCGTAAACCTTCTAACGAAATTTCTTTGTCTATATAAATTGGACTATCTAACTTTAAGTTTGCTTCCTTCTCCATTTTTTCCGTTATATAGACTTGAGGATGATACTTTTTTAAAAAAACAGGAAGACCAGATACGTGATCAGTATGGGCATGGGTAATCAATACCATATCAATCATAGAAGGATCGATTCCCCGTTCTTTTAATCGTTTTTCAATTTGAAGGCAACTCATCCCTACATCGATAAGAATGTGATGTTTCTCCGTTTCAACATAGGTAGAGTTTCCTTTACTTCCACTTGCTAAAACACAAAGTTTCATATTATTTTCGCAAATAAGGAAGCGGATTTAAAAAGCATCTTGTACTATATTCAGCGCAACGTCGAATTTCAAAATGAAGGTGCGGTCCGGTTGCTGCTCCAGAAGATCCTACGTAACCAATGATTTGACCACGCGCAACGTTCACGCCTTCACGAATTCCTTTCGCATAACCACTCATGTGTCCATAAAGGGTATAATAACCATTATTATGATTGATAATAAGATGGTTTCCGTATCCACCTTGTTGGTATCCTTTATACATAATCGTTCCATTGTTAGAAGCATAAACAGGCGATCCATAACCAGTTCCAGCAATATCTAGTCCGGTATGTAATTCACGACCACTTCCAAATGGATTTTTACGATATCCATAGTAAGAAGAGATACTATATCCTTTCTTTGTTGGCCAATACCAAGAAGAAAGACTTCCAACACCAGGAACTACTCTTGTTCCCACTAGAATAATCTCATTCTTAGCGCTTTTTAAAGTGGTAGTCGAATCTGGTTTGATATACGCAATAGCGCCATTCACACTACGAACATTTTGGGAGATTCGGTCTAGCCCATTTTCTCCTTTTTGCTTTAATTCTTTCATTCCTTGATTTAAACTAGAACTATATTCCTCTACGGTATCGTAACTTACTTCTTTATCTTCTACTGTATAAGTCTCTACAACGACACTTATTTTAGGATCTGTTTCCGCGATAACAACTGGTTGATTGTTGTAAAATATGTTATTCACACTCGTAAAAGATGGATTTGACAAGAAGAATTCTTCAATCGTAATCCCCTGTTCATAGGTAAGAGATAATACGGTATCTGTTGCTTTCGCATAGACGATTTTTTCTGTTTTATTATCCCCATATAATAAGTAACTAGATAATTCAGATGCATCGTTATAAATCTTTTCGCCGACTGAAATATTCTCTTTTTTTACGGTAATACTCTCAGCAATATAGACATCATCAATTCGTGAACCCGTATCTTTAATTTCTTCTTGCGTTCCCTTCTTATACTTTTCAAAGGCTTCTGACCCAGCAAAAACAACCTCTAATTGTTCCACAGCATCTTTAAAAACATCTTCTTCAGTAACATAGACAATAACATCATTTTTACGAAGATTCATAATCGTTTCATAATCTTCTAGTAGATAAGCTCCTACTAATGTAGAAGGTAAAATTTCTTGTTCATCATTTTTCTTAATTCGAAATTGATATCCCTCAACAGTACAAGGTTTTTTCGCAACAATATAATCATATACTTCCTCTACATTTTTCAAATTTGCATGATAGGTATTAATTTTTTCTATATGAATACCAATAGGGCTATAAATATCACTGGCATATAAATATACTTCATTTTTTTGAATATAGTCTTCCATGTATTTTTGTTTTATATAGGAAATATCCTGTAATTGATTCGAAAAATAAGCATCAATATGAAATTTTTCGGATTCCGTCAAATTAAGGTTATCACGATTTGCTTGTAAATTTTCCATCAATGGTTGCTTTAAACGAATGAATTCCTGTTCTAAACCTGATAGTAAACTATCATAATTGACAATTTGATAATTCGATAAATAACTGTCTTTTCGATCAATCGTAAAACTATTGAAAAGGGTTTCTACTCGTTCTCTTTGTTCGGCTTCAAAAGACCCATCTTCTCCAACCAAAGAGGATAATTCATCATACTTTTTAGCAAGATCAAAATAGATAGAACTACTCTTTACTTTGGAAGAGAGAATTGTATCAATCGCGTTTAGGGTTTCTATCTGTTCTTGATACTTGATAACCTGATCTTTAATGAGTCCCCCTTGTTTACTGATATATGCTTCTAATGCATCTTCTGATTCAATGACTCCCACAATCTCATCATCTAAATATACTCGATAATATGTATGAGGTTGATAAGTCTTTTGATATTGAAATTGTAGAAAAAAGACTCCAACACTCATAAGGATGATGAAAAATATCATGGTATACTTCTTCAATAAAATCACCTATTCTTCTGTCACACCGCTATTGGCAACATTTACAAAAGTTCCTGTTGCCCTTTGAAATAAAAGAGGAATATCTTTTAATGGTCCATTACGGTGTTTCCTAATAACAAATTCCATTAGACTGTCGTCTTTTTCCCGTTCTTCGTCCGTACAGTGAAGAAAAGCAACTAAGTCGGCATCTTGCTCAATAGCTCCCGATTCTCTTAAGTCACTTAACATTGGCTTCTTATCTGTTCTTTGCTCAATTCCACGGGATAATTGTGATAGAGCAATGACAGGAACATCTAGTTCCATTGCCATTGTCTTTAAAGCACGAGAGATATCCGCAACTTCTTGTTGCCGATTTTGACCGATACTTCCACCTTTATTCGCACTTTGAATCAAAGTTAAATAATCGATAAAAATGATATCGAGCCCAGCAGATGAATTTTTAAGACGGCGACATTTCGAACGAATCTCGGCAACCGTCTGTCCTGCGGTATCATCGATAAAAATCTTCGTATCAGAAAGACGACTAATCGCTTCGTTTACTCGTTTCCAATCTGTATGCTCTAAAGCACCTGTCCGCAATTTTGTACTATCAATTTTGCCGACAGAGGCAAGCATTCTTGTTACTAACTGTTCAGCTCCCATTTCCATGTTAAATAAAGCAACCGTTTTTTTAGAATGAATTGCCATATTGGTAACCATGTTTAGAGCAATAGCCGTCTTTCCCATACCAGGACGAGCGGCAATAATGATAAGTTCATGAGGATGAAATCCAGAAGTAATCTTATCCAAATCATAAAAGCCACTGGCTATTCCCGTAATATCTCCCTTGTTAGAAGCAAGGGTTTCCAAATCAGATTGCGTTTTCGTCAAAACAGTTTGAATATCCTTAAACTCAGAACTTCTTAGTCCTTGGGATACATCGGCAATTTTCTTTTGAGATTCATATAAGAAATCTCCTATATTAGATCCTACTTGATAACTATCCTTAACAATCGAAGTGGCTTCATCAATCAATTTTCGAAGTAATGCTTTTTCAGACACAATGTTGATGTATTCATCAATATTAGCAGTAGTGGGAACAGAATTAATCACTTCCGCTAAATACTCAATATCCCCTACTTGTTTTAACCATCCACGATGATTTAACTCTTCAGATACAGTCGTTACATCAACTGGTCTTTTCGCATCATCAATCGTTTTAATGCACGTAAAGATTTTACTATGAGAATCCAAATAAAAATCTTCGGGCATTAATGACTCTAACCCTTTTTGTAACGCTTTTTTCGTTAAAAACATAGAGCCAATTACTGACTGTTCAGCCTCTATATTATGCGGTATTGTTTTTTCAGGCATGATAAACCTCCCTACTATTTATTTTGTTAAGTGTACTTTAATAGTAGCGTTCACTTTTTTGTGAAGCTCAATAACTACCTCATGATATCCAAGAGTAGATAAAGACTCCTTTTCTTTCACTTGTTTTTTATCAATCGTGAATCCTTTTTCTTTTAAAGCATCGGCAATTTGTTTCGGACTAATGCTTCCAAACACTTTATCCATTGCTCCTGTCTTCACTTGAAAAGAAAGTTCTACTTTTTCTAATTTTGTTTTCTCTTTCAAAGCATTTTGATAAACTTGTTCTTCTTCTTTTGCTTTCGCATCATTTTCTCTTTGAAGACGATCTAATCCCATCTTAGATGCTACTACTGCTTGTTTATTCTTAATTAGAAAAGTCCCATAGCCATCTTTTACTTCGAGAATATCTCCTTTTTTACCTTGCTTTCTCACGTCTTCTAACAAAATAATTTTCATAAAATCTCCCCCAATACTTTTTTAAGCATACGCTCTACTTCTTTTACCGTTTTATCAGCAATTTGGCAAGCTGCGTTAGTGGCATGTCCACCACCGCCTAATTTTTTCATAATTTCACAGACATCAATATCCCCCATAGAGCGTGCACTAATACCAATTTCATTTTCTGATAATTGACCAATTGCAAAAGATGCTTCAACATATTCAAAATTTAATAGTTCTTCCGCTACCTCTGCTAAAGACTCTTTCGCACAATTCGGAATGGGAAGAACACACATCGCAATATTCTTATGGAAAATAAAGCTACTCTTGATAAAATCAGCTCTTCTTAAATACTCATCTTTACTTTCCTTCAATAAAGTTTGTTTCAAAACGCTATCGGCTCCCATACTGGTCAAATAAGCCGCCATTTCAAACGTTTTTTCCGTTGTTTTTAAGTTAAATCCATTCGTATCGATTTCCATTCCCGCTAACATAACAGTAGAGATTAAAATACCAAGATTGACTCCATAAAATTTAGCGTAATGAGCAATTAATTCTACCATACTAGACATCGTCGAATCGATATAAAAGAGCTCTGTTTCCTTGATATAAGAATTATCTTTAATGTGATGGTCTAAAACAATGACACTCTTTGCCTCATCGACAATTTGTGGATATTCTACCCGTTCTTTTTGATGGACATCTAAAATGATAAGAACAGCATTTTCATCTAGTTTTTCTCGATACGTATTAGGATATAAATATTCAATATTTTTTACTTTTTCTAGAGCTTGTTTCACAGAGCTATTATATTCTTTTGGATCTTTTTTCTCTAGAAAAATATAAGCTTCTTTTCCCATCTCTGTTAAAATACGGAATAAACCCATAGAAGATCCTATCGCATCCAAGTCAGGATTTTTATGAGACATAATAATTACTCGATCATACTTTGATAAAACTTCTGTTAACTTATTAAATAATGTTTCCATTCTATCACCCCAGATATCAATATTATACTATAAAATTACCGTCTTGTCTTTACCAAAGCAAAAAAGAAAAGATTATTTCTTCTCTTTTTCACGAATGCGATTCGCTAACTCTTTAATTTTATGAAAGCGATGATGAAGTCCAGACTTCGTAATTTTTTCATCAGTTTCTATACTGATAATTTCACTCAGCTCCTGTAAAGAAGCTTCTTTATATTTCAACCGGTAAATCGCCGCTACCCTTTCCTTCTCATCTAAAAGGTCTAACCCTGCTACTTCTTCAATCAATTCAATATCTTTTACTTGCTTCATCGCTGTCTCAACAATTTTATCGACATTTGCTTGTTCACAATTATTGAGGCGATTTGTCATATTTTTATGATCTCGATAAATACGGATATCTTCATAGTAAAAGAGAGCTTGAATGGCTTGTATCATTCGTAAAAAGTCTCCTATTTTCTCTGCTTCTTTCACGTAGATCATATACTTATTTTCTCTTTTTAATACCTTACTATTTAAACCGTATTCATTAATGAGATGAGAACAAAATTTAGCGTATTCCAAATGTTCCACTAAAAACTCTAAATGATATCGAGATTTTTTAGGGTCATTAACACTTCCACAAGCTAAAAATAATCCTCTTAAATAGGCTCGTTTAGAAGCATCATCATCGATGAGATAAGAACTTGGAACCATTTCTTCTAGGCACAAATCTTTTTTTATTTGTTCGGCTTCTTTTCCTACTTCTAGGATGTAAATATAATTTTTATTATAATTATATCCTTGACGAACCGTTATTTTGGCAATCACACCATAGAGTTCTTTTAATGAGTTAAACACCAGTCTAGCGACAGACGCATTTTCCGTTGTGATTTTAATACCATTATCGAGGATAGCGCTATTTCTAAGAAAAGCCGATAACTCGGCTATTTTCTCTATCTTTCCTGTCTCTAATTTACTCGCTTCATTTTTTACTGTACTAGTAAAGGACATATCATCACCTACAATTGCATTAAATATGCGAAAATATGAAAGCCTAATTTCGTAACGTTATGACGAATCATATCGTTAGAAATAGAGACCAAATCATCTCCAATTACTTGATTATTCATCTTCTTAAAATTCTTGACATCATAAATAACCGGATCTTTTTGTTCTAACGTTTCATATTTATGAGCCAAATCAGGATGAACCGCTCCATTATTGGCAATTACGACATCTACTTTTCTTTTTCCAAGATACTGATTCAACATCATAACATGATCTGTTACTGTAAAATTATCTGTTTCTCCTGGCTGGGTCATCATATTGCATACATACATGATTTTCGCAGGACTATTCTCTAAAGCCTCCACAATTTTATCACAAATTAAATTAGGGATAATACTTGTGAATAAACTTCCCATACTAAGAACAATTAAATCAGCTTCCTGAATGGCCTGAATAGCGGCTTGCGTAGGAGTTGGCTCTTCCTTGTAATAAACTCTTTTAATCTTTCGTTTATCAACAGTAATATTGTGTTCTCCTTCCACAACATTTCCATCTTCCATCTCCGCCATTAAAACAACATTGTCTTCTGTTAAAGGAACAACTTTTCCCTTAAGATTTAAAACCTTACTTAAAGATTCAATTCCATCCGATAAATTTCCTGCAATATTCGTCATCGCCGTTAATAATAAATTTCCAACGGTATGTCCATCCAAATCGCTTGTCGTATGAAACCGATAATTAAATAGTTCTAAAACAAGAGGTTCTGTTTCGGATAACGAAACAAGCACTCTTCTAATGTCCCCAACCGCGGGAATATTAAATTCTTCTCTTAAAATACCCGTACTCTTTCCATCATCACAAACAGAAACAATCGCCGTAATATCTACTGGATACTGTTTCAATCCACGAAGGAGAGTTGATAATCCGGTTCCTCCTCCTAAAACGACTACTTTTTTATTCATCTTAAATCCTCCACATGATAATACTCTTTTCTTTGAAACGCATAAATGAAAAATCCAATGCCAACAAAAATCATCACGATAGAAACGAGCTGCGCAACCTTAAGACTTCCAAGCATTAAACTGTCTTGTCTTAAAGCTTCAATAAAGAATCTTGCAATTCCATAAACAACAAAATAAATACCAGAACAAATTCCTAAATATACCTTTTTATAATGTCTAACTAACATAATAAGAAGAAATCCGAAGAGGCATATCATCGACTCATAGTAAAAGGTTGGCTGATGGTAAACTCCCCCAATATGCATTCCATCAATCACAAACTGTGGAATTGGTAATTTTTGAAGATAAGATAAGGTTGTCACTGGACCGTATGCCTCACTATTAAAGAAGTTGCCCCATCTTCCAATCGCTTGTCCTAAGATGAGAACAGGCGCAAGCATATCAAATAATTTTAAAGTGTTTACTTTATGTTTTTTCGTATAAAAAATGGTGAACACTAACCCTGCTATAATACCGCCATGAATAGCCAAACCACCATTCCATACAGCCAATATTTCTCCTAAATTACGGGCATAATAATCCCATTCAAAAATGACATAATAGGCTCTCGCACCAATAATGACAATGGGTACTAAGTAACAAAAATAATCACTAAAGAAAGAGATTGGCATCTTTTCCCTTTTAAGTTCTAAATACGTTAATCCATAACCGATTACAAATCCCATTAGTATGAGGAAAGAATACCAGTGGATTTCCAAAGGACCCAGTGTGAACATAATTGAATTCATTTCTTCAACCCCTTTAACAACGTATCGATAATAACATTATCCATGATTGCATTCATAATGGAAATGATAATCGAAACAAGAAATACCATAAAGGTACCGTGGATATTAAAATGTCCCATCAATATCCAATCCGTTAATTTTAATACAAATACATTCACAATTGGATAGAATAATCCAAGTGTTAAAGCAGTAAGGGGTAATGTTAACCAAAAAAGAAGAGGCTTTACCGTTCTATTCAAAATGAAGATAATGATGACCGCTAATATACCCCATAATCCAAAAAATTGATTATCAATATAAACGGTGTCATCAAATACGATAGATACGGTAATAAGTACTAATGTATAACCAAAAATGTGAATAAACCAATCTAGAAATCGATTAAGCTTTGGTTTCTTCTGATGGTTTTCTTCTATCACGACTTTTTTCATCTTCCATCTCCCGCTTCATTATATCATCATTCACTCTTTAATTCAAATAACGCATCTCGCAATTCCATAGCTCTTTCAAAGTCTAAATTACGAGCAGCTTCCTTCATTTCTGCCTCAATACGAACCGCTAAAGAAGCCTTCTCCTGTTTACTCATCTTAGGAGTTTCCTTCTTAGATTCTTTGGTATTGGTAATAGCTTCTCTAATTTCTTTTATGATGGTCTTTGGAGTAATATGATGCTCTTCATTATATTTTTCTTGAATACTGCGTCGTCTTTCTGTTTCCGTAATCGCTATCTTCATGGAATCGCTCATACTATCCGCATACATAATGACACGCCCATTTTGATTACGAGCAGCTCTTCCGACCGTTTGAATGAGACTCCGATCACTTCTTAAGAAGCCTTGTTTATCCGCATCCATTATCGCTACTAATTCTACTTCAGGAATATCAATTCCTTCACGAAGAAGATTAATTCCAACTAGGACATCATATTTTCCAAGCCGTAAATCACGAATAATCTGCATTCTTTCTAGGGTCTTTACCTCAGAATGAAGATACGCAACCTTGATATCTAGTTTTTTTAAATAATTCGTAAGTTCTTCCGCCATCCGAATAGTTAATGTCGTTACCAATACTCGTGTATTCCTTTCTTTGCATGCGTATATTTGCTCTACTAAATCATCAATCTGCCCTTTTGATGGATGAACTTCGATCTTAGGATCCAATAATCCGGTTGGACGAATAATTTGTTCCACAACCGAATGACTAAGTCCTAATTCGTAGTCTCCAGGTGTTGCGGATACATAGATAACCTGATTTAATTTCGAAGCGAATTCATCGAATTTTAATGGTCTATTATCTAGAGCGCTCGGTAACCGAAATCCATATTCTACTAAAACTTCTTTTCTCGCTCTATCGCCATTATACATTCCTCTTACTTGCGGAACAGTAACATGAGATTCATCAATGACTAATAGAAAATCCTCTGGAAAGAAATCGATTAAAGTCTCAGGTGTCTCTCCTGGTCCACGGAGCGCTAGATGACGAGAATAGTTTTCAATTCCACGACAAAAACCAGTCTCTTCTAACATCTCCATGTCATAATTGGTTCTCTCCTCTAGACGTTGGTATTCCAATAGTTTATTTTCCGCTTTAAACTTTTCTAGCTGTTCTTTTAATTCTTCACGAATATTCGCAATCGCTTTTTCTAGTTTCCAATCAGCCGTTACAAAGTGACTGGCTGGAAAAATACTAATGGTCTTTTTATCCGCTAAAATAGCTCCCGTTAAAACGTCAAATTCACTAATTCGTTCCACTTCATCCCCAAAAAATTCAATACGAATTCCCTTACTATGCTGGTTAGAAGGAATAATCTCCAGAACATCTCCTTTTGCTCGAAAAGTCCCTCTTTTAAAATCCAAATTGTTTCGTTCATACAACATGGAAATCAATTTTTCAATGACATTGTCTCTTTCAATGGTTTCCCCTTCGGCAAGCGTAAGCATTTTATCTTCATAGTCTTGTTTATCACCAATTCCATAAATACAAGAAACAGAGGCGACAACAATGACATCTCTTCTCTTTAATAACGCACTCGTAGCGGAGTGTCTTAACTCATCTATTTCATCATTAATCGCAGCATCTTTTTCGATATAAGTATCTGTTTTTGCTACATAGGCTTCTGGTTGATAATAGTCATAATAAGAAACAAAATATTCTACGGCATTATTAGGAAATAATTCTTTTAATTCTCCGTAGAGTTGTCCTGCTAAAGTCTTATTATGGGCAAGTACTAAAGTGGGTTTATTTACTTCTTTGATAACATTTGCAATGGTAAACGTTTTCCCTGTTCCTGTTGCGCCCAATAATACTTGATGTTTTTCCCCTTTTTGAATGCCTTCTACTAATTTTTGAATCGCTTCCGGTTGATCCCCACTAGGTTGGTATTTTGATACAAGTTCAAACATGTAAATCCCCTTTCTACTATGACATTTTATAACGTATGATAAACATAAATTTTAACACGATTTTCGTTTTTTATAACAAACCTTCTATCCCATTTTAGTATAGCATAGAATGATTAAAATTTTTAGGTCTATCTTTTCTATAATCAGACAAACTATTCACATGGCCAATTTTTTTGACTAACATATTCTTTAACAAAATTTCGCTCTTTTTCTTTCGCACTTTCTTCATACGTTGACTCATCTACAAATGGTTTTCCAATACGTTCATATAAATCATACGCATGCTTAAATTCATGAATATTGATTAAAGCGGTCTCTAAATTAATGATTTTAGGAACACCGACATGCATATCAACAATTCTTCCTTCCTCGCATTTTACATTGACAAGGTAAAAAAAGTGATGTGCTTCTTGATGGTGATCACGAATAGAAACTTTAGGAAAAATATACTCCCAAAAAGCAGTGGGGTAGCCAAGATATTCTATTATGTCCTTAGTACTCAAAAGTAAGCCCTTTCCCCAAATCTCATAATCAGAAGTTTCCAAAAGTGTTTGAAATTGCTTTTGAGGTCGTTCTCCATATTGTTCTTTCCCCTTTATTGCTTTTTCTAATCCCTTTAATATTTCTTTATAATAAAGAGAGGTCTTATTCCCAAGGAGGAATAATGCTTCCATAAAACGAATGGTTTCTTCTTCATCTATCTCGGCTATTCCTCTTTCCAAAAAGGATAAAATGCGATACTGTTTTTCTAATATTTGAAGATATTCTTTTAAGATTTCTTTTACTTCATTTTCTGCTTCTCTACTATGGTGATAGATTCTCAAACTTTGTCTTCCTATAGAGGAAAGAGTCTTTCTATCTAAAACTCTCAATTTTTTCAAATAATTATTAAATATAGTTGCATCCATAAAATCACTCTCAGGGAACTATTATACAAAAAAGAACTTTTTTTATCTAGCCTTTTCTTTTCCTAAAAATACGGTTATAATAATATTAGAAAGTCGGTGTGGATATGGAATTTATTGAAAACGTAGAGAAAGAAGAATATGAAGAGTTTGTCCAAACACACAAAAAATCCCATTTTTTACAAAGTTATGATTGGGGAGAATTTGCTAGACTAGAAAAGAATTTTACCCCTTATTATGTCGGATTAAAAGAGGACGGAAAATTAGTCGCTGCTGCCTTACTTTTACAAAAAAAACTTCCTTTAGGTCTTTCTTATTTTTATTCTCCTAGAGGTTTTGTAATTGACTTTCACGATTTTACCCTATTAGAAAAATTTACCAAAGAAATCAAAAAAATGGCAAAAAAGAAAAGAGCTATCTTTGTCAAAATTGATCCTGATTTAATTATTCATCGCGAAAATTATCTTGATGAAGAACAGGAAGCCGACTATGACTCTCAAAAAATGTTAGAGAAATTGAAAAAATTAGGTTTTAAACATTTAGGATTTACTAAAAACTTTGAAACGATGCAGCCAAGATACTCTTTCCGTATTGACATGGAAAAACCAATGGAAGATATTTATAACTGTTTTTCCAAAACGACCAAACAACGAATCAAAAAAGCAGAAGAATTAGAAGTAGAAGTTTCTATTGGAACCAAAGAAGATATTTCTGAATTTTATCGTCTTATGAAATTAACCGAAGACAGAAAAGATTTTGTCTCTCATGGCATAGAATACTATCAAACACTTTACGATTTATTTCATCCTAAAGACCGGTGTAATCTCTTTATCGGAAAAGTCGATATCGCTAAAATATTAATGAAGAAAAAAGCAGAACTAGAACCACTTTCTCATGAACAAGAGGATCTGCTTGCAATGGCAGAAAGAAGTAAATCCCAAAATACCAAACTCAAAGAATTAGAGAGAAGAACAGAAAAATTAAAAACGGATATCGAAAAATTTGAAGAGTTAAAAACATCTTTTGGTGATCGTGTTGTAGTAAGCGGACACTTTATTATCGAATATGGAGATAAGGCATGGGTGTTATATGCTGGAAATCATAACATTTTAACGGATACTTACGCAAACTATAAAACGTATTTTGAGCACATTCAATTTTATCATAATCGCGTAAAGACGTATGATCAATTTGGAACAATTGGTGACCTTCGAAAAGAAAATCCTCTTCTTGGATTACACGAATTCAAGAAAAAATTTGGTGGAGATTATGTTGAATTTTTAGGAGAGTTTGATTTAATTACGAACCATTTCTTCTATTTTCTATTTCAAAAACTCGTACCATTCTATCGAAAGATGATGAAAACAAAGGCAAAAAAGAATCATGAAAGCAAATAAAAAACGACATTGTCGTTTTTTTTATCTTCGTCTAGATGGTCCCATATTCACAAATCTCTGAATAGTCGGATCAGGAGAACCGCTATTTAAGATGCTATAAATCATCTTCTCTCTATCATACTTGACCAATACTTCTTCTAATTCATACCCCGTTTCGGTTTCTGTTAATAATGCATAAGACGCTGTATCTACAGGATCTTTTCCATAAGCCATACCTACAGCCCGAATAGAATAAAAATCAGTGGATCCTCCCCGTTCATAAATTTTAAAGTGAACATGTCCTTGAATTATGGCATCAAAGAAATCTACTCTCTTTAAAGCAAATAGAGGGTCTTGTTTAGCCGATAAATACCCTCTCATCATCGGACTATCAACGCCATAATGATTTAACAATTCTTCTATTTGTTCTAACTGATCGGCACTATTTGTATAGAGAAACTGATCAAATCCTCGACCTGTACGCTCTATACTGCCTTGGTAAGACCATGTACTTCTAATTCCAAAATCAAAGCGAACATCATTGGCAAAATGAACAAGTCCTAATTTTTTTCCTCCTATTAACAATTCAATAGAATGAGGATAAAGTGATATTAGTCCTTTTTGGTGTTCATTTAATTTAGACAATGTCCATAGTCTGCTCTTTTCTTTTAATCTATCGAAATAGGAACGAAATGGTTCAGAACCTAACGTAATATATTCTTCTGAATTTCCAGCAACAGATTGAACGCCATATTCTTCTAATAAATCAATTACTTCACCAGGATTAGGTCCTACCCCAATATTATCTCCTAAAGAATAAATCTCTGTAATTCCCCTTCTTTTAATATCTTGTAAAGCTGCCTCTGTTGGTTCCAATAAAGCATGGGGATCTGTAAAAATAGCGATTTGTCTTTTTTCCATGTGATCCCTTCTTTCTCTTTTCCTTTTTTCTAGCATCATTTTACCTAGAAACATGTTATTTTTTTCTCCTATCTAATCTAAGTATACACTAATATTTTATTTTAGAATAGCTAAAATTTTTTGGATATGGTCTTTTTCTTGTAATTATTACTCAACAAAAAAAGGTGTGAAAACACCTAATTTTTACTAATCTTAAAGATTACTTGATATTCATCCTCTAGATCATATTCTTCCGTATCAATAGAATATCCGCATTTTTCAATGGTATTATTGACATCACGGATCAAATTAATAATCTGTTTAAAATCAATTTTTTCGGCTGGCTGAGCAGAAGGTGGTAAAACAGGATCATATTGTTTAGAATAATCTGTGATAATGATTGGCTGAATATCTGTTTTTTCTTCTTTTGCCGTTTCTACAGGTGCTGGCTCTGGGATTACTGGTTCAGCAGGAACTTTTGTTGGCTCCTCCACCTCATCCTCTTTCGTATCCATAAATGTACTTGGTAATTGATTCTCCATAATTGGTGTTGATGGAATGGATGAAATCTCTGGTACCGCTGGTGTATTTAATCCAACTGGGTTAAGAGATGGTACCTCTGGAATAACTGGCATTACTGGCTCTGGAGTTGCAGGTGCTGCTGGCATTGGTGGTAATTCTGGTGCAACTGGTGTTACTGGTGGAACTGGTTGTAAATCCTCTCCTGGCGTTGGTTGAATAGAAACCGTTGCAAATGGAGATGGTGTAGCTTCTTCCTGAAGCTCTTTTTCCACTTCTTGAGCTTCTTTTTGGGTTGGCGTTGCCAATAAATCTTGAAAATTAAATGGTTTTTCTGGTTCACTTGAACTAGTAGAAGATCCCATATCCATACTAGATACTGGTGGGACAACAGGTGCTTCTGGTTCTGGGGTTGGCATTGATGGTAATTCTGGAGCTACTGGTTCTACCGGAGCTATTGGTGGAACCGGAGCTGCTGGTGCAGTAGATTCCATTGACTGTGTAAAAATATTTGGAATAGCTGGTGCATCTACCTTTTCGAAAGAAGGGTTTGTATCTGACCCAACCATAGAATCAGAAACCATCGTTGGACTTTCTACGATAGGTGTAGAAGGGATTCCTCCCATACTAACTTCTGACATAGCTGATAATGGCGTTTGATTTTCTGCTGAAATAGATGGTGTTGATGAAGCAGATTGACTCATTAAAAGTGAGTTAAAATCTACTGTCTTTGGTTGTTCAATAACATCTTGTGCTTGTTGTTGTTCTTGATCTACATTCATGAATCCTGGATTGGATGTAACTCCTCCCTCTGGACTAGTACTTGTATCGGTATCATCAATTGGTTCCGTGATAAAAGTTCCCATTTTCTCTATTTCCTCCTCCGTCTTTCGAACAGTTAATCTATTCTCAATGATTTTCTTTAGCATCTCTCGTTGTTGAGATGCTTCTTTTAACTTTAATAATGATCTAGCATGTCTTTCTGAAATTTTATCTTCCATAAGAGCTTCTTGAACTTCATCACAAAGATTTAAAAGCCTAATTTTGTTAGCAACAGAAGATTGACTTTTTCCTAACTTAATAGCTAACTGCTCTTGTGTTAGATACCCCATATCTAATATTTTTTTATAAGAAATAGCTTCTTCAATAGGACTTAAATCGCGTCTTTGAACATTTTCAATTAAAGCTACTTCCGCACTATCTTTATCATTAAAACTAGAAATAATAGCGGGAATAGTTTCCTTGCCTGCTAAAACACTTGCTTTATATCGCCTTTCTCCTGCTATAATTTCGTACTTGTCACCTATAGGACGTACGATAATTGGCTGAATAACCCCATGTTCTTTGATAGACTCTGACAATTCAATAATCGAATCTTCATTGAACTTGATACGTGGTTGAAAACGATTTGGTAAGATGTCATTTAAATCTAAATCTACTACTTTAGACCTCGTCTCGTCCATAGATAACCTCTTTTCTACCCTACGAATTCATTATAATATATTTTGGGAAATAATTCAATAACCATTTGGGAAATATAGAACTAAAAATAGACTAGCAACACCAGTCTATTTCTCAACATTCAATTTATATTCGATACTAACGACTTCATTTTCTTCAAAAATAAAGGTTAATAAGGTATCTCCTTTTGAATAAGTATAGGCACCTATCGCATCTTCATAATCTTGTCCATAAGTATCCACCACTTCTTCTTTCGTAGAACCTAACTTAATACCCTCTTTAGTCGCAATCTTATCTGTTAACAATGTAATGGTATAAATTTTTTCAACGTCTTTATCATGATATCCATAAATTTCATAATCAGCATAAGTATAAATATTGTCTTTTCCTTCAAAAGCACAACTTTCTACCTCTTGAAATTCATAGTTTTCCCCTAAAGCCTCCTTCGATAGAGAAAATTCATCTCCTACCATTAAATTTTTCCCATTGATCGTAATGGAATATCCCTCTTTTGGAGTTTCTTTTTTCGTTTCTTTCTTTTCTCCACAACCAACAATTGTAAGTAATATCGCTAAGGTAATCGCTATTTTTTTCATTCAAAACCTCCATACATTTTTATTTTACCATACTCGTCAAGTTCCTCATATTGTTGCCTCTTCATTTTTTCATAATCAGCTTTTTTATGTTCGTAACTTTCTTTGATTTTGGAATTTTTTCTTAAATCCTCTAACTCATAATTTTCTTGTAAATAGGCACCAAAGTAATCGGTCAATTTTTCAGCTCCACTGACATTTAAATGTAGACCTGCATCATAAGTATCTTGTTCATAATCTATCCCAATTTCTTCTCTTTTCTCGTAGAAATTGAGATAATCAAGAGAATATTTTGATGCATACTCCATGATTTGTTTTTCATACTCTTCATACCAATAAGGGTAAGTAGAAGGAGCTTTTATCAAAATCAATTCAATATCATTTTCTTCACATAATTGACGAATTTTATCTAAGTAAGCTACATTTTCTTTTGAAAATTGATAACTCGCTAATCGTTTTCCTTGATAAAACGTCGTAACTGGTTTGACATCCACTCTCATTAAATAGCCATTATGAGAGATTTTTTTTCTTTTTAAATAATAGCTAAAATCTTCTTTTGTTAATTCTAAAATTCGACTGTGATAACGAAATATAGGAAAAATATAATCGATGAGTGTTTCTCCTTCAACCATGGAATCTTTTATCAAATCAAATTTAATGGACGACGTTTTCATTCCATCTAGTAGTAATCGATTATATGCTTCTTTTTTTTCTTCTTCCCCGTAGCGCAATGCATTTACGCTTAGTACAACTATCTTTGGTTTCTCATATAATAACGTTTCCCTTAATAGATGATAAGATTGATGGATTAACTGCTGCGAATTTCCTCGAATATAGGAAGTATAACCGTATTTATCAAATAATGTAATCGGAGAAAAATTAGAATATACTTCACAATCTCCGATAAAAATAATTTGATGATTTTTTTCATCCTCGTAATATTCTCTCGTTAAGGAACCTTCTACGAGTTCTAATTGATATTTAGGAACAACTAATTGCTGCAAACCTAAAAAAAGGAGTAGAAATAAAAGAATATATAAAAAAACTTTTTTCATGTCATCACCTAAAATCTACTATAGATAAAATCTGTTTTTTCAAAACCGATTCCATAACTACCAAAAAGAATAATGATAAAGATAAAAAGAATTAATAAAAGATAATCACGATTTTTAAAAGAAGTTGAGAAAGATTTCTTTTTATATTTTTGATATTCTACAACTCCTAAAAAGAGAATAGCAATCCATAAAACAATAAAATTAGAAAGACTCATAACTTCAAAAAGGGAAAGCGTATTCGTATTATGAAAAATAGAAAGGATAGAGGAAAGATTAGGATACATAAAAAAAATCCATAAAACACATACTATTCCATAATTGGCAAGCATAAAAATTGGCTTTTTAGGTTGATAGTTCATCCTTTTTTCCATAACTAATAAAATGCCATTACAAAGTCCCCACAAAAAGAAATTCCAAGTAGGACCATGCCACATTCCACTCAATAAAAAGACAATTAAAATATTAAGACTGTTTCTTAATTTCGATACTCTATTTCCACCCAATGGGATATAAACATAATCTCGAAACCAACTTGTTAAACTGATATGCCATCTTTTCCAAAACTCATTTAAATTTTTAGAAAAATAAGGAGTATCGAAATTTTCTAAAAGATTGATTTGCAAGATTCTAGAAAAACCGATAACAATATCGATTCCAGAAGAAAAATCGGTATAGATTTGAATGCCATAAAGTAGTAATCCTAAAACAACACCCAATCCTCCTATTTCGTTTGTAACGATATAAGAAGTAAGAATACTAATTCGATTGGCAATCACTAATTTTTTAAAACATCCCCAAAGAATTCTAAGAAGACCTTCTTTTGCCTGCAACCGAGAAAAAGAATGAGGCTTCAAAAGAGTGTCTTTTATTTTGGTATAACGATTAATGGGTCCTTGAATTAATGTTGGAAAAAAGGAAATAGAAAGGAGAAATTGAAAATAGGAATCCGGTGAAATCTTTTTTTGATACGTATCTACCAAATAAGAAATAGAAGATAGTGTATAATACGAAATTCCTAGTGGTACAATTAAGGAAAAAGCATCATCAACATAAGAAAATAAATCGTATTTTAGAACAATTAATAATCCGATATTAAAGATAATTCCTATCCATAATTTCCATTTAGAATACTTTTCTCTTTTCGATATGGACAAACTGAAAAAGTAAGTTACTAGAGAACTGCATAGTAAATAGACAAGAGAAGAATGGAAGGCATAAAATAAAAGAGAAAAAAGAAGAAGAATACCCCACTGTTGCTTCTTAGGAACAAGGTAATAGAAAATGACAACGACCGCTAAAAAGAGAAAAAACTCTAAAGAAATCATTTGAATCATTTGGCAGCCGGCCACCCACTATGATCCCAAGAAGCTATTTGTCCATACTCTTCATCTGTCATCAATTTTGTTGCATTTGCTCCTGGTGTCGAATCTAAATGTCTCCATCCCTCTTCTACATGGACTAAATTCCAATAATGACTTTTTGTTCTCGTATGAATTTGTTTATTTTCTATTCCTGCTAGATCAAGCATTATCTTAGATATTGCATAATGCGTAAAACAATCTCCTTTTCTTTTGGTAATTCCCTCCCAAGCAGATGGATATAGACTTCTTAAATCACTACTCGTATAACTAATATTTTTAGCAACCCAATTTCGAATAGCGAGAGCTGTTTCTGATTTAGAATTACCTTTTATACTATTGACAATGGGACGCAATTTATCTTTAATATCCTGAGCATTTCCTGTAATGATAACGGTTCTTGTTTTTTTTGTCGTATTTCCCTGAGCATCATTAGCCGTATACGTAACTTTGTAAGTTCCAGGGCTTTTTTCATTAACTTTACTCTTATCGTAAGATACTTTTACTTTTCCATCATGATTATCTATCGCAGTTACATTTTTGGTATAATTGATTTTTTCTCCACGAACAACATGAATCGTAGATAGATTATAAATGACAGGTCCACTCGTATCTTTTTTAATCGTTAATTTAGCTGTTACTTCTGTTTGATTTCCCGCTTCATCTGTTATTTTTATTTTGACATCTTGGGTCCCTATTTTAGAATAATTGATGGTACTAACATATTCCTTTTTCACGCTCGTTCCATCGCTAACACGCTTTAGAAACTGATTGATAGAAGAAACTTTTTGATCCCACCAAATAGTAACGTTTTGTGTTTTTACAACAGGTTTTTGTGTATCTTGTACTAAAACATTGATATGATAGGTTTCCTCATCAACTTTCAAAATCATCTCCTGTTGACCTAATTTTTTAGTATTCACTTTTTGGATAATCTCTGCATTATCGATATCATCTTGACTATATAAAGCATCCTTAGCGGTAATATTTTTTCCAGCTTCAACAACAAGATTTTGTTTCACTTTTCCAAACTCTAGGGTGGCTGTTTCTTTTGTTGTATTTCCTGAAACATCTTCAGCGACAATCACCACTTCTTGCTTTCCCGATTTTCTTTCTATTTCCTTTTCAAAAGAAAGAGTGCATTCTGTCTCATCTTCTAATGTTTCAACAAATAATTCTGGCGTTACTTCATCTTCCAAACCAAGTTTTACTGTTTTCGTCTTCAAGATAGGAGCTTGGGTATCGACAATTTCTAACACGGTTTTATAGTAATTTCCATTGACTTCAATCTCTATCGCATGCTTTCCTAATTTACTCGTATCAATATTAGAAACATTGGTGATAAATTTAGCATCACTAGAAAACCCTTTGAAGAAAGAAGCAAGCTGGATTGAATGATTGATTTCTAATTTTACAAGACTGAGTGGTTTAATAGTATTTAAACAAAGAGCAAAAGAAATAACAATCATAGAAAATACGATACTGATAATTACTCTTTTTTCTCTAAAGTACTGCATATTACCACTCCCTATAGTTTTTTATTATATCACTTTTTGGTGAATATTCACCCTTTCTTGATTATTTTATGCAAATAAAAAAAGAACTTCCTAAATTGAAGTTCTATAATGGCTTTTTTTTCATATCAGCAAATTTTCTTGGAAAGGCTAAAGGAGTCATTAATTCTTTGCGAATGAGATAAAGCGTTCGATTACTATTTTCTTTTGGTAATAAAAAATTATCAATTTTTTCAATTTTCGTATGTAATAACGTAAAGGCTTGGGTTTCCTCTTCTTCTCTTTTAACAAGACCTTTCATAGGAATAAAATATCCCCCTACTTTCAGTAATGGAATACAATACTCCAAAAGCATAGAAAGAGGAGCAACAGCACGAGCTGTTGCTACGTCAAAATAATCGCGATTCTCTCTTGCATAGTCTTCTGCTCGTTTAGAAATCACTTCGATTTTTTGAAGTCCTAATTTCTGAATGACCACTTTTAAAAATTCAATTCTTTTATTGAGAGAATCTACTAACGTAACTTCCAAATGAGGATAAATAATTTTTAATACTATTCCTGGGAATCCAGCGCCTGTTCCCACATCACATAGTGTTCTCGCTCGATTTAAATCATATACTCTAGCAATCGTTAAACTATCATAAAAATGTTTTAAATAAACCGCTTCTTTTTCCGTAATTCCTGTTAAATTCATCACCTTATTATATTCGATTAATAATTTATAGTAACTTTCTAATTGCTCTAATTGTTGATCCGTAACCTCTATTTGAAGTTCTTTTAATGCCTCGATAAATTCATTAAGATTCATGATGGTACTCCTTTTTCAAATAAATCATAATAAGGGATATATCAGCAGGATTAACCCCACTAATTCGCAAAGCCTGTCCAATTGATGTTGGCATAATTTTTTTCAATTTTTGTTTCGCTTCACTGGCTAAATTGTGAATGGCATCATAATTGATATCTTCTGGAATTTTTTTATTATCTAAATCGACCATTTTTAAAGCCTCTTTATTCGCTTTAGCAATGTATCCTTCATATTTAATATCAACCGTAATAACTTCTTCTATCGCTGAATCAATATCAAGAGGAAGAAAATGTTGAATATGAGAAAATGTTACTTCTGGTCTTTTTAGAAATTCATAAAGAGTAATCCCATCTTTTAATGGTGTTGTCGGAATCGTTTCTAAATACTGTTGTGTTTCTTCTGTCGGAGTAATTTTCGTTGTTTTTAAAATCTCTTTTGTCTCTTCTATTTTTTTCTTTTTCGCTAAAAAACGATCATATTTTTCTTGCGAAACTAACCCTACTTGATAGCCATATTCTCTTAATCGCATATCGGCATTATCATGTCTTAATAATAATCGATATTCAGCTCGGGAAGTAAGTAGTCGATAAGGATCAATAATTCCTTTGGTCACTAAATCATCAATTAAGACACCAATATATGCTTCATTTCTCTTTAAAATAAGGGGTTCTTTTCCCTCTAGTTTCAAAGCCGCATTAATTCCTGCAATCAATCCTTGACAAGCCGCTTCTTCATAACCACTTGTTCCATTAATTTGTCCTGCCGTATAGAGATTTTCAACTACTTTCGTCTCTAACGATTGTTTTAGTTGTTTCGAATCGATGGCATCATATTCAATAGCGTATGCATACTTTAAAATTTTAGCATGCTCTAAACCAGGTAAACTATGTACCATTTTTTCTTGAACATCTCGTGGCATACTCGTTGAAAATCCTTGAATATAAATATCATCATAGTATAAGCTTTCTGGCTCTAAAAAAAGCTGATGTCTCTCTTTGTCCGCAAAACGAACAATTTTATCCTCTATCGATGGACAGTATCTAGGGCCTACTCCTTTAATATCTGTTAATCCACCATACATACTAGATTTATTCAAATTCTCACGAATAATTTGATGAGTTTCTGGTTGCGTATAAATTAAATGACAGGGTACTTGTTCTTCTATTTTATAATGAATTTCATTATCAAAACTAAATGTATGATATACACTATCTCCCTGCTCTTCTTTGGTTTTAGAAAAGTCAATGGAATTTTTATCAATTCGCTGAGGAGTCCCTGTCTTTAATCGAATAATATCAAAGCCATAATCTCTTAATTTATCACTTAAATGATTACTTGGCTTTTCTCCATGAGGACCTTCTCTCGTTCTTGTATCCCCTACTAAAATATCAGCTTTTAAATAAGTTCCGGTTGTTAAAATAACAGCTTGAGCAAATATTTTCTCGCCATTTTCTAAAACAACACCTTTTACAACTCCATCTTCGATGATTAAATCTTCTACTAGAGCTTCTCTTATTTCTAAGTTTTCTTCTGCCTCTAAGGTTTCTACCATATTTTTAGGATACGTAATCTTATCAGCCTGAGCACGAAGCGCCTGAACAGCCGGTCCTTTCGCTACATTTAACATCTTAATTTGTAGGAGACTCTTATCGGCATTACGACCCATTTCTCCACCTAGGGCATCTATTTCTCGAACAACAATTCCCTTTGCGCTTCCTCCAATAGAAGGATTACATGGCATATCGGCAATATTTTTTTTATTTCCTGTTACTAATAAAGTTTTATGTCCTTTTCTAGAACACGCTAAAGAAGCTTCACATCCCGCATGTCCCCCTCCAACAACAATGACTTCTAACATAAAATTCACCGCATTTCTTTTTCTTCCCTATTATAATACAGAAACTTTTTTTTCACAATAAAAAAGACTTGTAAAAGTCTTCTATTACACGTTCGTTGGCGCTAAAAAAGAAAAAAGTTCCATGTTGCGCAATACCCCATATCCTATTAATAAAACGATAACAACGAAAAGAATTTTTGATACGATTTTTTTATCCACATACTTGTGCATAATCGTACTGATAAGAACATATCCAAAAAAAATAACTAATAAAAGAAAGACAAAAGGATTCCAGCGAAAAGCTTGATAGATATGCCCTGAAAATAAAGATAACACCAATCTAGAGATACCACATCCAGGACAATAATATCCTGTTAAAGAAAGAATAGGACAAGGAATAGAAATATGAAAATAACCTAAAATATGTAATAAAATATCAATACATACGAAAAATAGTAAGAAACTTACTATTTTTACATACTGATTAGTCTTTAAGTGGTCTACCTTGAGCATCGGTTTTAATGCTTCCACAAAGAATCATAATTCCTTCAATGAATCCCCAAATAGAACCAATTCCACAGGTTACAATACTAACAACAATTTGGATAGCTCCTTTTGAAGTATTTCCTAAATAAAAATTATGAACACCCCATCCTCCTAAGAAGATACCTAATAATCCAGCAACCATTTTTGATTTTAAATTTGGATCTTGATATCCATAAGGTTGTTGCATCATTGGTTGTTGTCCCATAGGTTGTCCATATCCTGGATTTGGTTGTTGCATTGGTGGTACTGGTTGTGCTGGTTGCGTTGGTTGTGCTAAAAGAGCACCACAATTTGGACAATTTGTATAAGAATCATCTACTTGAGAACCACAACTTCCACATATCTTAGCCATGTTTTCACTCCTTTACTTTTTTTAATTGTATCACACTTTTTTTGGTTTGGAAACATTTTTATTATTTTCCTAGACAAAATCTACTAAAAATAGCATCAACGAGCTCTTCCGTATAGGTTTCCCCTGTAATTTCTCCTAGTAAATTCCATATATTTTTTAAGTCAATTTCTAGCATATCTACTGGTAATTCTTGTTTTAATCCTTCTTCAATAGACTCTACAATATTTTGACATTTTTTTAAAAGAGAAATACTTCTCGCACTACTTAAATACGTATAATCACTCTGCTCTATTTCCTCTAAATGAAATAGCGTTTTTATCTGCTTTCTTAAATCATCAATTCCATCATTTTGTAACGCTGAAATACGAATTATTGGTAATGATAATTCTGGTAATTCTAAGTGAGATTCTAGATCATTTTTATTAATAATTAAAATAGTGGGTTTTTTACCAATTTTAGAAAGAATTTCTTTTTCTTCTGTTGTAATTTCTTCTTGATTATTAAAAACAAATAATACTAAATCTGCTTTTTCAATCCATTCTAAACTCTTTTTTACACCAATACTTTCTACCTTATCTTCTGTTTTTCGAATACCAGCTGTATCTACCATGTGAAGAAGAATTCCGTCGATAGAAACATCTCCTTCTACAATATCTCGAGTTGTTCCAGCAATATCCGTAACAATCGCTTTTTCCTCCTCTAACAAACGATTGAGAAGACTACTTTTTCCAACATTAGGTTTTCCTACAATAACCGTTTTAATTCCCTCTTTAATAAGAGAACCTGTTTCAGATTTTTTTAAGATATTTTGAATCTCTTCTTTTAAATAGTTAATTGTCTCTTTCATTTTTTCATTCGTTACTACTTCAATATCTTCATATTCGGGATAATCGATATTTACTTCAATATTTGAAATAACATCGACTAAACGATTTCTTAAATCATGAATTAAACTAGATACTTGCCCTGTCATTTGATGAAGGGCGAGATTTCTTGATTTATCCGTTTTCGCAGAGATTAAATCCATTACTCCTTCTGCTTCAATTAAATCAATTCGACCATTTAAAAATGCTCTTTTTGTAAACTCCCCTGGTTCTGCTAAACGGCAACCATTAAGAAGGAGTAATTCTAAGATGCGATTCGTTGTAGCGATTCCCCCATGGGAATTAATTTCAATAACATCTTCTTTCGTAAACGTTTTTGGTGCTTTCATAATAGTAAGAAGAACCTCATCAATGATTTCTTCTTGATCTTTGATAAATCCATAATGAATCGTATGAGTAGGAACTTTTCTTAAATCTTTTCCCTGCCATATCTTACTAACAATTTCGATAGAATCTTCTCCACTCACACGAATAATGGAAATAGCTCCTACCCCCAAAGCAGTCGATATAGCCGCTATTGTATCTTTCATAAATTATGCACCTCTTTGTCTATGATTTTAACATAATACCATTAAAAAAGGAATAAAATTTTTATTCCTGTGCTTGAACTGATGTAATCGCAATCACTCCTACAATATCTTCTTTTGAACATCCTCTAGATAAATCATTAATAGGCGCCGCAATTCCTTGTGTCAATGGTCCATAAGCCTCTGCTTTTGCTAATCTTTGAACTAATTTATAACCAATATTACCAGCATCTAAATCTGGAAACACGAGAACATTGGCATGTCCTGCTACGCTACTTTCTGGCGCCTTACTTTTAGCAACACTAGGAACAATAGCCGCATCTAATTGAAGTTCTCCCTCTATCTCATATTGTGGATATTCTTCTTTCGCAATCTTATATGCTTCTACTACTTTATCTACATCTGCATGTGAAGCACTTCCCATTGTAGAATGAGAAAGCAAAGCTACTTTTGGAGTTTCCCCTACTAATTTTTGAAAACTTTCCGCACTACTAGCTGCAATCGCTGCCAATTTATCAGGAGTTGGATTTTGTTCTAATCCACAATCAGCAAAAATAAATGTTCCATTCAAACCATATTCACAATTTGGTACAATCATTAAAAAGAAGGAAGAGACTAATTTTACTCCTGGTTTCGTTTTAATAATTTGTAGAGATGGTCTTAATGTATTTGCTGTAGAATGACAAGCTCCACTGACAACGCCATCCGCATATCCTAGTTTTACTAACATACAAGCATAATACATATAATCTGTTAGTAATAAGTTTCTTGCTTCCTCTTCTGTCATTCCCTTTTCTTTTCGAAGATTATATAAAGCTTGAACAAATTCTTCTAATCTAGCATCTTCTTCTGGAATAATAACTTCTATTCCCTCAAGAGAAATATCGATAGTTGGACGACCAATAAAAATAATTTCAGCTAATTTTTCATCAGCTACTTCCCTAGCCGCTAAAACAACTCTTTCATCCATAGATTCTGGTAAGACAATTCTCTTCTTATTGCTTTTTGCTTGTTCCTTTATTTTCTCAATAAAATTCATATTTTTCTCCTTTTTAATAAAACGATAATTCATCTACTATCTCTTTCATTATAGCACAAAAAAAGAAGAATTCTCTTCTTTCTTTTAATGATAAATTTTCATTTTAGGTTTACCTAATTTTTCATTATATTTTAATTGCTTAAAAATATAGTAATCTTTTATTTCTTCCTGTATTTCTATGCCATGCTCTCTTTCAATATCTTCTAAAGCATCCCGCATTGGAATATCCATTAAAGTATGAAGATATTCATATACTTTTGGATACATTAAAAATAAAAGCTTCAAACTAGCAGTATTTTTACGAACGATTACTAATGGATTTTCATAAAAATCATAATTTAGTGTAGAAAAATCATAAGAACTTCCATAATCATAAACAGGGGCAAGAAAAATTTCTCCCTCTTTTTCTTTTAATTGAATATTTCCATTATTTCTATCTACTTGCCACATAAATAAATCCAAAGCTATCAATTTTAAAGCATCTTCAAACATCGGTTGTTTTTTAAATTTTTCTAATCGATGAATGCTTGGAAAAAGATAATTAAATCCATTAGGATAAGGACTTGGTCCTAGATAATCATTAACAAATTTATACTCAAATCCTGATTCAAAAAATAATTTTGATAACAGCCAATATTCTTGACTAGAATTTTTTCCTAAATAATATTGAACTGTACTTAAACCAATTGCTTTTGCAAAGTAGCAACCTAATAACTCATTAATAATACCATTTTCTCTACTACGCTTATAAAAATAAAAATCTTCCCCTATTTTCGTCATCGAAGTTCTAAGATAAGTAAAAATAGAAGGTACTTGTGCTTCCTTTAGTTCTTCTTTTTCTAACGAACAACGATTAAAGTGTAATAATTTATCTTCATTAATTACTTTAAATAATAAACTCATAAAACCCCTTCTTCAAAAAAGCGAATATTATTATAGCAAAAAAAAAGAAGAATGCAAATTCTTCTATTCTCCTATGTATTTAATAACTACACAGCGATTAGGCTCTTCCCCTACACTTTCTGTTGTTACATTACTAAAGTCACTAAGAAGTGCATGAACAATTCTTCTTTGGTAAGAGTTCATTGGATCTAACTTAGCATCTGTTTTTGTCTTTTGAACCTCTCTTACAATATTTTTAATTTCGTATTCAAATCTTTTTACTTTTTTTGCTCGATAATTAGAAGCATCTAAATTTACGTGAATCATCATTCCTGTTTGATTCTGAAGAGCTTGTTTCAAAAGAAGTTGAATAGCATTCATTGTTCTTCCTTCTTTTCCTATTAAAATAGGATTATTATTAGATACCATAGTTACAGAAAAAATATTTTCTTCTTCTCGAACCTCTAATTGAATGTCCACATTCATATCTTTTCCAATTTGTTTAATGAATTCTTTAATATAATTCATAACCTCTTCTTTTTTTACAACTGTCATTTTATAAAGATTTTCTGATTCTTCTGCCTCCACAATAATATCAGAACTATAAACATCTAAATCTTCAATACATTTTTCATAACAAGATTCTTCATCTTCTGCTTCATACTTATAAACATTAATCATATTACTTACTCCTTTTCACAATTAAATTTTGAATAATTGTAAATGTATTATTCGTTATCCAGTAGAAAATAATGGCTGTTGACATCGTGAATGACATCATTGTAATAACGATATTCATGATGTTCATCATTGTATTCATCTGTTTTGCTTGTTCTCCACTCATTCCTGCCCCACTATTGAGTTTAAATGAGAAGAAAGTAGCTAAGAAAACGAGAATTGGTAAAATTAGATATAACCAATTTCCAGAAGCTATTCCCTTTGATGGAGACATTGCCATAGAGTAACCTAATAGACTATCTTCAAATAATACTGGTAATCTATATAATGCTTCGTAGAAAGCAAAGAATAATGGAATTTGAATAAATCCGAAGATACATCCTGAGAAAGGATTAATATTATACTTCTTATAAACAAACATCGTCTCTTGAGCTTTTCGATTAATACTTTCTTGATCTTGTTTATTACGATACTTCTTTTCAATCTTTTCTATTTCTGGTTGAGCTTTCTTTAAATTTTCAGATTGACGAGCTGTTTTTAAAGTAATTGGATACATAATTAAGCGGATTAACAAAGTAACAAAAATAATCGCTAATCCATAATTGCCTAAAAACTCCCCTACTTTAATTAAAACTAATGATAATGGTCTAACAAAAATAGTGGTCCATATTCCTCCATTTTTATCTCCTAAAATGGTAAAAGACTTACAAGAAGGAAATTTTTCAACATCGACAATTTCACTAACTTTTTTATCGTATTCTTTTTTACCAATATCTCCATCATCTAACTGCTTTTTATAAAGCTTTTCTAACTCTGCTTTATTATCCTTATATAGTTTTAGAATATCCTTATCAGTCGGAGCACATAGGATATTAGATGGTAATACTTGTCCAGTTTCACTATTTGTTACTACTTTTCCATCTGGTCCTTTTAATTGCTTAGTACATCCTGTTACACAAAGGATCATTACCAAAAGCATAGTAAGAACCCATTTCTTTTTCTGCATTTTTTCCTCCTAACGGTATACATTTAAATTTTCTAGGGCCTCTAACAAATTATTTTTCATTTCCAAATAATTACGCATTAGAATTCCCTTGCCTAATATTATAATACAATTAAAGTTTTTTTGATAGTCTTTTTCTTGAAGAATGGAACGGATTTGCCTTTTCAATTTATTTCTTACAACGGCATTCCCTAATTTTTTGCTAACAGAAATTCCAAAATGATACTCCCCTATTTCCGTTCTTTCTATATATATAATATAATCTTTATATTTATATGGTCGATTATGTTGAATAATTCTTTGAAAATCCCGATTATTTTTAACAATATTTTTTTTCTTCACATGATCACCGTCCCTTATTAAGAAAAAAACCACTGACGACCAGTGGATTCTTAATGAGATAATACTTTACGCCCTTTTTTTCTTCTATTATTAATTATTTTAGTTTCCATACGAGCGAAAAAACCCATTTTTTTACTTTTTCTATGATTATTTGGTTGATAAGTTCTCTTCATTTTTTCACACCTCCGATTATTCTATTTCCCTGCTTGCTTTTTCAATTATATAGATTTTTTTTCTATTTGTCAAACATTTTCTCTAAAAATTATTGTCATATAAAAAATAAAGAATAAATAAAAAATAAGTTATGCACATTTTTTAGGTATTAAAAACGTTGTTTAAAACCTACTTATGCACACTTATGCACATAATTGTGCACAAATTATCTACCGAATACATGTTTTTGTTAATAAAAAAGTCACAAAAATGTGCATAACTCACTTTTCTTTGAGAATATAAAGTAGGGGTGATGTGGATAAAAAAGAAACTTTAATTTTTATACACATTTCCTTTTTTTTTTGTGTCAAATAGTGTAGAATATAGGTAGAAATGGTTAAAGTGGGGTGATTGTATGGAATTAGAAAGCATTTGGAACACCTTTTTGGAAAAAATAAAAAATCAATTAAATGAAATTTCCTATGAAACCTGGTTTTCCGAAACAACTTTATTTTCCTTGGATAATGGGGTAGCCAAAATATTAGTACCGTCGCATGTACATAAAAAGAACTTAAAGGAACACTACATTGATTTAATTGAAGAAAATTTTACAGAAGTAACCGGTACAAATTGGAAATACGAATTTTATATTGAAGAAGAATTAGAAAAATCAATTGTAGTCAATACCGATGAAATAGGGATTCCATCGAATACCTTTGAAAGTAATCTAGATAGTAAATATCGATTTGATAACTTTGTAATAGGGAATAGTAACAAGTTTGCAGCCACTTCCGCATTAGCGGTTGCAGAACAACCTGGAAATATGTATAATCCGCTATTTATCTATGGATCTAGTGGACTTGGAAAAACACACTTGATGCATGCGATTGGAAATTATATTACAGAAAATAATAAAAAAATGAAAGTGTTATACATCCCATGTGATAAATTCGTATCTGATTTCGTAGAAATCTGCCGTAAAAGTGCGAATGAAAATAACATGGAATCTATTAAACAATTTAAAAATAAGTATCGGGAAATTGATGTCTTAATCATTGATGACATTCATAACTTAGTAGGGGCGACAAGTGCTCAACAAGAATTTTTCAACACTTTCAATGAATTATATAACAATAAAAAACAAATTATTATTTCTTCTGATAGATCACCAGAGGATATTAAGAAATTAGAAGAGCGTTTAAAAACAAGATTTAATTGGGGTCTCCAAATTGATATTCTTCCTCCAGAATTTGAACTTCGCATGAATATTATTAATAAGAAAATAGAAATGCAAGACTTAGAAAACAAATTTCCGGAAGAAGTTAAAGAATATATCGCTAGTAACTGCGTAGGGGACATTCGCAAGCTAGAAGGGGCTATTACTAGAGTTTATGCCTATGCAACTATCATGAATGGTTCCGATATTACCTTAGATTTAGCAGTAGAAGCTTTAAAAGATTTCTTCGTTCAAACCATTGTTGCTAAAAATAAAATTGATCAAGTTATTCAATTAGTAAGTGAAAACTATAATATTAGTGCAGAAGATTTAAAAAGTAAGAAAAAAACAAATAATATTGCGATTCCAAGACAAATTGCCATGTATATCTGTCGCATTTATTTAGAAGAAAACCTCACAAAAATAGGAATTGAATTTGGTGGTAAAAACCATACAACGGTTATGCACGCTGTTGATAAAATCAAAAAAGAAATTTTAAAAGATGAAGCTTTGAACAACGAAATTCAAAAAATTATCAACAGAATTCACTAAATAATGTGGATAAAGTGTTCATAATTAAAAATTATGCACATCAAACTTTCCTTTATAAATAAAGAATAAAAAGAGTTTTGCACACAAATGCACATCTATAATAAAAATAATATTATGAAATAAGAAAGAGGTACTTATGAAACTAAAAATTAAACAAAAAATTTTAATGGAACATTTAAACTATGTTATTAAAGGAATATCTTCTAAAAATTTAATACCTATCTTAAACTGTATCAAGTTTGATTTAAAAACAGAAGGATTGTACTTGATGAGTACGGATAATGAAATTGCGATTAAAACATTTATTGATGCAAAGGATATCGAAGAAATAGAGGAAAAAGGGGATATTGTTGTATCTGGTAAATATATATATGAAATTATTAAGAAATTATCCAATGAAGTAATTAATTTAGAAGAAATTATGTCATCACAATTATTGATTACAACCGCTCAATCATCTTTTAAATTAAATTGTAATAATGCATCTGAATTTCCTAACTTAGATTTAGAGTTTAGTAAAACTCCAATCGTTATCAATCAACAATCTTTTAAAACGACGATTAATCAAACCATTTTTGCTACTTCTTCACAAGAATCTCGTCCTGTTTTAACTGGTATTAACTTTAAAATATCAGGAAACAAGATGGAATGTACGGCTACAGATTCTTATCGTTTAGCAAGAAAGGAAATTGAACTTGGGGTAGATGTTGAACAAGAAATAAACATTATTGTTCCAGCTAAGAATTTATTAGAAGTGATTCGTTTATTAAATAGTGATGAAGATAATTTAGAACTCCATATCTTTAACAATAAAATAATTTTCAGTTTTGGATCTTTAATTATTATGTCACGATTAATTAATGGAAGTTACCCAGATACGAATAAATTGATTCCTGAAGAATTCTTAACTTGTATTAAGGTTAATCTAAATAATTTTTATAATTCTATTGATAGAGCATCTCTTTTAACAAATGAAGAAGAAAAGAATATTATTAAATTAGAAAATAAAGGAGATTATTTATTAATTTCTTCTAATATTCCAGAGATAGGAAATGTTGAAGAAAAAGTAGAATTGAAAGATAAGATAGAAGACAATGTAAAAATTGCTTTTAGTTCTAAATATATGATGGATGCTATTAAAGTATTTGATAGTGAAGAAATTGAAATAAAATATAATGGAGAAATTAAACCAATTATCATAACGGATGGCGAAAATGATAATTTGCTTCAATTAATTTTACCAATTCGGACATATTGATCAAAATATGTCTTTTTTTTTGATATCTCCGACAAAATTCATCAAATTTCGACTAGGACAAGCTATATAAGAGAATTATTCAATTTTTTGAATTAGGGGGAGGTGTTGTTGTGAAAGACGAATATGAAATTAATTCATCTACATTGGCTATTGTACCAATCGATTCTGAATGTTCAAAAATTTATGAAGAAGAAGCAGAATATATTGTACACAAGAATGTGCATAAAATCATTGATTATAATTGTAAGTTTTATGGTAGTAGCTATCGGGGAAGATGTGAGGGAACAAAGTATTTAACAGGAATTAAATCTAAATTTCCAATTATTATTGAAGAGAGTAGAAATATGATTTTTTTCCCAACAAATTCTAATCGCAATGCGGAAAATATTTGGATTAGTTTAGATAAAATAAAAACATATGAAAAAAATTATTATGGTACAACAATTGAATTTCACAATCATAAGAAAATCCATATTCCAGCATCTTTTTATTCTATTGATAATCAATATTATCGTGCTAGTATGTTAAAGACGAAATTATATGATAGAAAATTTGCAAAAAAATAGACAAAAAGTCTATTTTTTCTTTTTTACGGACTAAATTTATGATATAATATCTTATGTGTATAGGAGTATTAGTTGAGGGTATTTTTTTCAAAATGAGCCATTAAATGCAAAAAAAAGAGGTATTTCCATGATTTTAAAAAAAATAGAATTGACAAATTTTCGTAATTATGAAAAATTATCGACTCGCTTCTATAAAGGAGTGAATATCATTTATGGAGATAATGCCCAAGGAAAAACAAATCTACTAGAAAGTATTTATGTTTTAGGTCTTACGAAATCCCATCGTTCTTTTATTGATAATAACCTCATTCGGAAAGAAGCAGAATTTTTATCAATAAAAGGAATCGTGAGTAGGGGAGTCATTGATAACAAACTAGAGATAACCATTGATAATCATAATAAATATTTTAAAATAGACGATACATCTATTAAAAAGGTAAGTGATTATATATCTCAAATGAATATAATCATTTTTTATCCCGATGATTTGGAAATCTTGAAGGGATCTCCACAACTTAGAAGAAAATATTTAAATGTGGAATTATCTCAATTATATAATAGTTATTATATCGTTTCTAATGATTATCATAAACTTCTAAAAATTCGAAATGATTATCTTAAGAAAATGTCTAAAGGACACAAAATAGATCAAAATTATTTTGATATTGTTACTTCTTATTTAATTGATAAAGCTATTATTCTTTATCAAATGCGGTATAAATATATTGAAAAAATTAATACCTACTGTGAATCTATTTATAAAGATATTATGGGAATAGATGGATTTCATATTAAATATGTACCAAATGTCGAAATGGAAGATATCAAAGATTTGCAGTTAAAAGAAAAATTGATGAGTCAATTCGAAGAAAAATTAGAATATGATAAGAAATTATCGATGACAACACTGGGTCCTCATAAGGATGATATAGAGTTTTTAGTTAATGATAAAAACTTAAAATTATATGGTTCTCAAGGTCAACAACGAATTGCTGTTTTGGCCTTAAAATTAGCGGAAATTCCTATTTTTAAGAAATATAAAGATACGACTCCTATTTTATTATTAGATGATGTTTTTAGTGAGCTATCCGATGATAAAAAGAATAATTTAATGAGGTATATCAGTAAAGATATTCAAACCATTATTACGACAACGGAACTTACGAATCTAGATTCTAAATTGGTAAAGCATTCAAAGTTATTCAAAATAGAAAACGGAAAATTAATAAAAATCAAAGAGGTGAAAGAAAATGAATGAACATTATGATGCTTCGGATATTCAAGTCCTAGAAGGGTTAGAGGCAGTTCGAAAACGTCCTGGTATGTATATTGGTACGACTGATGTTAAAGGATTACACCATCTTGTATGGGAAATTGTCGATAACGCGATTGATGAGTCTTTAGCAGGTTATTGCCATAATATAGAGGTTATAATCAACAAAGGAAACTCTGTCACGGTTAAAGATGATGGACGTGGTATTCCCGTTGAAATCCACCCAAAAACAAAATTATCAACGGTTGAAACTGTTTATACGGTATTACATGCTGGTGGTAAATTTGGTGGTGGTGGATATAAAGTATCCGGTGGACTCCATGGAGTAGGTGCTTCTGTAGTTAATGCTCTATCTAAATGGGTAGAAGTAAAAGTATATAAAGATGGAAAAGTCCACTTTATTCGCTTTGAAAATGGTGGACATACTGTTGAACCTCTTCATGTGATAGATAACTGTGATCCTAATCGTACAGGAACAGTAGTAACCTTTAAACCAGATCCTGAAATTTTTGATACAGATGTCTATGATTACAACACTTTAATGGTTCGTATTCGGGAATTAGCATTTTTAAATAGAGGCTTAAAGATAACAATTCGTGATGATAGAGATGATGAAGATACAACGGGAGAAACCTTTATTTATGAGGGTGGAATCTCTGAATATGTTAAATTTATTAATCAAGAAAAAACACCAATTCATGAAGATGTTATTCATTTACAAGGAGAAGAAGATAATGTCTTCTTTGAAGTAGCTATGCAATATAATACTGGCTACAATGACAATATTTATTCTTTTGTAAATAATATCAATACACATGATGGTGGAACTCATGAAGAGGGTGTTAGAAGAGCGCTTACAAGAGTTATCAATAATTATGCGCGAAAAGCCGGTATTTTAAAGGACAAAGATGAGTCTTTAACAGGGGATGATGTTAAGGAAGGTCTTACTATGATTATTTCTTGTAAGCATCCAAATCCTCAATTTGAAGGACAAACCAAAGGTCGTTTAGGAAACTCAGAAGTAAGAAAACTTGCTGATAATGTTTTTTCAGAAGGTTTTGAAAAATTCTTACTAGAAAATCCAGATGAAGCAAGAGCTATTGTTGAAAAATCAATGCTTGCTTGTAGAGCGCGTAATGCGGCTAAGAAAGCAAGAGAAATTACTCGTAAAAGTGATCTTGCAATGACGAATTTCTTTGGAAAATTATCAGATTGTAAGAGTAAAGATCCAAAAGTATCAGAAATCTTTATTGTCGAGGGAGATTCAGCTGGTGGATCAGCTAAAAAGGGTAGAGATTCTATGACACAAGCAATCTTACCTCTACGTGGAAAAATTTTGAATGTGGAGAAGAATCGTTTAGATAGAGCTCTTGGAAATGAGGAAATTAGAACGATTATTACCGCATTTGGTACCGGAATAGGGGAAGAATTTAATCTTTCAAAATTACGTTATGATAAGATTATTATCATGACCGATGCCGATGTCGATGGTTCACATATTCGTGTTCTTTTACTTACGTTATTTTATCGGTTTTTTAGACCGATTGTAGAAGAGGGACATGTCTATGCTGCTCAGCCACCATTATTTAGAATTATGCATGGAAAAACTAGAAAATATGTCCTAAATGAAGAAGAAAAAGAAAAATATTTAATGAGTCTTCCTGAGAACGTACGTTCGCGTGCAGAAATTGCGCGAATGAAAGGTTTAGGAGAAATGGATGCAGAAGAATTAAATGAAACAACAATGGATATTGAAAAACGTATTTTAAGAAAAATAACCGTGGAAGATTGTATGGCAGCAGATGCGGTATTCGCTAAATTAATGGGTGATGAAGTAGAACCAAGAAGAAAATTTATTGAAGAAAATGCTGGTTATGTACAAAATCTAGATATTTAGGAGGTGAATCATGGAAGAAAATGAAAATCAAGAATTAGAAGAAGAATTCGAAGGGGAAGAATCACAAACCGAAACAACAGATGAACAAGAAGGAGTCGCACTTGCGGAAAATTTTCATTTTAATGGTTATTTTCATGAGCGTGATCGCTTAGCGGAAAATAACATTGTTAATGAAGTAGAAACCTCTTTCCTAGAGTATTCCATGAGTGTTATAGCCTCTCGTGCTTTACCAGATTTAAGGGATGGTTTAAAACCAGTACATAGAAGAATCTTATGGTCTATGTATGAATCAGGATATACCCCTGATAAACCACATAGAAAATCAGCGACAACTGTTGGATACGTTATGGGTCATTACCACCCACATGGTGACTCTTCTATCTATGAAGCAATGGTCCGCATGGCTCAAGATTTTAACCAACGATATCTATTAGTCGATGGTCATGGAAACTTTGGTAACATTGAGGGAGACGGTGCAGCAGCCATGCGTTACACCGAATCTCGTCTATCTAAAATTTCTCTTGAATTATTAAGAGATATCAATAAAGATACCGTAGATTTTGATCCTAACTTTGATGAAACGGTAAAAGAACCAAAAGTATTGCCATCTAGATTTCCTAATATTTTAGTCAATGGAACAATGGGTATTGCTGTAGGTATGGCAACGAATATTCCTCCTCATAATTTAGGAGAAGTAATCGACGGATGTATTGCCTATATTGATAATCCAGATATTGATACGATTGGGTTAATGCAATATATTAAGGGTCCAGATTTTCCAACAGGAGGTATTATCCTTGGAAATTCTGGTATTAGACAGGCTTATGAAACTGGTAGGGGAACAATTACTATTCGTAGTAGGGCTTCTATTGAAGAAATTAATGGTCATAACTGTATTGTGGTAACAGAAGTTCCTTATGGAATTAATACGATGGAGCTCAAAAATAAAGTAGCAGAGCTTGTTCATAATAAAATTATTGATGGTATTGCTGATTATCATACCGATTTAAAAGACGGTGTTAAAATAACTATTACTCTTAAAAAAGAAGCAAATCCACAAGTTGTTTTAAACAATTTATATAAACACACGGCTTTTCAAGTTAATTATGGTATTATCTTCTTAATGCTAGATGGTTTAACACCAAAAACCTTGCCATTAAAAACCATTATTTCAAAATATATTGATCATCAAAAAGAAGTTATTATCAGAAGAACTCGTTTTGATTTGAAAAAATCAGAAGCACGTGTTCATATCTTAGAAGGATATAAGATAGCTCTTGATAATATTGATGAAGTTATCAAAATTATTAGAGAATCTGAAACAGACGAAGTAGCACGCGATGCTTTAATGAGTCGCTTTGGTTTAACCGAGATTCAAGCTAATAGTATTCTAGAGTTACGTTTAAAGAGATTAACAGGTCTAGAACGCGCTAAAATTGAAGAAGAATTGAATTCTTTACTTCAATTAATTGAAGAATTAAAGAGTATTTTAGCTAGTGAACAAAAGGTTTTAGACATCATTAAAAATGAAATGCTAGAAATTAAGAATAAATACTCTGATGAAAGAAAAACTTCTATTGATATGACAGCCATTGACTATATTGATGATGAATCTTTGATTCCGGTAGAGGATATTATTGTTACTTTAACGAATAAAGGTTACATCAAGAGAATTACTAGTGATACGTATAAAACTCAAAATAGGGGTGGTGTAGGTATCAAAGGTATGACGACAAATGAGGAAGATTTTGTTGAAAAATTAGTATCTGTTACGACCCATGATTATCTATTATTCTTCACAAATAAGGGAAGAGTATATCGCATGAAGGGTTATGAAGTACCATTATTTAATAGACAATCTAAAGGTCTTCCAATTATTAATCTTTTACCACTTGAAAAAGAAGAAGTTGTAAAATCACTATTGAAAGTAGAAGTAGAAGAATCTAATAAATATCTCGTATTCTGCACACGCAATGGTTTAATTAAGAGAACAAACATTAGTGAGTTCGATAATATACGAAATACGGGAAAGATAGCTATTTCTTTAAAAGATGACGACGAATTATTAGATGTTAAGAAAACCAATGGTGAAAATGAAATATTAATTGCAAGTTCTAATGGAAGAATGATTCGTTTTAAAGAATCAGAAGTTAGAATTATGGGTAGAACAGCTTCTGGTGTTCGTGGAATTGAAGTTGGCGATGGAAAAGCAGTTGGTATGGAAGTTGCTGAAGAAAATGAATCTGTTCTAGTTGTTACAGAAAATGGTTATGGTAAACAAACAAATATTGATGAATACCGTATGACTCATAGAGGTAGCAAAGGTGTAAAAGCACTTAATATTACAGAGAAAAATGGAAATATTGTTGATTTTAAACTAGTTCATGGTGATGAAGATCTAATGATTATGACAGATAGTGGAATTATTATTCGTTTACCAATTGAACAAATTAGTTCAACTGGTAGAGTTGCTCAAGGGGTTAAATTAATCAACCTAAAAGATAATCAGAAAGTAAGTACAGTAACACTCTTAGCAAAAAACGATGATGAATCTACTGAAACAGAAGAAAATCAAGAACAAAACCCAGTAGAAGAAAGTGATGAGTAGTCACTTTCTTTTTTTGTTTCACGTGAAACGAAAAATCTGTTGCATTTTTTAGAAAAATAAGTTATATTATGTACTAGCACAACACCCACACTCGAATCAGGTCAGGACCGGGAGGTAGCATCCTTAAGAGTCCCTGAGTGTGTGTGCTTTTTTTATGTTCCACGTGGAACACTAGGAGTTTTTATGAGTAAATATATGGATATGGCTATTAAAGAAGCTAAAAAATCGTTGTTATTAGATGAAGTCCCTGTTGGGGCTGTTATTGTTTATCAAGATAGAATAATTGCTAAAGCTCATAACTTAAAAGAACATAGTAAAAATGCCATTGCGCATGCTGAAATATTAGCGATTCAAAAAGCGTGTAAAAAAATAGGAGATTGGCGTCTTAATGAGTGCACGATGTATGTAACTTTAGAACCTTGCCTTATGTGTGCAGGAGCTATGATTCAATGTCGTCTTGGCACCCTTGTCTATGCAGCAACCAATCATAAGTTTGGCTATGTAGAAAGTATTGATCAAATTTTAAACAATTCTAAAAATAATCATCGTGTAAAAATCATAAAAGAAGAAAATGAGGAATGTGTTGAATTACTGCAATCTTTCTTTCAAAATAAAAGAAAATCACCTTTAAATTCTAATACAAAAAGTGTATAATGAAATTAGTAGAGAAGGTGAAAAATGTACCAGGCATTATATCGAAAATATCGACCAAAAAGTTTTGATGATGTGGTTGGACAAGATGTCATTATTAAAACGTTAACCAATGCAATTCAAAATGATAAGGTAAGTCATGCCTACCTTTTTACTGGACCAAGAGGAACAGGAAAAACAAGTATTGCAAAGATTTATGCCAAAATATTGAATTGTGAACACTTGGAAAATTTAAAACCTTGTGAAAAATGTACGTCTTGCGTACAAATAAATAATAATCAAAATATTGATGTTATTGAAATTGATGCTGCTTCTAATAACGGCGTTGATGAAATAAGAGAAATTCGTAATAAAATAGGACTTGTACCTTCTAATAGTAAATATAAAATTTATATTATTGATGAGGTACACATGCTTACCAATCAAGCTTTTAATGCCTTATTAAAAACATTAGAGGAGCCTCCTAGCCATATAATTTTTATTTTTGCGACAACGGAACCACATAAAATACCTAGGACGATTCTCTCTCGTTGCCAACGGTTTGATTTCAAAAAAATAAGTAATAAACATATTGTTGAAAGATTAAAACATATTGCTGAGATAGAAAATATAAAAATTACCGAGGAGGCCCTAAATGAAATTGCTGTTTTGGCAGATGGTGGACTTCGTGATTCAATAGGAATGTTAGATCAAGCTGTTTCTTATTCAAATGAGGAGATTACTTTAAAAGATATTCATGATATTAATGGAACTGTTGATCAAGAAGAAATTCGAGCTCTACTAAAGGCTATCTTTGATAAAAATATGGTAACAATCTTAGAGAAGATAGAAGAATATGAAGAACAAGGAAAAAACATTGTTAAGATAGCGCAAGAAATGATTGATGAATTAAAAAATATCATCTTATATAGAAACGTTCCAAACTTTTTTGAAGAAAAGACAGAGTTTTATGAAAATGTCAAAGATAATGTAAATAATACACAAATATACTGTTATATTCATTCTTTATCAGAATTAGTTGGAAACATGAAAAATTCAAGTAATAATAAGATATTATTAGAAATTGAATTGATAAAAATGATTACAGAAGAAACCAATTCTGTGCCAATACAGGAACAAGTTTCTGTGAAACAAACGCCAGAAAAAATCAAAGAAACACCAACAAAAGAACAAGAAGAAGTAAAAGAAAAGTCAGTTGAAAAATCATCAACACCAAAAGAAATAACTCCTAAGAAAATAGATTTTTCTTCCGTATTATCAGAAGAGGCTATGCAAAGTCTAAATGAACTTAAAAAAATTCGTATTAATAATTCTTTAGTGGCTGTTTCGCAAAAAAATCGAAATGCTTTCAAAGAAAAATTAGAAGATTTAAAAGAATTATTAATGGACCCGGATTATAGTAAATTAATTTCTTTATTATTTGATGGTGAATTAAAAGTTATTAGTGATAAAAATATGATTTTTGTTTATAAAACAAATCTTTTAGCGGAAGCTTTTAACTTAGAATTATTATCATTAGAAAAAGTTTTTCTTGAAAAATTTAAAGAGCAATATCGATTAATTGCCGTTGATGAAGAAGAATGGAATACGATTAAAACGGAATATAATAAAAATAAAAATAATTATCAATATCAAGAAGAAACAATTGATGTTCCTAAAATTTTTGCCACTACTTCTAATAATGTGGCAAAGAAAAATATGATTGATGAATTATTTGATAGTTTTGTTGAATATGAAGAAAAATAGAAAGAAGGAATAAATATGAATATGCAAGCAATGATGAAACAAGCACAAAAATTACAAAAGGATATGATGGCAACTCAAAAACAAATAGAAGAAATGGAGTTTACTGGAAAATCTTCTATAGTAACCGTTACTATGAATGGTAAGAAGCAATTACAATCTGTTGAAATTGATTCAGAATCAATGGATAAAGAGGAAATTGAAATGCTACAGGATATGATCATGGTAGCGATTAATGATGCTATGAAGCAAGTAGATAAAGTAACTGAAGAAAAAATGGGTGTATACACAAAAGGACTTCCAGGATTATTCTAATGCGATACCCAACAACTATTCAAAATTTAATTGAATGTTTTAATCATCTACCAGGAATTGGCGAAAAAACAGCGGAAAGGCTTGCCTTATCAACCCTTAATTTTGATGAGGAAACCATTCAAATATTTGCTAAATCATTAAAAGATGTGAAAACAAAAATTCAAAAGTGCTCTCGTTGTAACAATCTTGCAGAAGGGGATTTATGTGAGATTTGTAAAGACGATAGTCGTGATAAAAAGGTATTGTGTGTAGTAGAAAACCCTAAAAATATTATGTTATTTGAAAAATTAGGAACTTTTCGAGGATATTATCATGTAATAGATGGATTGATTTCTCCATTAGATGGAATTAATCCAGAAGATATTCATATTCCTCAACTGATTGAAAGAATCAAAAAAGAAAAAATTGAGGAAGTTATTTTAGCTTTAAAGCCAAGTGTAGAGGGAGAAACGACATCTCTTTATATCTCTAAATTATTATCTAAAACAAATGTTCTTGTTTCAAAAATAGCGCATGGTGTTCCTCTTGGGGCAGATATGGACTATGTCGATTCTCTCACCCTAGAATTAGCGTTAGAAAATCGTAAAAAAATATCTGCTGACGAATAGTTCTTAATCTTTCCTTTCTTCATACATTTTATTAGGTGAAAGTATGAAGAGATTGATTACTTATGGAAAAAAAATCATTTTCAGTTCTTTTTTACTCTATGGATATAATCTATTGGTTCAACCTCTCAATTTAATGATTCCAATTAATATAATAACGGTTTTATTAGTTACCTTTTTAGGGGTTCCAGCTCTTATATCCATGATTTTAATTTTGATTTATGTTTATTAGGAGGATGTATGTTAGATGAGTATGCTCTAGAACAACCCATTATCTATAAAACTCTTTTAAATGCGGTTTTAAAAAATACAATTACGCATGCTTATCTTTTAGAATTAAATGGATATTCTAAAGGTTTTGATTTTGCAATGGCTTTTGCAAAATTTTTGCTATGTCCAAATCATTATCCTAATGGTGAAAAATGTAATGGATGTCATCAATGTGAAACGATAGATGATGGAAACTTTTTGGAATTAAAAATTATTCATCCCGATGGACAATGGATCAAAAAAGAACAATTAGAAGAATTGCAACAAGAATTTAACCGAAAAGCTCTTGTTGGAAATCAAAAAATCTATATCATTGATGGGGCAGATAAGCTAAATACCTCTTCTGCCAATTCTATTTTAAAATTTTTGGAAGAACCTGTACCGGAAATAACGGCTATTTTACTGGTGGATAATGCTTATCAAGTCATGAATACCATTGTTTCTCGGTGCCAAATTCTATCATTGAAAAAGGAAAATATCTATCAAAAAGCACAGTTAGATTTAAAATCCAAACTTGCCTATTACTCTTTTCATGAACAAGACGAAATTCAAAAATTTTTAAATAATGAGGATACAGACGAAAAAATCACATCTGTGGTAGATTATATCTATTATCTAGAAAAGAACGGTTATCAAGCGATTATTTACAAAAATAAGCCGTTTTTAGAAATCTTTAATGATAAAAATTTATTGTACCTTGCCTTTCAATGGTTTATATTGTATTATAAAGATGTTTTGAATTGCTTGATGAAGAAAAATATAGAATTTTTTCAAGAAGAGAAAGATAAAATGGAAGAAATAGCCGCTAAAAACACATTATTATCGGTATCAAAAAAATTAGAGATACTATTAGATTTAAGTGAAAAAATAAAATTTAATGTCAATGCGACGATGTTGATGGACAAACTCGTGATTGATTTAATGGAGGTGAAAAAATGATTTCAGTAGTAGGTGTTAATTTTAAAAAGAACGGTAAAGTTTATCATTTTTCACCAAACCATCTAGATGTTCATACGGGAGATGAAGTTGTTGTAGAAACGGAAAGAGGATATCAGTACGGTTTTGTTACAACAGATCCTTATGAAATTGAAGATCGAAATTTGAAGTCTGCTTTATGTAGTATTGTCCGAGTTGCAACCAAAGAAGATCAAAAAAAATATGAGAAGAATATGGAAGATGAGAAAAAAGCTTTAAAAAAATGCCGTGAATTAATTGATAAATATAAATTAAATATGTATGTTATTGATGCTAGTTTCACGTTAGACAGATCCCAACTATTTTTCCGGTTTATGGCCGATGAAAGAGTTGATTTTAGAACACTTGCTAAGGATTTAGCGAATATCTATAAAACGAGAATTGAATTGAGACAAGTAGGGGTTCGTGATAAAGCAAAAGAAGTGGGCGGATACGGTTCTTGTGGAAGACCACTTTGCTGTGCGAAATTTTTATCAGATTTTGATTCGGTATCTATTAATATGGCAAAGAATCAAAATATTGCTTTAAATCCAAGTAAAATTAATGGAGCGTGTGGAAGACTTCTCTGTTGTTTAAAATACGAAGATGATTGTTATCAAGAGCTTCGTCAAGGACTTCCAAAAGTTGGTAAAAAAGTTATGACAGAACAAGGAGAAGGAAAAGTCATTAGTATTGATATTTTAAAAGGAAGTTATCGGGTCAATGTTCCTGATGTGGGAATCATAGAGCTAGAAAAAGAGCAAAATGAAGGTTAAAAACTATTTATTAGGATATCAAAATCTTTATATTTATCAGGATACTGCGATGTTTCATTTCTCTTTAGATTCGGTATTATTACCTAATTTTATAACGATACCAAAAAATGCGAAAAAAATATTGGATATAGGGACAGGAAATGCCCCTATTCCTTTAATTTTATCGACTAAGACGGATTGTCCTATTGTTGGAGTAGAAATTCAAAAAGAAGTTGCTTCTTTGGCAAAAGATTCCGTTTTATTGAACCATTTAGAAAAGCAAATAACAATTTTAGAAGGAGATATTAAAGAAGTATCAAAGACATGGGAAGAAGAGTCTTTTGATGTCATTACTTGCAATCCCCCTTATTTTAAATATCAGCCTTCTTCTAATGTAAATAGTAATGATTACAAGACCATTGCTCGTCATGAAGTTGCTTTAACCTTAGAACAATTAATTGAGATTAGTAGTAGACTTTTAACTCATAATGGGGTTTTTGGACTTGTTCATCGCCCTGAAAGATTAATTGATATTATTGAGACGATGAGAAAATATCATATAGAGCCAAAAAAAATAGAACTTGTCCACCCTCACCCTAAAGAGGAAGCTAATATTTTATTAATTGAGGGAAGAAAGCAAGGACGTCCAGGATTAAAAGTACTACCGCCCCTTTATAGTCATCAAGAAAATGGGGAATACACAGAAGAAATCCAGAAATATTTTGAAAATAATTGAGGTGATTTGATGTCACAAAAAAGTTATGATGGGAGTCCAACTCTTTATCTAATACCTACCCCTATTGGAAATATGGATGATTTAACATATCGTACAGTCAAAGTATTAGAAAGTGTAGATGTTTTATTCTGTGAAGATACAAGAGAAACAGGACTTCTTTTAAATTATTTAGGCATTAAGAAAAAATTGATTGCGAATCATGAGTATAATGAAGCCAATAATCATGGAAAAATTTTAGAGTATCTAAAAGAAGGAAAAACGGTTGGCTTAGTAAGTGATCGAGGAACACCTGTTATCAGTGATCCTGGTTATGAACTTGCTCGTTATGTTATAGAAGAAGGATATAATGTTGTTGCTCTTCCAGGTGCGACTGCGTTGATACCTGCCTTAATTACTTCCGGTCTTGCTCCTATGCCATTTCTTTTCTATGGTTTTTTAAATAGTAAAAAGTCTAAAAAAGAACAGGAATTAGAGTCATTAAAACGAGAAAAAGCGACCATGATATTTTATGAAGCTCCCCATCGTATAGAAGAGACATTAACCTCTATGTTGAACATTTTGGGAAATAGAAAAATTAGTATTTCCCGGGAAATAACCAAAAAATACGAAGAAATTTATCGGGGAAATATTTCTGATATTCTTCCAAAAACACTTGAAATGAAAGGGGAAATGGTTATTGTAGTAGCGGGAAATAATGAAATGAGAGATTTTTCTTCGCTTACGATAACTGAGCATGTAAACCTCTATTTAGAAGATGGACTATCCAAAATGGATGCCATGAAACAAGTCGCCAAAGAGCGGGGTATTAAAAAAAGTGAAGTCTATGAAGAATATGTAAGGGGAGAGGACAAATGAAATTAATTGTCGGTTTGGGAAATCCTGGAAAGGAATATGAAAACACGCGCCATAACGTGGGATTTATGGCATTAGATAGAATTGCGCAGTTTCTAGGAGTAATATTTCAAAAAGAAAAATTCCAAGGTCTCTATGCAGAAGCAACGTATGAAGGAGAAAAATATATTTTATTAAAGCCACAAAAATATATGAATCTATCAGGAGAGGTAGTAGGAGACTTTGTTCGTTTCTTCAAGATAGATCATAAGGATATTTTAGTTCTCTATGATGATTTAGATACTGCTATAGGGAGTATGAGATTACGCTATCAAGGAAGTAGCGGTGGACATAATGGAATTAAAAATATCGAAATGCATTTAGGAACGAGAGAGTACAATCGAATTAAATTTGGAATTTCGAATAATAAAACCATGGATACGAAAGATTATGTTTTAGGTCATTTTTCCAAAGAAGAAAAAGAATTAATGGATAAAACATTAGATAAAGTGGTTGATATTTTTAAAGATTATTCGAAATTAACGTTTGATAATTTAATGAATAAATATAATGGTAAATAGTTTATTTATCATTTTTTCCGTGTAGAAAGGAGGAAATATGAAAACGATTTTTTCATCTTTTAAAGAGGAAGATTTTTCTTCTAATGAAGAAGCAATATCTGGTCTTACTCCAGAATTAAAAGTACAATATATTGTTAAAAAATTAGAAAAATGTGAAAATTCTATTGTTTTTGTTTGTTCTTCTTTATACGACGCTAATACGTATTTTCAAAAATTTTTAAACTATACCAATGCCGTTTACTTTTTTCCAATGGATGACTTTCTAACAAGTGAGGCTTTAGCGATTTCTCCTGAATTAAAAATAACGAGATTAGAGACGTTAAAAAAAGCAACAGAAGAAAAATGTATTATTGTTACCAATTTAATGGGATATCTTCGCTTTTTACCTCCTAAAGATATTTATTTAGATAGTTATATTTCTTTAAAGGTAAACGATGAAATAGAAATTGCAAAATTAGTAGAAAAACTTTATGCCATTGGATACACGAGAGAGACACTTGTTAATAAAACGGGAGAAATAGCCGTTCGTGGATATGTTTTAGATATTTTTCCAATTGGTAGGGAAAATCCTATCCGTTTAGAATTCTGGGGAGATACTATTGAAAGTATTAGAGAATTTAATGTTGAAACACAATTAACTATTTCTCCTTTAAAAGAAATTTCTCTATCTCCTAGTACGGAATTTTTAACAGGAAAACCTATCGAGGTAGAAGAGAAACAAAAAAATTTACCAAACTATGTAACTCCTAGTCATCTTTATGATTATGTCGAAAAACCATTGATTGTTCTAAATGATTATCAAAATATTGAAGCAAGTGTAACTCTTTTATTTGAGGAGATAGAAGAATATCGCAAAAATAATGATGAACCGAATTCTTTAGAATACATGTTTCCTTTTACAATTCCTAAAGATGTGCTTTATTTTATTAATTTTGATAATGAAATTCCAACCGTTCCTAAAAAGAAAAAATATCAGTCTTATACGATTGATAATTTTCAGGGAAAACAAAGCGAGATTAATAAAAGACTAAATCAATATTTAAAAGATGGTTATACCGTTATTATTGCGATTAGTAACCGGTATTTAGCGAATAAACTTTTAGACTATTTAGAAAATCCTTTTCTTGTTTTCACTTCTATTCAAGAATTATTACCAGATAAAATCAATCTTGTTTTAGCAAAAATATCAGAGGGATATATCTTTGAAAAATATGTTGTTATCAGTGAAAAAGAAATCTTTAATAAAAAAGAAGGAAATGCTATTTACAAGACGAACTTTAAAATTGGTAGTAAAGTTCGTGATATCAATAAATTAGAAATAGGGGATTATATTGTTCATAATGTCCATGGTATTGGAAGATACTGTGGTATAAAGACCCTTTCTAAGAATGGTCTACAAAAAGATTATTTAATGTTGGAATATAAAGGGGGAGATAAACTTTATATTCCTGTTGAAAAATTAGAGTTAATTAGTAAGTATTCCTCTGCTGATGGAATTGCTCCAAGATTAAATAAATTAGGCGGAGTAGAGTGGCAAAAGACAAAATTAAGAGTAAAAGAAAAGCTTGAAAATATTGCTTCTGATCTTTTAGAACTTTATGCTTTAAGGGAGAGTACCGAAGGTTTTGCTTTTCAAAAAGATGATGAAGAACAAATTGAATTTGAAAAAGAATTTGTGTATGATGAGACGCAAGATCAGTTAAGAGTAATTGACGAAATCAAAAAGGATATGGAGTCTCATCATCCTATGGATAGACTTCTTTGTGGAGATGTTGGCTATGGAAAAACCGAAGTAGCTTTTCGCGCTATTTTTAAAGCCATTTTATCGGGAAAACAGGTTGCCTTTTTATGTCCTACCACTATTCTTTCCAATCAACACTATCATAATGCCTTAGATCGTTTTAAAAACTATCCGGTAGAAATTGAGCTCATGAATCGTTTTGTTTCTTCTAAAAAGCAAAAAGAAATTATCGAACGATTAAAAGAGGGAAAGATAGATTTATTAATTGGAACCCATCGCCTTTTAAGTGATGATATTGAATTTAAAAATTTGGGATTATTAGTCATTGATGAGGAACAACGATTTGGAGTAAAACACAAGGAAAAAATAAAACAATATAAAAATAATATTGATGTTTTAACTCTTTCTGCTACCCCAATTCCTCGTACTCTACAGATGTCTATGACGGGCGTAAGAAGTTTATCTTTAATCGAGACTCCTCCTACTAACCGATATCCAATTCAGACATACGTGCTAGAGGAAAATAAACAGATTATAAAAGATGCTATTTATAAGGAATTAGCTCGTGATGGGCAGACTTTTATTCTCTATAATCATATTGATGATATGGAAGCGAAAGCTCGAGAAATTCAGGCGTTAGTGCCAGAAGCTAGAATCGTATGTGCTCATGGAAAAATGGATAAAGAAACGCTTGAAGATGTCATGATTCACTTCATGGAAAAAGAATATGATATTCTTCTTTGTACAACCATTATTGAAACGGGTATCGATATTCCAAGTGTAAATACATTAATTATTATTGATGCGGATCGCTTTGGATTATCACAACTTTATCAAATTCGTGGTAGAGTAGGTAGAAGTAATAAAATCGCTTATTGCTATCTCATGTATAATAAAGGCAAAATATTAAGTGATGTCGCAACCAAACGACTAAGTGTCATTAAAGAATTCACGGAATTAGGTAGTGGATTCAGTATTGCGATGCGAGATCTTTCTATTCGTGGTGCCGGAGATATTTTGGGTAGTGAACAAGCGGGATTTGTAGATAGTGTCGGAGTAGAACTTTTTATTCGTATGTTAAATGATGAAGTAAAACGTCTAAAAGGAGAAAGTGTTGAGGAAGAAGAGGAAACTGATCAACCGCTTTTGGAAGTATCTACAACAATTACAGACGATTATGTCAAAGAAGAAGATCTTAAAATTGAAATTCATAAAATGATTAATGAAATTCATACAGAAGAAGATTTCCTAAAAGTAAAGCAAGAATTAGAAGATCGCTTTGGTACCTTAAGTGAAGATGTATTAATCTACATGCGGGAAGAATTATTTGAAACCGAAGCGAAAAAACTTAATATTACCAAAATTATTCAGACGAAAAACTTTATTGAAGTCCATCTCCCTCGTGAGTTAACGGATAATATCAATGGCGATGAATTATTCTTAAAAGTTTGTTCTTTAACTCGTAAATTTCGGTTTGGTATGCGAAATAAAGAATTAATTATTACCTTAGATACGGTTAATCTAGATAAACATTACATTTATTATTTAATGGATTTACTAAAAATTATTAATGAATCTAAAAAAATAAAATGATATTCAGATACCCTACTGGATATCTTTTTTTTAAAGAAAGTAAATATGAATAAATATGGATTAAAAATTTTATTAATGGTATACTGAGTAATAGGAGCATAGGTGATTCTAATGGACGAATTAATCAATAAATTGAAGTTACAAAATATGAATTTTGATTTTCAGGATAATAATGGTTCTGTTGAAATTATTCTTCATAGTGATAAATTAGAAGATATTAATAAAGTTATCGGTTTAATCAAGGAAACAAATAGTAATGTTAATAAGGTTGTAGTGGATTTACCAGTGGATGCCCCTTCTTTTGGTATGGATTATTTGCAAGGGATAGTTGATCAAAGTATCGTTGTTTTTCGTTCTAGAAAAGGAATTGTGAATTTTTCTATTGATGATTTAATAAAACTAGAAAATTTAATGGATATTATGGTTAAAGATATTCGGGAGAGTGATTTAAGTCCTTATGAAAAGTACATTGCTATTTATGATATTGTTAGGTCTTTTAAGGAATATAGATTTTATGAGGACTCTAGAAAAAAAGATCGGGAAGCTCCCGACCAAAGTAGAAATGTTTATTTGCTTTTGATAAATGAATGGATAGTATGTGCGGGTTATTCCCAGTTATTAAATTCCTTATTAACAAGAATAGGAATTCCATCCATTGAATGGGTTGTAAGCTATGAAACACATGCTAGAAATTATGTGCATATAAAAGATGACAAATATCATATAGATGGATTTTACATGTGTGATCCAACGTGGGATCAAGCACAAGAGGATATCATATTAAAACCAGGTATTCTTATGAATATGACGTTAGAGCAAAGTTCCGTATTAGATCCTACGTTAGAAAAAGGTGCCAAATTATTAGGAGCGGATCCATTCCAAATGATAGAATATCTAAGGAAGCCTGATAAACGAGCTGAAATAATGAGAATAATAGCATCACTTGACGCTGAATTTTTTCGTTCTGTTGAAGAAGAGTTTAATTCTTATGGACTTAACCCTGTTTATGATCCAAATTTCTTTAATGGTATAGTTCCTAAAAATGAGTATATGTTTGCGGACAAGATTTGTGAGTACCTTAGAAGCAAGGTTAGTAGCCACATTGGTAAAGACGTTCAGGCAAAAGCTATGGTTTGTGTACAAGAATTTATTAATGGTGAAAAATATAGTGATGAAGAGTTTGAAAGACAATGTCATATATGTGCAGAAAATATCGACTTGGCACGAGATGAGTATTTAGATCGTCATTCCAAAAAGAGAAACTAAAAACATTTCGTAATGAATATTCTTTCCAAATAGAAGAAATTATAAAAAAATACACTTTTTAAACAGAAGTGTATTTTTTTATAGAAATGTGTTATTTATTTTCGTATACTTCTACAATGGCAGGAATAATTTGTTTCTTTCGTGACACAATAGAAGGAATAAAATAACCTTGGTAAATATTTTCAATTTCAAAAGCCTTTTCAAGGGTTTCTTTACTTTCTTCGTTGTAATAAATATAAGAACCTTCTTTGATAATATCTGTTGCAAATAATAGTAGCATATGATAACCCTGTTCCTGTTTCGTTTGTGTAATAATATCAACAAAGTCTTTTTTCATGGCTTCTAATTCATCAATATTTAAAGTATTAATTTGACCAATTCCAATTTTATCGTTTTCTAAAGAGAAGTTTTTAAAATCGGTGAATAAGACATCTTCAGCAGTTTTTCCTTTTAAAGTAGATCCGTTTTTAAACATTTCATAAGCATAAGATTCGATATCTACTCCTGCTATTTCTGATAGACGATAGGCAATTTCTTTATCCAACTCTGTTGTTGTTGGAGAACGAAATAATAAGGTATCAGAAATAATAGCGGATAGCATGATTCCAGCAATATCTTTAGGAATATGAATTTTATTTTCTTGAAATAATAAATAAACAATACTACAGGTACATCCAACTGTCATATTGCGAAAATTAATTGGCTGAGAAGTACCAATGGTACCAATTTTATGATGGTCTACTATTTCTACAATTTCTGCTTCCTCTAATCCTTCTACACTTTGATCTTTTTCATTGTGATCCACAAGAATGACTTTTTTTCGATGTTTATTAATGGTATCTTCAATTTGAACAACTCCTAGGCATTCTTTAATGGGATTTAAAACTGGAAAAACAGAATATCTTAATTTGTTTGATAATTCTATAAAATCTTTAACGTAATCTTTTTCTTGAACCGAAATAATATTATTTTTTACCATTAAAGTTTCGGCGTAATTACACATACCGATAACTTTGACAACATTAAAAGTTCTCAATTTTGTTTTAATAATACTGACGTGGTTTTTTCTAGCTGTTTCTAAGTGTTTGTCTTTAATATCTTTACCGCCCGTTAAAATTAATAATTTAATCCCTGATTGAACAGCATATTCAATGATGCTATGCCTATCTCCAACAATTAAAATAGAGGAACGATCAAGTGGAATATCTTTGATGAAAGTAGTGCTTCGATATGAGGCTACTAAAACATTACCTTCAATTTCTTCTTCAAATCTAAAAACTTCTTCTCCTTGTAAAGTACCTAAGATATTGTTATACGATGTTTTTATTTCATCATAATCCCAACTAATTAATTTGTTGGTGATGTCTTTCATAGATAGTAGCCCTAAAAATTTATTTCGCCGATTTACGATAGGAATGGAACTTAAGTTGTTTTTTCTCATGTAAGCAATGGTATTATATAAAGATTCATAACGGTCACAATATAATCCTTTGCCATAATCGATATCTTTTATTTGTAATTTGACATCGTTTAGGTACATTGGCTCTTTCACATGAAAATAATTTAAAACAAATTTTGTTTCATTATTTAAATCTCCTAGTACTCTTGGAATCGTATTTGACCCTAAAGCATTTTTTAAGTAAGCAAGAGAAATCGCACTGCAGACACTATCCGTATCTGGTTTTTTGTGACCAAAAATAAACGTTGCTTTCATGATATTCCTCCTTTCAAACATTACATGATTATAACATAGAATTCGAAAAAAACAAAGAAAAGATGGTTTAAAAGGATGTTATAGTACTTTCATTTTTAAAAAACTACCTAAAAACCGACAAAAGAAATTTCCTTCCTTTTTTGTATAAAAGATAGAAAATCAAACAAACTATTTTTAGAAGGGAGTTTGTATGTCAAAAACAACGATTGTTCGAAAAATAGATGATTTAGGAAGATTAGTTTTGCCAAAAGATGTACGAAAAGTCTTAAATATTCATACGGGTGATTTATTAGAGCTGACGACTAAGGAGGATGTTTTATCCATTACGAAATATTCTAGTATTCAAGATATCCGTTTTTTAGCGGAAATTCTTTTCAACACAATTTATGAGAAATATCATATTGAAGGAATTCTATTGGAGAAAGATTGTTTAGTAAGTTATCCTAGTATTGTATCCCTAAAAAAAATAGAGGATAAAAGAACAGCAGATAATTTTTTAGAAGCTCCTATTTTGAGAGAAGAAAAAGAGGTCGGAAAATTAGTTTTTTTGACAACGGATACGAAATACCATGAGTTACTTTCTTTCCTCGCTTTATTTTTTAGGAAATATCTTGAAGAATGTTAGAAGTTGTGTTATAATGAAGCCATTCAAAGGCGAAGAAGGAAAGAAAAATAAGGATGATTTTTTAGAGAGCTTGGTTAGGTGAAAGCAAGTAAATCAAAATTATTTCGAATGGGTCTGGAGCTTTTTATCGGAAAGGGTAAAACGAGGTGCCGCGTTAAGGCTTTGAGTGTATAAAGTAATTTATAAATTAAGGTGGTACCGCGTCATCACGTCCTTATCTAGGATGTGATTTTTTTTGTAAGAAGGTGTTGTATGAGAAAGTTTGAAAAGATTAGTTTTAAACAATGGAAGAAAGACATAAACACATCTCGCGAAGAGTATGATTCTTTAGAATTACCAAAACGTCAAACAAAATATAGTGCAGGGTATGATTTTAAAAGCCCCGTTGATTGTGTGATTCATCCTGGCGAAGTTGTGAAAATTCCAACAGGAATAAAAATCAGGATGAATGAAGACGAAATGATGATGTTGGTAGTAAGAAGTAGTACCGGATTTAAATACAATGTACGAATGACAAATCAAGTAGGAATTTTTGAGAGTGATTTTTATAATAATGAGACAAACGAAGGACATGCGATGGTGAGTCTTCAAAATGAAGGAAAAGAAGATTTTGTCATTCATAAAGGAGATCGTATTGTCCAAGGAATTTTTGTAAAATTCCTAACAGTAGATGAGGAAGAAGAAATTACTACGGTTAGAAAGGGTTCGATTGGTAGTACAAATAAGGAGGAAAAAAGATGAAAGAAAAATATTATATTTCAACAGCTATTGCTTATACATCAGGAAAACCGCATATTGGAAATACTTATGAAATTATTTTAGCGGATGCGATAGCGCGTTTTAAAAGGGCACAAGGATATGATGTCTATTTTCAAACAGGAACAGATGAACATGGAGAGAAAATTGAATTAAAGGCCAAAGCAGCTGGGGTAACACCACAAGAATATGTTGATGAAGTAGCAGGGGTTATTCAAGGTATTTGGGATAGAATGAATACAAGCTATGACCGTTTTGTTAGAACGACAGATAAAAAGCATGAAGAGGAAGTTCAAAAAATATTTAAGAAGATGTATGATAAAGGAGATATTTATCTAGGTGAGTATAAAGGGTTATACTGTACTCCTTGTGAATCTTTTTGGACAGAATCACAATTAGTCGATGGAAAATGTCCTGACTGCGGAAGGGAAGTAAGGGAAGCCAAAGAAGAAGCTTATTTCTTTAAATTATCTAAGTATCAAGACCGTTTAGTAGAGTATATTGAATCTCATCCTGATTTTATTCAACCAGAATCTCGTAAAAACGAAATGTTAAACAATTTCATTAAACCAGGATTACAAGACCTTTGTGTATCTAGAACATCTTTTAGTTGGGGAATTCCTGTCGATTTTGATCCAAAACATGTTGTCTATGTATGGTTAGATGCCCTAACGAACTATATTACAAATATTGGTTTTGATGTCGATCATCCAACCGAGGAATTTAAAAGATATTGGCCAGCAGATTTGCATTTAATTGGAAAAGATATCATTCGTTTCCATACGATTTATTGGCCTTGCTTTTTATGGTCACTAGATATCGATTTACCAAAGAAAGTTTTTGGACATCCTTGGTTACTTACGAACAATGATAAAATTGGTAAGAGTAGAGGAAATGCAATTTATGCAGATGATTTAGCAGATCTTTTTGGTGTTGATGCCGTAAGATATTATGTATTACATGAAATTCCATTTGCCAATGACGGAAATCTAACTTATGAATTGATGATTGAAAGATACAATTCTGATTTAGCTAATATTTTGGGTAATTTAGTCAATAGAACCATATCAATGGATAAGAAATATTTTGATGGTATAGTACCAGAAGTAGGAGAAGTAGAAGCTATTGATGATGATTTGAAAAAGGTTATTAAAGAATCTATTTATAAAACAGAAAATTCAATGGAAGGACTAAAAGTAGCAGATGCGATTGATGCTGTTTTTGAAATCTTTAGAAGAAGTAATAAATATATTGATGAGACAACTCCTTGGACGTTAGCAAAAGAAGGAAAAGTAGAGAGATTAAAAACCGTTATCTATAATTTGTTAGAATCCATTCGTGTAGGAGCTATCTTACTTCATTCCTTCTTACCAGAGACCGCTGAAAAAATCTATCAACAATTAAATACGGATAAGAGAGATTTTGAAAGTATTAAAGAGTTTGGCGCATTAGAAAGTGGAAGACCAGTGAATGACCCAGAACCTTTATTTGCTCGTATTGATAAGGAAAAATTTTTAGAAGAGTTACAAAAATAACTCTTCTTTTTTGTCAATAAGTGTAAAATGGAGTTTTTTGTCGATGAAAATTCCTATTCTCTCTTCAAAAAGTGTGTTATACTCTATTCGTGAGGAGAAAATTATGTCAACAAAAGAACGAATAGTAGTAAAGGAAGTACTTGTTGTTCTGTCCCTTATGGCTTTTTTAGTATTTTGTAGTTTTTTGGTAAGTCATAGATTGACGGACATCTTGTATTTTGGAGCTATCATGGTCTATATGCTTTATTATATCCTTGGTAGAAGAGCTTAAAAATCTATGATATAGATTTTTTTTATTATATGGTGGGTGATTGGGTTGTTAATTGATACACATTGTCATCTCGATGATTCAGCTTATGAATCGGTTGATGAGATTGTTAAAAATATGAATGGGATAATGATTACTGCAGGATGTGATCAAAAATCCAATGAGGCAGTTTTAGCATTAACTACCAAATATCCAAATGTTTATGGTGTTTTGGGAATTCATCCAGAATATGTGAACAGTTATCGTGAAGAGGATTTTACTTTCTTAGAAAAGCATCTAAAGGATGCAAAAATTGTCGGAATAGGAGAGATTGGACTAGACTATCACTACGATAGTGAGTCAAAAGAAAAACAAAAAGATTTATTTGAAAGACAACTGATACTAGCAGAGAAATATCATAAAACCGTAGTCATTCATAGTAGAGATGCGATTCTCGATACGTATGAAATAATGAAAAAGCATCCTACTTTAAAATATGATTTACATTGTTATGGATCTAGTTTAGAAATGGCTAAACGATTTCTAGAATTTGATGTTTGTTTTGGAATTGGTGGGGTAGTAACCTTTAAAAATGGGGAAAAGCTAAAAGAAGTGGTAAAAGGAATCGATATGGCATATCTTATGTTAGAAACCGATAGTCCTTATCTTTCTCCTGAACCATTTCGTGGGACAAGGAATGAGCCTGCAAGAACAGATTTAGTAGCGGCTAAAATTGCGGAACTTAAAGGGATAAGTAAAGAAGAAGTTATTGAAAAAACAATGCAAAACGCCATTCGTCAATTTGACTTAAAATAGTCTTTATGATAGAATTTTTGATGTTGTAAGGGGTGACCTTATGGAAATCTATTTGCTGAAATTAATTGGTAATTGGGTATCTGTTTTAACCGTTTCCTTGATTTCCTTATTTGGAGTAGGAGATTATCAAGAGAAAATGGTGGGAGTAGATAATACTAGTTATGCCAAAACAGCAACGGTAGTAAATAAAATTATTCCCTATGAAACAAGATATGTATATAATTCTTCTAAATCGAGAACAGCGGCTCGGGAAGTTTTAGTAGAAGGGGAAAATGGACTTAGTTATACGTATGAAAATGGTTTGACGAGAGTCCTTCGTAATCCTGTAACTAAAGTAGTAGAAGTTGGAACTGGTCGTAGTGGGGAATATGTTGGTAGACTTACGACTTATGGGTCAGATTGTCCTGGATGTAGTAAATCAGGAACAGTTGCTTGTCGTACTCGTAATGGAAAGACTCATAGTTTAACAAGAGATGGAATGTATTATACGGATCAAGAATATGGTCGTGTTCGTATTTTAGCGGCTGATTTAAGTGGATTTCCATGTGGTACTATGATTTTGGTTGATAATGGAAAAATAGATCCATTCTATGCTGTTGTACTAGATACCGGTGGAACGATGCGAAGTCAATACGCTAAAGGATATATCTGGATGGATTTAGCGTTTGTTCATCAAAAGGATTCCAAAGGTACAAGAACAGGTAGTACTAATACAAAATTTAGTGTACAAAGATGGGGTTGGTAAATCCCTCTTTTTTTTATCTAAAATATGACGCTAGAAAAAGGATGTCAAAAGCTATCTTTCAAATCCATAGAAAAGCGTAATATTTCCTTTTTTTATTTTGAAACTATGGTATAATAAATATGGTGGTTATATGGAGTATTCTCCTAGAAAAATGCAAAACTTACTAGAGGATAAAGAATTTAGACTGAAGAAGAAATTTGGACAAAATTTTATTATTGATGAGAATATTATTAATAATATTGTAGAAAAATCCAAATTAGATGATACTACTTTGGTTATCGAAATTGGTCCAGGAGCTGGTTCTTTAACTTATAAGTTATCCCAATCCGCTAAACAAGTTTTGTGTTATGAAATTGATACCACTTTAAAAGATGTCTTAGCGGAAACTTTAAAAAAGTGTTCTAATGTAGATATTTTATTTCAAGATTTTTTAAAGGCTGATGTAGTAGAAGATTTAAAAAAGTATGAGTATGATAAAGTGTTTGTCATCGCGAATCTTCCCTACTATATTACAACTCCCATTATTTTAAAGATAATTGAAGATCAGCTGCCTGTCGACAAGATTGTTGTAATGGTTCAAAAAGAGGTAGGAGACCGCTTCAAAGCGGTTCCTGGAACGAAAGATTATAACTCTTTATCGGTTTATTTACAGTGCTTTTATGAAGTTAATAAGCTGATGGATGTCAGTCGAAACGTTTTTTTACCGAAACCTAACGTGGACAGTATCATTGTTGAATTGAAAAGAAAAAAGGAGTCTCTCCCTTTTCGAGACCCTGCCTTATTTTTTCAATTAGTTCGCGATTCGTTTGGGCAAAAAAGAAAAAATTTACGTAACAATTTAACGAATTATCCATTGGATAAAGTGGAGGAAGTATTAAAACGCCATAACATGGATTTAAATGTTAGGGCAGAAGCTTTATCTTTAGAAATTTTTATAGAAATAGCCAAGGAGATAGGAGGAAATATATGAAAAAATTAGGTTTATTATTAGTGGCATTAATATTAGTCGTAGGATGTGAAAAAAAGGAAGAGGAACCATCTAATTCTAACTCCAATTCTGGTTCTAATTCTAACCCAACAGTGACAGACTCTTCGTTAGCAGAACTCTATGTACAAAGTTTAATTGACAGTGCGGAACAGTTATGGGTATTAGGGGAAGCTAGTAGCTGTATAGATGCCAAAACACTATCTACCCAAGAAGCAACCGGTGGAATGATTTGTATGGAAGATTCTATGTTAGTTGCTAAAAGTGTAACGTATGACGGATTTATTTGTAACGGACAAAAAAGTGAATTAAGCTGTGTGAAAACGAATGATTAATAAGAAGTGGGATATTGTTTTAGCGCCAGAGATGAAGAAGGATTATTTCCGTAGACTAGGTATTTTTGTAAAGCAAGAATATCGGACAAAGACGGTTTTTCCTCCTTATCAAAACATTTTTGATGCGCTACGTTTTACGGATTATGATGAAGTAAAAGTGGTCATTTTAGGGCAAGATCCTTATCATGGATTAGGCGAAGCTCACGGACTTTCTTTTTCTGTACGTGAAGGTGTAAAAAAACCGCCTTCTCTTCAAAATATTTTAAAAGAATTAGAAAATGATTTAGGAATTAAAAGAGAAGAGAGTGATTTAACAGATTGGGCTAAACAAGGAGTCCTCCTATTAAACTCTATTATGACAGTTGAAAAAGATAAACCACTTTCTCATAAAGATAAAGGATGGGAAACGTTCACGGATGCGATTATTCGCTCTTTAAATGAACGAGAAGAACCTGTTATCTTTGTCTTGTGGGGTAGTTATGCACGGAGTAAAAAAGAATTAATTACCAATAAAAGGCATCCGATTATTGAGTCAGTTCATCCTTCTCCTTTATCAGCAAATCGAGGCTTTTTTGGTAGTAAACCTTTTAGCAAAATTAATGCTTATTTAGCAAAAAATAATATGGAAAAAATTGACTGGTAAGCCTTTTTAAAAGGCTTATTTTCATTGACTTTCGCATACTTCTATGGTATTATGGTCATAGTAAAAATGGGTGATGGCTATGGGGAAAAACTTAGTTTATGGATTCTTATTTATTTTGATAGTGGCAGCAGGTGGAATATGGTTTTCTATCTACTATCAGGATACGTATTTAAAAGTGAATACCGATTTAGTAACAGTGGATATTGATAATGACTATTGGACGGCGAATGATGTTACGATAACTGTTAATTATCTAAATCCAGATATTCCAATCGAAAGTTATTCTTTTGATGGGGGAAAGACATGGCAAAGTAAGAATACTTATGTAGTATCAGAAAATCAAACGTTAGCCATTGTTTTAAAAACGAAACAAGGAAAAAAATCTGATGTTATTCATTATCGGGTAGATAATATCGATAAAACGTCTCCCGAAATTATTTCTGATCAAGTTGTTTATGTGGCACGAGGAACGGATTTTACCTATAGAAATAAATATAGTGTGATTGATTTAGGTTCTGGTATTAAGGGAAATGTACAAATAGAACCAGAGACGATTGATACAAGTGCCTATAATACTTTTGAAGTAAAGATTTCTGCTCAAGATCGAGCACTTAATGAAATTACTAAAAAAATGATTGTTGAAATTGTAGATCCTAATGATCCTATTTTAGGTGGTGCGAAAGAAAAACCAGTTACGGGATTAACCTTAAGCGATACGACTATCAGTTTAGTAAAAGGAACATCGCAAACCGTAACGGCAAAGGTAAAACCAAGCAACGCGACAAATCAAGCCATTTCATGGAGAAGTGCAAATGAGAATGTAGCTACGGTTGATCAAAAAGGTGTTATTACTGGTGTTCAAGCAGGAACAACTACGATTACTGCATCTACGATAGATGGTAGTAAGTCTTCTGATGTTCGAGTAATTGTAACAAATGAAAGAATTGAAGTAACAGAAATTACTTTGGATCGTATTTCTGATACGATGACTACTGATGATGAAGATATTGTTTTAACACCAACCATTAAACCAGATAATGCAACTAATACAAGTATTAGGTGGAATAGTAGTAATACTAGTGTAGCGATTGTTGTAAACGGTGCTGTTCAGATTCGTGGTGAAGGAACAACTAAGATAACGGCAACTACTTCTAATGGTAAAGTAGCTACGTACACATTAACAGTAGTAGATAATTATACTTTCCAGGAAAGAGAGGTTCTTCTTGCAACAGGAGAATTGATGGGATATACCATTAAGATCTATAAAAATGGTGTAGATATTACGAAAGATGTAACAGCCATCACATCTCCATTTACTGCTCGAAATGAGGGTAAGGAAAGAGATGAAATTGAAATTACGATTGCTAACCATCAACAATTGGGAAGAAGTATTACTTTCAATTATGGCACAAAACGACATACTGCGTATAAATAAAGTAAGATTTTGTATCTTACTTTTTCTTGTATAAAAGAAAATTTTATATTACAATAACATTGGTGGTTTTATGGAGGAAGTTTTGCGCTTTTTAAAAGAAGAAATAAATCGTGAAGAGCGATATGTAGTAGTTGGGGTTTCAGGTGGCGCTGATTCCATGGTATTACTAGACATCCTATATCATTTCTTCCAAAATAGCTCTGTGCAATTAGTATGTGCCCATGTCCACCATAATCTTCGAAAAGAAAGCGATGAGGAACAAAAATTTGTAGAGCAGTATTGCCAAACAAAAGAGATTCTTTTCGAGACGATAAAACTACAATATGAAGGAAAATTTACGGAAAAGATTGGTCGTGATAAACGATACCAGTTTTTCGAAGATACGCTTCAAAAATATCATTCTCATTCTCTTTTTTTAGCCCATCATGGGGATGATTTGATTGAAACCATTCTAATGAAAATAGGAAGAGGATCGACACTAAGAGGAGCGAGTGGAATTTCTCTTATTAGCTATCGTGAAAATTATGTAATCTATCGACCACTCCTCTTTTTGGATAAGCAAGCAATTTATACCTATGCAAACGAGAAGCAGATTCCATACGTTGAAGATTACAGTAATCAAGATGAACATTATACGAGAAACCGTTATCGCTTACAGGTTCTTCCTTTTTTAAAGAAGGAACAACCCAATATTCACCGAAAATACTTAGAATACAATAATCAGTTACAAGAGTTGCTTAGATATGTAGAAAAAGATATCGAAATGAGTTATAATAAAATTGTTGTAGATAAGAAATTGAATTGGCAAGAATGGTTAGAAATAGATCCTTTTCTTCAAAAAGAGGTATTGCGGCGTTTTTTAGCGACTATCTATGAAGAAAAGTTAGATGCCATTACAGCAAAACATGTGGAATTATTGATATCATTCCTTACCAATGCAAAACAAAATAGTGTTATGGACCTTCCTTATTTTAGATGGAAAAAAGGCCCTACCTATTTGGAGGTTATGAGAGGATTCAATCCATTAGACTATGAATTTTTGTTAGAGTCGGTGGTAAATCTTCCTAATCAGCATACAATAGAAGTGTTGAAAGAATCGGAAGAAACTAGTAATTATGTTACCTATTTATCGAGTGCGGAAATAACGTTACCACTAATGGTGCGCAATGTTCGAAAAGGCGATAAAATGAGTGTTAAAAATATGCAAGGGCATAAAAAAATAGGGGATATTTTTACAGATGAAAAGATTTCTATGGAGGAGCGAATTTGTTGGCCAGTAGTCGTGGATAAAAAAGGAACAATTCTTTGGCTTCCGGGCTTAAAAAAAACGCAATTTGATAGGAAAAAAGATGGAATTTATGATATAATACTAAAGTACTACTAAAGAAGGGAGTTTTTTATGAATAAAAAAGCAGTTAAAAAGAACGCATATTCATATATATTTTTATTCATTGTTATATTAGCCATGATGTGGTTCATTAATGGATTAAACACGAAAGTAAATACGTTATCCTATAGTGAATTCATTCAAGCTATGGAAAGTGGAAAATTAGAAGAAGTAACTATTACACCAAACAATAATGCGGGTGTATATGAATTAACAGGAACAATGGAAGGATATGCTAAAAATGAATCTTTCTATGCTAAGGCACCACTTACTGATGCAACAATGAAAGAGCTTTATGCTGGAAGAGAAGAATATTCTTATGAAATTTCAACAGATAAAGATCCACAATCAAGCATTTTATTAGCCTTGTTGGTAAATGTTTTACCACTTGTTTTATTGGTTGTCATTGGGGTATATTTCATTTCTAAGCAAATGGGAAGCGCTAACAAATCTATGGATTTTGGAAAGAGTAGAGCTCGTTTAAATGACGATCGAAAGAAAGTTACCTTCGATGATGTCGCAGGATTAACCGAAGAAAAAGAAGAGGTACAGGAATTAATTGAATTCTTGAAAGCTCCAAAGAAATTTCAAAAAATGGGAGCTAGAATTCCAAAAGGAGTTCTTCTAGTAGGTCCTCCAGGAACCGGAAAGACATTACTTGCTCGTGCTGTTGCCGGAGAAGCTAATGTTCCATTTTACTATATTAGTGGTTCTGACTTCGTAGAGTTATTCGTCGGAGTAGGAGCTTCTCGTGTAAGAGATATGTTTAAACAAGCAAAACACAATGCACCATGTCTTATCTTTATCGATGAGATTGATGCAGTTGGACGTCAAAGAGGTGCTGGTTTAGGTGGTGGACACGATGAACGGGAACAAACATTGAACCAATTACTTACCGAGATGGATGGTTTTGGAGAAAACGAAGGAATTATCGTTATTGCTGCAACAAATAGACCAGATGTCTTAGATCCAGCCTTATTACGTCCAGGACGTTTTGATAGGCAGGTAACTGTTAATTTACCAGACGTTCGTGGAAGAGAAGAAATTTTACAAGTACATGCGAAAGGAAAAACGTTTGCCAAAGGTGTAAAATTAGAAAATATTGCGAAGAGAACCGTTGGTTTTAGTGGAGCTGATCTTGAAAACTTATTAAATGAGGCTGCTCTTCTTACGGTTCGTCGTAACAAGCCTGCTATCACAATGGCTGAGATTGATGAAGCTCATGACCGTGTTTTAATGGGACCTGCTAAGGTTACCAAGAAGTATACGGAAAAAGAAAAGAAAATTGTTGCCTATCATGAAGCTGGGCACGCTGTTGTTGGTATCAAATTAGAGGGTGCAAACGAAGTACAAAAAATCACGATTATTCCACGTGGAACAGCCGGTGGTTATAACTTAATGTTGCCAAAAGAAGAGACTTTCTTAGAGACGAAAAATGAGTTATTAGAAACCATTAGTGGTTTACTAGGAGGTCGTGTTGCGGAAGAAATCGTATTTAATGAGGTAACAACAGGAGCCCATAATGACTTTGAAAAAGCAACTAAGATTGCGCGTGCGATGGTTACGGAATATGGTATGAGTGATTTAGGACCTGTTCAATTTGAGCAAAGAGAATCTAGTGTTTTCTTAGGAAGAGATTATAATAAGAGTCGAAACTTCTCTAGCCAAGTTGCTTTTGAGATTGACCAAGAACAACGAAAAATTATCAACGAATGTTATGAGAAAACGAAGAAAATTATTGCTGAAAATCGTGAGTTATTAGATTTAATTGCGAATACGTTATTAGAATACGAAACAATCACGAAGGAGCAAATTGAGTATCTTGTAGAACATGGTTGTATGCCAGATGAGGATACAGAAGTAGATCATAGTGATTTTAAAGAAGCTAGCTTAGAGGATTTAACAACGGATGAATTAAGAGAAATTGCGAAAGAAAGACATGTTCGTGGTTATACAAAGATGGACCGTGAAGAGCTATTAGATGAGTTAAATAAAAAAGAAGAGGATAATGATTAATCTCTTCTTTTTTGTAGTAAAGTTTCTTTAAAGATAAATGGTACTTTAGGAAGTTTATGAGATGATAGGGAAAGAGAATTTTTTAAGTAAAGAGGGATGTATACTTTTTCATATCCTTCTTTTTTTAATTCATTTTGGAGAATTGTCCATAAAATATTTTTTCTTTCCTCTAATAGTAAAGTAGAATAATTTTCGTGAAAAAGAATGGATACTTCCTTTTCGTTTAAAAAGGAAATCCCAATACTTTCAAGAAGTATATAATCCCCTAATTCTTTTCTAATCTCTTCTATGAATTGTTCTTCTTCAACTGATAGGTTTTGGGTTAAATAGGTAAGCAAATCGAGCTGAATGATATAACCTTTTTGAGCATTTGGAAATTTTCGAAGAGGGATTTGTTCCCAATCTTGGGTTTCTTTTGCCTCTTTTAAATCGGTAATAATGAAATAATTTGGATAATGGATTTCTTTTTCTTCATTTAGAGGAATGTAGAAACTTTTTTCTCTTTGAGAATTAACATTTTTTTGCTTAGGTGTTTCTGCTTTTTCTAACAGTTTGATTTTGAATATTTTATGCTCTCGAGCAAACGTAGTTAAGCTTTTTTTGGCAAATTCCTCTAGCTTTTTACTGTGTTTTTTCGTTTCAATTCCATAGGGAAGATAAAAATACTGTTTTCCCTCATCTTCTTTTAAAATGAGAAAAAGGCAAGCTACTATTTGTGTTCTTGTAAAAATACCGATATAAAATATAGCTTTTTCATTTTTTGCATGAGTAATTTTTCTCCCCGTATAATTTTGATACTCTTTTTGATTGATTTCTATAAATTGGTACATATTCCAAACTCCCCATATTCAGTATACACAAAAACAAATGAAAAAGAAAGAAACTTGTTTTATTTTTTCATTAATAGTATAATTGTAACGACGAAAGGATGATGGCATGAAAAAGGATAATTTCCTCCGTGGGGCATTTGTTGCCACTTTGTGTATCATTATCACAAAAATATTAGGCGTGTTGTATGTTATTCCTTTTTATTCCATTATTGGATCAAAAGGAAGTGTCATCTATGGTGCGGCTTATAATGTTTATGCCATCTTTTTAAATCTATCTACGATAGGATTACCACTTGCTATTAGTAAAATGGTAAGTGAATATCATACATTAGGATATGAATATACGAAAAGAAAAGTTTACCGTTTAGCCGGTAAAGTCATGATTTTCACGTCCATTTTCATGAGTTTAGCTCTATTAATTTTTGCCCCAATACTCGCTCGTTATATTATTAATTTCTACGATTATACAGAAGTCGCTAGGGTAATTGGTGCGGATTTGTTAGCGATGACAAACTTGATGAGTGGTGCTTATTTGATTAAAGAAATTACGTTAGTAATTCGGGTATCTGCCTCTGCTATTTTATTTGTTACTTTAATTAGTATGATTCGTGGTTATCTACAGGGAATGAAGTATATTCAAGCTTCTTCCGTCTCACAAGTATTAGAACAATTCGTCCGGGTTGTTGTTATTTTAGTAGGGTCTTATCTTTGTATGAGAGTCTTCTATACCTCTTTAGGATTTGCTGTTAGTGTTGCTGTCTTTGGCGCAACAGCCGGTGCGATTGCCGCTCTTTTCTACCTTTATATTAAGAAACGTTCTTTGCATGAAAAAGAAGTTCTGCCTTTAGCGGAAGAAAAGGATATTACTACAAAATATTTATGCAAAAAAATTGTTTATTATACCTTACCACTGATTGTGATGGAGTTAGTGGGAACTTCTTTTCAACTAGTGGATATGTTTACTGTTGTTACAACTCTTACGAATGTTGGTGCTTATTCTTTACCGAACGCTTCTGTTATTATGAACATTTTGACAACGTTAGGGCCTAAACTAAATGTTATTATTGTGGCAGTAGCAAACGGAATGGTAACGAGTTTATTACCAAGTTTAACTTCCGATTATGTGAAAGGAAACTTAGAAGGAGTGAAACATAAAATCAATAAGTCTTTAAAGATTATCCTTTATATCACGTTACCAATGGCAGTTGGATTATCCTTTTTAGCAGAACCGGTATGGAATGTTTTCTATGGAAATTCATTCTATGGACCAAAAGTATTTGTCGTTAGTATTTTTACGGCTGTTTTTGCTAGTGTCTATACGAATGCTATTGTCATGGTTCAGTCATTAAGTAGATATAAAACGATGTATATCGCTCTTTTGTCAGGCTTCTTCTTTAATGCTTGTATGAATATACCATTTATGATTTTATTTCATAAAATAGGACTTACCATTTACCATGGAAATTTAGTGGCGACTATGTTAGGGTATAGTGTTACAATTCTTATTTGTCTTATCGATATTAAAAAGCAATTAAAGGTATCTTATCGTGATACTATTAAGCATTTCTTTGTTATGTTATTTGCTTGTATCGTCATGATTCTTCTTTTAAAAGGATTTACTTACGTTCTTCCAATTACCGGATATGGTAGAATTATGAGTCTTGTTATTGTCATCATCTACGCGATTATCGGTGCGATTATCTATTTTGGAATCACGTATTTTACTAAAACCTTTGATGCTGCTATCGGTAAGGATGCGATACAAGAAATTTTCCACAAAAAAAAGCAATAGAAAAATCCCTTCTATTGTTTTTTTATGGTATAATTTTATCATAGGTGATGCTATGAAATGTTCGAGGTGTGGTAGAGAATTACCAGCGGGTAGTTACATTTGTCCAAATTGTGATGTTATTCAAGGGGAACCAAAGCAATATTGTCTAAAATGCGGAAATGAAATTATTCCTGGAGAAATGTATTGTAGGGGTTGTGGAACATTAACAGAGGCAGCAATTCAAAAGCAAAAATCGGAAGAAAAACAAAAGAAAATCGCTCACAGAAAGAAAGTTTTAAAAATTGTTTTGATTCCGACGGTTATTTTAGTGATTATTGCTTCTTTAGGATATGGAGGATACCAATATTATTTATCAAAACAGGATTTTACAAAAATATCTTGGGATAAAAATTTTGGAGACTATGAGGTCAATTATACAACTATCCCTGTTTTACAGTTACGGGCAACCGTTCTTGATAAAGATAACAAACCTCTAGAGGTTACTTATACCGTAGATAAGGGAGAGGTAGAGGAAGCGAAAGATTATATTATTTGGAGATTGCCTGAAGAAGAGGGAACTTATGAGATAAAAGCGCAATCGCCAAGTGGCAAATCAGTTACCAAAAAGGTAAATGTCGTTCATATCGATGATGATACCGATAGTTTTGTTCTTGCTCCTTCGACAAATCCATCAGATAGTGGAGATGAAGATAAGGATGGGCTTACTAATGCGAAAGAAAAAGAACTTCGCACGAATCCTTTTCTAGCGGATACCGATCAAGATGGCTTATTAGATGCTTATGAAGTACAGTTGAAAACTGACCCTTTAACGAAAGACACGGATGGGGATGGTCTTTATGATGGTGCGGAAGTGACTTTGAAGACTAATCCATTAAAAGAGGTTAGTAATAAAGATGGTAAGAAAGATGGAGAACGTACATATACAACAACGATTACCAAAGGAAGATCCGATGAAAAATTAACGATTACAGGAGTTGGAAATGTTCCTCTTTCCGGTATCGATGTATATGATAATCATACACTAAGTACTAAAGAAGGATTTTTAGGAAAAGTATATCGAATTTCTTCAGAGAGTAAAAGTGTCAGCAAAGTAACGGCAACCATTCTTTATACGGATTACGACTTAAAGAAAGCTAATATTGGTATTGATAATGTACAGGTCTATTATTTTGATATCGAGGCAAAAGAATTGGTACCTGTAGATACAAAGGTTCAGAAGAAAAATCTAACAATCACTTTTTCTCATACTCAGTTAGGAAACTATGTGATTGGAGATAGAACGAAAGTTTCTACGACGTTCAATACACATATATTATTTGCGATAGATGACTCTATTTCGATGTATAGTGAAGCCCAAATTAAAGAAATGGGATATGATACTATTACCGGAGCATCTGGAAATGATACAGAGTTTAAGAGAATTTCTCTATCAAAAGAATTGGTAAATAGCTTTAATGGAAATAACCAATATGCTGTTGCCGAGTTTTCAGGAGATCTTCACTTTTATACGGATTTTACTGCGGATAAAGCAGCGGTTATTAAAGCTTTAGATAGTATTCATGACATGGAAAACAATTCTGAAGGAACAGCAATTGTCGATGCTTTAAATAAAGGAATTGCAGCCTTTGACGAATCTGATTCTGATAACTACTTAATATTGTTAACGGATGGTGTGAATACCAAAAACAATTTAAAAAATAGTAGTGATAAAATCATTACCGCAGCCAAAGAAAAAGATGTGAAAATTTGTATTGTTGGTTTGGGAGAAGTCGATAAGGATGCTTTAAAGAAGATAGCAGAAGGAACCGGTTGTGGATTTTATTATGCCAAGACAGCAGGTGCTTTAGACGAGGCTTATACGCAATTATCCGAAGATATCAATTATGGATTAATCAATATTGCTACCAAAACAACAGAAAGAGGAATCCTTTCTTATGATAGTGAATTCTTACCTTCTAAGAATGGTTTTCCTTTCCAAAATTATACAACGGTCAATGCGAATGGTATTAATAGCTATGGAATGTCGGTAGTTGCCAATTATTTTTATCGAAAAGTATTACCAAGTTCTTTGGAAGCTTATACAGCTAAGCAGTTGTTTGGAGTAACAGGAACTTATACTTCAGAGGGATATATCATACCGAAAAAAGGCTTTTTAAGTAATCGTGACAATGAATTATATGATTATCAATTATCTTATCTATCGGTTATTTTTGGTTATAAAAATATTGCTGATTATTGGGATAGAGTAGAAAATGACACTCTAAAAATTAAAGAAGAGTATAGAAATTCTATTGAAAAGGCTGGCGGAAAAATTATAACGAAAAATCAAAAGAGTCAAAAGTTAAACTATACTAAGATAGAAATTCCGCTTATTGATATTTCTTCTTCTTCACTCAACGCAGCGGAAGAAGATGTTATCTTGTTTAGAGCTATCTTTAGAAATACGATTGAACAGGGAAATAATGAAGTTTATTCTTTTGCTAAAAATCCAACGAAAGCGTGGGAATATCTTTACCAATATATGGAGCGAAAAGATCCGGTTGTTTTAACCTTTACCATGAAGGATACAAAAGGAGATGTTGTTTCTGCCCATGCTGTCAATGTTATCCGCATCTTTGTTGATAAGAATGACGGAAATACTTTCTATTTTGAAGTGTATGACAGCAATTATCCAGGAACTTCTAAATATTTAACGGTAAAAAGAAATCGTATGAATAAAATCAATACTAGCAAATTCTCATGGAATGATGAATATCAGTACAAATTTTCTTACGGTGAGTATGGTTACGAGATTGCAAATGTGGAATTGGCAAAACTAGATTATTAAAAGGTAATAAGGATTACCTTTTTTTATGGTATAATAAAAATAGTAAGAAGGTTCAATATGGCAAAACTTTATTTGATAACAGGTCCTGCTGGTGTAGGAAAAAGTACCGTTTCTAGGAAACTTGCTGAGTCAAAAGAAAAATCAGTGCTTATAGAAGGAGACGATATTTATCACCAAGTAGTAGGAGGATATATACAAGCATGGAAAGAGGGCAATCATCTCGATATTTTTTGGGAAGTTTGTTTTGAGACAATTTCCATCTACTTGCAGAATGGGTATGATGTTGTCTTTAATTACATTATGTCTGATAAGGATTTAGAGAGATTTAAGAAACAATTTCCTTCCTATGAGAAATTCTTTGTGGTTTTAATGGTGAATGGAGAAATCCTTTTACAAAGAGATAAGGAAAGACCTCTTGATTGTCAAATGAAAGAACGCTGCCTCGTTTTATTAAAAGAATTTGCGGAAAATCCGTTATTAGAAAATTACTTTTTAGATACGAGTCGTCTTTCCGTAGAAGAGACGATTGCGAAAATGGAGAAAGATACCTTCCGTTTTTAGAAAAAATTTAAGATAGATGAAAGAAAAAATGAATAAGGAGGAAAAAGATGAAAATTGGTATTGCGACGGATCATCGGGGAGTCGAATTGAAACAGGAATTGACAAAATATTTGGAAAGCTTGGGGTATACTGTCATTAATTATGGAACAGACAGTGAAGAACCTGTTGACTACCCTATATACGCTTTTAAAGTGGGGGAAGCAGTAGTTAAAAAAGAGGTCGATTTTGGTGTTTTAATTTGTGGTAGTGGTATAGGTATGAGTATCGCTTGTAATAAAGTAAGAGGAATTCGCTGCGCAAAAGTTAATACGCCATGGGAAGCAGAAGTAACAAGAATTGATAATGATGCGAATGTCATTGCCGTTGGATCCAGAACACCAATTTCTGAACTAAAAGAAATCTTAAAAGTTTTCTTTACGACCGAATGTTCTATGGAAGAAAGACATGTACGAAGAAGAAATGAGGTAGACTCTTACCATGACTAAATTAGCGCTTTATATCGTTACTTTCCCTTTAGCCATTTGGGCATTAGAATCTCTTCGAATAGAGGGTTTGTTTAAAAAAGGAAGAGTTGTGCAAATTAGAATTGTCTATCTTCTTTTCAGTTTTGCTATCTCTTATTTAGTTACAAATTTTTTATATGATTTTGCTTATTTGACGCAAACTTTATAGTAGTAGTTTTAAAGGAGGCATTCCGGTGAAAAAAATACTACTTTTTTCTTTTTTCGCATTTGTCATTCCTACTCTTATTATTTTCTTCTTTTTTAGGGAGAAAGAATATAATTTTAATTTCTCTAAAAATACAATGGTTCGTATTAAAAGAAGTGATACGGGTATCATAGAAGTAGTTCCTTTGGAGGAATATATCGCGGGTGTTTTAGCAGGAGAAATGCCGGTTAGCTTTCACGAAGAAGCTTTAAAAGCACAGGCGGTTGCGTCCAGAAGTTATGTTATGTTTCAAATTATCAAAAATCAAAAAAAAGAGTATGACGTTGTCGATACCGTTTTAAATCAAGTCTATTTAGATAGTGATACGTTAAAAGAAAAATGGAAAAATCATTATGAAGAGTACTATCAAAAAATAACGAATGCAGTAAAGGATACTGCCTATCAATATTTAGTCTATCAAGATAAGGTAGCAGAGGCTCTTTTTTTCTCCACTAGTACAGGGTATACAGAAAATAGTGAAGAAGTATTTGCTAATAAAGTTCCTTATTTAAGAAGTGTGGAAAGTTCCTGGGATAAAATATCACCTGCTTTTCAAGAAGTGGATACCTATACCAAAAAAGAATTTTTAGATGCTTTAAAATTGCCAAATACCAATGAAATTTCCATTTCTATTCTATCTAAGACAGGAGCTGGCAGAATTAATTCGATTCAAATTAATGACTCTACTTTTTCGGGAGCAGATGTGATGTCCAAATTGCATTTGCGTTCCCGAGCATTTACAATTACGGTTGGGGAAGAAAATGTAACGATTCAAACAAAAGGATATGGACATGGTGTTGGTATGAGTCAATATGGAGCAGAGGGAATGGCTCAAGCGGGATATCCTTATGATGAAATTTTAAAACACTACTATACCGATATTGAAATAAAAAAAATAAAAACGTAGTATAAAAAAATCATTTTTGGAAACACTCTTAATAGAGGTGAAAAAAATGAAAAAGTATTTAACAAAACCTGTAGTTTATTCTTTATATGGCGTTGCTGTCTTTCTTTTGATTGTAGGATTAGTAGTATTGGGAAAAGATCAAAAAACGGTGGCGATGGCAGGACCAAATCATGCGTATGATATTTTAAACAAAGTGAATTTACCTGTTTCTAAAGAAGAAGATATGGTAATCGGTCGTCCTTATTTAGAAAGCGCGGTAAAAGTGGTTCAAGATTTCTACGACTATAAGGCTGAGGAAGAAGATCAAAAAAATGCTATTATTTACTACCAAGATACGTACATTCAAAGTACTGGTGTTAGCTATGCGTTAGATGGAGAAACCTTCAATGCCTTAGCCGTTCTAGATGGAGAAGTAGTCGAGGTAAAAGAAGATCCTCTTCTTGGAAACAGTGTGACAATTAAGCATTCTGCTAGTGTAAAGACAGTATATCAGAGCATTACCGATATCGAAGTAGAAGAGGGAGATACAGTAACGAAAGGTATGATAATTGGAAAATCAGGAACTTCCAATATCCGTTCTAATTTAGGGGTTCATTTATACTTTGAACTTATCATTGATGATATTTCTGTAAATCCAGAAGAGTATTATAATAAAACATTATAATACTCTTCAGACTGTTGACAAATAGGTAAATATTTTTACTTATTTGTCTTTTTTTCGTAAAAGTTGAGAAATCTAGGTGACT
>CANQRL010000007.1 GCA_947626275.1 uncultured Bacilli bacterium
AATCGCCCATGTTACGATTGCCCGTGTTACGATTGCCCGTGTTCCAATCGCCCGTGTTACGATTGCCCGTGTTACAAAAACCTGTATTATCTTTTCCTACATTAACAATCTGCATAAATTCTTCTTTTGGAATCTCACGGACAATCTTGATTTTATTAGTAACGGATTTACCGTCACCATCCTTTACTTCGCCAATAGCTTCTACCTCGCAAAAACGATTGCCACTATCTGCAAAAGGATAATAATTATTTACATCAAACAATTTTCTACAAAAATGAAAACCCCAATCACATAAATTTATTGGTTTATCAGTTTCGTACGTTTCACCAATCTGATATTGAAAATTTCTGCATCGTAGATTTTTATCAAATCCTTTATAACCTTTAATCATTGTTTTCTCCCTTCATATAATTTTCTTTGTAATGTTTTCTCCAAAAATCACAAAATTTATTTACACTACAATAAAATTCGCATCTAGTATTTTCGCCTTCTCTTTTTTCAACTTCATATTGTCTTGGATAATCTTTTTCTAAATTTTCTAAATGTTTTTTAGCTTCTTCTTCGCTATTGTGAACTTTAGAAGCACGTTTATTATTCTTCTTTTTTACAGCCCATGTAGTACCTTTGTTGTACCTTTCCTCAGCTGTACAAAGTGGTAATTCATCATCGGCCATTTGTTCTAATTTAATTACATTATCAAATAATTTTAAAATCATTTCTTCTACTTGTTCTGGTGTACCAAGATTGAATTTCACAACTTGACAAGGATATTTTGGATAATCACTTTTAGTTTGCGACTCGAACCTATTCCAATCTTTAATTAAAGCAATTATTCTCCCTTTTTTTCGCCACTTGCCATCTTTTTTATAAGTAAGATATGCCCCCATTTGTAGTTGTTTTTTCCATTTGTCATAATCACTTTTATAAATCAAAGTAAATGCTTTACAAGTTTTATAATCATCCAAATATTCATCATCATAATGGTCTATAATTCCAGATAATGTATAACCATTTTCAAATGTGTATTCCAAATGATCTTCTACAAATTCATTTTCTTTTAATTCAATATTTTCTAGTTCAAAATGAGTTTTCGTGCCAAGTAACATGAATATACAATCTGTTATATCTTGCTCGATCTTGTCATTATATCTACGTTTTAAAGCAATTATTCTTGATGGTTCTAATAAAGATGTAATGGAATATCTTTTATCTCGATATGTATATTCTTTAGAAACCGCTCTTTGCAACATATCGGGTAATCCAGTTTTATTTGTAATAATCATTCATATACCTCCAAATAAATCCACCAGCTGTTTTTAATTTTTTTCTACAACATTTACTAATATGGCTACTATTGATTTTTAATGTTCTTTCAGCGTCTGCAATACTATCAAAACATTTTATATAATTCATTTCGTTATCAAACATCAATATCTTTATTGATTTTGGATGTTTTTTTCCAAATTTTCCGACATTATTAGGATGGTTTAAATGATTGGCGAAGGCATGTTGTTGATTTTCACTTATGGTATTCCATTCTAAATTAGATACACAATTATTTTGCTTATTTCCATCTATGTGATTGACTTGTGGTTTGTTTTCTGGATTAGGAATAAAGGCTTGTGCTACCAATCTATGAATTAAATGTTTCTTTCCTTTACATTTCCTTTTTAAATCAACATACAAATATCCTTTAGTATTAATTAATTTCTTCAAAATTTTTCCACTAATTATACGATTGATTCCATATCTACTATTAACTTTTCTATCAAGTGATTTTACTCTTCCTAAATTGCTTACTTGGTATAATCCTTCAAAGCCAATTACATCTTTCCATATCTCATTCATCTATTCACCAACTTTTTCTTTTAGTTGCTTAATCAATGATGTTGCTTGTGATTTAGACAATTTCTTTAGTAATTCTTCTGAATGTTGAATCTTCAATTTTTCGTATGTTTTCTTTTTTATTTCTTCGTCTTTGTTAAGCAGAATTCTAATTGCTTGGAGTTGACCTGCATCCATAGGTTCTACTTTAGGTTTAGAAACTGTTTGCTGTGTAGGTGTTGCACTTTGCTGATATTTGCTGTCAGTCTTATTCCAATAAATATCTGCTCCAAATCCCAATTGTTTACAAGCTACACTAATAGCATCAGTATAAGCCATTTTGACTACCTCATCGCTTGTATATAATCCTTTGCTTTCCTTTGCTATGAATGTACTTCCACCTGTTCCATAAATAGGCATAGACCATTCGCTATCAACTTTTACATACAATTCAATATCTACGAAACACATCATTTCATCATTAGCACCTTGTACAAATTCTCTTTTTGTTTCTTTTGTATACCAACCAATTCCAGCCGGCCCAAATATTTCTGTTAATTTTTCAATTCTCCATTGTGGATTAATATCTGTCATGCCTTTTAGACGACCAGCGTTAATGGTTTTTTGCGCGTTTTTTGGTACATCTTTTACTTTGTTATATATTTCTAAATTTTCCACTATTTCACCTCTTCTATATCCAATAAAGTTGTCTTTTTAAATTAGGTATGTTATAACAAACCCAACAACAACCTTTATTAAAACTTCCTTTTGTATTTAAAAATTTAATTCTTTTTTTGAAGACTAAAATTGAAAGTTTATCAACATACTTTTCCCACATCTCTGCTCTCGACGGTGTTTCTAATGTAGCGAGTGGAAGCAATAGGCAAAATGCCTTTATCAGTCCTTTATCTACCAATTCAAATGTTCTTTTTATGATTGCATTTTGTTGACTGAAAGGTGGATTACTTATAAGTAGCTCGCAATTCTTAGGTGGCAGTGTTGTAAAGAAATTGTTGCCTAAATCATCGAAAATATGAGTCGCTTTATATTTGAGTTTTAGTTCATCTGCCTTTAATTTAAAGTGCGAATCATAATTATTGAACGGAAACCATATATTATTGAATTTTGTAATGTTGATAATGTCATAAATATTTTCAACTACCCATCTTGGTGTAGCTACATGATCTTTATCTTTTTCTTTGTTTTCTTCGTAAAGTTTAAGGTTATCCTTTTGGTTCTTCTTTTGCATTTTTTTCTTCCATCTTTTTTAATTTCTTTTGTAACTTTTCGTTATCATTTAAAGTGGAATCAACTGTTTGCTGTGCGTCTCTAAGTTGTTCATTTAATAACGCATTTTGTTTTTTTAGGTCTCTTTTCTCATCAGCCAATTCTTTGCATTGATTTTGATATTGTAGATATAAATCAAACTTCTCACTTTTTTCTTCAAGCAAAGATATATATTTTTGTTGTAAATCTTCTAATTCTTGAGTCAATTCAATAGTTTTGTTTTCTACTTGTTCCTTTGCCTTACAAATTTTCTCTTTTTCGTTTTGAAGTTTATCTATTTCATCTAAAAGTTCTCCGTCGCTTTTAAAAAAATTTAAAATTTTCACTTTGTTTCTCCTTCTCCTAAATCCAACTTTGGATTTCCTAAATGTCTAAAGCCATAGTCACAATCCCTGGCTTTTTCAATCATATTTTTTGCTCTTTTTAAGTAGTCATTCTTTGCCTCTAAAGCTTCTCTATAATCAGTTGTTGCCTTATACCCTTTAGAGTTAGAATGAGTAATATAATAATTCGCTTCCCCATTGGCGAATTTTTTATTGTGTTTTTCTACTTGAAGGCGCCATTCTCTTGAGGAAACATTAATTCCATAATCTCTATGAAGTTCTACGATTATTTCTTTTTGCTTTTTCCATTTTGATAGATCTATGAGATTTACCATTAAACCACCTTCTCTTCAAATTTTTGTTTAGTTTTATCGTAAGTCGCCCGTATAATTCCTAGTTGTCCATCACGATTTTTAGCAATTTCCAAAAACATGGTAACAACTGGATTGTCTTTAGTTTCGTTTTTATCACGATAAAGCAATATAACTTTGCTCGCGCTGTTTTCTAATTCCCCACTGTCTTTTAGCATTGACAAAGTAATTTCTTCACTAGAATAGGCGCTCCTGTTTAACTGACTAGCACCAATTATCGTGCAATCATATTCAAGACATATCTGACGTAATTGCTTTGATATCTCCGTCGTCTGTTCATAGAGAGATTTTTTGTCGCTTTTTATCAACCCTAAGTGGTCCAAGAAAACAATCGTGTGCTTATTTTTGTTTTTGATTTTTTGGATAACCGTTTTTATAGAAGTTATATCTGTTGCCTTATGCTCGATGTAAACATTATTTTTCTCGATTTCGTTTGCAGCTTTATCTATTAGTTCTTTTTGATAAGAACTTGGGTTGTTAAGACAATTAACAGGAATATCACTTCGAATCGATAGAATTCTTTTGTAAATTGTTGATATGCTCATTTCCATGTTGAAATATACACATTGATAATCTTCCATCAAACTATTCATCAAATTAAGCATCAATCCTGATTTTCCTACGCCTGTTGTAGCGCCGATTATTAGGAAATCGCCTTGTACTAGTTTTAGTGTGTTGTTTAACTTCGGATAGTTTTTTATTGGTATTTCTCTCTTATCACTTGTTATATTGGCTAACAATAAATCCTTTGTTAACAACTCCGTATCTTCTACAACTTTGATGTCATTCAACTTTCCAACCTTATCAATGAACTGCTGATAAGTTATTTTTTTTGATTCCAATTCTTTGTTGAGTTTCAAAATAATATCTTCCTTGTAAGAATCAAAGATGTTGTTTTGTAAAGCAAAGAATAAAGGTCGATAAGAGGTTGTAATAAGTTGCGTATCGTACAATTCTAAAACATAGTCGATATATTCGCTATTAACCATTAAATCTTTCGGAACTATTGAACCGTTTTGTTTATAACTGTCAATCATAAGCGATAACAAATTATGATGTTTCTTGTTTGACAGATAGTGCGGTTTCACTTGTAATACTTCAAACATCTCATTGTGAAGTGCTAATATGGCTAAAAACTCTTTTTCCGTTTCTAGCCTAGAATCGTTCGTCATTAAAGAAATCTCTTCTCTACTTTCGGTTTTACATTTACTTCATCTTCCCAGCCTTTAGCGTTTAGCCATGTTGCTGGATAAGGAATAAATTTACCGTTATCAGATTTCCATTGATCCGTTTGCTTTAGAAGTTCAATTTTAGAAACCATTAAATCAACAAGTTCTTCACCAGGATTATTTTTTCGAAACCAAGCCTCTGCGTTTCCCTTTGACTTTTTCTTAGGATAAGAGATCCAGAACTTGCTAAAAAGTTCTTCATCAAACTTTTCTTTTTTATATTTTTCTTTTATATTTTTATTATTTACTTTATTCTCTTTGGTGTTTTCACCTATACCCCTATCGGTATTTTCACCGATACCCTCTAGTTGAAAATAACTATAGGTGTCATGGTTAACTAATAACCATCGTTTTTTTATTAATTTCGTTCCATCTTTGTAAATAATTTTAGAAATGATATAACCATCTTTGATAAGTTTGTTTATTATTCTTGAAACTCTATCTTTTGAAATTCCTAAATGGTTAGCAAAATGTTCGTTATTAGCATGGCATGGCTCTTTTTCATCACTTAGCGATTCAATTTCAACAATTAATAGTTTTTCTACCCAACTCAGTTGTCTGTCTAAATAAAGCTTTGCTGGTATAAATACGCCAATAAAATTTCTGTCATCCATCTTACTCACCAATTTTTTCTTCTGGTACTAATAAATTACCTTGCCATACATAATTCTCTAGTTGCATTGCTTCCCCGAATGTAATATCCGTATGAGTTAAATCTATAATGTTTCTTTCCATCTTTTTCAACTCCTTTTCAATCAAAAAATCTTCGTAAAAATCCCGGTCATCCTCTTTGATTTCCTTAGGTTCTAGATAGTCGTCATATTCTGCATAAGTAAAATCAATCATCGAGCAAATATCCAATCTTGACTTTAATATCCATGCTTGTAGAAACATTCAGCGCCTTGCATACATTCTCAAATTGTTTTGGTTTTATCTTGTTCAATCCAAGTTCCCAATGATCTAACAATGGACGAGAATATCCGGTTTTTTCGGACAATTCTTCTAAAGTCATATTTCGGAATTTCCTTATTCGTCGTAGGTATTCTCCCACTTTCCTATAGAACTGACTATCTATTGTTCTAATTGTTTGCAAATTCTACTCCTTTCTACCGAATTTAGAGCATAATAAAAACACCTACGAATAGTCTTTTTATTGACATTTCAAGGTGTCCGTAGTACAATTTAAGTACTACGATTCATTGGTGTTTTTATCGCACTAGTGATAAGTGGTAAGAAATGTGTAGCACTTCCTAAACCGAAAGGAATAGAAAGTGGGCGAGCAATGCTCCTACATATTCTGGAGTTAATATTTGCAAACAACATTGAAATAAAAATAGGTGACATTTCACTTATCAAAGTAAATGTTAGGAGCAAATAGTTTCTCCATTTAATTGAGAGATTATTCAAAAACGAGATTAGCATTAAGCTAGGCGATATTTCGCTTATCAAAATTGTTAATAATCGCCGAGAATAATTTCTCTATGTTACGGGTTAAGTTCAGTCGTCGAAAAATTGGAACTTAACTCTCTTATTTTGCCTACAACTCATTTGAGTTTTAGGGTGTAGCACTAATCTATTTCTTTTGAAGGGATAGATTGGAGGTGGTATCGTTGGATATCACTCTACACTTTGAGGGATTACTCGATTGTATTATCACTGTTTTTATTATCTACTCGTTAATAAGAACATATAATACGAGAGATTAATTCCTCTTTTTTTGTTGCTTGATTTGTGTACATCTTCCACACATATCACGGTAACAGGCATTCGTGTATCTCTGTTACTGTATTAATGATATCAAATATTTTTTGAACTGTCAACCGCGAATTACATTTTTTTTCGATTTATTATTTTCAAATCCAAAATTTTACGATTTTATTACATAAATGTCAATACTTTTTGTTGCCTTTATGGTATAATTTATATATACGTAGTATATATAAAAAATTAAAAAAGGATGTGATTCATCTGTTTGGAGATAGATTAAAAGACTTGCGCAAAGAAAAAGGTGTAACTCAACCAGAATTAGCTAGTTTGTTTAACGTAACGACATCGACAGTATCAGCGTGGGAAGTTGGAAAAGCACAACCTAATTATGATATTTTAATAGGTCTAGCAGACTACTTTAATGTCACGACTGACTATCTTCTTGGACTAAACCAGGATGATCATGCGAAAATCGAGAAATTAAGAAGTGCATGCCAAGAAGCAGGACTAATGGCTGGGCAAGATTTTACTTTAGAAGAATTTGAAAAAGCGATGTTGGTCGTAGAAACATTGAGGGATAAAAAGAATGGCTAGGAAACGAAAATTAGTCTATTTAAAAAGACACTATTGATTAGTGCCTTTTTTTATTGCCAAATATTCCATAAACATATCGTACAATTCTTCGTTCCGCAGTATTGTGTATAATTCAATTATATCCGTCATACTAGCGGTCTCCAGCATTGATTTACAGCATACAACAAACAACTAACTCTTATCTTACACACAATCCCACTTTCCTTTCTTTTTTTGCAATTATTGAAAAAATTGTACTGATTTTGTACTTAAATTTATTATATAATTATTTTAGAAAAAAGTAAACAGATGTTCGTATAATTTGACAAAAAAAGAAAATGCGTGTATCATACGCGTTTCGGAAAGGAGAAATATGCCGGTATATGTAGAAATGGTCAAGGATAAAAAAACAAGAAAACCAATCGAAAAAACGATAAATGGTCACAAACAGTATTATGTTAGAACCTATATAACAGACGAATCAGGAAATCGCAAACAAATTACAAGACATAATAAAGAGTGGATTGGTACCGATGGTAAAAGAGCAGCTATAGCAGAAGATATACGACTACAAAAAGAGTACAAAGTAGAAAAAAAGAAGACTATAACTTTACGCAACCTAAAAGAGCTTTATTTAGAATCTCTGTGTGGAAAAGTAGATATAGATACTATAGAAGCAAAAAAAAGATTATTGAAACATTTCTGCGATATTGATTTAACTGGTCAAGTAAAAACTTTCCCTGATAAAGAAATTCGAAATTTCACTCGAAATGATATTTTAAAATGGCAACAACAAATGGTAAATAAAAAATATAAAGTAGGAAAAAGCATTACAAATAATTTGTCTATTAAATATCTCAATAAAATTTATGGGGAAATAAACCGTATGATTAAATTTGCAATTATAGAAGGATATTGTGAACAAAATTTTGTTGAACAATGTGGAAAGTTTGGATCACCAAAAGAAATAAAATTGTCAAACAGTAGCCATGTCTATGAAACAATAAACTATGAAGAATTCTTAAAATTAAAAAATGCAAGTGAATCCAACTTAAAATATAATACTTTTTTTATATTAGAATTTAGCAGAGGCTTGCGAATTGGAGAAATACGAGCGCTTAGAATTGAAGACTACAATAGTGAAAAAAAACAATTGATGGTAAATCATACAATGTCAAAAAAGAACATTTTAAAAGAGCCAAAAACAGCATCATCAAAAGCTCCAGTTGATTTAAATGAGGAATTGAATTTAAAAATTACTAAATTGATTAATTATTGGAAAGAGCAAGATGGTTTTAATGAAAAATGGTATATTTTTAATGGAGAACATCCAATTTCTGAAAATGCTTTAAGATGTGCCAAAGATAAATATTTTAAACTTGCTAACATACAAAAGCATATTCGCATACACGATTTTAGGCATTCCTGTGCGACATGGTTAAATTCAATTAATATCCCAATTACAGTTATTTCGAAAATCTTAAGGCACGCCAGCGTAAATGAAACACTAAAAACTTACACCCACCTATTCAAGGAAGATTATGCAAATTGTATGAAAAAAATAGACAATTATCAAAGCAATTATTCAGTAAAACAAGACCAAAAACAAGACCAAAACTTTTTGAAATATTAAAAAATCCCTTTAAAATAAAGGGATAATCATCATGATGGTGCGAGAAAGGAGATTTGAACTCCCACAGCATAAGCCACTACCACCTCAAAGTAGCGCGTCTACCATTCCGCCATCCTCGCAAAAGACATTTACATTATACAATATTTTTTCAAAATAGTAAATGTTTGTAACACCAAAAAAGCAAGTTAATCTTGCTTTTTGAATTATTCTTTTATCTCTTCTTCTGATTCGCTAGAAGAAGGTTCATCTTCCTCTTTTTTTGTCTCTTCATCCATACTTGGTGGTTCTACTGGATTAGGTAAATCCCCTATTGACGGATTAGTTGTTATCTGAGACTTTTCATAAAAGATAGTAGCATCCTCTATAGAAATTGTAAATTCAGCATTTACATTTCCACCCTCATCTTCCGTAGTCGTAATAAGGGCATCTTCTATGCCAAAGGCTTTATATAATTCTTTAGCAAATGCTTCTAAAGTATCTTTATTCTCTTTTGCAGTAGATAATTTTATCTGAAGATTATTTGGTTCAGTACTTAAACTATAAGTAGCCGTAATCATCTCCGGCATAGATAGTGGAATAATCGTTACAAAGGTTGAAACTCCAGTTCCTCCTGCTGAATAGATATGTAAAACAATTCGTTCTGTTTTCTCTGTTTCTACATTATAATTTTCCACTAAAAAGTAATAATTGAATGCTTCACTAATGCTATTTTGCCTATTTTTAACCACTGCCCCTAAAATGTTTAAATTTACTGGTTTGCTTGTTCCTGTCAAAATAGAAATCATATCTTCACTCAAGCAAGAGCCACCACAATATGTTTTGACTTCTTCAATATAAGAATTTGTCATATTTCCCCTACTGTCAAACTTTACTTCAATGATTTCTTCTTTTTCCTCTGGTTTTTTGATTTCTTCTAACAATTTAGAAATGTCAATTCTAACAAAATTAGAGTTCATACTGTCGACATATTTGGATAATCCAGGAATATTTTCTTCATTACCAATAATGTAAGCGACAAAGTTTCTCTTTGATAAGTAATCACTAACAATCGCAACATCATTTGGAAAAAGGTAACTAATGTAGTTGCTTAGAATATTTTGAATAGTAGACTCATCCTTTGATGTGATATTAAAATACATGTATTGATTGATATCTTGTGTATACGTCATGGCATAAGCTATAAAACTATCCTGTATGTGAAAAATATAGTATAATGGGTCACTCGTTGTATCAATAACAATTCCATCTCTAATGGTTTTATAGCTATCAATATTGGCAGAATTTGCTTCTTTAAATTTTTCAATATATTTTAAAATTGCATTTCTCATTAGAACCACATACTGACTATTATACTTTCCTTCGACATAACTAGGGATATAGGATTTCTCTAATAAATGTTTTAAATCATCGTAAATAGAAGAGGTGTTTTTCATAACTTTTAAATCCGTTGTAGCTTGCAAATGATTGTCTAAATATTCTTGTTCATCATATTCCCGTAAACCACTCATATAGGTAAAACTAGCAATATCCCCTTCGACCATTTGTGTAATAGAAACAGGAATTTGAATTTTATCCCCAACTACCCTTTTTGGAACATCACAAGTTAGAACAACATTGAGAGTAGCAGCGCCTTTTCCTACATAAGTTACTTGATTTTTATCTATCAATCCAGCAGAGCCTGATTCAAGATTTTCCTTCATGCTCGTTAAAGAGCATCCATCCGGAATATTCACTGTATAGGTTTCTTTCTCTAATTCCCGAATAACATCATTTCTAGGAAAAGAAAAGGTAACACTAATTTTTTCATAAGTAGAAGGAGATGTAAGCGCCATAGACTCGCTAAAACCACCTTTTTGTAATTGTAAAAAGACACTATTATAACTTAATCTTCCATCTTTATAATATTTAGAAAAAGAAAGAGGCACAGTACTAAAATGGATTGATAATAAAGTGATAATTGTAAATATCATCGTGATGATTACTGGTTTTTTTCTTTCTAATTTTCTTAGTATCATGCTCTCACTTCCTTTCTTTAAGCTTTTTGTTGAATGGCAGAATAATCTAACTGAACAATCGGTCTATTCTCATCATATGGATAAGAGGACGCATAATCTGATCCATTATATTTTAAAACAATTTTATAAATCTTTTTGGTATTTCCACCAGGTCCAAAATTATCAATTCCTTCTTTTACTGTTTTCACATAATTAAGGCCCGTACTACCAGAATTATTTTCTAGTAAAATCGTCCGCTCTTCTAAAGTAGTAGGATCAATTTCCGTAATCTCATTTTTTACTATTTCAAAATTAGAGTTAATCGTAAAAGTTAGATAAACTTTAGTAATTACCTCCAATCCAGTTGCGTCTACGGTAAAATAATACTCTATCTCATCCGTTAAACGGTAAGTATCGTAATTGCAGTATTTTGTTACCACATTACTACATTTATCATCACGAATATCAATCGCAAACTTAGCAACACGAGCAGTATCTGACTCCCCATGTAGAGTTGTCATATATTTAGAATAGGTTATTACTGTCGTAAGTAGACCTATTACACCAATATACATCAATATCCATTTTGTTAAATTCTTTTTAAATCTCTTACTATGTAATAATCCTTTCATCCTTAATCACCTATGCTTTTTTCTTAGGAGTTGTCTTCCTCGTCTGTTTTTTCTTCGTTGGCATTTTCTTTGCTTGGTTTTTTTCTTTTGACATATCTTCTTTTTTGACTGATTTCTTTTTTGTAACGTCTTTTTTTGTAGTAGCCTTTTCTTTTGGTTCTGCTAATTTCTTTTTCGATGTTTTTTCCTCTGTTTCTGGTAAAGAAGCTTCTTTTTCTTTCTTACTTTTATAAGCCAGAAATTCTTGATATTCTTTTTCTTCTTCCTCTAAGATAGGATTTCCATCCTTATCGGTACTCACTAAGAAACATACTAAAATGCCAATTATTAATATCATAACCGTCACAAATGGTTTTTGTAAGCTAGATACAATAATTCCTAAACTATTTAATCGCATAACATACTTTCCTACAATATTCTCAGTAGGTAAAGAAGTATCCTCTGTATTGTTATTGTCCCCTTTTGTAATCATCGAATCCCCATCGATAGATACAATTCTATGAGTTACAAAAGAACCATTCATATCATAAAATGTTACAATATCATCTTTTTGATAATTCTTTTCTTTCGTATCAATAATGACATAATCCCCTATTTTAATAGTTGGCTCCATGGAACCAGAAACTACTTCTAATACAGCATAGCCATTGATGGTTGCAAGATCCTTCTTCAGTACCTTAATTTGAACAAAATTATAAATATTAAAAAGGAAAACAAGAAGAAGGAGAATAGTGACAATAACAAATATCGCTTTCTTAACTGTTTTCATTTTTAACCTCTCTTACAAGCTGTATTTTCACTTGTGAATTGAATTCCAACCGCAAGAGAATACGTATCATCTTCTGTTTCTTTCACGTAATTTCCAATTGCAGTATCTAGCGTGTCAGATTGTTCTACCCACTTCCATTTAATTAAAATATCTTTACTTTCTCCTTTTGGAATTCCTATCGATAAGTTTTGGGCACCTTTATAAGTTTCCTTATTGTTATCCATATTTTCTTTATCCTGATTTAAAACGGTATAATCTTCTTTTCCATAGATTGGATCACTATCTTGTGGAATAATTTGATATCCCATATTGATACATCCATCTTCTAAACAAATCGATTTTAATTCCGTTAAAGAAATACCCGTAACCGTGATATCTCTATCAGTATCATTCGTGATATTCATAAGGTAAGTACCATTCGCACCAGGATAAATCATATTGCGAATTCCATATTCTTTATAATAATCTTCATTTTTAAAGAAATCTACTTCCGTCAAATATAACCATTGATTCGTTTTTGGTTCTTCTACCTTTACATCAGAGTAAATAGCGTATAGATCAAGATTTTCTTGGATTGTAAGTTGAGATTCCAATGGATAGATATCCGTATCTCCTTCTTTGGCATCTTTTCTTTTACTATATCCAATGGCTTCTAAGTATTCACAAGTTTCTTCTATAGAGAAATAAGCAGTATACTCGTTTAAGTTTAAAGTACTACCCTCTTCTAATTTTAAATGAATCTCTGAAGCAAACTCATTATAGAATCCCCCATTCGCATATAAATTAACAAAGAATTCTGTAATGACTTCCACATCCACTGTAAAATCATTAATTTCTCGACCATAAGCCATTCCTTTCACATGAATGCTGTGGTATCCAACCTTACCACTACTAACATGAACCGCTAAAGAATTCGTTCCTTCATCGTAAGTTAAAGTAACATCTCCTGTGATTTCAATATATATTTCGGGATTATATTTATTCCTAACAATAATACCATTTGCTGTTTTTTCAACAGTTACTTCATCTCCTAATAAATCGTTATTAAGAACGAAGTCTCCTCCCACTTTTTCATTAAATTCATAAGAATTAGACTCACTTTCAAGGAAATAGTCATACATACCGATTTCTACTTCTACTTCATAAGTCTCTCCTTGTGAGTGAAAGGTTAATTTTTTAGAAGTATCAATATCTTTCTTTTCAGGAATAATGGTAACCATACCCTTTTCTACTCGGTAGTTTCCATCAAACTCTATTCCTAAATCGTTTTCATCATAATCTTCTACTTCTACCCAAGTATCCGTATTTTCCTCATATTCTAAAACCGTATAAGGAACTTTTAATTGACCATCTTCGATATAAGCATGATAAGAATCTTTTAAAAATACTACTTTTCTTTCTTTTCGATAGACATCTACTGTGTAAGTAGTCATTTCTCCCTTTTCATCCGTCACCGTTATTTCTACTTTATTGTGTCCCGGTTTTAATTCTAAATCTTTTAAAGAATCGACTTTCTTACCATTAAATTGATATTGAACACTTGCATTTTCATTTACTGTTTTCTCTTTTAAAGTGAAAGTTTCAGTAGTAGCACCTACTTCCACTTTATAACTTAAAACATCATCTGCAAAAGAAGGCGTTAACTTCCCTGCACTAACACTTAAATCCTTTAAAGCACTATCTTTTACTACTCTCGCACTACGATAAATATCAACCTCATAGGTACTTTTCGTACCATCTTCTGCTTGAACCGTTATAGTTACTTTATTATTTCCTTCTTTTAACTTTAAATTCTTTAAAGAGTCGACTTTTTGACCATTAAATTCACAGGTAACATGGGCTTTACTGCTATTTGGTATAGCATCTAAAGAAAGCGTATCTTGCTCATAGGAAACACCAATAAAATATTGATAATGACTAGAAGAAAACGTGAGACCACCTAAAGAAGAACTTAGACTCTTTAATTTAGAATCACTACTCTTTGTCGTATCGATTACTTTTAATAGGAAAGTTTTTGTATAGGTCTTTCCATTTTCTTCTACAGTAATAGTAATATCTGCTTTTCCTACTTTTTTACCAGTTATAACTAATACATCATCTTGAATCTTGGCATCTGCTACTAGAGGATCACTAATACTTACTTCCATTCCTTCCGATAAGCGAACCAACGTAATAGGAATACGTAACACTTTTGTACCCACTAAATCAATAGTCCCACTTGTTTTTGTTAACTCAATATACCGATTTGGTTCTAAAACAGTTGCTTGAGCCGTTGCCCGATAAATTTTGCCATTTACTTTTGCCTCTAGAGTAACATCAACAGTACCCTCTTTTTTAGGGAGCAAAACAACATAATCCTTTTCAACATAACAAGTGGCAATAGAGGCATCACTTGTCACACAAGTAAACTCTTTGGGATTAATATTCTTATAGTAAAAAGTTAATCTAGCATCTTTATCACTTAAAGAAAACTCTATTTTCTTACTATGAAACTTTAAATCCTTATCCGTAATAATTTGTTCTGTTCCATCATCTGGTTTGATATGAACATTTGCTTCTTTATTGAAAAAGCCACCAATTCTTCCAAACCAATCTGTCCCACATCGCATCAATAATAAAAGAATTATAATGATGATAATTATAATTTTAATGATTGTTCTTATCCGATGTTTATCATTATCTTTATCTTTTTGATTATCATCCATAATTCTTTCTCCTTTCTTACATTAAACTCTCAAATAAATCCATAATAATTTATGGATTTATTTGGAAGTTCAATGACTTCCAATTGTAATTATGCCCCAACCTGGCTAACTGCAGCTTGCTCTGCTTTTAAAGTGATATCAACTACATAGTCTGTAGTTCCTGTTACAGAAGCTGTTCCAAAAGCTGTATCAGCTGCATCACTTACACTAGCATCTTTCCATCTCCAATAGATAGTTATTGTATGATCACTAGAATCATTGATTGCAATATTCTCTAATTTAGCATCAGCTAATGATTTATAATCCTCTTCTGAAACACTGCCTGAATCATCATCCATTTTTACTGCAAATTGTAAAGGTAAACCTTTTACAGCACTTGAACCACTCTCAGCCATAGAGAAAGAGAAACGTGCTTTTACCTCAGATGCATTTTTTACTGTAATAGTAGCTTTTCCTTCAGTTCCTGGTGCAATAATTCCTGATTCTGAATTTTTTCCAATTAAACTATCCTTAGTTGCTGTTTTAAAAATGTTTACTGAAATACTTTTTTCTACAGCAGCCAAATCTTGACCTCCTACTGTAAAAGACCATTTAGCTACTTTAGCAGTATCAGTAACTGTCTCGTTACTAGTATACTTAGCATAAGTTCCACTTACTGAATATCCAGTAACTACTACAGCTAATACTAAAGCTCCGAATGCGATTAATTTTTTCATTTTTTCACCTCCCTCTAGTTCTTTTTTCTTGCATAAATTTTTATGCATAGGAATTTATGCATTCCTATATCTATATGTAAACACTCTATCAATAGTGTGTTTACCAAATGTTTAATTAGTCTTCTTTAGAAGACTTCTTTTTCGAAGAACTTTTCTTAGTTGATTTTTTCTCTTCTTCCTTCTTTTGTTCTTCTTTCTTCATTCGCTTATATTCTAAGAATTCTTTTCTTTCTTCTTCTCTTTGCTTTTTCGTAGAGATAGAAAAACCAATTGCAAAGATAATCGTAATTCCAAGTACAAGGATGATAATCGTGGTAGGTTGCGCTAAAGAATTCATCATGCTACCTACTCCGGCAATTCTAAATACATAAATTCCTTCTACATCACTATAGGATACCAGATTGTCATCTTGGGTATTATTATTATCTCCTTTGGTAATGAAATATGTTTCTCCCTCTTTTTCTACTATATCAATAATTCTATGGGTAGTAACAGTTTCTTCCGCATCCCTAAAAGCAATGACATCATCTACTTTTAGTGTTTCTGGATCTACTTTTTTAGTGACAATTAAATCTCCTTTATGAATCTCTGTTTCCATTGATCCAGATAAAACAATAAAAGGTTTATATCCAAAAACACTTGGAATAGCATTCTTGTTTGTCTTGGCTTGAATCATAATCCAAATATTCAAAACTAAAATTGGAACTAAAATAATACAAGCAACAATTAAAACCCAATTACTTACTGATTGATACCATTTTTTCTTATTTTTCATAATCACAACCCCTAACATCCATAATAATCTTTACGTATTGTGTATACTAGTTGCTTTCCTTCAATTGTAATTTCTTCTTGTACATATTCTTCCTCGGTATATTGGGAAGTTTCCGTTTCTTCTGTCTCCGTGTTTCCTAGCTCTTCCACTGGTGGGAGAGTTTCTTCTGGGACTACCCCTGACACTTCTATTGGTGGGAGAATTTCTTCTGGAACTGTCTCAGGTACTTCTGCCGGTGGTAAAGGCGCTTCTGGAACTGTCTCCGATACATCTACTGGTGGTAGTGTTTCTTCTAAAGTCACTGTAGGCGTTGATACCGGTGCTGCCACTTCCTCTATACCTGGTGGGTCAAGAGGAGAGCTAAAATCATTTTCTATTTCTATAAAGTAATCGCAATCCATATTCTTACAATGATATTCTGTTCCCCAAATAGAGGTAACTGGGTGATCATAGTCTAAATCGTGTGGAACACTTACACGTCTTATTTCTTCTTGGCAATCAGAACATTTATAAATTTCAATATAGCAATAGTCAGGGACAGGACTTGCCGGTTTATCCGTTTCCGCCAAATATTCTACGTGTTGATGTGGTTGTTCTTTGCTACTTCCACATGTCTGACATTGACCCCAATCTCCATGTTCATAAGAGTGTGGACGAGTATATTCTTCTCCACAAGGACAAGTTAAGTATTCTTGATCATCGTCATAATGATCTACTTGATAATCGTGATGGTGTTCTTTTGTTTCCGTATGTCCACAACCATCAGTTGTACATTTATATGTTATATGTGTTTTTGTACCATCATAAGTACCATTTTCATAATCCATGGTATGATTTCTTGTTTTTTCCATTCCGCAAGCACATTCTAGATACTCATACTCTTCATCTTGTTTTCCATTGAATTCAAAGTTGTGTTCCGTTGGCGTCCGACTTAATTCTTTCCCACAATGAGTACAGGTTACAACCGTATTGTAACACTCACTATCAACATCATAAGTAAATTCTATTTTAGATTCCGTTGTGTGTTTTACGATTTGAGTACCCATTACTTCATTACAAGTTGTACAGTAGGTTACAATTTTATAGCAATCTTCGTCTGAACCTTCAATAAGTTCTTCTCTTGTACCATCTTGGTTATGTTCATGTTTTGGTGCATCAACATGTTTCGTATAAGTACATCCTTCATTTTCACAAGTCGTATCTTGAGAGCCATCTGGATTAACCGTGGTCTTTAATTGATGTTGTTTGCTAGTCGTCTCACCACATTCGCATTCCCATGTCTCACCATCTTCATCTATCCTTGTAAGACTGTCAAAAGCATGACTATGATCAATATGATAAGAGTAGCTACATCCTGGATTTTCACAAGAGACATCTTGTGAATAATCCGCATTTTGAACAGTTGTAAGGCTATGAGATTTCGTTGTCGTTTTACCACAACTGCATTCCCATGTCTCACCATTCGCATCATAAGATAAAAGGGTGTTATAGGCATGAGTGTGTTGCGGTTTTGTTTCCCCTCCACCTGGAGTTGGTTGTGGAGCTGGCTTCAATGTCTTTGTATAACCGCATTCTTCATTTAAACAATCAAAGAATGTAGAACCGTCTTCTAACTTTTTACCTGCATCTAAACGGTGTTTTACCGCCTTTTGATAGCCACATATACAGGTGTAATACTCATTTTCTTCATCGTAGGAAGAAAATGTTAAAAAGTCATCGTGTTGATGAGTTCTAGCCTCGTAAATATCATAATTTAAAGCTTTTCTTTCATCCTGCTTAGTTTTTTCATTATAAACCCAGTCTCCAAATTGAATATCTTCTAACTTAGTAGACTTTACAACTCGATGATGGCAGTCCTTACATTCATAAATGGTTTCTTGCGTATAAAAGTTGTAATTATATATATAATTACTAGATAGAACACAAAAAAAGTGTTCTATCTTTTCCGTTTCGCCACAACCCTCACATTTTTTTTCGTGTAATGTATCATCTATACTTATATAGGTATATTGATGTTTATGCTTTGTTTCTACGCTTGAACTGGTTGAATCATTTAATCCTGGATTTTTTGTATCTTCTGGCTTCGTTGTATCTCCTTGCTGGGTATTGGTGGTATTTTCTTTATCATCAGAAGTTTGCTCGGAAGATCCTGGAAATAAGTCGTCTTCCTGTTCTTGATCCTTTCCCGTCTCAGGCGTAACCTCTATCACATAATCATCGCTTGGTGATTCATCTGGTAGATTATCTTCAATACCTGGAGGTAAAGTCGTATCTGCATCAGAATCTTGATGTCCTTTCCATAAATGATATCCTATTGTTCCGGATACTGCCAATGTAATTCCAAGTCCAACCGCCGTTATTTTGACACCCAATTTTTTTAACTTTTTATTTATAGAATTTCTATCCAACACGAAAATCATCCCCTTGTCAAATTTAGTCTTATTATACTAAAAAATCGTTCTTTGTCAACCGTTTTAGCTTTACCTTCCCCATTATAGCATGTTCTTTTTAAAAAAAGAAGCAATATTTTGAAAGAATTCTAATTCTATTCTAAAAATGATATAATAAGAGAAAGGAGTAAGATATGAATCGAATATTGTTAAATAGAGTTTATAAACATTTTAAAGGAGATTATTATCTCGTTGTAGATTTTGCTAAAGATTGTGAGACACTAGAAGACGTTGTCATCTATCGAAAGTTATATGAAGATGGAGCCTTATGGATTCGCTCTCTTTCTTCTTTTCAAGAAGAAGTCGATCATAAAAAATATCCTAAGGTAACCCAAAAATACAAATTTGAACTACAAGAAATTGAGAGTGTCAGAAAGAATTTTCAAAAATAAGCGGCTTTTAACATAAAGTCGCTTTTTCTTTTTCTTCTTGAATTTGATGAAGAATGGATAAACCCTCTTCAATAACTTCTGTTGAACCAGATCCTTTTCCATTTTCTGGTTTTAAAAAGTCTTCTACTTCTTTCAAGACTTCCTCAATATTTTGAATAGAAACATGGTCCTCGATTACTTTCCTCATTGTCTTTCGATATCCTCTTACCATTAATCCAGCTAAAGCCTTATAGTAGGATTTCTCCGGAATAGTCGATTGTAAATAAAGTTCCATAGCTAATTCATCCGTTACCTTGCGTGGATTTTCTAAAATGATTTTATTGGTCCTGAAAACACCATGAGGTGTCGACTTGCTTGGACAATCGACAACAATGGCTCCGACTGGTAATTTCACATCGTATAAAGTGTCCCCTCGAACCAACCACCTTATAATCTTATCTTCCGTCGAGAAATTAAATCCTCCCATTTCTTCAGGAGATTCCTTTTCAGGATGAAAATTCTCATCGATATTTACCTCACCAATTTTATATTGAAACGATGCCTTCGCACCAGAAGTCTCTCCAAATACTACTTTTACATATTTTTGTTTCATAATCTCACCTACTCCTTTATTCTAACATAATTTTTCACCTATGAAAATGAGCTTATCATAATTTCAATAGGTATGATATAATATCAATAGGATATAGGTGGTATTATGGATTCCTTTTGTTTAAATATCGATGCTAACAGTATTGGTGGATATTTTAGTAGTGAACAATTAGATTTGTTATCAATTGTCCAATGTCAAACACAGGAAGAGTTAATTTCTTTTGTATGCCAATGTGAACAACTGAAGGGAGAATTTTCGATAGAAAATTTACAAAATCTTGCTACCAAAGATTTAGAAGCAGCAAAAAAAGAAGTATTTGAAAAATATCAAAAGACTTTCGTTCCCCATGATAGTAAAAAAATCGATATATTAAATAATACCTTAAAGCGTTTAGGTCTAAACCAAGAAGAGATTATCACTATCAAAAATGCATATGCAGGAAGAGATACTAGGAGCACTACTTTTATTCGAGAATATCTTAAAAGTCAATACCCCAATAGTTACCTTGACATTTTGAAACAAGTTCAACGTTTTATTTCCCTAGAACGGGATCAAGTTACTGCGCCTCATTTATATAATGAGTTTGTATTACTCAACGAAAGACTATCGACATTTGACACGTTATTAATTGGTTCTGGAGAACCAGAAACTGTCATTAACCCTTTTTTAGAGCCTGATAATCAAGACCATTTCGACTTCTATCTTGCTAAAAGAGGATTAGATTTTGCATTGCGAAATAACAAACACATTAGATTTCATTCCCTTCTAACGAGAGGAGCAAATGAAAGTCTATTTGTCGGAAAAACCAAAGAAGAGATTTTAGAAATACTCACAAGTTATGTAAAAGCTTCCATAGATTTTATAAATGAATACAATGCTACTCATTGCTTAGCAGATGGAACACCGGTTATCCAGTCTATTGATCTTTTTAATGAAATCGTAAGTTTTGATGAAAATAGACAAGGAGAATATGAAAACATTTGGGAAACAAAGTATGGCATCAGTATTCCAGATCTTTGTAGAGTATTTGAATATGCTAGGGTTCATAAACCAGAGGGAGTAAGTTATCTATATAACGAACCGTTTTTAGAAAATACGAAAAGAAGAAGGAAAGTATTTGAAGTACTACAATCTATAAACTCTACATCCAATGGCTTAATTGATACATTAGGTTCGCAAACGCATATCACTTTCGAAACCGAATATGAAAAAATACAAGAATGTTTTCAGGATTTTAAATTCTTACAAGATACCCAAGGAATGAAAATTCAAATAACAGAATTTGACCTATCCTTAAGTGAAGCAGAAACATTACAAACCATTGGAAAGAATCCTCAACTTTTTTACGAACAAAAATATAATGAAAAAAGAGAAAAAATAGATGGAATCTCTTCTATTATTCGTAGCTCAGGCATCAGGTTAAGTGGGCTATCCTATTGGTCCTTAACAGATTCTATTGATTTCAATTTAGAAAGAATAAGAAGCAGTCTTTTGCAAAAAGGAATTATCACGGATATCGAACAAGTTCCTAATGTTTGTGGAGGAATGATTCCTACTTTAAGAAACAGCTATTTATATGACGCTATTTATAGTGATTATGACAAAGAAACTTATAAACGCCTTTAGATAGTTTTCTTTTTCCTGAAAAAAAGAAACTACTTTCTGTCTGAAAGTAGTTTTTTTATAGCTCAAATAAATAGATATTTTCGATATATTTTTCTCTAAATAGATGATTACCGATATACTTGCCACCTAGATGTTTATAAAAATGATTAGAAGGATTTCCATCTAGACATCCGATTACTAGTTTTTGGATTCCTTTTTCTCTTATCTTTTTAACCGCATAATGATATAACAATCTACCATAACCATTTCCTTGATATTCTTTTAAAATATATAATGAATGGATTTCAGCGGCATTTTCATATTTATCACTCTCTAACGTATAGTAAACCCAACCAATGATTTTATCTTGCAAGGTTAAAACGTAGTAATTCGGTTGACTTTCTATATTGTTCTTTAATCTTTCCGCGCTTTCTTCTTCGTTTTCTAATAATTCCTTTAAAAAATCATCATCAACAATTCCTCGATAAGTTGTGTTCCAAACAAGGGCAATAGCGTGCGCTAATTCCTTCGAATCTTCTATTTTTCTTTTCCTAATTATCGGTTTCATACAACCATCTCCTAATAAAAAATTGAAACGCACACAGTTCTTTCCTATAAATTTAGATAGATTTGCCACTACTCTCAAGTACACTAGCTTTTGGATTAAAGAACCATTCATAAGCTGCTATTACCTATCACAGTATAACATAAAGTGAAATAAAATTTACATTTTTTGTTTAAAATTTAAGTTTCTATATTATAATATATAACCAATGGAGGTTTTATTATGAAAATAATAACAGAAAAGGCAGTTTATGTTCAAATGAATGATATCATTCACTTAAATCGTACAGATTTACCTATCCCTGCTTCCATATTTATGAAAGTTTTTGGACATGGAATAGTAATCGTTAATGATAGCAATCGATATGACTTTCAAAAATTTGATAAAGATAGTGAAATGGAATTTTTTAAAGGAATCGATTGGATGGTCGATTATAATGCTGTAAAAGATCTATCCGATGATGAGATTATCAAAATAGGACAAAGTATTGCGCAAGCAAAAAATGAAATTGCTCAACAATTTAATTCCATGTCAGAAGAAGAACGCAAAAAGAATTTAGGCATGGTCGCTCAATGCGAATTGTTGGATTTTAAAATGTATTCCTTAAGAGATATCTTATGGTTTAGACAAGGACATTTGAAAATGACTTTACCAGAAGGTGTTGATTATCCAGATGGATTTGTTCAAAAAGAAGAAAAAGGAATCCAAAAATTATTGAGAAAAATTTTCCCCAAAAAGAATTAAATAATTTATTACAAAATACATTACATCAAGATTACTATAGTATTATTGGATACATTTGAAATATATCAGATGTTATCCTTTTTTATTGAATACAAGTTTTCTTGATAGATAGGCTATAACAAAAAGACGACCTTTTCACAGTCGTTTTCTATTTTACCCTAAAAAATCAGAGAAACCATCAACCTAGTTATCTAAGGGAAGAAGTTCAACAACTTTTTAATAAAGAAATACCCAAACACTTGTTTTAATATACAATAAATAGTATACTTTTTATAGGGAATATCAGTTGTTGAGTGTCTACCTCCAATCTTCATAGAAAGGAGGTTTGATAAAAATGAAAACTAAGACTTTTATTTTAAAAGTTCTCAAGTTCATTACTATCATTTTATTTCTCCTTATCATTATGATAGTAGTTATAAAAAAATGACACTCGTTCGCTAGAATAAGTGTCTCACTCAAACATAATGGGTAGACATTCAACTCGGAAAAACTGAATGTTCCCTTTTTATTTTATGCAAGTTCCCTTGACGTATTCATCATAACATAAAAACGACCTTTTTACAAGTCGTCTTCTAAATTAACAATGTTTATTTAGTTCCAATTAAATATTTATCAATATTTTCTAATTCTTTTATTCCATTATTATTTTTTAATATTTCCATTTGATTTCTAGCAGAATCATTAAGTCTTATTAATCTTTCTTTTTGTGATAATCCTAACTTAATAAATTCAGCATTAGAATTTTCTAAATTGTTTAATATGACTAAATGAACTAAATCGGTGTAATCTCTAATATTTCCTTCTTTAGCCAATTTTGGATTAATTTCTCTCCATTCTTTTGCTGTCATGCCAAATAATGCAACATTTAATACATCAGCTTCTTCTGCATATACATATTGTTTTTGTTTTTCAGTTAGTAACGGTACAATATAATTTTTTATTGCATCTGTATGTACTAAATAATTTGCTCTAGCTAAAATTCTGTTTGCATGCCATTCAATTTTTTCTTGATATGCTTCATTCTTTTTTAATCTTTCAAATTCTTTAATCAGATATAATTTAAACGTAAGACTTAACCAACTAGCAAATTAAAATGCTATATCAGGATGAGCAAATGTTCCTATGCTATATTTTCCACCTTTAGAATATATTCCTATGGCGTCTGTTCTGTCGATCCATCTTTTTGGACTTAAAGTAAATGATGAATATCCAACTTCATTATTTTTAATTTCACGGAATTCCGTGAAATTAAAATTTTCATTATTTAATTGTTCCCATAGTCCTATATAATCGAATGTTCCTTTATTACTCATCCAATGTATTATAACATTAGCAGGATTTTCAGGATTAGAATATTTTGCTAAATCAGTTAATGATATATAGTCAGTATCACCAATTCTTAAAATACTTATTTTATTGTTATTAACATCTATTTCTGTTTTAATTAACTCTTTTTTCATCTTTACCCCCCTTAATTACTAAAATAATTTTATCATAAATTTAAGTACTTTAAAACTCGAACTATAAAAGTTCGAGTTTATTATCTATCTGGTGCCGCAAGCAAGAATCGGACTTGCGTTAAAGCCTTACCATGGCCTCGTAATACCATTATACTATTGCGGCAAAAATGGTGCCGGATGTAGGAATCGGACCTACAGCTAATCATTACGAGTGACTTGTTTTACCATTAAACTAAACCGGCAACAATTACATTCTATCATAAAAAAGAATGGTTGTAAACGTGTTCTAAAAAAATTTAACAGAAATTTAAGAAACGTATTTACAACACATATTCCTGAGTGCTATAATGAAAGAGAGCCTAGGAGGAGTTCTCCTAGATTTTTTGTTTTTGTGGGAGGTTATTATGACAAAATATGTATTTGTAACAGGTGGTGTATGTTCAGGTCTTGGAAAAGGAATTACAGCATCTTCTATCGCTCTTTTATTAAAAGCCAAAGGATATAAGGTTTTCATGCAAAAGTTTGATCCTTATATGAATGTGGATCCAGGAACAATGTCCCCTATTCAACATGGCGAAGTATTTGTAACAGCCGATGGTTGTGAAACAGATCTAGACTTAGGTCACTATGAGAGATTTATCGATGAAGAACTCAACTATACTTCTAATATTACAAATGGTAAAATTTACTCTAGCGTCATTGAAAAAGAAAGACGTGGAGACTTTTTAGGAGCAACGATTCAAATCGTTCCTCATATCTCAAATGAAATCAAACATAAGATTTATGAAGCAGGCGCAACCAGTCAGGCTGATATCGTCATTACAGAAATTGGTGGAACCGTTGGTGACATCGAATCCTCTGTCATGATGGAGTCTCTTCGGCAATTTCGGATGGAACAAGGTGTTCAAAACAGTCTATTTGTCCATACAACACTCGTTCCTTACCTATTTGGTTCTAACGAATTAAAAACAAAACCTACTCAAAATAGTATTATTGATTTACGCCGTCTAGGAATTCAACCGGATATTATCGTTACTCGTTCTAGTATCGAGTTAGGTGACAATATTAAAAATAAAATTTCCCTTTTTGGTAGTATTCCAAAGGAAAATATTATTGAGGCAATCGATGTCAATAATATCTACCAAATTCCGATTAACTTTCATCGTCAAAATATTGAGGATATCATTCTAAAGCAATTTGGGCTTCCCGTTACGCCAAGTGAATTAAAATATTGGGAAGACTTGATTGAAACCGTTTCTAACTTAAAGAAAGAAATTGAGATTTCTCTCGTTGGAAAGTATGTAGAACTTCACGATGCTTACCTATCTGTCATGGAATCTTTAAAACATGCGGGATATAAGCATAACCGGAAGGTAATCATTAATTGGGTAGATTCCGAATCTTTAGAAAAAGAAAATGTAAACTTAGATGAAGTATTCAAAAATTCCAAAGGAATCTTGGTTCCTGGTGGTTTTGGCCAAAGAGGAATTGAAGGAAAAATTAAAGCTTGCGAATATGCTCGTACCCACAACATTCCTTACTTAGGTCTTTGTTTAGGAATGCAGATAGCTGTTATTGAATTTGCACGTCATGTCTGTGGATTAGAAGATGCTTCCTCTAGAGAATTTGATGAAACTTGCGCCAATCCAGTCATTGACTTAATGGCGGAACAGAAGACGATTATCAATATGGGAGGAACGTTACGACTTGGAAATTACGAATGTACGATCCAAAAAGGCACCCTCGCTCATAAAATTTATAAAACGGATAAGATATTAGAGAGACATCGTCATCGTTATGAATTCAACAATCGCTATAAAGAAGAATTAGAAAGTCAGGGAATGGTCTTTTCTGGTATCAATGAACCTAGCAATTTAGTAGAAATGATTGAATTACCTTCTCACCCATTCTTCATCGCATGTCAATTCCACCCAGAATTTAAATCTCGGCCAACAAGACCACATCCCCTTTTCGATGCATTCTTGAAAGCTTCTATTGATAACAAAAAATAAAAGGATTGCTCCTTTTATTTTTTTATGCTGCTTTCTTTTGATTTTCTCGATTTAAAACTAGAACTTTTGGTGGATCTTTTCTTACCTTAGAAGAAGTTTTTTCCTCTTCTCCTAAGAGTTGTTCTCTTAGTTTTTTTAATTCTTTTAAATCGGATTGAATTCGATCTAATCTGGTCATCTCACTATCCTCCTCTTTAGGGGTAGATAAAGAAAAACCATACTTACGAAATTGTAGTGGGCTCATTCCAACTACTTTATAAAACATTTCAGAATAGTATTCTAGAGAGTGAAAACCATGATTCAAGGCGATTTTCAATATTTTATCATCGGTATAGATTAAATCATCCATACTATTGATAATCTTCTGATAGTTTCGATATTGCGTAATGGTTAAACCGGTTTCCTTTTTAAACAATTTCATAAGATAATGTCTATTGAAGTAAAAAGTTCCCGCTATATCATCGATACTAACATCCTCTTCTAAGTTCGATGCGATATAATCGACAACTTTGGTTACTACCGTCTTTCTATTCTTCATAACTCCCCCTTTGATAGCCACTATTTTACTAGATGACCACTCGTTCTTTTTAAACAATTGTGGTTATTTTATCAAAAATATGGATTTTTTTCAAATTGGGACGCGTTTTGACAAACAAAATCATTGTTTTTTCTTCTAACTAGTTCTCTTTCTTTTCTTCTTTGTTCATGTTTTTCTCCTTTCGGCGATATTTCTTCCTCTCCTTTTCATTATAACGACATCTATCCCTTATTTTTAAACAGTTGTGTCTTTTTCACATTCCTCACCAATACAATAAGGATATTCTATAGAAGTAATCGTAACAAACACATTCTCATGAACCTCTTTCGGATTTCCTTTGGCTTTAATCAATAAATAGTTTTCCGTATGACCGATTAAAACGCCATCTTCCCATTTCTCTGGTATAAAGAGAATCTTTTTTCCAACAAATTTCTCCATGTATTCTTCTTCCAAGGTTCGACTTAACGAAATCATGATGCGAACTCTTTCTTTTTTTGTCTTCTCATCAATATGATTTGGTAATTCTTCCGCCTTCGTCCCCTTTCTTAAAGAAAAAGGAAAGACATGAATCTTACTAAAACGAATGCGTTTCATTGTCTCCACTGTCTCTTGGAAAAGTTCTTCCGTTTCTCCCGGAAATCCTACAATTAAATCCGTCGTAATAGAAATATTTGGTCGAATTCTTCTAATCTCTTCTATTTTCTGTTCAAAATAAGCTTTATCATATTTTCGATTCATACTCTTTAAAATCGTGTCAGAACCGTTTTGAATAGGAACATGTAAATGGCTGACAATGATAGGATTTTCTTTTAAAAGTTCTAAGACATCGTCATCTAACTCGGTTATCTCGATGGAAGAAATTCGAAGTCTTTCTAATCCTTTTACTTTTAAAATATCGCGTAAAAGCGAAGAGAAGTGATACTCTCCTAAATCTGCTCCATAATGTCCTGTATGAATTCCTGTCAATACGATCTCTTTATGTCCCTGATGGACCAAATTCTCAATTTCCTCGATTACCAACTTAGGATCTTTACTTCTCACTTTTCCACGTGCATAAGGAATGATACAGTAAGAACAATAGTTTTCGCAACCGTCTTCAATCTTAACAAAAGCTCTTGTTCGATTGAAATTGTTTAATACCATCGCTTCAAATGGCGCCTCCATCACATTTTCAACCGCTACAATTTGCTGATGATTTTGCTGATACTCCTGAATGAGAGAAATAATCTCACTCTTATGCTTGTTTCCTAGTAAAATAGAAACATCTTTTAAGGTATCTGAGGTAGGATTTACTTGAATCATACAACCACATACCACCAAAATCGCATTAGGATTTTTGCGTAGACACTGTCGAATTACTTTCAAGGACTTATGAGAACTCGTATCCGTCACTGTACAAGTATTGACGATATAAATGTCCGCGAAATCCTCCCCTTCTACATATCCATTTTTTATCAAATTTTCTTTCATTACTTCGGACTCATAGGTATTTACCTTACATCCTAATGTTAAAATTTTAAAAGTCATCCAAACCTCCTACAAAAAAATAAGCCTAATCTCTTAGGCTTATAAACTACTACGAAAATCTTTTAAAGCTTCTAAAAGCTCTTCATTCTGAGCAATATCTCCCGCTACTTTCTCTTTATCCTCCGAAGATTTTTCTTTGGTTACATCAGGAGCTTTGATATTCGCAAATACAATAGAATTCTTTGCCTCTTCACTCAATATATTATCATCTTTATCAAGTTCTGACAACTCTTCTTTTTCTTCTCGGTTAAATTTCTTCACACTAGAATAATCGCTTTGAACATCTTCAATTCTGCCAAAGACAGGGGAAATGACATCGGTCTTTTTAAACTTTCCATCATCGGGAATATTCTTTAAAGCTTCGCGTACTGCATTTTTAGCGATTTCTTCTTCTCTTGTCTGCTCATCATCGGTTTCTAATGCTTCTACTTCATCGATTTCTGGTTCCGCATCCTCTAAAATATCTAAATTTTCGAGAGCTTCTACATTTTCCATTTCTTCGTCAGGTTCTTCTACCGTTTCTTGCTTGTCTAATTTGTTCTTCTCTAATTGTTCAATCAAGTCTACCATATCTTGATCTTGATTAGCGTTCTCTTTTGGTTGCTCTGGTAAGAAGTCAGACACTGTCGCAAGTGGTTTAGACTCTAACTCATCCTCATATTGCGTGTCCCTATTTTTAACCGCATCTACTAATTCTTGATAGCTAATAATAGATTGGGCTTCCTGTTCTTGTTCGAATTTTCGAACGACATCTTCAGGACTCATTTCTTTTTCTTCTTTTAAGTCATTGAGAGCTTCTTTAATCGTGTCGCTTTCTGTTTCCTCTAGTTCTTCTTCAATTGCCTCTTCATGTTCTTTATCAATTCTCTCTTCAATTTCTTTTTCATCAATGTTTTCTAGTTCGGCAATTTTTTCTTCACTATAAGGTTCTTCTTCCTCTGTCTCCTCATCTTTCTCTTCGGAAGATTTTTCTTCTTTTTGAGGTTTTTCTTCTTCCTTTTCTTTTTCCTCTTCTTCTGTATCTTCTTCTTGTTCCTCTTTTTCTTCTTTTACTGGCTCTTTTTTCTTTGCTTTTTCTTTCGCAGGTTTATCAACAATATCTTTTTTACTCTTAATTTTCTTTAAATCCGCATTTTCTTCCTCTTCATCATAAATATGAATTTTCTTTTTCTTTTTTGAGCCTTTAAAGATTGAAACGATAAGAGATAGAAGCACTCCTACCAAAAGAAGGATAATGATTGCAAAGACAATCTTATTTCCTACTATCGCATCTAACATTTTTTCCATCGTATCACTCCATATATTCATAACGGATTATACTTGACAAAAAGATAGGCACTGTCTCTACTCTCATAATTTGCGTACCTAAACTCGCTTTCGTAAACCCCTTTTTCTCAAAGTATAGTTCTTCCTTAGACGAGAACCCTCCCTCGGGTCCTATCATCAAGTTTATTGTATCATAGATAGTTATATTTTTCAAAAGATTTTTGATTGTTTTTTCCTTTTCTTGCGTACTGCAGAGAATCTTTTTTCCCACTAATTCTTCTAAGCGTTCCTTTTCCCTTTCAATTCTAACGGTTGGAATCGTCGTTCGCATGGACTGTTCAGAAGCTTCTTTACAAATTCTTGACCATCTTTCTATCTTCGTAGCTTCCTTATTTGGTTCGATTTTTACAACGGATCTTTCCATGTCGATAAAGACAAATTCTGATACTCCTAATTCCGTTCCTTTCTGAAGAATCATATCCATTTTTTGTTCCTTTAAGAAAGGTAAAATCAGAACGATTTTAGGTTCTTTTGATACAGCCTGTGGCAGTTCTTCCACCATTCTTACCGTGATTTTTTTGCCTTCAAAAGATAAGGAGCAAAGATAGACAGAACCTTCATAAACTACTTCTACCTGATCTAGAGAGGTCATTCGCATTACCGTTTTTATGTGGTAATAATCCTCATCCTTTAAAAGGAAACGATTCTCTATTTTTTCTTGCGCAAAATACCGCTGCATAACTTCCCTACTCTTCCGCTACCGTCAAGTTTTTGACTTTCCCTGTCCGAATCAATCGTTTTACTTCTTCTTTATTGACAATGTTCTTTTCCAATAATAAATCCAAAGTTTCTTGATTCAATTGGTCAGGATTTTTCTCTCCTTGATAATCCTGTACAAGTTTCTCAAAATCTTCAAATGCCTCTAAGGTTCCTTGACAGAGTTGGGTCAATCCTGGAGTACTTCCTAAAATTTTTGGTGTAAGAGTAGATTCCTTCACAATCGATAATGAGAACATCGGTAAACTACAAAAATAAAGAAGAATAAAAACAAAAATAAAGTTTTGAATCAAACCGACAATTCCTCCTAATATCTTCGAAGGAATTCCTAAGACGATGGTCATCTTTAAAATCTTTTCAAATGTTTTCGTCGTCGATTTTAAAATTTTTAAAATGGAAGAGAATATGAGGAAAAGTAGTAAGAACGCTAAAACTTCATACAATAAGAAATTTAAAGATGTGATTCCTTCAAACTCTCCTGAAAATTGAAAAACCGGAAAATAATGGTAGAAAAGTGGCGATACGAATCCCTTCAATAGGAAAGCTAAAACGATAACCGCAATCGTTCCTACCGTATCGACTAATTGGCGAGTAAAGCCTTTTTTCATACCGATAACAAATCCCATCGCTAGTAATAAAATAATGACAACATCAATAATATTCATGAATTCCTCCTATTTTAGCTAATTTCATTATACCATTTTCCTTGAAAAAAGCAATGTGATGACAGTATCAATTTCCCCTGTTTTATGTTAAAATGAAAGAAGGAAGTGAGAATATGACGATTACTTTAAAAATCAGTGAAAATACCAAAAAGGAAATGGAAGAGTTCTTTGCAGACTATAAGCGGGAAAAGACCCCTCCTTACGCTGTTTTTCAAGCCGATGATGCTGACTGTGTCGTAACGGTTTATGAATCCGGGAAAGCCGTTTTTCAAGGAATGAGTGCGGATATCTCGGCTCAGCTATGGATAGAACGGGAAAGACATCTCAATCCAACCAAAAAGGTGGATGTCAAAAATAGTGAAACCGATAAAAAAGAAAAAAAGGAAACATTCGTCGATCCCAAAATCTATCACTCTTCTAGCATTGGCTCTGATGAAGTAGGTACTGGGGACTATTTTGGACCGATTGTTGTAACTAGTGCCTATGTTGAAAAAAGTCTCATTCCATGGTTAGAGGAATTAGGCGTTAAAGATTCCAAAAAACTAACCGATGATAAAATCGTCGAAATCGTCCCTCAAATTATCAAAAAAGTTCCTTATAAAAGTACTATTCTAACCAATAAAGAATATAATGAAAGATATTCTGAAGAGATGAATATGAACCGCTTAAAAGCGATTCTTCACAATAAAGTATTAGTAGAACTTACATCAGAGATTCCTCATTATGATTATGTCATTGTCGATGAGTTTGCCAAACCTTATGTCTATTTCCACTATTTAAAAGAAAGTAACCGTGTTTTTCGTAATATTACCTTTCTAACAAAGGGAGAAGATAAATCGTTAGCAGTTGCGTGTGCTTCCATCATCAGTCGGTATATTTTTATTCGTGAGTTTGAAAAATTATCCACTTCACTAGATATGTTTCTTCCCAAAGGAGCCTCTACTCTAGTAGATGAAGCGGGAATCAAAATTATTCAAAAATATGGAGTAGATAAACTAAAAGAAATTGCGAAATATAACTTTAAGAATACGGAGAAAATTTTAAGTCAAAAAGAAAAGAAGTAAAAAACTTCTTTTTTTATTCCGTTACGATAAAAGAGGTAGCAATCGGTCTTGTTCGATGAGCAAGAGTAGAATCGATTGGGTCATTGATTAACTTTCCGTTTTCGACTATAACACTAGATGTTCCCCCATCGAGATTCGTCGCATTGATTGCTCCATAGTTTTTCATGATATTCGTCATATCTACCATACTAGCCCCTTTACTTCGAGAAGCATTACTATCGACAACAAGGAATAAGACAATACCATCTTCCCTTTGTCCAATCGCTGTTCTTGCAGCATATCCCCATCCACCATTTCCTTTGGTGAAGGCAGCTTTTCCATTGACAATTAAGAATGGTCCCCAAGAAACCGCATCACGAATTCCCATTTCAAGAGCTTCCGAAGCACTTACATTTTTTAACAATAATAGTTTATTTTCTTTGTTGAAGCCAATTAGTCCTCCAGACTTTGGTCTTCCATATTGATTGTTAGTAACGATTTTTCCATCCACAATCGTAATTCCGGTTGGTCTTCCGCCTGTACTACTATGTCCTGGATCTTGAAAACCAGCTCCGTTAATAGCAACAACGGCTTTTTCCCTTTGCGCCATCTCGGTTACATATTGACCATACTTGCCGACATACTTCGTCGTTGTCACTCCTACTTTAGAAGGATCGTAAATAACCGCTAAATAAGCATTACAATTATTTACTTTAAAACGAATAATTTTATAAAGAGTTCCTGGGTCTCTTTTTAAAACCGCTTCTTCATATTCATTGACATAGACTCCATCAGGAGAGACAGGTGGCATTTCTGTAAGCGGTGACGTATTGGTAGAACCATCGGGTTCTGCGATATAGTTTCGACTGAATACCTCTTCAATCTCTTCATCACTATAAAACCATTCACAGTAATAGTGATGATTCATCGTAGCCATCGCTGTTGTAACTAACCAATCCCGAAAATCAGTATTAGGTCCATAAAAAAGAACAAGACAAAAAACTTCACAAACGAGATAACAAATCATCACAATGGTATATCCAACGCGAATAAGAGGTTTAAAAGGGTCTATTTTCTCCTTTCTTCGTTTAATAAAAAAATAACCACCCACTAAAAAAAGTCCAACAAATAAGCCAAGTAAAACCTGTAAAATTGTTTCCATCGTCGAATTGATCAAGCGGTCAGAATGACTCGCAATAATGAGAGAAGCTATTAAAGCAGGAATAAAAAAGAAACTGATCATCATCAAAATTTTTCCATATTTTTTTTCTTTTTGCTTTCTTCCTAACTTTTTCGTTTCCTTCTTCTCGGTAGATTCCTTTTCTACCAATTCTTTTTCTTTATCTTTCACATAATCACTTCCTACTACACTACTTATGAGTATACCAAAAAATTCATCATTTGAAAAGAAAAAAGAACAAATTACTTTTGTTCTTTTTGACTGACTAAATCCATGTATTCTTCTTGTAGCAAATAGATTTCTTTACTACTCATGAAAAGTAAAACGGCATTGTCATAAGGAAGCAGTTTTTCTGCCATTCCATGTTCAATATACTCCGCACCTTCTACTTTATCAATAATTGTATAAGCATTGATATTTGGATAATCTTCTGGATTCTCACGGTCGTAGTTGATATCCATGACAAATACTTTATCCGCTAAGGAAAGAGCGCTCGCAAATTCATCTGCGAATTCCTCTACCCTAGAAAAAGTATGAGCTTTAAAAATGGCAACAATCGTCTTATCTGGATATTTTTGACGAGCCGCTTTAATCGTTACTTTCACCTCAGTTGGATGATGAGCATAATCATCGATGAGAACATTATTTCCAATAAAGGTTTCTTTAAATCTGCGATCAGCTCCATGGAACGTCCTTAGACTTTTCGCTACTTCTTTCGCTTCTAGTCTTTCATAATGACATACGCCAATCACCGCCAAAGAATTTAATAACATATGCTTTCCAAAAAGAGGTAAATCAAAATGTCCATAGTACTCCTCTTCAATGAAAACATCAAAGCTTGTTCCATCATTGCGATATTCAATATTTCGAGCTTGAATATCGTTATCTTCCCCTATTCCATAGAAATAAACTGGTTTACTAAACTCTAAAGAATGAGTATAAGGATCATCTCCACAGATAATCACCATTTTCGATGCTTTATTAGCAAATTCTTGATAAGCTAATATCATATCATCAATACTCTTATAGTAATCGGTATGGTCCAACTCAATATTGGTAATGATGACATATTCTGGTTCATATTCTAAGAAATGTCTACGATATTCACAAGACTCTAAAATAAATCTTTTAGACTCTTTATTTGCATATCCATTTCCATCCCCAATAATGTAATTACATCCACCTAGGTCTTGCATAATATGCGCAAGCATCGAAGTTGTCGTCGTCTTGCCATGACATCCAGCCACACAAATCGTATTAAATTTTTTAGAAAGTCTTCCTAACATTTCATGATATTCATAGTTTCTTAGATTCATGGCAAAAACCTTTTGCATCTCAGGGTGTTCATCACGAATCGCTGGAGACCTTACAACAATGGTATCTTCATCTAAAACATCATTTGGCTCACTATAAATAGGAATGCCACGTTCTCTTAATCGGTCTTCTGTAAAACGGTGTTCAGAAGCATCATCATACCCAATTACTTCATAGCCTAAATCAGAAAGTAAAAGCGCTAAAGCACTCATTCCTGCCCCTTTTATTCCTATCAAATAATATTTCATATGAACTCTCCTAACTTAAATATTGAATAAGTAGTGGTCCTAAAATGAGAAGTAACATTAGAGGAACCATAAACAATACTGAAATAATACTGATCTTGTTTGGAATTTGATTCATCTTCTCACGAATTCTCAAAGTTTGTTTCTCTCTTAAGAATTCTACTTGAGAATACATGTTTTCCAAGATACTACTACCAAACGTACTCGCTTCGGTAATACTCAAAATAATATTGTTAATCGTCTCAGAAGGAATTCTTTCCTTCATGGCTTTCAAAGCCTCGGTCAATCCCTTACCATACTGAACTTCTTTTAACGTTTTTGCAAACTCACGACTGAGTTCGGAATCTACATTCGCAACCGTAATGGATAGAGATTTTTCTAGATTCCTTCCCGATTCTAACGAAAGCGTTAATACTTCAAAGAAAGTAAGTGCCTCTCGTTCTAATCGTTCACATCGTTTGCGAATAGGATACAAGACCACTATATAGTATAGCAAATAATAGTACCCTATCGCAAGAAAAGGAATCACAAAATAAGTAATATCGGTAAGATAATATAATCCTATCATCAAAAGAATGGTCGTTAATAACCGAACAGATAGAAACCGGCTAGCATGGAATTTACGAGAATCCCCTAGATAAGAAAGCTGGTGCTCTAGCTTTTCAACACTAGAAAGTTTTTTTCTTTTCTTATTCATGCTATCACATCCTTACCTTCATAACTTGTCTTATAATATAAATATATACGAAATAGATTAAAATAATCACTAACAACATCAAAAGTCCGATTGGGCTAGAAACAAGTGGTAAAAAGTAATCTGGACTAACGAAACTAATTCCTGCTACAAAGAGTGCTGGAAGTAACATTAGGACATAACTTACCAATTTCGCACTACTCGTTAATGCTTTTAGTTCTAACCGTAATTTCTTTTTATTCATCAAAGTCTTTTCAATCGAAGCAAACACTTTTACAATATTTCCACCCGTTTGATTCAAAATGGATAAAGAAGATGTCAAATAGTTTACCTCATCGATTCCAACCCGTGATGCAAACCTTCCAAAGACTTCTTCAACCGATAGTCCAACAGACAACTCTCGATGCATCTTCAAAAACTCGATATGAATATCCCCTTCTAGTTCTTCCGCAACTAATTCAACTGCCTGAGGAATACTATGCCCAGAACGGAACGCATTATTCATAACAATGATAGCTTGTAATAGATCATTCTCAATATGATTCCGATAAAAATGGTAGCGCACCCAATAGATAACATCAACTAACACATAACCTAGTAAAAGTGCTAATAACATTTCTAAGAAAGATAACACTTCTAGTTTTAAAGTTGCCGAAACAAGTGCAAACACTAGGAATAGCATACTCATTAAAATCTTCTTGGCAACAATATCAACGGTTGAACTTTCTCTAAAAGCAATTTGATACTTTTCATAGCGACTGCTATAGTATTCCATCCAAGTATACTTTTGTAACCGTTTCGATAACGTTTGAACCATTCCATTTTTCATCGCTACGATTCGATCAAAGAAATTATTAGTTCGACCATCTGGTTCCAAAGTATATTTTCCAAGACGTCTTTCCAACATCATCGTTCGATAATAACGAGCGATGAGGAAAAGAATAACACAAATCGTGCCAATGATGACACATTCTGTTAAAAAGACTTCTGCTCGGTGACTTTCTACAACTTCAAAAGTAACGGTTTGAGTAGCCGTATTACCAGCAGAATCGGTAACACTATACGTTACCTCTTTCTTTCCTAACGAATCGAAATCAATCGTATCAGCATTCGTCGTTATTTTCGTCGTAAGATTTCCATCTTGACGGTCAGTAGCGCGAACTCCTTCTAAAACATTTAATGTAGAACCTGCTTCAATTTTAAAAGAATCTTTTGAAATTTCAATTTTAGGAGCTTCTTTATCGATATTATAGATTCCCGTTTCAAAAGTAGTCGTGGTTTCATCCGTATTGTAATTGACAAACTCAATTCGATACTGTCCTGTTTCATTTAAAACGATTCGTTGAGCGGTCGCATCCTCTACGTAAACAGTCTCTGACTGTTCACCATTTTTAATAACGGTATAAGAATAGTTTACAACCCCTTCTCCAGGTAAATAGTCAACAACAATATCGTCACGAGTAAACTCTTCATGAGAGGCTACGCTGATGTAATAACCCTCGTTTTCTAATAACATATTTACCCTCCTATTCTCCAAAAATATCTTCTAAATCCGAAATTCCCATCGCTTTCATTTTCGCATAAACTTTAGGAACGTAAGACTCTAAGACAAACTCTCCTTTTACCTCAAGATTTTCTGTTAATCCCTGTTTATGGAAAGCAAAGATTTGTTTCAAGTTGAGAACACCCTCATCCATTCCATCTACTTCACAAATACTAGTAACTCTTCTTCGACCATCGGTTAATCTCTCAATTTGAACGACGATATCAATCGCTTCTTCAATATATTCTCGAATGGCTCTAACTGGAATCTCCATTCCAGCCATTAAAACCATGGTCTCTAAACGGTTTAAAGCATCATGTGGACTATTCGCATGCATCGTTGTTAGAGAACCTTCATGACCAGTATTCATCGCTTGTAACATATCGAAGGCTTCTTTTCCACGAACCTCTCCTACTACGATACGATCTGGTCTCATACGAAGAGAATTGATAACAAGGTCACGTACGGTAACTTCGCCTTCTCCTTCGTAATTTGGATTTCTTGTTTCCAAAGAAATGACATGTTTTTGTCCTAGAGCTAACTCAGCGGCATCCTCAATCGTAACAATTCTTTCGTTTTCTCCAATGAAGGAAGATAGGATGTTTAAAAGAGTCGTCTTTCCAGCACCAGTTCCTCCAACGATTAAAATATTTAATTTCGCTTTTACACAAGCCTCTAAGAATCTTGCCATATAAGGAGTTAATGCTCCATTTCTTAAAAAGTCATCGATATTGGCAAGTTCCTTTTTAAACTTACGAATCGTAAGAACTGGTCCCTTTAATGAAAGAGGTGGCAAAACAGCATTTAAACGAGATCCATCTGCCAATCTCGCATCTACCATTGGACTCGTCGTATCAATCGTTCTTCCAAGAGGTTGAATCAATCTTTGAATCGTTCTTACAATATGTTCCTCATTGATAAAAGAAACACTATCATCTTTTAAGATTTTACCATCTAGTTCAATATAGACTTCGTCTTTTCCGTTGACCATAATTTCCGTAATCTCTTTATCCTCTAACAATTCAGTAATTGGTCCATAGCCATTTACTTCATTATCGATAAGGTTGTAAAGATAACTTCTTTCAACGATACTCAAATCGTATCCTTCAACGGCTTCATCGACTTCTTCACGAATAGCGATAGAAGTCATATTGGATTCTTTTAAGTGTTTATCAATCAAACCTTGAATGATTTTATTGCGAAGCTCATCTAACAACTCTTTATTAGAGAAAGCCTCATAGTCTGTCATCGTGCTAGCATCATTATTTACGGTTACTGCAAACTCTTCTACAAACTTCTTCCCCATATTAATCCTCCTTTAATAGCGAACGCGCTATTAATTGAAATACTTTTACTGCCCTACTAGAATGAGAACGAACTTTTTTATCTAATAAGAAAATCGTTCCATTCATGACATATTTATCATATTTTTTCTGATAGAAAGACTGTGGAACACGATAGTCAATTTCTCTTTTCATTACATTCTTCATATCAGTAATAGAATATGCGCCATTCGTTTTCTTCGTTGAATCATTCAAAACGACTACCATTTTGTCAGACTCCATATCTTCAAAAATGGCTGACATCGTACGCATTCCCTTTAAATTCATACATTCGTTATTGATGACAAAAAGGATTTTATCACTATAGTCAAATGCTAATAGATTTAAAGAAGATAGTAAGTGATTGGTATCTACTAATACGACATCATACTTTAAGGAAACCTTAGAAAATAGATAACTCAAGAACCCAGCTTCCATTCGATTCGCATAGCGAGGATCTTTTGGTGCTGGTAGGATATCAATTCCTTGCTTATATGGGTAAATATAGTCTTCTACTTTATCAAAAGTATGATTTCTAATATCTTCATAGCAGTGATAGATATCTTTTTCATATTCTAAATCGAGACGAGCAGCTATATCTCCTGCTGCGGTATCTAGATCAATCACTAATACCTTTTTCTTATTTAATGCATAAGTTGCTGCTAAATTTAATGCAAAAGTGGTTTTTCCCGTTCCCCCTTTTACCGAAGTAATTGTATAAATTTTTGCCTTTTTCATAATCGAACCCCTATTCCTTTACAATTTGAACCTTTCCATTTATTTTTTCTCCTCCATAGGAGATTTTTAACACTTGTTTATCAATAAATATGATAGAATACTCTTCTTCAACCTGCATATTGATTTTATCCTCTGCAATCTCAATCGTAATGTTTTCACTCGATATTTCTGGAAAACTTCTTTGAAACATCTCTACCATGCTATCTTTGATAGATTCCTTTTCGATATTTAAAAGTCCATATCGAAGGGTTTCTTCCACCGCACTTTCCATTTTCTTCTTTTCTAATTCTAGATTTCCTAATTGATAGACACCCATAAAAAGGATTAAGATAATCGGTAGTAAAAACAAGAATAAAACTAATGTCTGTCCCTTTTCATTCATAGCTATCCCTCATATACAGTCTTACTGGTATCTACCCGATAAGAGCTTCCCAATACTTGACTCAAGCCTGGTGTGAAAATCGAGATATCCGTCCTTAAATAGATTGTTTTGATAGCGTTATCCTGCGCAACATCCATCGTAAAATCATTTTCTTCTAAATATTGATTTAACTCTTCTTCCTTATTATCTAAGTATAAACCTACCACATAATCTAGCTCATTTTCCAACTTGTACCGATGATATAAAATGTTGCCAAAATCAAACATTGCCATCAGAATGATGAATATAACTGGCATAATCAATAAAAACTCGATCAACGCTTGCCCACGATGATTCCTCATCTTATCACCCCTATATTATACACAAACCATTATACCAAAACTTGCCAAGAAAAGAAAGACTTCCGCAAAAAAAAATGATAATAAAAATTATCATTTTTCAACTTCTTTACTCTTCACATGCCCCATCGCCAGGATTTTCCCCAGCTACATAAGTTCTCCCCGTCAATTCACAAGAAGACTTGGTCATCGTATCTTTTAAATAGCCACCTAACAATTTGATAATTCCAATTGCTACGACACTAATAACAGCAATAATTAATAAATATTCTACTAAAGCTTGCCCACGATTGTTTTTCATATCCTCGCCTCCGACTATATTATGAGTATATCTCGAAATCCTAGTTTTGTCAATGGATTTATGCTATAATGAATTTGGTGATACCATGAAGATAAAAGGAAAATCAAGGATTTTCAACGTTGTTTTATGTGAACGTTTTTTCTTGCGCCTTAAAGGAAATATGGGACGAAAAAACATTCAAGATATTCTTCTTTTTCCCAAATGCAATTCGATTCATACCTTCTTCATGAGAGAAGCTATCGACGTTGTAATGATATCTAAGGAAAATCAAGTTCTCTATGTTCGAAATCATCTTACCCCTTATCACATCATCCTACCCAAGAAAAACGTATATGCCACTTTAGAGTTTCCTAGGGAAGAAAACCCCTATCAGGTAGGAGATCTTATCCACTATCAAAAAGACGAGGAATAATCCTCGTTTTCATTTGTCCTTTACTCAGAAAGAGGTTTATTGATATCGTATAGTTCTTCTGGAAGAGGTTCAAAAATCTCTTCTTTTTTCTCCTCATAAGTAAGATACGTATATAATACTCTTTCTAATTCCAACTTATCAATTGGTTTTGCTAAATAATCTTTGAAGCCTTCTTTTAAATAATTTTCCTTCATCCCTTCAATAGCATTCGCCGTTAGTACGACAACAGGTGTATGAAAATCGGGAATTTTTTCTAGTTCATGAAAAGCTTCCGTTCCTGTCATTTTAGGCATCATATCATCCATGAGAATGAGATCATAAACTTTTCCTTCTTTTATTTTTTCAATACATTCTAAGCCACTTTCACATTCTTCTATATTTAAATGATAGGGCGTAAGCATACGTGTCGCCACTTTTAAGTTAATCTTATTATCATCGACTACTAATACTTTTCGATTACTAATATCTACCATCGTATCATAAGTAACTGTTCTTTTTACTTCTTGGCTTACCATCCGTATTTCCTGTTTTAGATAAACCGTAAATTTAGATCCCGCTCCATATTTACTTTGTACAACAATTTTACCACCCATCATCTCAACAAGCCGTTTCGTAATAGCAAGACCTAATCCTGTTCCTTCTAAGGTCGTATTTCTATCTTCTTCTAATCTTTCAAATTTGTTAAAAATACTGTCAATTTTCTCTGGTTGAATTCCTCTTCCGGTATCTTCTACGGAGATGACGAGCTTACACTCTGTTCCACTATTGACACAACCTACTTCTAAAGTAATAAATCCTCTTTCTGTATACTTTACCGCATTGGTTAAAATATTCATCACAATCTGTTTAACTTTTCCACCGTCACCATAGAGAATATGAGGAATATCTGGTGCATATTTCACCCGAAGCTCAATCGGTTTATCTCCGATTCTTGGAATCATCAATTTTGCAAGACCATTTAAATTTTCGACCAAATCGTATTCGGTTTCGACGATCTCCATTTTCTCGGCTTCAATTTTCGAAATGTCCAAAATACCATTTACAATCTCTAACAAGTTATTAGAAGCCATAATGATATCTTTCGCATCTGATTTAATCTGCTCGATATCATTTTCTTCTAGAATTGCCTCACTAAATCCGACAACCGCATTTAAAGGGGTCCGAATTTCATGGGACATATTCGATAAGAAATCAGACTTGGCGCGATTCGCTTTTTCTGCTTGGTCTTTTGCAGCATTCAACTGTTCGATAATCTTAATATCCGGATTTTCAATCGTAAAGTACATAACCAAAGTAATTAAAACAGTACAAGGATTAATTAAATAGTTTAAAGATGGGAAAACAAGTTGAATAGAAACAGAGAATAATCCCAAAACTAGTAAAAGATAAATTGGTAAGTACTTTTTACTTCGAATGTTCTTGAAGTCTGTTAGAATACTGATAAAATCAGCCACAAATCCAACCCCTAGAAAAGTATAAAAGAAAAGTAAACACAATCCTTCTGCCTGCGCTCCACTATCCGTAGATACAACTTCAACTGGTAAAATAAGTAAAATCAAAATAGCAATTAAGATACTATTCTTATATAACGATAAAAATTTTCTATTATCTTTTTTCTTTTTTAAAAAACTGATATACATAGTATAGTAATTCAAAATACAAGACCAGCATAATAGACACGTTAAATAGACTTTATTAGCAATTTGTAGGACTAATTGATTAGTATTTAAGGCAGGAGTTACCAATATTCCTAGGATAATTCCAGAAAACGTTGCCAAAGCATTAAATACTAAAAAATGAGCATAAGATTGATCCTCAACTTGTCTTTGTCTCTTTTTTGAGAAAAAAATAGTTATTAATAATAGGCATACAATCAAGGCATACATATTTAAAGAGATAAATCCTACCATATAGTTCATAGCATCACAACCTATTCTACCTTTATTATACTATAAATTCAAAATACAAGAAAAAAAGTTTCTTTTTTTGAAACTTTTATTCTTTTACTTTACGCTTTATTTTACTTTTTTGTTGTGGTGGAAGAATCGTAATCTTTCCAACGAATAGATTCGTTTCTTCGACATTTACCACTACTTCTGTTCCATCTAATCCTTCACTAATAAGAGCGTTAATATCAAACTTACTATTCTTCGTTAGTGGCATAGAAGAGCGAAATTTAATTCGAGATGGGATTTGACGAGAAGACATATCCTGATTAGCAATAATTTGTTCTTGGATGATTTCTTCCGCAATTCTTACATATTCATCTGATGATTGAATAGAACTATCACTCAAAACAATATGAGCAATCGGCATAAATCCTTTCTTTTCTTCATCGTAGTAATAAGTAACACGACAAATATCAACATTTGGATTTTTTTCAATTTCTTTTTCAATCTCTGCTGGTTTTACTTTATAGCCATCAAATCTTGTAAAAGATCTATCCTTTCTAGCTTGGAAGAAGAACACACCATCTTCTCTCATTTTTACTAAGTCCCTAGTTCTAATATAGCTTTTTCCGTCTAACTCATAATGAGGAACAATCTGATTCCCATGTAGTATACCACTAGTAACAGCATCTGAAGAGACAATTAACTCTCCAGAAATAAATCCATCTTCGTCTTTATCTACTACTGGTACTAATCTATCTTCAATATTAGGGTCAACAATTCCATAAATCGTATCAGGGAAAGGAATTCCAATAGATTCATAGCAATTCCATTTACCTGCCGCATACGTTCCGCCGCCACAGTACTCACTCATACCATGTCCTTTTTCTACTTCTGAAGAACTACCATGGTTGCGAAGCCATTCATGCAATTCTATCTCTTCATTTCTACTCATGGAATCTCCTCCATAAATAGCTCTTTTAATACATGACAAATTTTCTTTTCTTAAGTAAGAACATTTAGGGAGAGACGCTAACCAAGAAGGTGTCCCTAGAAAGACATTTGGCTTGTATTTCTTTATTAGATATCCAAACTCATTAATTTCAAACTCTGGCACATCAAATAAATTGGCGCCACTAGCCATATCAATTAAGAAATTATTATTAGATCCAAGAGGTGAAAAGAATGGTAATTCGTGAATAACTCTATCACCCACTCCTACATTTACTCCTGCTTTGAAAACTTGTTCTGTCGCAAAAATTTGATTTTTATTAGTTAGTGGAATTGGTTTTGGTCTTGCCCCGCTAGTTCCTGAAGTATGCCCAATATAACTAACTAAACTTTCGTCTTTAATTTCAGCAAAAGGTACGTTTTGACATTCCTTTACCAAATCTTGATAACGAATAACTTCTATTGGAGAAGAAGCCATCGCTTCTTTTAAAGCAATTCCATCCTGTCTCATTCCTTGAATTTTCATAAGTAATGCTTGATAAAATCTCAATTTTTTAGCAGCACTGTCAGCAATTCTAGCATTTCGTAATTGATTATATTTAATAACGTCTATTAAATAGTCAATGATTCCTCGAATAGTCATAGAGTCACTAGCAGAAACAACAACAATATTTTGAATTCCAAAATCTTTTAATTCTTCTTCTATTGGCTTTAACATAGCAGTATAGCAGCGGTCTAAAGCGACAATATAGTTTGCCCTTTCAAAGCGAATCATCTCTAAAACTTTTTTAGCATTTGCTAATAAGTCCATACTATCTGGTCTAGGATCGGCAAAATCCGTAATGGCACCAATTTGAGATGCTCCTAACCAAATATTTCCACTTTCTGGAATATTAGGCATCAAAGTAAATAAAATATCTCCTTGTTTTACTCCTAATCCTGTAAGAGCACGAGAAGCACTATCTACTCTACTGAAAGTTTCCTCGAAAGAAATTTTCCTTGTATAATAGGTTTCAGCTGTTAATTTCTCTAACCCAGCTGTCTTTTGTCTAAGATAATCTGCTATATTCGTATTTGGTAAAAACATTTGATAAGTTCTATCTGCATAATAAGCCATCCAAGGCTTTGTTTTATGAACACCTAACGATTCCATTTTAGATTGATTCACTTCTAAATTTTTAATCATTTTTGGTCCCCCTTTGTCATTCCTGTATTCTAGCATATATTTTTAGAAGTTGCAACTTTTCTTTTGTAAAGCAAACGTATTTTAGATAAAAAAATATAGATTTCAAAAAAGGTTTTTGTTATAATCTTACTAGAATTGAAGGAGGATATTCGATGGGACTTTTTGATCGGGTAGTTAACAATGTCGTAGGAAGTATGAGTCGTTCTGCTGGAGAAGCAATTGGAAACGCTGTTGGAAATGCCGTTGGAAACATGGCTGGTGAAGGGGTAAATTCCATCACTACCGATATGAAAATCAAAAACGAAGAAAAATTAATGGATTTAGCAGAAAAACAAAAAGAAGAGAATCTTCCACCTCATTGTCCACATTGTAATGCACCTACAAATAAAAAACTTGTTTGTGAATACTGTGGTTGTAAAATTGTAGAATAAAAGATGCCGAGGCATCTTTCTTTTTTATACAAACAAATTTCTCTATTTATATCTCGTATCAAGGCTATCTTGTATCACTTGATACTTTTTTATTTGCTTATAAGTTGGAAGTTTTTCCTGAACCTCACTAATGATATCATCTAATAATGAAATAATGATGGTTAGAGCTTCCAACGCACTTTTGCCACGCTCTAATCCTAGACGGACAAGATCTATGCCCGTTAATCCCTTTTTCGCGTATTTTCCTTCGGTAAATAATGCTTCATTTCCTATGCAGACACCAAATTCATTCACACCCATCTCACATCCCCACATCCAAGATGGTCTACTAATGATAAGAGCATTCGTCTTTTCTACTTCAGGAATCGTCAGATACGTAACCTTCACTTCTTTTTCTCGATGCCTTTTAGAGGGAAGATACTCGATTACTTGTCTTTCGTTGGGAGAGCGATCACTATTCTTTCCAAAGTAAGCTTTTTTTTCGCTTTTTATCGAGAATACCAATCGTGTCACACATAGTATCACCAATCTCATTATACACCATTTTTCAACAAAAAAAGAGTTTATCCATATCGTTTTACAAACTCTTTTTCTCTTTTTTGAAGATTTGCTTTTCTCACTTCTTCCCCTTTCCATGTATCATCCCAAGGTCTTACATAGAAAAGAGTATGTTCATAGTGAGGGGTTAAATCACGGTAGGAACGCGCGATTGTCTCACTAGGAAGATGTCGGGTGTATCCCATATTGTCATTACTTAGAAAAGTATCATGACTTTCGACAAACTTGACCATCTTAGAAGGATTACTTCCATCATAGTTTCCTAGGACGTTCATATAATCTGCATATTCATCAATGACATTTCTATTCTCTTCAAAGATAACTTCCCCATACAAGAAAAGTCCATACATTTTCAAGCGATAGATGAGATTCGGCCAAAACCGATATCCTTCGCTTGGTAACCCAATCGATTTTGCCGCATCAAAACGAAAGCCAGTAACCCCGCAATCAATCAATTCATTTAAGAAAGAAACAATTCGATCTTCGATATCAGGGTGATAGACATTAAGACCAGGAAGATTAATACAATGGTGAATAACCTCTCTTCGGTCATGCCAATTCTCCACTCTTCTTCTAACCCGCCAATATTCTTCTTTCGACCGCAACAACGGATTTACTTTAGGATGTGGAGACAAATCATCAGAGGGAGAAGATCCCATATGATTGATGACAACATCCGCAAAAATGCGAATTTCTCTTTTTTCTGCTTCCTGACAAAGAAGAATTAAGTCCTCTTTCGTTCCAAAGTAATTGCCTATCGCAAAGTCAATAGGTTGGTAAGACATCCACCATTCCTTCAAGCCATCTTCCTTTAATGGTTGAATGGGATTGATTTGAATCGCTTCAAATCCTTGTTCTCTTACCTTATCTAAATTTGGGATAATATCTTGAAGCCGCCAATTAAAAAAATGAATAATTCTCATAACGCCTACCTTCTACTATCATTATAACAGGGTTAGCGTTAAAAGAAAAGAAAAAAGGTTTCTTTTTGAAACCTTTAATCGAAATCTTTAAGTCCTAATTTTCTAGCATCTTCTTCTAATTTTTCTTCTTCTAATTCTAATAGATACTCTCTTTTTTCAATATCTTCCATCTGTTTTAAAAATTCTGACTTAGAAATATCTCCTCTAAAATACTTCGCTTCTAATTCATCTTCTTCGATATCAAGAGCATCCTCCTGTTTCTCTAATTCATTTTTACGATAGTACAAGTTTTTTAATTGGATATCTCGTTTATCATCCTTATCCATCTTCACTTCATCTAAATCTAAATCATCTTTGATATTATATTCTTCTTTTAAAGCGTCTTGATTGCTCTTAACAGACTGATACTTATCCTTGATGCGATTTACTTCTTTTTCTAATTCTTCCTTAGAAATTTCTCCATCCTCAAAGTCATCATAGACTTCTTCCAATTCTTCATGCATCTTTTCTCTTTCTTTATCGTAGGGATGACTTTCTTCATAGTAAGAAGCATAATTAATTCTTGGAATAGCCCGGTAAGCTGTATAACAAGCGATTCCAAAGACACCAATAATGACAACAAGAATCAAAATATAAGGATATTCTTTCTTCATACTATACCTTCTTTCTAGTCATAGTATATAACAAATAAAATAGATTTGCAAGTAAAGAAAAAAGTGAGCTAAATCACTTTTTCTTATTCAACTGTAATCGATTCTTTAAAAGAACGATGAGCGTAATAATACCAACTCCTAATACGCCAATACCAAGGACATAAAGTCCAATGTTACCTGGTTCTTTTTCTATCTTTTCTTCGTCCGTTTTTTGTTGATTGCTAGATAGTTGATTAGAATTGGTGTTGGTATTCGTATTACTACTTACATTACTATTCGTATTTTCATTTGTATTACTATTCGTATTGGTATTTGAATTAGCATTACTATCGATATTAGAAGGATTATTCACACTCGAATTCGATGGTTTTGAACTGCTAGAAGATGCCTTATTTTTGTTAGTATTCTTATTTTTACTTGATGAAGCATTTGGTTTTAAGACATCTTTCTTCTTAACCGTTACGATAACGTCCATCGATACATGGTTATTATCTCCATCATAAACAGCCGTTAATTTATTTTCTCCTTCTTTTAATGTAACCGTCTCATCTTCCCAATGCCAACCTTCTGGAAGTGGTACTTCTTTTGCCGTTTTAGTACTTTCAGACACTTCTATATTCGCACTTGGAAGGCTTTCTGGCCCTGCTTTTTCAATCGTAAAAGAAGACATCTTAAAACCTGTGTAAATTCCTTTTCCAGCAATGGTAATGGTTGCCGTTCCAGCTTCAATATTATCTTGATAAATTACCGTATAGTCTTTGTCTTCTTCTAACAACGTTTCTCCATCATAAATAGTCACTCTTGGTCTAAATTCTTTTCCTGTATAGATATACTCCCCTGCTTCGATATTGATTGTAAGCGTATTAATATCGGTTTGAGGAACTGTCTCATCTGTAATCGTAATGTGAAGATGAATTTGAGAAACATTTCCGTTCTTGTCCGTTACCTTAACAGTAATCGTCCAAGTTCCTACTTCCCACTTCAAATCACTTTGAAGTTCAACGGCATCGGAATCTACTGAGATTGATCCATCTTCTTTATCACTAATCGTAAGAAGATTCTTAAAGTAATCTAAATCAACTTCTGGATCTTTGATATCAAAGTAGAAATCCTTCTTCTCTATTGAGATAACTGGATATTCTCCTTTGGACTCCTCTTCTTTCGCATCCCGTATAACTAAAATTTCCATTTCATACCGTTCGTGATTAGCGTCTCCCAAATAAATAATTTGAGCGGCATTATTGCCAAGAGCAAGAGGCTCTCTACTATCTTTCCACTGCCATCCTTCTGGAAGAGGAATTTGCTCAAGCGTCAACGTATCATAAGAGACATGCATTTCTGGCGTAACCAATTCTTTTGGCACTTGGGCTTTATGAATCGTATAAGAATGCGTCAAAGTTCCTTCATAAATTCCTTTTCCGGTAACGGTTACCCGATAAGTTCCCGCAGATACGGTCTCTTCTAGAGAAAGTTCATAGTCTAGGTCAACCGTTAATTCGTGATTGTCATGTTGTTTATCGATAACGTGAACGGGAATCGTTAAGCTCTCTCCCGTATAGTAAAGATTCGTATCATCAACGAGAACTTCAAAATCATTCTCATTGAAAAGAACTGGATCTTTTTCTCTATCCACAAGAAGAACTGGTAAACTCCAATCGACTTGATTACCATCACTATCTACGACTGTAATATAGATATGGTAAGTTCCTTCTACATTCCACTCAATATTTGAGGAAAAAGTAACTTTCTTAGAATCATTAATATCAATTGGTCCATCTTCTTCATCGGTAATCGTAATAAGTTTTTTAATATCCTCTAAAGAGACTACCTCATCCCCTGTAAATTCATATTCTAAAGCTGTTTTATCGCCTTGAACCGTAATCACAGGATGAGATCCTTTTTCTTTGATAATGGTTACTTCTACTTCAGTTTGTTCATAATTATTTTTATCTTCATGGACTGCTACGGCAACAATCGTATCTCCGGATAGAAGTTCTTGATTTGGTTCTTTCCAACTCCATCCTTCTGGAAGAGAAATATCGGCAAGTGTTTTCTTGCTCACATCTACCGTCATCTCGCTAGATGGAGCATTCGTTGGAATATCCGCTTTTGAAATCGTAAACTCTTTACTAACCGTACCATCATATATACCAAGACCAGTTACTTCTATCGTCGCTACGCCGGCATTCGTGTTATTTTGATATTCTACACTATAATTATTATCTTCAATAAGATCGATTCCATCATCTTGAACGGTCAAAAGTGGTCGATGTTCTTCCCCGTTATAGACATAGCCATCTTTGATATAACTGATAGATAAATCATGAACACTCTTTGTCGTTGTAAGTGTATTTTCATACAAACGAATCATCGCTGCTGAGGTAGAATGATTGACAGAATCTAGAGAGGTAAGTCTTACGTATTTAGTCCTAATAGGAGTTTCTAAAACGTAAGTCTTAATAGAGTCATCGTTTTTCCATGTTAACTCACTCACTAAAGTTTCCCACTTTTTACCATCCATACTGGTTTCGATTTTTACTTTGGTAATTCGACCAGATTCGTTAAAATCTTGACGTGGTACATATTCTAACTTAGAAAGTTGAATCGTTTTATTGACCATAATGGTAACCCAAGCTTGCTCACTTGTGTTTTTCTTACTGTGCCAAAAACTATAGAAATTACCATCTAGCAAATTTTCTTTTGTTTCCTCATCAGAAGCATCACTAGAGGTTTCAACCGTTAATCTAGAGTTTGGAACATAAACAGCCTCTTTATTGTTTTCATCTGGCTCAAAAGTAAGAAAGACAAAATCACTTGGAAATCTATTTTCCGTATAACCGTCCCGTACTAAAATCATTGTCTGTTCTGTATCACTAACAGGTGGTTCACTATCTTTAAATTTCTGCCATTTCAATCCATTAGGATTCATGAAAGCATCATAGAATTCATCAAAGTCTTTTAACACATACCATTCCATGCTATCTGTAACGCCAGCAACTTTGTTTTCTAGACTATTCGCATAAATCTTTTTAGGAGAGATACCATCCTGTAAATCGATAAAGAATAAGTTATCGATATCATCTCGACTATTGACAAGTAGATGAACAACAATGTCATCACTCGTATTTAACTCCTCTATTCGACTACTTAAATCGACACTCGTCTCTCCATCCGTTACTTCTGTCCACTCTGTTGTATCACTTACTTTGCCATGTTCAGCATCATATTCATAATTTAAAGTGTATTCAAAAGGAATTTTTTGTTCCGCTGCTTTATTTAAAAGTCGCAACTCATTTGCATATTCCCCATCAAAAGAGAAAGTAGCCGTATCATTATTTTCTTGCATTCCTAATAAGTATTTTGCAATCTCACGAATAACACTTGCTTGAAAATAATCACCATCTTTTACATTTTTGAGTTTATTTAAGGTATCGTTTACTAATTTTGCATAAGCTGGACTGTTGTTGATAATTTTACTATCGATTAGTTTTAATAAATCATGCATCGCAAGAGGAAATTCTTGGAAGTTTTCAACAATTTGTCTAGCAAGTTGATAGTAATCATCATCTGTTTTCGAACTATCTTTTAAATAAGTTTGAATTAATTGATACCAAGAATCTAAATTATAAGATTGAGCTTGAATCGCTTGTTCATAGGTAGATATTTTCTCACCAAGCGAAACTCTCACATCTGCTAATAAGTTATAGAAGAAGGCTTTTTGATACTTATCCCACTCATCAACTGCTCTTTGTGCGAGTACTAAATAAGCACCATTATTGGAATCCGTCCAAGTACCGGTTTTTCTAGTACCCCAGTCAAGCATCATTCGCTCTCCCTTATAAGAAGCAGCCCAACCAGCAGCAGCATTACCAATTTGCCACTCTCTTCTTTTCTCCCCATTCCAAGTTGTCTCTTTGGAAACAAAGTAAGCCGCATGTCCTGGCTGAGAAACTAACGTAGATGGTCTACCATAAGCCATTTCAATATTAGAACCTGTTCCAGCAAGAGAACCACAAACGCCATCCTCTTCCCAAATCGTCCAAAGGCGAAGAGGAGAATTCTCCCGTGTCTCTAGATTAAAATGCTCTAATCCGTACTTCTCATTACAATTGACTCCTCTTTTATAACCTGAACTGTTCTTTTTATTTTGATTGTTTCCATAAGCACAGTAATCAGAATTTGCTTTATAGTAGTCTGGATCTTCATAATACCAACCAGAAGAATAGTAGATATAAGTATAGGGATTCGTATAGCCATCGGCATTATAAGAAGTTTTTCCAGCTTTTGTCATCTGAGTATACCAGTTTAACCAAGCTATCTCAATATCACTAATTCGATTATTGACAACCCATCTCATCTCTTCTACTTCTAAAGACTTAAATAAATCTTTTTCAAAATAAGTAGATACTTGATCAAAGGTATAACCATTCGTTAATAATCTTTTGATAATTTTATATCGTTCTTTTTCATTAGAAGGTGTACGAACAGGTACTACTGGAGGATTAGCCGTTTGCCAAAAGTTGACATCCACACTATAGGTAAGTGAGATTGCCATCATCATCTTCTTATAAGTTTCTTTATTTTCTGGATCTTTTAAGTCATCTTTATAATCGTGGTAAAGCTCACTAAAAACCGTAAGGGCACGGATATAGTTTCCTCCCTCTGGAGTACCACCTAATAAATATTCTTCGAGTGTTTCTTCATCTTGAAATAGCCACTGCATAAATTCTAGATTTGCTTTGCTTTTGTTGACAAAAGCTTGAAGCATACTATAGTCTACTCGGTTGACGAACGTTCTTTGAAGTAATTTTAATTTTAATTCTTTATTTTTTAAAATGTCATCATTACTATATTTTAATAATTGTTCATCATATTCAGCGACCGTTAAAATCCAATCGACATTTGGTGTCTCTTGAGGAGAATACGTAGAAGAATTATAAATCATCGGATCTACCCAAACAGCATGGTCATAAGAATTTTCTCCATTTTTATCAGCATATAATTTAAGCCATTTATAATCTTCAATACTAGCGGTAAATTTTAAGGCATTATTATTTCCTTTTACAGGAGAAGAAGTCCCTAATAAAACCCAATCGTTATCCTTAATGGAATCTAGGTTTTCTTCTTTTGAACCATAAATGGAAAATTTAACACCATTTCCGTTAGAACCTTTGCTAGAATCTACTCCTGCATAAGTGGTAAAGGTATCAAAGTCATATTTTCCAACATCATAAATGAGAGTAGAAGAAGCATGCGCAAAAATCGCATTCATAGAATACGTTTTTTTGCCATCTACTAAAATAGAAATCATCTCTCCTGAATCATTTTGATTAATCTTAACACTTCCATAATCGACATGTGCCTTTGCATAGTCGATATCCGCAAGATATACATAATCTTTTTTCTCCTCTTCCTCAAGAGAGGTTTCCGCTGAAACCACTAATAAAGGAATTGGAAAGCTAGAAAAGAGTAAAGCCACACTTAAAAGACTCAACGTTAATTTATAAGTAATTTTTTTTAAAACTCTTACCCACTTCATACTACAACACCTCTATCCATATTATAAGAAAAAAGTTTTTTTATTCAATTGCAATTGCCATTATCTTGTCACATTTTCTTTCCGCTCTACATATTTTGACGTATCAAATGCCAAAATCGGGATAAAAATTTGTGGTAAAACAACAAGTAAAATACAACCTATATCATCTCGGTTAAACACTTTTCCTAATTGGTAGCAGGAAACAAGGAAGAAGACAATGTTGACAATCGGAACGAGATACAAAAGTCCATACCATTTCTTACCATATAATTTTTCTCCTAAAACGAGAACATTGTAAATAGGAACAAAAATAATCCAGCCACTTTTCCCAAATTTTACCATAATTTTAAAGAAGCATAGAATTCCTAACAAAAGAAGCATCAAAATAGCAACATAGCTAAGACGCCACCAAGACGCATTTCCATGAGGAATAAGACCTAAATCATCAGCTACTTGTTCCGCTAAATCCTGATGACTAAAAGATTCTACCGAAAGAATCATATCATCTACCATGATAATAGATTGATACTTTTTACCACGAATCGTATAGCTTTGATAAGAAGGAAAATTAATCTCACTATACTGTTGATAACTAGATTCTTCCTTGATAGATGATTTCTTATCCCGATAAAAATCTACACGAGTATCTGCATTCAAAAAAGTAAGATATTCGATTTGAACAGGACAAGACTCATCCGTGTATTGATGGAAAGAGACCCCTTCTAAAGAGTCTTCCATCTCTCTTGTCTCACACCCCATGTTATGAACATAACGGGTAAACTCTTCTGGAGTAGCCGCCTCTATTTTCGAAATAGCAATCGGATAACTGATAGAAAAAGCTCCCATACCAATAACTAGCAATAACAAAAGAACTACTGCATAAGAGATTAAAAAGATTTTAGAACTCTTTTTAAGTTTTGGTTTTTCTTCTAGTCTATTCCCACAATAAGGACAAAATACACCAACGACATCTATCGTTCTTCCACATTTATTACAAATATTATTAATCATTTTCTTCTTCCTTCCTTATTCTTGAACTTATTATACCATAAATATCTTAAACATTATCACTTATCTTGTATATCTAGATATATTTAAGACGACTCCCATACTGCAGAGAGTAATAAGTAAACTAGAGCCACCATAAGAAAGAAAAGGAAGCGTTACGCCCGTAACGGGAATAAGACCTACCACGACCATTAAATTCATGACTGTTTGAAAAGCGAGACAAAACATGATTCCAAAACAGAGATACTTGCCAAAGGCATCTTCCATCTTAAAAGCAATACGGAATCCCGTAATAATAATGGTCAAGAATAAAGTCGCTACTACGAGAATGCCGACAAATCCAAATTCTTCACTGATAATGGAAAAGATAAAGTCAGTTTGAGGTTCTGGTAAATAGAAATGTTTTTGAATGGAATTTCCAAATCCCATGCCAAATAATCCTCCTGGTCCAATCGCATAGAGAGACTGAATAATTTGAAATCCACTTCCTAATGGATCACTCCATGGATTCAAAAAAGAAAGAATTCGCGCCAACCGATAAGGAGCTACTAGAATGAGTCCCACTACCCCTACTACTCCTACCAACCCGAGCTTTACTAAAAAAGAAATATTCATACCCGCTACAAAGACGATACCTAAAATAGACATAACTAAAATCGTCCCCGTTCCAAAATCAGGTTGTAACATGATGAGTCCAAAAATAAAAAGCGTAAAAAGAAGAATTGGTAAAAACTTCTTATGGTTAGTCAAGTATTTCGAAGTAAAGATGATAAGCCCTAGTTTGGTAAATTCACTCGGTTGAATACCAAAAGAACCAATTCCAAACCAACTTCTACTGCCATTTCGAACACTTCCTATGCCAGGAATTAAGACAAGAATTAATAAAATGACACAGGAAAAAATGATGAGATTGGCTTTGTCATAATAATATCGATAAGGAATCTTACTAATGATATACATGAAAAAAGTTCCCATAAGAAAGAAGATTCCTTGATTCTTGACATACCGTAAAGAATCTTGATACTTATACTCCGCCCAAATAGAGGAAGCAGAATAGATCATCAAAAGACCAAATAACGCTAAAAGAAGAACACTGATAACTAATAGCCATTCGACATTTCTTTTCATATCCATACCCCAAACAATAAAGAGATAAGGCTCGCAAGAAGACCTACTACCCAAAAGATTTTCACCACTTCCCTCTCTGGCATATATCTTTCAAAGGTATGATGAATCGGGGTAATAGGAAAAATTCTTTTCTTTGTCAATTTATAGTAAAAACGCTGAATCACGCAGGTGAGTGTCTCGATAACAAAGACTACTCCAATCACGAGTAGTAGTACTTCATGTCTCGTTAGAATGGCAATCATTCCTAAAAGAGCGCCAAGAGCAAGAGAACCTGTATCTCCCATAAAAATCTTAGCCGGATTGACATTAAAAAATAAGAAACCGATTAAGGATCCTACTAACGTAAAAAGAAAAATAGCGATTTCCTGATATCCCTCTAACCATCCTGTCATCATCGTAATAATGCCGAGGGTAAAAAAAGCAATAGCCGATAATCCTCCTGCTAGACCATCTAGTCCATCGGTAATGTTCACCGCATTACTACTACTGATGAGAACGAGTAAAATAAATAATCCATAATACCAGCCAATATTCCATTTAAATCCGAGGGTATGAATCCAAAGAAGCGGTTCATTTCCTGCCTTCATAAAGTAGTAAAAAAGGAAGATTGCTAACAGGATTTGCAAGAGAAGTTTCATCATCTCGGATAATCCTTTATTATTTTTTCGATAGATGATTAAATAGTCATCAACAAGACCAATGATGGCATATCCAACAAAAGCAAATATAGCAATAAAAAGATTATAGGACATCTCTATTTTTTGAAAGAAGACTAAAAAAAGAAGATAGCTTACGGTAGGAAGGATAAAGATTAATCCTCCCATAGTGGGAACGTTTTCCTTACTGTGATGTTTTTCTTCTAGATAAATACTAAGTCTTTGATGAAACTTTTTTTCTTGCAAAATAGGTAGTAAAAAAAAGCCTGTTAATAGCGATAAGATTAGTCCCACCATCGTAGAGAGTATACATTTCATCATAAGAAGCATATCATCACCCAATAAAGTATATTCGAAAAGAATGGGAAAAGCACTAAAAAAAGAGCTATTCGCTCTTCTTTCGTCTGCTCTTATGAGTTTTTTCTTCTTCCACAATCTCTGATGACACTACTTCAACAGGGCTCTCTTCTACTTGAATGGATTCAATCTCGACTGGTTCTTCATCTAAGATAGTCTCTTTTGGAGTACTTACCACTACGTAATGCGTATTTTGAAATACCATCACAATGAGTAGTCCAACAATGAAAATAGTAAGTAGAATGTAGTCAAAGAAATCTCTAGCCGTATCTTTTTCAAACATGCGGTAATAGAACTCTTCAAAAAGATTCATTTTTTCTACCGTTTCTGTTTCAACGGTATTCGCTAAAACAGGAACGGAAACCTCTACTGCCTGAACCCTTCGAACACTAAAGTTCATACACAAAAAAGATATCATCAATACATAAATTATTTTCTTCATAACCAATACACTCCCTAATACCCTGTATACATTATACCGAAATTGTTTCACGAATTTCAAGTGTTTTTGCTATATTTATAAGAATTATTCTGTTTCTTTATCATATTCATCAAAAACATTTCCGATAACTTCCTCAATAATGTCCTCTAAAGTGACAATGCCAATCCATTTCCCATCTTTCATTACTTTCGCTAAAGAGGCATATTTGCGATTTAATAATAAGAAAGCATCATCAATAATCATATCCGCTGGAACAGATTCTATTTTCCGGATATATCTTCTTAAAGAGAATTCTTTTTGTTTTAGAAGAACGAGATCTTTTATGTTTAAAACACCGACTACTTCCTCTTGATCGAGAACCGGAAAACGAGTAAATTTGGAGGTTCGAATAATTTCTAGAATTTGCTCCTTCGTAGCGTCAATGGGAAGATAGACAACCGACTCTTTTTTAGTCATCGCTTTCTCCACCGTCGTATCATTGAATTCAAAGACTCGTAAAAGCATCTTCTTTTCCAAATCCTCTAAATCGGCAGAGACAATCGAATTTTTGACATCTTCCTCATCCTCTTTTTCCTTTTTCCCAACATGGAGAAGTTTTAAAACAAACTGCGTAGAACAATCTAAGATAAAGATAAAGGGTTTAAAAAATAAAATGACGAAATAAATACTATTGACCATTAGAAAGGCTATTTTTTTCGAATGGCGAAGGCCTAATTCTTTCGGCACTAATTCGCCAAAGACTAAGGTAAAATAAGAAAGAACAACCGTAATGATAACAATTAAAATACTAGTCAAAGCCTCTAGTGAAATCCACTTCCAAGCAAGCATTTCGGCAATTTCACTCGCAAAATTTTCGGCGGCAAAAGCACTCGCTAAAAAGCCTGAAAGTGTAATAACTATCTGAATAGCCGATAAAAAGGTACTGGAATGTTCCAAAAGATGAACAATTCTTTTGGCTTTTTTATTACCCTTCTTCAATTCTTTATGAAGTTCATATTTATTCAAAGATAAAAAGGCCATCTCGGTTGCTGAAAAAATTCCGTTTAAAAATATTAAGACAATTAATAGAACGATTTTGATAATCATAAGTTCTCCTACTTTCTAGAACCATTATATCATAAAAGAGAGGTCCTAAAAAGAAGCTTTTATTCCTGTAAATAAAGACGAATCGTTTCTCCATCCGCGATTTTGGTACCCGCTTTTGGGGACTGATAAGAAACATTCCCTTTTCCCTCATATTCTACTTTAAAGTTTTTAAGTGCTTTCATCGCTTCTTTTAACGTCATCCCCGTTGTATCGGGAACCGCACTATAAGTCTTATCTAGATAGACAAACTCTTTTTCTATCTCTCCTTCTTGTTGTTTTATTTTTAAAATAGGAATGGCGGATTGTAGGAAGTTACGAGCGATAGGAGCCGCAACGGTTCCTCCATATTGACTTACTCCTTTCGCATTATCTACTGCTACATAGACAACAATTTTAGGATCATTCGCAGGCATAAAACCGATAAAAGAAGTAATGTAGTTTCCTTGTAAATAACTACCATTGACTGCTTTTTGAGCAGTACCCGTCTTTCCCCCTACTCGATAACCGGCTAAATAAGCGTTATGCCCGGTTCCTCTTGCGACAACACTTTCTAAAGCATATCTTACTTTCTCACTCGTATCCTCACTAATCACTTTTCGAACAATCGTCTCTTCATGAGCTTCAATGACTTGATTGGTCTCTGGGTCATTTAAACTTTGGACGATATAAGGCTTATATAGAATACCTCCATTGATAGCCGCACTGACAGCAGTTACTTGCTGAATGGCTGTAACAGATACTCCTTGCCCAAAAGCCGTCGTAGCGGTTTCCAAATCACCAATCGCATCGACATCAAAAAGAATTCCACTCGACTCTCCCGATAATTCAATTCCAGTCTTTTTTCCAAAACCAAATTTATCGATATAGGAAAATAATTTTTCTTTTCCTAACCGTAAACCAAGATTAACAAACCCCGTATTACAAGAATTTTCAACGACTTCCAAATAGGTTTCAAAGCCATGTCCCCCATGTTTCCAACAGTGGATTTTCGCCCCTTCCACAGTAATAACACCAGTATCCGTATGGGTATCATTTTCTAAATCTACGACTTTCTCTTCTAAAGAAGCTGCTAATGTAATAATCTTGAACGTACCTACCATTTTGGCACATAAAAGGATAAGCACTATCTACTTATCCTCTAATTCAAAATCCAACATTTCCTTTGCAACACTTTCATATAAATCTTGCTCATGTTTAATAGTATCTATTAAGAACATTTTATCTTCCTTATAATTCTTTAATCCTCTCATATAATATGGTTTATCATCATCAAGAACAATAAATGGCATTATATTGTTCTTTAAACATTCCTTAAACATGATTATTCTTCCTATCCGACCGTTGCCATCTCCAAATGGATGAATGCATTCAAATCGAAAATGGAAATCAATAATATCTTCTAACGTAATTTTATTTAAATCCTGATACCACTTAAGCAATTCATCTAAATCATTTTCTACATCCTCTGGAGCAGATGTATTTATAACATTGATAAGTCCAATTTTATTAGGTACAATCTTGAAACCACCAACATTATATCTTGGATTTTCTTCATCAGTTGTATTTCTTTTTAAAATCTTATTCATTTCAATCATCATATCTTTTGATAACGGCTCATCTATCGTATCAAGACAATAATCAAATAGTCTAAAATGATTTTTCATTTCCGTTAAATCATCAAACTTAATTGCATCATCACTTTTAGGAATGAATGAATTTGTTTCAAATATCTCTTCTGTTTCATCTTCTGTTAATTTTCCACCCTCAATCTTGTTTGAGTTATAAGCAAAATTAACTTGCGAATAGTGGTAGATATTTCCTTTAAACTTTGATTTTCTTTGTTCGATTAGTTCTAATTTTAACTTATTAAAATCCACATAATCATCTCCATTCAACATTTCAAGTTTCAAGTACATATTTATTTTACCATAAAAGCATAGAAAATTATAAGTAAACTAGCATGTATTTCTTATAAATTAGTTATGTATTCCACTATTCTTAGTTACATACACATTCTTTCCCTTATTCAATATAACTTCCTTTTTAGCATTGCTCATTTTCTTTACCATATCTAAAGGTGGGTGTTTTGGTATATATTCATTCTGCATTTCTTTGATTAATGATTGAACAATAGTGCTAATTTCTGATTCACTTTTATTAGATATTTCTACACCTAATCTTCTTTTAAACTCTGGTTCCTTCATTAATCCATTAATAAGAGTAGAATTAAATTCTGTAAGTGCATCATGCATTTCTTTCCAACTTTCATCAGTATATTTAATGATGCATAAAGCAGAAGTTAATTTAGACCTTTCATTACTGTCTATTGAAATATCACTGTCATCTATATTTATAGATGTTTTTGTCGCATTTACAAATGTGACAGCAAAAATATCAGAACCTAGTCTGTTATCAAAAGAAGCATTTGATACGTATTGATAGGTTTCATTTTTATAATATATATTTAAGATATATAGAGCCCCAAGTGCTGATATTAGATTTTCAATATTCCCATCTTTTAGATTATTGCGTCTATCATGCTTTACAGCTTGATAAGCTTTGTTCCACTTTGAACTACTACTTCCACGTTTATTGGCTTTATGTAATGGTTTTATAATCTTATTATTTGCATTAGTGAAATTAAATCTTGCACAAGAAACAATGATTTCTCGTTCGCAAATATTCCATTGAGAGTTTAGATAATTTATGCAATCAGTATCAAAATATAAATCTCTCTTTTTTCCATTATCATCATATACATCAGACCCACCATTTACTTTATATAATTCTTTTGATAGTGATTCAATTTCAACAACAATTCGCAAAATTAAATCAGCAATATACATTGAATATACTTTCATTTGACTATCATCAAAATTTATATACTTTGTTAATTGCAAGGTTTCTTCTTCAAGATTTTTATAAACAGGCCAGTAACTATTGAAATTCTCCATGGCATACCTCCATTAAACTCTATATATAGTATATCATATCACATAATTTCTTATTTTCTTAACAAAAATAAGCTTACTACAATGATTGAACATAAACATTGTAAGTAAACTTATTTAATTTTCTATCTGCTCTTAAAGTTTCTATACTAGCACATTCTTGATTTAATAAATAAAGAACATCATTATCTGCTTTACCCTCTATATGTCTAGCACCTTTCATTTTAGGTAATTCATTGCCAAGCAAGTTAAGGTATATATCTAATTTGATATTATATCTATCATTATCTATTTTGTATACAATAATCTCATCAACAAACTTTCTGATAAAAGCTTCTAAGGAACCACCATCTATTTCCTCTTGAATAGAATTCGTTATCTTTTCAATATTGTTTTGACTTTGACTTAATATATTCATTTGTTCTAATACCTTTTCACGCTTTTTCGTTAAAAGCTTAATGTCTTTTCTTAATTGTTCAAATTGAAATTTCAATTCATCTCTCCTTAACTCACCTGTAAATACCAAATCTAAAGCCATAGTCTTTTTGCTTTCAACTAGTTTTAACTGTTCATCAATATCATTTAGTTGAGCGTCATACTGGTTAGTCTGATCTATACTTTCATATAATTTAAGCATACTATCTATCATTCTATTTTTCTTTGGCATCATACTACCCATTATCTGCTTAAATATGTTGTATAAATCAGCTTCAGCGATAATAGGAGAAGCACAAGCATCAAGTCTATAATGTAAATAAAGGCCACAACTCCAAGTTGGTCTATTTTTTCTTCTACTACCATGTGATCTTTGAAAGTTTATATTATGATCACCACAATATATCTTTGATGAAAAAGGATACTTCACACCACCAGACCAATAATTATTGTTTTGGTAACCTTGTATTCTAACATTTAAAATCTCATTTGCCTTATCCCATAATTCCTCTGATACAATTGATGGAACACTATCATCTTCACACTTATATATCACTTGCTCATCTTTTTCATTTTTCTTTCTTTTCTTTGACCTATAATCCAATATCTCATATGTTCTTGCCCGATAAAATCCTTTATACTTTGGATTTTGTATCATTCGTCTAAGAGAATCTTTATCATATAATCTTCCATTTTTATTAAGATATCCCTCATCAGATAATTTCTTAGCCAACTTATAAAAACCATATTCACCAGTAGCATATAGTTCAAATAGCTTTCTTATCATCTTTGCTTCTTCTTCAACAATCACTAGTTTACAGTTATCTTTTTTATAACCAGTTATATTTGATGAACCAAGTACATGACCTTGACTGATTGCCTTACGATATCCAAACTTAACACTTGCTGAAATCTTTTTGGATTCTTCTTGGGCAATGTTAAACAATATATTAAGTGTTAATTCAGAGTTTGGATCAAAAGTATTAAGAGATTGATTTTCAAAGAATACCCCAACACCACATTCTTTTAATTTCCTAATGTAGTGAATACTATCTTCTAAATCACGAGCAAATCTTGATACATCCTTTGTAATAATCAAATCAAACTTATTTAACTTTGCATCTCTAATCATTCTCATAAAGGATGGACGTTTATCTGCTCTTGTACCAGTAACACCTTCCTCAACATAGCCATCAACAAAAATCCATTCTTTTTTACTTTTGATATAGTTATCATAATAATCCAATTGATTATCTAATGAATTAAGTTGAACATCACTATCTGTTGATACACGACAATAGTAGGTAACACGTAGTGGAAGATTATATATCTTTTCACCACGTGTTATAGCGCTTACAACATCATAATAGTTCATAATCTTCCACCGACTTTGCTACAATATGTTTTATTTATGTTACTTGTAATGTTTTAATCCTTTTAAGTAATTTTTCATTTGCTTTTGTAAATGTATTCTCATCAATAACATTTCTTTTATATAAGTTATTGTTAATGATAATTTGTAGTTGTAATTCCGTTATAGTATTTATTTTCATTTGATTCATCCTTTCTTTCATTCAACGTCACTTAATCGTATGTTCTAAACCATTAGAATATGATATCCTGATTACTTTTTAACTTTCTTTGTTTGATGATGACAAAAAAGAAAAGATATATTTTCGTTGAAGTTTATCACATATAATGATTGGTCACTATATGGTGTCTACGTTCTTAAAAGTAGATCCTGGTTCATAGGTCATCCAAATAGGAAGATTCCGATTGATTTCTTCCGTTGTATAATCCTGATAGTTAGTCGGTGAGAAATTGGGCCGAGAAGCAATAGCTAGAATCGCTCCACTATTCGGATCCATCGCAAGACCAAAAGCTTGATCAGCCTGATACATCGACATGGCATTATCTAGTTCACGCTCTAAGGCCTCTTGTAATTCAAAGTCAATCGTGAGAGTCATATTGATTCCATCTTGTGGTTTTTCATAGACTTGACTGAGCTTTAGACGATTTCCTTTCGCATCCGAAAAATACTTAATCGCTCCATAACTTCCCGTCAGGTATTGGTCATAGATGAGTTCTAGTCCACTTAACCCTTGATTATCAATTCCAACAAAACCTAAGGTATGAGATAAATACGTATCATAAGGGTATTCTCTCTTTGCTTCTTTGACTAGATACACGCCTGGTAATTTTAAATTTGAAATTTTATCCGCAATCTCATTCGATAGTCTTCTTCCCTCTGGATGGACTCTTTCAATCGAAGTCTTTTTAGAAACATGGGAAAGCATATCTTCATAAGAAACGCCAAGAATCTCCGCTAAAGAGGAAGCTGTCGACTCCTTATCGACAATTTGATTGGGGATTAAGACAAGCGAAGTGGTTGTTATATTACCCGCTAAAACGACCCCATCCCGGTCATAAATGATTCCTCGATTGGCTTCTAAGGGAAGATTTCTACTCCATAGACTGGTCGCATAGTGATGAAGTTTATCATAACTGATAACTTGAATATAAAAGACTTTTCCAATGATGACGAAAAAAAGGACAATGAGAATGACTAATACCAATTTCATTCGAGCATTCATTTTCTTTAAAAACATGCTATCACCTATATCATTGTATGAAAAAAGAAACGTTCTTTTGAACGTTCCTTCAATCTTTTTTTGTTTGAATCAATACGACAATATTCTCTTCTCTCCCCAGCGTATCAAAAGAGGGAAACTCTCCTATTTTTTGAAATTGACAATGCTCATAACAACGGATTGCTCGTTTGTTTCGCGCAAACGGACGAAGAAGAATCGTCTTAGCGGGATAATGATCATACACCTTTTGATTGATAAGGGGAATTATCCTTTTCCCTAATCCCTTTGATAAATAACTAGGAATCCCGATAAATAAATCATATTCGTAAACAGAAGAATAAGGGGATAACACTTCTGCTAATTCATCTTTCTCATAGGGATAGATTTGAACTAGACCAATATCTTTTTTTCCATATTGAATAATCCACAATGACTGTTTTTTTCTCTTTTTCCGATATTTAGAGACAATTTCTTCGTAGGACAACGGTCTTTGCTCAAACCACTCATAGACTTCCTTTTGATTACACCAATCATATAATTTCAAATAATCACGACGACTATCTTCTAAAGGGCGAAAACCAATTTCTTCTCTATTTTCTTCGCCCATACATATCATCTTCCTGAATACTATCAATATAATTTATCCCTTGTTGATAGCCATTCGATAGACCGGTTGTATCATGCATATTCATTCGTTTTTCCTCAGTTGCTTGCATTTTCGCCCGATAGGACATCGTCTTCACTAAAATAATAGATAGTCCTAAGTTTTTCGCACTTAAAATATCATTATCCGTAATTTTATCATAACAGTAAATAGCAAACATTTGAGGAATTTGTAAACGGTCATTGAACTCATCATTTTTACGAGTTCTATTTTGCTGCATCATCACGATTTCATTGTATTGATAGCTTCTTTTTACCAGTTCTTCAGGAGTCATCAACTGATAGACTCTATTCGTTGCTTCATCCACGTATCCACGAACAAACTTGGAAAAAGAATCGACGGGATAAGTATGGAGAACTTGATCAATTGGAAAATCACGATAGGCAACATTATAGTACAACTGTGGATTTTGAAAGGTGTTCAATTTTTCCGATCCATCCAGTGAATAAGATCCTCCATCGACAGAATAGAAGATATTCTTTCTTTCCATAGGCTCCTGTTTTGGAATTCCTAAAGACTTGACGAGAGCATAAAACGGTTCTCCATCTAATACATAGATATCGACTCCGGCTTTTTTAGATAATTCCTCATCTTTAAATTGTAAAGCGGTTTTATCCGTCAACATCTTTTCTTTTATCAGCTGATAAGATTTCTCTTTCGCTGCTTTAAAATCATCATAATATTTTGAAATAAAATCCGTTTGTGAAAGTTGTTGATGAAGTGCTTTCTTTTCGGCATAGGAAAGAGAGTCTAAGTCTAAAATTCTTTGATAAAGGCTTATTTCCTCTTCTGATAACGTTCTTCCCTCTGTCTCTTGAAAATGACAGAGTTGTTTTAAATCTAAAAAGAAATTATATGGCAAATCTTCAAAATGGTAATCAACAATCGCATTGGTCAAAAGAAGATTACTCTCCCGTTCAAAAAAGCGGTGAATTCCTGGAATATCTTTTTGGTGATAAAGATCCCCCAACTCCATTCGAGCATTTTCATCCAATAGTCCTGTCCCAAAAGGATTAAATAGTTCTGGTAAACTATCAATAAGGGTTCCCATTCCCTCTCCTTGTGAAAGAGAGGCAGCTATTTTTTCGTAAAACGTTCGGTGTATAGCCACCATATTTTCTTTCTCATCATAACTATCGATTAGAGCATCATAATATTTCTTACGTTTCGCTTCTAGAATACTCACATCATTATTTTTTCTTAACGCTTCGATTAAAAAACGATACTCTTTGATGCTTTGTAAATTGACCAATTCTTTTTGAAAATCTGGTTCTTCCAATAAATGAGGAGGAATCTGTACCCCTTTTTGCGCAAGAGAATAAATGGTCGAAAACGGATATTCCAAAAGAGTCGTAATTCGACTATCTTTTTCTAATAAATAGTCAATCGCCTCTTTCGATCCCCGTCTAATCGTTTCTTTGACTAAAGGAAGAGAAAGGGAAACTTTTTTTACTACTTCACACATCGTCTTTTCTGAAAAATGATAGAGAACCATTTTTAAATCTTCTTCAGGAATGTTTTTTTCCTGGGCATATTGGATTAAAGAAATAGCCCCTTCTGGCTCAATAGAATGAAAGTAGCTGGAAAGTTCATTTGCATATTTTAAAACTAAATCACAAAAACTAGGGATCGTAAGTAATTGATTGACAAATGGTTTTCCACACGTCAAAAGGCCATTCATTTTATCGACTAAATCCGTTGTTCCTTGAAGATAGGAAATTCCCTCTTCATCGAGAAGACGGAGAATCGTCTCATCTTCTTCGTATTGAACTAACCAAATAAAGTCATACTTTCTAGGACTATTGATGAGAAAATTTTTTAACCAACTTTCCTTTAACAAATCTTGATATTCTTGATAAGATTGTACTTTTAAAAGACGGATCCGATCGCGAAGATTCTCATAACTTAAATTTTGATACTTTTCCATTCCCATACTTTTCACCTATTCTAATTTTATTGTAACGATTTTATCATATTGTGTCAAGCAAAAAGAAAGGCCTAAGGTCTTTCTTCTAAATTCTGTTTCATCAAAGATTCTACTTCATGATAGAGTTTTTGATTGGCTTCTTCTAAATCCATATCTCCTACTTTAAAAGGTTTTCCATAACGAATCGTTAAATTTTTACTACGAAACTTATAATCTCCCGTAATGCCAAAAGGAACTAGAAGAGCATCGGTCTTAGAAGCCATCGATACCGCTCCAAATTTAAATGGTAAGAGAAAAGCATCCGTCTTATTTCTCGTTCCCTCTGGGAAGAGACCAACTGCTCCCTTATCCTTTAATACTTCTAGGGCAAGGTTCGTAGCTTCCTCATCCTTCCGAGAACGATCCACCGAAATACACCCCGTTCCCTTGAAGAACCAGGCAACTTTCTTATCATCAAAATATTCTTTCTTAGCCATATAGTGGATTCCTCTTTTGGTTGCGATAATCGTAATACACTGGTCATAGAGATGCTTATGATTTCCAACAATCAAGATAGGTCCCTCTTTTGGAATATTTTCTCGACCGATAATTTTAGGACGATAATAGAAACGGAAGATTGGTCCGAGAAGAAATCGTCCTACTTTGTAAAGCACAGGAACTTTTCTATTCATCGTCATCATCTTCTCCTATGTCACTTTGTAGCTTTTGAAAATCTACTTTTCCTAGTTTTGTCTTTGGTAATTGTTTTCGGAAGACAAACTGATAAGGAATCATATACTTGGCTAAATTCTTTTTACAATAATTTTTGATATCCGCCTTCACAAATAGGCCGTGGAATCCTTCTTTCAAAACGATAAAAGCTTTTCCTACCTCTTGCTTATAAGGATGGGGAATACCAATTACCGTACATTGTAAAACCGCTGGATGAGATTCAATGACTTCTTCTACGTGGGTTGGATAGACATTGTATCCACTCGTAATGATCATTCTCTTTTGTCTTCCCTTATAGAAAATAAATCCATCTTCATCCATATAACCTAAATCACCGGTATGAAGCCAAACATGTCCATCCTTATGAACTTGTAAAGCGGCATTGGTCTCATTCTCATTATTGAGATATCCAATCATAAGGGCTTTGGAATTGATGACAATTTCGCCTACTTCCCCATAAGGCATTGTCTTTTGGGTAGCGGGATCAATAATCTTAATATAATTTCCAGCTAGAGGAATTCCAACCGAACCACTTTTATTGATATCATCACAGGCAAGCGTAACAGCCGCTAAAGCCTCTGATAACCCATATCCCTGGGTGACAACAGCAGTCGAATTGTGTTCCTTAAAATACTTGTTAATTTCATCCTCTAATGATTTTGGTAAGATATCTCCTCCACTGACAACGTATTTTAGAAAAGATAAATCCAAATTTTTTTCGTTATGAGAATGAATTAAAGCTTCGTATAAAGTAGGTACCCCTAATACACAAGTTGGTCTTGTCTTTTTAAATAGCGTATCAAATTTCTTCGCATCAAATTGCGGTACTAAAATGGAATAGCAGCCTAATGATAGTGGTGTGTGCATTAAAACACTAAGTCCAAACCCATGAAAGTTTGGCATAATCGCTAGACAACAATCCCCAGCATGAAGCCTTTTCATCTGGATTTGTTCCTGTCTTGCTTCTAGAATAAAAGAACGGTTTTGGATGACAACATTTTTCGGAGTACCACTCGTTCCTCCACTATGAAGAATGACTGCTGGCGTATTTCGCCCATACTTTTTCTTAGGAACTTCTTTTACTTTTTTGCCTAAACGATAAAATTGTTTTAAATTCATAAACTTAGAAGCATGGGGATATTTTTTATATTTTCCATGTTGTTTTACTTTATATGCGAAACGCAAGAAAATGTTTAAAGAATCGGCTGGAGATACAAAGATAACCCTTTTGACTGGTGTCTCTTCAATAGTATGTTCAATTTTATCATAGAACATATCCACCATTACTAAATACTTACTGTTGGTAGAATTTAGACTCTGCTTAATTTCTTCTTCTGCTGATAAAGGGTGAAGCATATTCGCAATAGCCCCTAATTTATTCAAGGCATAAAAGCAGATTAAAGCCTCCGGAATGTTAGGCATACAAATCGTGACGATATCACCCTTTTTTACTTTTAGAGCATAAAAAGAAGCGCTCGCCATATCGATTAATTTGACAAACTGCCGATAAGTAATCGTTTTTCCCATATAAACAATCGCCTTATAATTAGGATATTTTCGATAGCTTTCTACCACCTGATCATAAAGACTTACATTGGGAATTTTAATATTTCTTTCTTCTTGCGTATAGTACTTTTCCCAAGGTGCCGGAATTGGCTTTTTCTTTCTAAAAAATGAAAAAATAGACATATTTATCCCTCCAGTTTTCTACTAACGATTTCGCGTAATCGATTATTTTCAACCTCTAAATCTTCTTGTACCATCATCGGTTTTAAAAATTCAATGGAAAGTCCTTTCCGAAAAGGACGATATTTTCCCTTAATGATAAAAGGAACAATTGGGGAACTAGCCTCTTGACTCATCTTTACCGCTCCAAATTTAAACGGCATCGTAACTGCTTTCGTTCGATTGATCGTTCCCTCTGGAAAAATTCCTATCAACTTATCCTCTTGTAAATACCGAATAGCCTGTTGAAGGGCACGGGGATCCTTCTTTGTCCGATCCACCGGAATAATTCCCATGGACTGAAAAATAGGTTTTTTCCATCCTTTCATAAGAGAGTCCTTGGCAAGAAAATGAATCGTTCGTTTAGTAGAGGCAATCAGCAAGATACAATCGAAATTATTCGTATGATTTCCCGCTAAGACAACCCTACCCGTTTCGGGAATATTTTCTTTTCCTAATATCTTTGGTCGAAAGACAAACCGTACAAACCCATGAATGAGTGGTCTTACGATTCGATAAAAACGTGGCTCTCTCATATTCACCCTCCTTTACTATTTTATCATGTTTTCTATGAGAAACAAAATCCTATTTAGAAAGAAAAAAAGGATTTTTTCTAATCCTTCTTTTCGATATGATATTGTTTTTCCTTAGAAAATGTTGGTTCGATTGGCTTTTCAAGACCAATTTCTTCCGTTAAAATACTTCTCATTTCTTTTAATGTCTCCATTTTTTGTTCTCTTGGACTTAAGATATGAATCATTTCTTTTTCTTCTTCCCTATCTTGCTCTTCTCTCTTAGGAGAAGGTGTTAGGACAGGCATTGCTTCTCTTCTTTTGGCTGCTAAATCTTTCTGATATTTTCCCTGATAAGAATAAGCAGTAATTCCTTGTAGAGAAGCCGTAATTCCTAATAATGTATAAAAAATAGGTTCGATAGCAAGAGCGTTAGAGACTAAGCTAAGTCCTAATAGAGGAAAGAGAAAAAACGTTTTTATCTTTCCAATGTAAAGGGACTTTGGGTCTAATCCTTTTAGTTTGGCTCTTACGTTGATACTGGTAATAGCAAGTTCTAATCCTAAGTTGATTAATAAAATAGGATTCATGAAACTAGCCCCTAATAATAAAGTACCCGCAAAAATTTTATCACAAAAAGCATCTAAATCTCTTCCGAGATTACTAGTAAGATGAAAAGTTCTCGCAATCGCTCCATCTAAGAAATCGGTTATGGAAAAAACTCCCACAAAAGTCAAAACGAGAGGAACATTTCCAACGAAAGCCGATGGTAAAATAAAAAAGGGAGCAAGGAGTCGAAGAGAAGTTAAAATGTTAGGAATTTGTCTTTTCCTTTTCCCTTTTGTCTTTAAATCTTGTAAAGCTTCTTTGAACTCTTCTTGATATCGAAGAAGTTGTTCTTTTATCATAAAGTATGCCTCCAAACAGTCATACTATTTTAACTCTTAATGGGACTATTGTCAATTCTATAAGACGTCTGAAAAATAGTTATGTGTTCCATCACCACTGTAGTAGTAGACATTACTATCAATATTTCGAGCGCCCGCTAAGGCATCATTTACCGCTTGTGTTACTTGCTTTAATTTTTCTTGTCCCCAATCGGTTTGATAATACTTGCCACCTTCTACATACGCTAAATAACTTCTAGCCCAAGGAAAATAGCCTTTTTCCAAAACACCTCTCACAGAATCACCATATCCTCCACCTGCTTCTAACCGGTTTAGGACGGTGCTGGCAACCGCTAACATATCATCTTTGCTATTACTTGCTTCTCCCGCTACTTGCGCAATCATGAGATGATAGTCACTCTCGGAAATGGTTCCAGGTTGTTTGGTATATTCACTATCAGAAACAATTTGGTATTTCTGATTATCCGTCGTAATGGTTCCTGCCCGATTTTTGCAGCTATCACTAGCTTTTCCTTTGATATGAACTTCACCAGTATATCCTTCTAAATGAGAAGATGCAGGGATTGTTTCTGGCATCTGGCGAGCAGAACTAGCGTCCCCTTCCTTTTCTTCTGGAACAGATACCGACTTTTCTAATCCTTTTCCCGTACGAATGACTAACTCCTGCCCTGGATGAATCACATTAGGATTTTCACCAATCGTTTTTTTGTTATCCTCATAAAGAGTAGAAAGACTGATTCCATATTTGGCAGCAATCGCCGACAACGTTTCTCCACCTTGAACGACATGCTTGAATTCGGAAATCTCTAATTCGTAGGTTTCAAAGTCACTCGAGTATTGCTTCGTCTCTTTTGGAGAATTGGTATCGAGTGTTACTTTTTTGGGGGATAATTGGCTTCCCACACTGGTTACTGTATAATTTTTTTCTTGTCTTGGTAACATTACCATATGCTTACTCTTCCTTTTCTTTTTCCTTCGTCTCTATTTCATACTTATTTTCGAGTTCTACTTCTAGTTTCATACCCTCTTCTATCGTAGTTCCCGCTTTGATACTTTGTTTTGTCACATAACCATACCCTGTTATTTCGTACGGTAAGTCTAAAAATTTCAAATACGTTACTAAATCATTCTTCGACCAACCTTTTACATTCTCTAATGTTTTCTTAGTTCCATTTGTGATTAAAAAGACTTTATCTCCGGTCACAACCGTTCTTCCTTTTTCAGGATAATGGTCAATGACCGTATCTCCATCCCCAATAACAACGACTTTTAATCCGGCCTGGGTAAGTTCTTTTTCTACTTTTTCCGTATTGTTATTCTTATAGGATGGTAGAACTCTTTTTTCAATACTAGTAGTATTTTCTACTGTACTGTAGATGTTTTTATATTTTGAAATATTTTGAATAATCAATTTTACAGCTGGCGCTAGAGAAGAAGCAAACCAAGAAGATGGTTTCTTCATAGCGGCATAGACAATGATTTGTGGATCATCCTTTGGATACATTCCAGAGAAAGAAATTAAATAGTTTCCATCTCCTTCTAGATAATGCCCATTTTCAAAGATTTGCGCCGTACCGGTTTTTCCAATGACATCAAATCCTTCTACGGCATAAGTATGTCCTGGTGCCCATTTGTTATTGATAGCTCCATACATAAGTTCCTTCATTTTAGCAACGGCTTCTTTTTTGACAATTTGACCCGTCTTTTCTACTTTGGTCTCTGTTACTTCCCCTGTATTAGTATTGACTATTTTCTTGATAATGTGAGGTTTTACCATTACCCCGTCGTTAGCAATAATCGTCAAAGCTTGAAGTTGTTGAAGCGCAGTTGTCGATAGACCTTGTCCAAAGCTAACCGTTAACCAGTCAATTTCTACCTTACCATTGAAGTTGATAGATCCTGGTAATTCTCCAGATAGTTCCACTCCTGTTTTCTCACCAAAACCAAAGCGACTTAAACATTCCCGTAACTCATTAGGACTTAAATATTCTTTTGCCATGTGCATCGTACCAACGTTACTAGAATATTGATATCCCTTATCATAGGTAATTCTTCCCCAACCTCTTGGATTCCAATCGTGAACGGTATTCGAACCGATTTTATAAGTTCCCGATTGATAGGTTTGATTTCCGTCATACTTTCCCGAATCTATCGCACACAAATAAGCGTAGGTTTTCATAACGGATCCTGGTTCATAAGCATAGGAAATAAGAGGATTTTTATAGTTTAAATCACTAGGAACAGAATTGGGATCAAAATTAGGACTCGTCGCACTTCCTAGTATTTCACCCGTTTTCGCATCGAGTACTCCCAAGATCATCCATTCTGGGTGATACTTCGCTGTTGTTTCCGAAACAGCGGTTTCCAAGAAACGTTGAATATTCGCATCAATCGTAAGATAGATATCGTTTCCATCAATAGCGTCTATTTTGGTCTCTGGCGTATCTGGTATTTGATAACCTGATAAATCCCTTTGATAGGTAATACTACCATTGGTTCCCTTCAAGATATCGTTATAACCACTTTCTACACCTAGAATTCCTTCTATCTCCTCTTTTTGTTCTCCGTTTTCTTCTAATGTTTTAATATTGGCAAAACCAACGATGTACGAAGCAAAGGTTCCGTTAGGATAGAATCTCTTCATCGTTTCAATAAAATCAATTCCGGGAAGCTCCAACGCTTCAATTTCTAGTTTCTTTAATTCCGTCAATTTAGAACCATAAGTTCCAAACTCTACTTGATATACGCCCTCTTTTTGAAGCCGTGAAAGAAGATAATCGTAAGGAGCATCTAATACTTCTGATAAAGCTTTTGCCGTTGCTTCTTTATCCACTACATGTCTTGGATTTTCGGCATCCGTCGTTCTAGAGGAATCTAGATAAGCAATCAACGTATAAGAAGCGACATTGAGCGCTAAAACATTTCCTTCACTATCATAGATCGTTCCTCTTTTAGCAACTAATTCTTTTTTTACCGTAATACGATTCTTGGCAAATTCTTTTAAATCTCTACCGTATACCTTACCAGATAGGGAAAGATAAGCAAACTGTCCTAATAGACCAAAAAGAAAAAAGAGAAAGACCAGAAGGATATATTTTGGCTCACGCCAACTTTTCACAACGGTATCTGTTCCTCTTTTCATATCATCACCATATTTATTATAACATATTTTATTTGTTTATCACAACGATGTTTTCGTTGTTATAAGCAAGACCTAAATCTTTAATTACCCCACTTACATTTTCATAAGAAGTAAGTTCATTGACTTGCATCGTTAAGGATTCATTCTTCTTCTCTTGATTTTCTATTTGATAATTAATCTCTTCAATCCGCATCTTAATATTACTAATCTGCGCTCCATAGAAAATCTTTGTCGCAAAAAGCGCTACAAAAGCAAGAACACCCAATGTGTAGACAAACTTTTCTTTCTTCGTAAATTTTGGTTTTCTTTGCTTCTTCGCCATATTCTCATCCTATTCTTTCTATTACTCTTAACTTGGCACTTCGTGACCGAGGATTTTCCTCTAATTCTTTCTTCGAAGGGACAATCGTTTTAATCAATTTATACTTTGGGAGGTATTCTAGAGGGACAACAGGTAAAGATTTTAATTCTTCTTTTAACTCTGTTACCCCTCTAAAGATATCTTTGCAAATTTTATCTTCTAGAGAATGAAACGTGATAACACAAATTCTTCCTCCAGGTCGTAAAAGCTCGAGGGCTTGTTTTAAACTATCTTCAAACACCTCTAACTCATTATTTACTTCAATTCTAATCGCCTGAAAAACTTTTCTAGCCGGATGCTTTTCCCGACGATATTTCTCAGGGACATGTCTTTTAATCACTTCGACTAATTCCAATGTCGTATGGATAGGTCTTTCTTCCACGATTCCTCTTGCAATACTAGCCGCGTACTTCTCTTCCCCATACCGGTGAAAGATATCTACTAAAGTATCATAATCATAATGATTAACTACTTCATCAGCGGTTAGGAATTGACTTTGATCCATCCGCATATCTAGCTTAGCATCTTGATGGAAACTAAATCCCCTCTCACCCTCATCTAATTGAGGACTAGATACTCCTAAATCATAAAGGATACCATCGACGGCTTCAATATTTCTCTTCGCAAGTTCTTCCTTTAGATGGCAAAAATTAGTAGGAATGATTTCATAATTGGAGGCAATCTTCGAAAGCTTGTCCTCACTACTAGCAATCGCTTCCTTATCCTGATCAAAGGCAAAAAGGAAGCCCCTTTTTATTCTTTTTAAAACTTCGCTACTATGCCCTGCGTAACCTAAGGTACAATCGACTACCGTGCTACCTTCTTTCAAATTGAGATACGCTATACATTCTTCCAGTAAAACACTCTTATGCATAAGTCCTCCTAAAGATTGAAATTCGTAGCAAATAGGTTATCCGCAATATCTGATAAATTTGCTTCATTATCAGAAATGAAACTATCCCAGCGTTCTTTACTCCAAACTTCGAGTCTCTCATCTACTCCTATAATAATGCAATCCTTCTCAAGATTCGCATATTCTACTAGAGGAACAGGAATGTTGACTCTACCCTGCTTATCAAGTTCACATACAGTAGCACCCGATAAAAATATTCTCATGAAGTAACGGCGGTCTTTCGTGTCAGGTAATTGTTTGTATTTCTGAATAATCAAATCCCATTCGGTTTTTGGATAAACAAATAAACAACCCTCTAACCCACGGGTAACAATAAACTCATCACCTAAATCTTCTCTTACTCTAGAAGGGATGATAAGCCGACCTTTACTATCTATGGCATGATGGTACTCACCCATAAACATAAAAATCACCCCACTTTTAACCACTTTTATCCACTGTGTACCACCATTATACCCTACATCTATCCACTTTGTAAACCCCTTTCCCTAAAATTTTAAAACAAATTGTAAACAAAAACTGTCAAAAAAAAGAGGATACCCTCTTTTAAATGAGATATGACCCGATAATAATAGCGAGTAAAATATAAAGAACAATGATGATAACGAAGGCGTTACCACACTTTCCACTATTTTGATTGGTCGTAGTCATCTCCTTATTGTTGTTGCATGAATCTCCACAAGCCATAAAAAACCTCCTTAAATCCAAGCTCCAAGTATAATAATTAAAAGAATAAATAATACAAGTACGATTGCTGCAGAAGATACACCAGAATTACAACACATAAAATCATTCCTCCTTTTTGTCTTTTCACAGTTATTTTATGAATATTTCGTGAAGATGTGAAAGAAATCGTTGAATTTTACTTTCATATTTGGTATCATAATTTTGTACGTTGAAAATGAGTACTAAAGAAGGGAGAAAATATGAAGAGAAGATTTTTAATGATGGCTGGGTGCCTTGCCCTTGTTCTTACAACGGCTTGTGGAAACCCAAAACTAAAAAATGGAGAAGAAGTAGTCGTTTCTGTAGATGGAAAGCAAATTACTGCTAACGAATTATATAATGAAATAAAGAAAGATTATGGTTATTCTGCTGCTTTAAATCTCATCGACATGTATATTGCTGACAAAGAGATTGAGACAACAGATGCTATCAAAGAAGAGGCTCAGACCTATGTTGATCAATTAAAACAAATGGCTGAATCTTATGAGATGGAATTAAAAGATGTTGCCGCTTACTATATCGGTCTTAGTAGCAATGATGAAAAAGAAATATTAAATTATGCAATTTCTAGCATTAAACTTTCTACTGCTATTGAAAACTGGATAATGGAAAATATTACCGATAAAGAAATCGAAGATTATTATAATGAAAATTATTCAGAGAAAATATCTGTTCGTCACATTCTTATTAAACCAGAAGAAAGTGATACAGATGGAAAGAAAGCACTAGCTACCGCTCAAGATTTAATCAAACAATTAAAAGCAGTTGATAAGGATAAATTAGAAGATAAGTTTATTGAATTAGCGAAAGAATATTCTGATGATGGAACTTATGAAAATGGTGGACTATATGAAAACTTTATGAAAGGTGAAGTTGTCAGTGAATTCTGGGATGCCTCTTCTGCTTTGAAAGATGGAGAGATGACCGCAGAACCAGTAAAGACAGAATACGGATACCATGTCATTTTAAGAAAATCAGCTTCTGCTAAACCAGCTTTAAACGATTCTAAAGAAGAAATTAAAACAGCCATCAAAAATCAAAAATTAGATGATACTTCTAGTAACATTCAATATGAAGCAATGATTGCTTTAAGAGAAAAATATAAAATTAAATTCTATGATAAAGACATCGAAAGTTCTTACAACGAATTTAAAGATTCTCTCAAAACAGAAGAAAAATAAAAAATCAGAGCAATTCTGATTTTTTTTTGTCTAAAAAGTTTTCAATATCGTGAATATCAAAGCCTTTTCCATAGAGTTTTTCACGAATCTTATAGAAAAGTTCTTTGTCCTCATACTTTTTGGAAAGTTTTTGGTAACACTTTTCATACTCTTTGGCTAACTTTTCATCATCCTCTAACGGTATTTTTGATAAATACTCTAGAATCATATCTCGATCATATCCTAAATTGACCATATCCATTATAATCTTTTGTTGTAATTGGTAATTGGAATGTTTGTGATCACTCCGTATTTTCTTTTGAATCAACTTTTCCATTTTTTCCCGGACAAAAGATAAATCGATTTTATCCATCTCCTCTAAAATAATAGACTCATCGATTTCTTGGGCATAAAGATAGTTTTGAATCTTATTCGGTCCATCATTCGTCAGATGTAAACTATCCGAAATATATGCTTTTACAAAGGAAGTATCCGATAGTAATCCTAACTCTTTGAGGCGATTCATAATCTTCTCTTTTTCGGTGTCGGGAAGTTCAAACTTTTCTAGATACTCTAGAACTTCTTTCGTACTTCTTACTTTCCGTAAAAGATAGTTCAATGTTTTGTGATAGATTTCTTCATAGATACTATCGATGCCAATTTGACGATAAGTCTCTTCCGTAATTTCTTTTTGGAAAAGTAAATGATTTTTTAAAATGACATCGTCATAAGTCGTGATTGTTTCATCGTCTATTTTTACTTTGTATTTGCCAGATTTTAATTTTTTTATTTCCTCGACTCTCATACCATCACCAAAATCATTATAGCAAACAAAAGTTTGGTTTTCAAGTCCTTTTCCTACATTTTATCTAAAAGTCTTTCTTGATATTCTGCTTCTAACATTTCTTCTACTTTTAAGCATTTTTCATAATAGGCCTGCTCATATTTTTCGAGAAGTTCTCGATATTCTTCTTTCCCCTCTCCGTATACCAATCTTCTTAATTCATTCCGTGGTACTTCGATTAATTCATGTACTTTTGAAGAATATTCGGCAATCAAATCCATATATATCGACCTTCTTTCTACTACATTATAATGGTTATACAACCAATAGTCAAGTAAACCCTAAAACTGTTATGATTAACTCAAGAGGGATGGCTATGGTCAAAATCGATGTAGAAAATGGATATTATCTTTTCAAACTTGACGACTTGCTTCATAAAAATGCCATTAGTAAAAACCGTTTAATGAGGGATACCAACACGGATTTTAAAGTGTTACAACGGATTTGTCGGGGAGAAAATACAAAAGTAGATGTCATTGTATTTGCTCGTTTATGTGATTATTTTGACTGCAGCCTAACAGATATTATCGAATACGTACCTAATGAAAATCATTAGGTTTTTATTTTCAAAAAAAGGTAGTAATAATTACTACCTTTCTTCTTCTATCATAGCTTCTTTATTGGTTTTCATATCTAAGGTTGCTTCGTTTACCGCATCATCAATGGTTTTAATGGCGTCGGTAATCATACTCCAACCGGTCGCAGCTCCAAAACCATGACTTAATTCCTTTAACTCTTTATTGAGTTTACGAATATAGGCTACAGCTTGCTTTTCCTCATATTCAACCATATAAATTAAGAATTCATTTCCATCGGTTCGAATAATCTCAGAACGTGGCATTTGCGTTTGAATCAAGATATTCGCCGCCTCCGTAATGACTTTATCCCCTTCTTCATGTCCAAAATTATCATTAATATAAGCTATATTATTTAAATCAACAATAATGATAATCTGTGGATAAACTTCTGAATTATCCCATTTCTCAATATTATCGTTTAAGTATGCTCGGTTCTTTAGAGAAGTAAGCGAATCGATGTAACGAATTTTTTCATCCTTCGTAAGCGATTTCTTTCTCCGTTTTCTAAAGAAAGTGAATACACTCTTCGCATTGTATAAGAATTGAACCAAAACGATAAATGCCAAAACAACAATGGCGATAATATAATAGATCTCATGATTTTCTACTTTGAAAACCTTTCCATAACTATCACTTACTAATGTTTGAACAGGCATATACTCTAAGTAGAAATCAAAAAGAGCAGTGAAGATTTTATTTTCTTTTTGAAGTACATAATTGTAATCAGAATCTAGTGAGAAAAGATAATTCATTTTATAATTTGCTAAAGACGTATTTTTATAGTATTCATAGTTTTCTAAATCGATTGCTATGATACGATTTTTTTCTTTCAATAACTGTTCTAGACTATCATAATTCTTTACTTTTATTTTCTTATCCGTTAAGTAAGCTTCTATTTTGGTTCCCTTTACCACAGCTACCGTAGTATCGGTTAAAGAGGAAAGAGAAGCAACAGTAATAGAATCATCGACAGGAGAAAGAATCGCAACCTTCGAAGGAAGAGCGGAAACCGTTTCATAGGCATTTTCTGCTTTTACTACATAAGGATTAAAGAAGAAATCGACATTACCACTGGCAAAAGCATTTTCTAGTTCTTCTTCACTTTCATATCCTTTTTGATATTCCATGTCGATATTCGCAAACTCGGCGAAAGACTTGATTAAAGAATAATTAATACCCTTTAATTCTCCACTGACAATGCTATCATACGCTCCATTTTCAACAAATCCATAGACATAAGATTTTTCTCTTAACGTCATTTCCTCTTTTTCCGTAATGGATTTAAAAGAAAAATAAGTATCTAAAAGGTTGGTATAATATGCGCTTTGAAAATGATTTTGGTACCAATCACGATAAGTCTTAGAAATGATACTATCTAATACATCTTCCCCATTCAATGTCAACACATACGTTTTTCGTAAATCAGAAAGATGATAGGCAATATGGTAATCATTAGTTAAAAGATCATCTAAGTAGAGACTCTCCAATCCAATAATGCCATTTAACGTACTATCGTCCTTTTGGAAAGCTTCTAGTAATTCTACTTCCGTTTCATAAGCGGTATAAGTAATCGTTGAGTCAGATAAGTATTTTTGAACCTTTTCTAAATCCTCTTTTAAGACACCAATACTAATATTTTCGATTTTCTCTAAAGAAGGATAAACGATTTTTTCTTTGGTGATTAGTGCATAACTATCCTCTAAAATAGTTAGTTGATTATCCGTAGGGTTTTCTACTAATTCAATCGCATATGGTTTATCACTTACATCCTCTAATACTTCATAAGCTACTTCGTTAAAAGGAATTTCTGTTTTCTTCTCTAATGTTTCCACAAAATCGAAGAAAACGCCATTTCCCATATAGGTCAAACCAGCAATATCTCTAGGTATATAGATATCTACCACGTTACTTTTATTGGACTGTAACCACTGTTCCTCTTCCGCATTAAAGGCATGGTTTTCTAATCGATTCCAATAGAAATAGAAGGCTGTCCCTGCCAGTCCTATCAGCACGAGAGCCAGAACGACCCAAACAATTTTCTTTTTCATATTTTATATACTCCTAACTATTCCCAAATAAAATGGTCGAGAGCTGCCCCATCAATCATTTTTCTCTTCTTTCCGATGACAGGATACGTCTCACTTTCTTCTACATCACTATCTACCATTAACTCCAATTCATAGAATTTTAGTTCCTCTTCGGTGAAGGCAGCAAGAATATCTCCCGACATCTTCCGGACATCCGTAAGAGTCGTATCGTCCGTTACCGTAACGACGATATCAATTAAGTTACACTTAAGATCAAAATCGCTCATCTTCATCGTTGGATAAGCCTCGATTGCCGACTTAACAGCATTTTTCCGCTCATCCGTAATCATAATACTTTCTGTAATATCACAACGATCTCCGTAATAACTCTCTTTCGTATCTGGAGTTAAATACTTATAGATACGAAAAACAGCATAAAAACAAATCGCTAAAACGATTAAAACAATAACGAGTATAATTAATTTTTTTCTATGTTTTTTTAAAAAGGCTTGCACTTTTTTCATAATCCACCTCTTAACCATTATACTATAAAATCCGCTTTTAGTAAATAAGCGAGAAAGAGTATCCCATTACAAAAATGTAGTGTTACAATTGATGTGAGACCTCAAATATACAAATAAAGCGATAAATCTGTTAAAATGTAATTTGAAACAAT
>CANQRL010000008.1 GCA_947626275.1 uncultured Bacilli bacterium
CTCGCAATTTAATTATACTAAATTTTTATAAATAATAAAAGACTGTTTTTCAAAATTTTATTTGTCAACAGTCTGAAGAGTATTATAATAAAACATTATAATACTCTTTTTTTTACATATACTGAATTAGGAAGCAAGGTGACAAATGAATTCAAAAATTCATAAAAGAGTATTACAAGAGGCAAACTATATGTTGAAAACAAAGGATACGATTCGTGCCATTTCTCATTTTTTTCAGGTATCGAAAAGTACCGTTCATAAAGATTTACATGAACGCTTAGCTGATATTGACAAGAAGTTGTATGCACAGGTGGAAGAAATTTTAAGATATCATACGGATATTCGACATATTCGTGGAGGGGAATCGACACGTAAAAAATATGAAAAGTTAGATACAAACTAAGATAGTTATGGTATAATAAAAACTATTGTGGGTGATTCCATGTTTGAAAAAGTTATTGGTATTGATTTAGGAACATCAAATATAGCAATTTATAAAAAGCGAAAAGGTATGATTTTGCGAGAACCAAGCGTTGTAGCAATTGACCGAGAGACAAGAGAAGTATTGTCCTTTGGAAACGATGCCAAAGCGATGTTTGGACGCACTCCCGATAGAGTGGAAATTATTCATCCTATTCGAAAAGGGGTTGTCGCCGATTTTGATATTACAGATCAGTTAATCAATTATTTGATGAAGAAGGCAAAAGTAAAGAGCAGCTTTTTGAAATCGAAAATTGTCATGTCTATTCCTCTAGATATTACGAAAGTAGAAGAGAATGCCTTTCGAGAAATATCCGAACGAATGGGTTCTAGAGAAGTTTATTTAGTAGATTCTGTTAATGCTTCTTCTTTAGGTGTCGGACTAGATATCAATTATCCTACTGCCTCTATGATTGTTGATATCGGTGGTGGAAAAACGGATATCGCTATTCTTTCATTAGGAAAAATTGTGAAAGGAACAAAAACAGATATCGCAGGAGAATTGTTTGATAGACGAATCGTTTCTTATCTAAAACAAAAATACAAACTTTTAATTGGTGAGAAAACGGCGGAAGAATTAAAAATAAATGGATCTTCTTTATTTGAAGGGGAAAAAGAAACGGAAGTAAGAGGTCGAGACCTCATTACGAATCTTCCTCATGAAATAACCATTACTTCTAAAGATTTAAAAGAAGCTCTTCAAGAGGATATTTATTCACTAATTGATCTTATTAAAGATTTTTTAGAAGATATTCATCCAGAAATGGCGGCGGATATTATGAAAAACGGAATGATTTTAACGGGTGGATGTGCTTCATTAGAAGGATTAGATAAGCTATTATCCTATGAACTTGGAATTCCTGTTCATAGGGCTCATCAAAATGAGACTTCCACGATTGAAGGAATTGGTATCCTTTTAGAAAATCTTTCTTATCTAAAAAAATAATGCATTAGGAGTGTTTCCTATAACATAGAAAATCAAGTCATATAGCTAGTTATAATATTATAACTAGCTTTTTTATTTCTTTGAATGCGGAAGATATACAACGATTTTAGGTTATCAATAATTGCTTGCATGGAAAGGAGTTAGTACCTAGTCAGTTAGAATTCAGTCAATGATGGATCTAAAGATAAGTAGAAGAAAAAATAGAGAGTGAGCTCCCATTTTTTAGGAATGATAAGATTCATTGACAGTAATTAGTTTTTATTATAAAATGAATTATAATAGGAGGTAAGCTTATGAGTACAAGGAAAATATGTACATTTTTAATGACAATATTGTTAATATTTGTTACTTTGCCTATTGGAGTTTCAGCAGACAATAATCAAGGTTACACACTATATGATACGATAGCAAAACAGGCAGTTAGGGACGATAAACCAAGTGAGTTTGTAACGGGTATTAATGGTATCGATTTTTCTTTAGAAGGTTCTGATACGAATGGGAAAGGAGTATACACCATAGCCTCTACTTTAAAAGATGAGTATCCTATTCATTACTATCGTGGAGAAATCGATAATAATCATCTTTTATATGGTGGGTTTTGTTGGTTGATTGTTAGAACGACAGATACTGGTGGAATTAAAATTTTATACAATGGAAAACCTACTAAAGAAGGCAGCTGCCAGAACGTAAAGTATGATAGTAATTTATTATATGGTTCTCGAACACCACGATACTTTGGATATCAGCAAGCTAAAAATGCTTCATTTGAATATAAATACAAATATGAGAATGTCAGTTTAGATACTCAGTGGTATGGTCTTGCTCATTTAAAAAGTTATTACTTATATGATGACGAGTATCCAGAAAAATTTTCTCAATATTATTATGCAGATTCAGTTACCTATGAAAATGGCGAATATCATTTGATAAATCCACAAAAAAATGAATCGGGAAACAGTAACTTTTATAAGCAAAAGTATGCTTGTTTGAATGAAAAAGGAGCAGACATTACGAGTTGCAAAACCGTGTTTTATGTGCTATATGGTAATGATTATTCCAGTCATAATTCTCGAGAAGCTGTTGAGCTTAAAGATGGTGCTACGGTAGATAGTGTTATTTCTGAACTTCGTAAAAAGCAGTATATAGTAGGAAATGATGTAAAATATGAAAATGGAGAATATGTTCTTTTAAATACTAAGAAAATACCCTTACTTGAAGAAGATTCTTTAGACAGCTTATTTTCTAAAGACGAAATGGTAGACAGCGGAAATTATACTTGCTTTAGTGAAAGTGATAGATGCAAAGAAGTATATTATATTAATTCTAAGTGGTCAAATAGTTTAAGTACTTATCTTTTAAAGAATGGTGATACTATAGATTATAGAGATGTTTACTTAAATATTAATTGGTATGATTTTGCAAACCTAGAGGCATCTTATGATTGGGATGAAAATTATAGAGATTTTACTCAATATTATTATGCGGATTCGGTTACCTATGAAAATGGTGAATATCATTTAGTAAATCCAAAGAAAAAAGGCGAAGAAGATAATAGTTTTTATAAAAACAAGTATGCTTGTTTAAAGAATGTAGGGGGGAAATCTTGTACAAATATTTCTTATATTTTCGATTTTTATGATCAGAACTGGAATTATTTGCGCTTAGATAGTGTTACATTAATCGGAGGAACTACCATAGAAAGTATTATTTCTAATTTACGAAAACAGAAATATATAATAGGAAATGATGTAAAATATGAAAATGGTGAATATATTCTCCTAGATACCAAAGAAGTTCCTTTAGTTGAAAAAGACTTCCCATTTCGAAGTTCTTTAAGAGTGGAAGAGGAAGTAGGGAAAAGGCATTATACTTGCCTTAATGAAAACAATCATTGTCAAGAAGTATACTATATTTATGATTTTTCAAGTTATAATGGTGATAGATTATACACTTATCTTTTGAGGAAAGGAACAAAAATAGACACGGTATTAAATGATTTATTGGAGGATTATCAAGGATATCAAACTGTATCAAATGAAACTGATTCTCGATATAAAAAATTAGTTGATAATTGGTATAAAGAAAATATGGTATCTTATACGCAAAGTTTTGAAGATGTTTTATGGTGTGGAGATCGTAGTATTTCTTCTGGAAACTTTGTTAAGGATAATCAGTTCTTTCAAAATGGAAGTTTAGCTTTTTCTTCTAGCTATCGTTTCCATACGGGAAATCTTAGTCTTTCTTGTCCTAATAAAATAGATACCTATTCTGTTCAGAATTCAAAAGGAAACCAATCTTTAACTTATCCGGTAGGTTTACTAACCGCTGATGAAATGTCTTATATTGGTGCATATGAGACTTCCTTCTGTGCAGATACAGTTACTGTTTCTATGTCTATGGGTTCTGGTCCTTATCCATCCGCCATAGATACCAAATTACCTTATGTAAACTGGGGAGAACATTCTTATGATGATATTAATAAACAAAATCGTTCGGTGACGCCGTTAGATGGATGCAATTCAGATTATTTAGTTTTACCTGTCGTCTCTTTAAAGAATAGTAAAGTTCTTAAAGGAAATGGGACGCCAACGGATCCTTATCAAGTAGTTGAAATCGTACAACTAACGGTTCCTAATACTTCTGATGGAATTTTAAGTTATGTTACACTTTTAGTTCTTAGTATGTTATTGTTATTAGGAAGTATTATGGGGTACAAATTAAGAAAAAGTATATAGTTTTTATATACTTTTTTGTTGTACAAAAAATGAAATAGAAAAAAATATGGAAATTATCTTTCCATATTTTTCTTTTTCTTTCCATATTTTTCTTCATAATATTCTTTTAATTCTTTAAAACGAGTATAGTGAACAATTTCTCTTTGTCTTAAAAAAGAAAGGGGACCTAATAAGTCAGGATCTTTCGTAACATTAATTAAATTTTCGTAAGTTACACGAGCTCTTTGTTCAGCTGCCATATCACTTAATAAGTCCGCTAAATAGTCTCCTGTTGCTTCAATATAGGCAGAGGTAAAAGGTACTCCTTCGACATCCATTGGAAATAGGGCATGGTCGTATTCTACATAATGTGGAGTCAATCCTGCTGCCTCTAACTCTTCTACGGAAGCACCTTGAATTAATTGATCTACCATCGCAGCAATCATCTCAACATGAGCCATCTCTTCGGTACCAATATCGGTAAGAAGAGCTTTTCCGCGTTCATCTGGCATTGTGAATCTTTGATTTAAATAACGCATAGCAGCTGCCCACTCCCCGTTGGGACCTCCATATTGCGTGAGCAGTAATTTAGCCATCTTTAAATCTTTTCTTTGAACATTTACAGGATATTCTAATTTTTTTACATACTTAAACATACTACACCTCCCAAGGCCATGGATTATTATCCCAACTCCAAGGAACGATATCTAAACCGATTCCGTTTGTAGTAAGTGGCCCATAACTTTCTTCATATTTCTTCATGATGTTTCTTTTTTCTTGTAAAAAAGACTGGTATAATTCAATCATTTTGGCGTTCTCTGGATGAACGTCTAAATATAAGTTTAAGTCTATTAAAGCAAAGTCAAACATATCTAAATAAGTTAATAATTCGGCCTGTTCATTCATTGGCTTTACATCATAGATTTTTCCATATTGGTCATAAAGACTTGGAAACATATTTCCTCGTATAAACCCTTGATAAGGTTCATACAATTCCATTTGCTTATTGTACATTTAAAACACCTCATTATAGTGTATGAGAAAGAAAAAAAACGGTTATTATTTTTGTTTTCTGTAAATAGTCCTTGCTTTTTTAAACTTTTATGGTATAATTTAGTATGTACGTTTGTACATGGCGGATATGGTGAAGGGGTTAACACGGTGGATTGTGGTTCCATTATGCTAGGGTTCGAATCCCTATATCCGCCCCAGCTTGAATATTAGTGAAACTAAATTTAGTTTCACTTTTTTATTTTTAAAAATAAGTTTCTATTATAAATAAAGTGTTTTACAAATACAAAAAAAGTTGTTATAATAATGCACGGCGTTGAGGTGATGCGATGAAAAAAGTATCCATTATTATTCCGGTATATAATGTTGAACAATACATTGAGGAATGTCTAGGAAGTGTGTTAAGTCAAACTTATCCAGCAATAGAAATTCTTTTGATTGAAAATGGATCAACGGATCAGTCACTAGAATTAATTAGAAAATATCAAGCTTTTGATCAGGTAAGAATTATTGTTCAAGATCGTAAAACAGGTCCAGGGGGCGCTAGAAACGCTGGTGTTGCAGCCGCAACTGGTGAATATATTGCTTTTGTCGATGGAGATGATCGTATTGAACCAACTATGATTGAGAAAATGGTTCAGACATTAGAGGAATACCAATCAAGTGTTGTGATGTGTAAGCATTCTATTTTTTGGGGACCTTATAGAGAAAAGAAGAGAAAAAAGAGTGCTCCTACAGAGATATTAGATTTTGAAAAGAATCCTGAAGCACTGGAGAGTATGCAAGGTCAATGCTGGAATAAGCTTTATAAAAAAGAAATCATAAAACAATTTCCTTTTCCCGAAGATATCAATTTTGAGGATGCAGCTGTTACGTACGCTATCATGATTGCCGCTAAAAGAGTTCCTTATATTCAAGAAGAGTTGTATCATTATCGAAGAAATTGGCAAGGAATTACATTGTCTAATAAAATTCCTAATCGTGGGACTCTAGACTTGTATAAAGCCATGTCAATATTAGAAGATAATTGTGCTTCTCTTCGAAAAGATAACCGTTATGATGATAGCTTGACACGGATTGAGCATAGCATTTTGATGGTATCAGCCATTGATTCTGCCTGTTGGATAACGATTCCTCATAAAACACATAAAAGAATTGTGAATTGTTTAGCTTTTTTAGCGAACCGAAAATATGGTTTTGTCAATCATATGGGAAATCCTATGATTGAAAGAGGAATGAAACGACTTCTCTATTTTGGAAGAATTAAATGGTTTGAATGTTTCTTAGACCCTGATTTTGAGGTAAATTATTCAGATAAAGATATTTTAGAAGAAGTAGATGAGCTTATTACAGGCTATCAAAAAGTACACAAAAAAAGATAATGCTTTGTTATCTTTTTTTAGTTTACTTGCATCAATATAAAATCAATCTTATTTGACCACATACCCATTGTCATAGGACATTGGAAAACAAAGTGTCGGCATTGATCGCTTACGGTAATTTTGGTATTTCCTTTTCCCATTCCACATTTGATACTAATCTCGTACATTCCGTAGTTAAGAGGGAAGGTCATGATTCCTCCATCACTAACGTTGCCAAGTAAGTACCCATTGGCAAATACTTTATAAGATACGGCACATCCCACAAAATTACTTGGTCTTGAAATTGTAATACTACCAACACCAGGTTGATTGATTAAATTTTGAGGTTGGATAGTTGGCTGAGGAGGAATTTGTTGCATTTGATTTATTGGAACAACAGGTGTACCACAATTGGTACAAAATTTTCCTCCCTCTTCGATTGGCATTTGACAATTTGGACAATTCATACGACTACCTACTTTCTATTCTTCATATTTTTTTTGGAAATAATGAATAATCGCTTCTGCATTAACTGGTTGATGACAAATATTCTCAATGATCTCGGAAGCACTCTTGGTATTTCCGTATTGATAGATATTTTCGGTTAGATACTTAACGATTTTCGCAATTTGGCCTTGTTCTAATAAAGTATCGATTCTACCTACGTTTTCTTCAATCGCTTCTAAAAACATACCATCATAAATGTTTCCAAGAAGATAAGAAGGAAAATAACCGAAAGAACCTTCTGACCAGTGGACATCTTGTAGAATGCCTTCAGCATCATTAGTAACATTGATTCCTAAATACTCTTTGACTTTTTGATTCCAAATGTTTGGCAAATCTTCTAGATGGATGTGACCATTAAAAATATCTCTTTCTAGTTCATAACGAATGATAATGTGAAGACAATAGGTAAGTTCATCTGCTTCTGTTCTAATTGGTCCACATTTGACATCGTTTAAGTGAGAAACAAATTCTTCTAAAGAGAAATCTAACTTTAGGAGTTCTTTTACTTTGGGATAAATTGGTTTCCAAAAGTAAAGGTTTCGACCTAAAATATTTTCAAAAAATCGTGATTGACTTTCGTGTAATCCGTAAATGTTATCGGCACAATCATTGTTTAATCGACTAAGTCTAGCATCAATATTTTGTTCAAAAATACCATGTCCTCCCTCGTGAATAATCGTAGAGACAAAAGAGAAAGGATTTTCCTTTTTGGAAAAAGCAATTCGAATATCGTCTTTGTGTATTTTGGTTGTAAACCCATGGGGATAAATTCCAAGGCCACCTCTTGTTAAGTCAAAACCAATATAGTTTAATAAGTATTTAGCGCATTCCATAAGCTCACTTTCGGTATATGTTTGGTAGTGGGGAGCTTCTAATCTATTCTTCGCACATACCTTGTGAACAAGGGGAATTAACACTTCTTTTAATCGATCAAATAATGGGTCAATTTCTTTTTGGGTCATTCCTTTTTCATAGTTATTTAACATCGCATCATAGAGATTTTGATTCGGATACATATAAGTATATAACTCTTTTGTCATCTCAATTATTTTTTCGAGATATGGCTTAAATAAGGAATAATCTTTTTTTTCTTTTGCTTCCTCCCAAACGGTATTAGAGACTGTCCTTAATTTGGTATATTCTTGATAAAAATCTTCAGGAACTTTTTTATTGAGGGCATAGTCTTCTAATAACTTTTGAATATAACGTTGTTCTCTTTGACTGAGAGAAGTAAAATCTTGAGAGGAAATTAGGTTTGATAGAATTCTCTCATATTCCTCATTGGTTTTTAGCTGAAAAGCTTTTAATTCTATTTCGGATTTGACTTCAATGAGATAATCTTTTCCGTTTTTAGGACTATTTACTTTTAAATCCCAGTCTAAAATATTGCTTAAATATTCTTGCTTAGCAATTTGCTCTTGATACTTCGTAAACGTTTCTAATTCTTGCATATAGCCTCCTATTTTTATTATAGCACAGAAATAAAAAAACTATCTTTGAAAGCGGAAAAACATGTGATAAAATGAGTTTAGCGAGGTGAAGTATGAAAAATATCGAAATGCATTTGCATCCTGAACCATTTGAAAGAATACAGAGTGGGAAAAAACATATTGAATATCGATTAAATGATGAAAAAAGAAAAGAGCTAGAAATTGGAGATACTATCACATTTTATAAAAGACCACTAGAAGAGGAAACCCTTGTAGCAGTGATTACCGATTTAAAATATTATCCAACTCTTTTAGAAATGTATCAAGCTTCTTTTGAGGAATTAGAAGATCTTTATGAAAGTCCAGAAGCAGCGGTTTTAGATACTCCTTATTATACAGAAGAGGAAGTTGCTAAATTCGGGTGTGTCGCTATTCATTTTAAGGTAGTGAAATAGGGGGAAAAGTGAAAGAAATTCATTCTATCATAAAAGAAGTTTGTGAAGAGTTAGGGATTAAGATGAGTCTTCTTTCAAAAGATTGGATAGTCATGTTGGAAAAAGGAGATAAGACAAGGTTTATTGCTGGATATAAATTTGACGGTAATAGTCATGCTCTTGGAGAAGTAATGGATGATAAATACGCCATGTATGAAGTATTGTCCAAAAAGGGAATTCCCGTTATTGAACATACCATTGCCTTTCGTCCTAGTAATCATAACGAATATGCCAAAACGGCTAATCGCTATGAGAATATTTTAGAATATTTTCAAAACCATAAAGAAGATATCGTCGTAAAAGCGAATAATAGTACTTGCGGAAATGAAGTATTTCACATTACAACCAAAGAAGATTTACGGAAAATACTAGATCAATTATTCGTTGAAAATTTTTCTATTAGTTTGTGTCCTTTTTATTCTATTCAAACAGAGTATCGCCTTATCTATTTAGGGAATGAATGTGTCTTATTGTATGGGAAGAAAAGACCAGTTGTAATCGGAAATGGAAAGAATACGATTCGAGAACTATTACGCCAATTCAATCCAACCTTTTTTCAAAATAAACTAGAAGAAGAATTCTATAATCGAATTTTAACGGTTGGTGAAAAATATGAGTACACATGGCAATTTAATTTATCAAAAGGATCTATCCCTTTTGAAGAGAAAAATACCGCATTGAAAGAACGCCTGCTACACTTGGGAAATATTATTTCCCGGGAAATAGGATTAAAATTTTGTAGTGTGGACATTATTCTAACGGATCAAGATGAACTTTTGGTAATGGAATTAAATAGTGGTGTCATGATGAGTAACTATATGAAAATTATGCCAAATGGTAGAGAAATTGCTCACACGATTTACAAACGAGCTATTGAAGAGATGTTTCAAGAGGAAGCTTAGAAATTTTTAAGCTTCTTTTTGGTTGACAGAATAGAGATAAGATAAATTCTTTTTTCCGTTCTATTTATCTATTAAAGATTGGACAGACAGGCAGGAATGTGCTATACTACAAATGATAGTAGAAAAGAGGATTAAATGAAAAAAGTAGTACCAACTTTAATCGTCATTGCTTTTCTTCTAATAGGAAGTACTTATGCATTACATCTTTGGCATTCTCGTGGAAAAGAAGAGAGTGCTAGCAATGAAAACCCTGTTTGGAGTAGCAATAATGGAGAAGAAGATTCCAATGAGGATTCTAGTTCTCAGTCAAATGTAACAAGTGACTCCAACTCACAAGAAAATTCTAATTCTCAAAGTAATTCTGGGTCTAATTCTCAGGGAAATTCTAGTTCTAACTCTTCTGGAAATTCCAATAAAAACCCTAGCAATCCGACCACTCCAGAACCAACCGATAACAGAACGGTCGGTCAAAAAGTGGATGATGCGATGAAATCGTTAAGTCTAGAAGAAAAAATTGCTCAAATGCTTATTATTTCTTATAGCGGGACGACGATGAGTAGCGGTTTAAAAACAACGTTAAATACTTATCACCCAGGAGGATTTATTTTATTTGCCAATAATATCAGTACGTATCAAAATACTTCTAAGTTGATTAGTGACATTCAAAGTACTGCAGAAATCCCTATGTTTATTTCTATAGATCAAGAGGGTGGGACAGTTCAGCGATTGACAAATCTTACTAGTCCTAAAGCTACGTATATTCCATCTATGACTCTTTTAGGAAAGACAAAGAATAGCCAGTTAGCGCATGATGTCGGTGTGGTTATGGCTCAAGAATTACGGACGCTTGGAATCAATATGGATTTTGCGCCTGTTATTGATGTGATGAATGATGCCAAAACGTCTTTTATGAAAAATCGAAGTTTTGGAACAGATCCAAAGGTCGTAGCGGATATGGGTGTTTCTCTTGCTAAGGGATTCCAAGAAAATGGCGTTATTCCGGTTTATAAACACTTTCCCGGACACGGGGGAACTTCCGTTGATTCTCACTATGATTTACCGGTTTTAACAAAGAAAAAAGAAGATCTCTATAAAATTGATTTAGTTCCTTTTCAAAAGGCGATAGAGTCAAATGCTGATGTCATTATGATTGGTCATTTATCAATTCCAAATGTCGATCCGAAATATCCAAGTTCTCTATCGAAAACGATTGTGACGGATATATTAAAAAAAGAACTAGGATACAAGGGGTTAGTCATAACCGATGCTTTGAATATGGGAGCTCTTACAAAAACATATACCGAAAGACAAATTTATGAATTAGCTATTAATGCAGGAGTTGACATTCTTCTCATGCCAAAAAATCCAGCTAATGCTATTCGTTATATTAAAGAAAGCATTCAAGCTGGAACCATTTCAGAAAGCCAAATTAATGAGTCTGTTCGTAAAATATTAACGTTAAAATATACGCGAATTCAAGAAAAAAATTTATCGAAAAATTTATTGGGTAGTGCAGAACATCAAGCAATTATCAATAAAATACCAAAGTCTTAAAAAAGATGCTAAGCATCTTTTTCTTTTGTCTCTTCTTCTATCCAGTTTAGAAAAGAACTCAATCCATCTTCGATATCGATAGCGAGAATTTCTGGAACTTCATAAGAATGAAGCGCTCGAATTTCTTTTTTTACCTCTTCAAAGAGGTCTTTTTTTGTTTTCATCTCTAAGATGTATTCCTTACTGTGCTCCAAAGTCCCTTTCCACCAATAAGTGGATAATACTTCTTTTTCTTGCACACAACTTACTAATCTTTTTTCTAATAGAGAATCTGTTATTTTTCTTGCTATTTCGACATCGTCAATGGCGGTTTTTACAATAATATATTTATTCTTCATAATTCCAAATTCCTAAATGTCCTTTCGTTTCTATTTCGTCTATTTCCTCTATATTTTTTAAAATCCATGCGTATCTTCCTACCTGATAAATACCACAGAGATATTCTTCCTCTTCCTTTTTTATTTTTTCTATAAAACTTTCTGTCATTAAAACACAATCGACGAGTTCACATTTGCAAATGATTTTACCAAAAGAAAGGGGAGTGTTACCTACTAATTTTTGAAGTGGTTTATTTCGTGCAAAAGAAGGATCAACTTTTTTACTCGTGTGAATATAAAGCTCTCCACGATAATTTGTTTTCCAGCTTCTTGTCTCTATCTTTTTTACGCCCATTTTTATTAAAGTCGCATAAGGTTCTTTTAACGACAATACTTTCATACCATCACCATCTTTATTATACAATAAAAAGTTTTCATTCTGATTATTTTTTTGTATAATGGTATTGGTGATAGTATGAAATTACTCAACTTAAACATTGGTATAAAATTGGATAATACCGAATCAGTAAAAGCGTTATTAACCGAACGAAATAGTGATATTTGTGCATTACAGGAATGCATGAATGATATGACAGACTCCTGCTTTCCGATGTATCAGTCCAAGAATGATTTGACGAAATTAAAAGCTTATCCATATCACGCTTTTGCACCTCTTTATAGCGCAGAAGGAATTGTGAAAGATGGAAAAGTAACTTGTGATTTTGGAGGAAAGGCGGAACAGGGCTCTTTAATTCTTTCTAAACATAATATTAAAGATCATGCCAATCAATTTTATTACAATGAATATCGCTATGAATACGATGAGACTGAATTTTCAGAAAAAGATTGGTGTAGGTCTATTCAAAATGCCATTTTAGATATTGATGGGGAACCACTTCAAATTATTAATGTTCATGGCATCTGTAGTCAAAGACAAGTGGGAGATGAAAGAACGTTAGAACAGTCTCGCTTCATCTTATCGAAAGTAAGACAGGATATTCCTTGTATCGTTGTTGGAGACTTTGATCTTTTGCCAGATACAGAGAGTATTCAACTTTTAAATCAACAGTTACGAAATCTAATGGAAGAATATCATATTTCTTCCACCAGACCTTCGTTTTCAGAGAATTTAGATGCTGAAAGTTCTGTTTGTGATTATATTTTTGTCAATGATAAAGTGAAGGTAAATAATCTAGAAGTTATCGTTAATCAGGTGTCTGATCATTTTCCTCTTCTTTTGGACTTTGATATGGCTTAAGAAAAGTGTTGAAAAACACTTTTTTCATTTTGACAGAAAGACTGTTTTGTGCTAATATCTCTATTGCGAGGTGAATTATGGACGAGCTGACAGCTGGGGGCGCCTATCAGTTGTTGATCAAAGATGTTATTTTTGATAGTACGGATTGTGAGAAACCAGAAAACAGATGGGTTTGGCATTCTTTCAATGTAGCAGAAGCTTGTGGAAGAATTGCGAAGCAGTTAGGTTTAGATGACAACTATGCTATGTCTTTGGGATATGTACATGATATTGGAAGAAAAATATCACATGTTGGACATCCTATTTTGGGATATCAGTTGATGGATCGACTAGGATATCGTGAATATGGAAGAAGTTGTATTACCCATTCTTTTATCAATAATGATATTACTTTGACAGCAGGTACAGGGCCTAGCGGAAATAGCCTTCTTTTTTTAGAACATGCCTTAAAAACTTTGAAATTAACTCCTTATGATAATATCGTTCAAATCAGTGATTTATTTTGTACCGCGGAAGGATTTACAACCATTGAAAAAAGATTACTAGATATTACCAAAAGAAAAGGAGTAACAGAACATTCCAAAGAACACTATGAAAGTGTTATCGCTTTAAAAGAAAAACTAGAATCGGAAATGGGGGTTTCTCTTTATAGTTTATTCCCAGAAATTGCGGAAGAAGACTTACAAAACTGCGAAAAGGATAGACAAGCTCTATTAGATTATATAGAATCCAAACAAAAAGAAAAAAGGTTAGATTAAATACATCTTATGATGTATTTTTTTTGATATAATAAAATTGGTGATACTATGATAGTAAATTATTCAGATGAAGAGGTGCGAAAGGGTGAAAAATCTATTTTTCTAGCAGGACCAACTGCTCGGACAGAAGAAGAGATTTCATGGCGATTAGAAGCTATTCAAAAACTAGAAGAGTATGGCTTTGATGGCGTTATCTATACTCCTGAATATTCTAGTTGGAAACCCAAAGAAAGTTATGTGGATCAAGCAGAATGGGAAAGAAGTGCTTTAAAAGAGGCAACGGTAATTCTTTTTTGGGTACCTCGTGAATTAGAAAAAAGACCGGCTTTTACGACAAATGTTGAATTTGGATATTGGCTTTCTTCTGGAAAAGCGGTTTATGGAAGACCAGAGGGAGCCCCTAAGACAAAATACTTAGATTGGCTTTATCAAAAAGATTATCATAAGATGCCTTGTTCTACATTAGAAGAAACCTTAAAAGTCGCTATGGATTTGGCAAATTCTTTAGAGTCTATTGAGGCTTTTAGAGAACCTATTGTTTCTTTAGTGAGTCATAAAAAAGTTCCTACTTTAACGGGATATGAAAACAAGGTAGAAAAGGCAAGAGCGATTATTACAACTTCTAAAAATACTATTTTTGTAACGGAAATGAAAGACTGTTTTATTCTACCGGGTGGAACGAGAGAGAAAGAAGAAAGCCCAAATGCGACCATTGTAAGAGAGGTAAAAGAAGAGTTGGGAATTACCGTTTCACTTACCCCACTTGTATGTGTGGAATACTATCATGAAGGCTTTGCAAAGTACCAAGGAGAAGGGGTGGAAAGAAGACTTAACCGTGTCTATTATTACTATGGAAAAGCAGATACTTTAGGGAAAGAACATTTAACAGAATATGAAAAAAACAATCAGTTTCAAAGAAGGGAATGTACTCTAGAAGAAATTTATCAACAGTTAGGAAAGAAAAGTGATAATGTCTATAAAAAATTTACAGATAGAGAACTTTTCTTTATTCTCGAATATGCGAAAGATAAAGGAATCCTTTAAACAATTGTGGTAATTTCTAGAAATATCCTTGTAGAAAGAAAACTTTTGTGCTAAAATGAAAACATCTTTAAGAAAGAGGTGAGAAAATGGTTACATTTTTAAATAATACAAATGATTTTTTTAGTAGTTTCATACAAGAGAAACCTTTTTCTCGTGATTTAAAGCAAAAAATGAAAGGAAACTACTATTTGATATAGTAGTTTTTTTAAGGAGGAAAATATGAAAAAGAAGCAAGAGTTTAGTAATGTAAAACTGATTTTTCACTATTTAAAGGATGATAAAGGAAAAATAATTATCTATCTAATACTAATGGCAGTAACCTATCTTCCTGCTTTATTATCTTCTTTCTTTTGGGGATATGCTATTGAGGGGTTAATTGAAAATTCTATTAATACCTTTCTCTTCTTTCTATTTTTAAGAGAGGGGCTTCACATTTTATTTTATTGTATCTTATCGGTTCCTAGAGATTTACTCTACAATTATTTAGAGATCAAATTCTCTAAAGCAGTTATTAAAGACTTATATCATAAAGTAACTGAGATGCCAGCTATTGCCTTTGAAAATATTGGGGTAGGAGAATTTATTAACCGGATGACTACCGATCCAGATCGAGTTATGGACTTACTTGGAAAACTAATTAAAATGGGTTGTCGAGCAATCGTTGTGGTGGTTGTCTTAGCGCTTGCTTTTTCAACTTCCGTTATTCTAGGTATTGAGATTGTCATCTTTAGTGTGATTATGGGTTATATCTCTGCGAAATTCTTTCCAAAGATTAAGAAGACCCAAGAAAAGATTAAGAAAGATTCTGATATGCAGGTAAAAACGGCAACGGAGAATTTAACGGGTATTCGTGAAATTAAAGCCTTAGGTATCAAAGAAAATATTGAGGAAAGAATGTTTGCGCGGATTGATACGCATTTTGTGGATCAACGAAAAATTCGTAAATATGAGGTTGCGTATTTTAATCTCAATTCGCTTACGTATTTTATTTTGCAGGCTATTATTTTAGCGAGTGCAGGATACTTAGTTCTTCAGGGAAAAATGACCTATGCTTTGTTCATCGTCTTAGAATCTTATATTTGGAGAATTGATGATGTTGTGGAAAGTCTAAGTGACTTTGGTGTTAATTATAATAAAGTAAAGGTGTCTTTAAGAAGAATTAATGAAATTGTCAATAATGGTCTTTATGAGGATGAAAAGTTTGGTCCAAAAGAATTAATTGATACAAAGGGAGTCATTCAGTTTAAAGATGTCTACTTCCGGTATCGTGAAGATGAGACAGATACCCTAAAAGGATTGAATTTAACAATAGAGCCAAATAAGAAGGTAGCTATCATCGGGCGAAGTGGCAATGGAAAGAGTACCATTTTTAACCTTTTGCTCCGCTATTTTGATGCTACAAAAGGAGAAATTCTAATTGATGATATCAACATTAAAGATTTAACCGAACAATCGCTTCGTACTAATTTATCCATTATTCGTCAATCTCCTTTCCTTTTCAATCTAAGTATTATGGAAAATTTTGAATTGGTGAAGAAGGATGTTACGTTAGAAGAGGTTAGGGAAGTATGTAAAAGAGCGTATATTGACGATTATATTATGAGTCTACCAAAGCAATATGAAACGATCATTGGAGAAGGTGGAGTTAATTTATCAGGTGGACAAAAGCAACGTATTGCGATTGCTCGAACTCTTCTTATCAATACCAAAATTATTTTATTTGATGAGGCTACTAGTGCTCTTGATAACGAAAGCCAAGAATATATTAAGAGAACGATTGATGAATTGACGAAAGACCATACCGTTGTCATTGTCGCACATCGTCTTTCTACGATTATTGATGCGGATATTATTCACGTGATTGATCAAGGAAGGCTAGTTTCTTCTGGAAGCCATCAAGAACTTTTAGAACATTCCCCTGTTTACCAAAGCCTTTATAATAACGAAGCAGCTACGAATCTAGAATAGAAGGATTATGAGAAAAGTATTATTTGTCTGTCTTGGAAATATCTGTAGATCTCCAATGGCAGAGATGATTTTGAAAGAATTAGTACGAAGAAAAGGCTTAGAGGGAAGTTATTGGATTTCTTCTTGTGGAATTAGTAACGAGGAGGAAGGAAACGATATTTACCTTCCTGCGAAGAGAAAACTATGGAATGAAGATATTCCTATAGAATCAAGAAAAGCGAGAAAGATAACGCAGGAAGAGATAGATACGTATGATGATATTTTGGTTATGGAACGGTCTCATCGGGAGCATCTTTTAAGAATGTATCGGGTAGATTATCCAGAAAAGATAAGAACTTTACTATCCTATGATATAGAAGATCCTTGGTATAGTGGAGATTTTGACACGGTCTATGAAGAAATTTTAGAAGGATGTCAAAAATATTTAGATGAAAAAAAGTTATAAACAATGATGTTTAAAGTTATAAACAATGATGTTTATAACTTTTTATTTATAGACATATTCTTTTACAATTTCTCTTTCTGAATGATCTAAAGCACAATCTTTAACCAGTTGTGCATATTCGTCATCTTCTCCAGCAATCGTTTTTCCTGTTAAGACAATACTAGAGCTAATTTGACTAATACAGTTTTGGAGGATACGATCTACTTTTTGTGGTTGATAGACAATTTCGACTTGTCGAAAAGCTTCATTGCCTTCTCTTTTTGATATTTGGTAAGAATACTTTGTGCATCCATTAGCGATGTCACGGAAGAAACTTTCAATAACGGCTAAAATATCAAAAGAATGTTCTATATTTCCCCGATATTTTTGGTCTAACATGGTTCTAGTTAGATGGATACCGGCCGTATAGGCAAAATTAGCGAGGATATCTGCTCTTTTTTGTGTTTCAGAAGAGAGTAGGGATTCCTCACTTTCGATTCCTTGGAAGAAGGAAATAAGATTTGTGAATAAAACTTCGCGGTTAAAAGAAACTCCCTCTTTGGCAAGCTGACGAATAGCGGAACGAAAATATTTAGAAACTACCTCGAAATGAATAGAGTTTTGATAGTGCTTTTTGACATTATTTGCAAGGTTATCTGCTTCTTCAATTAAAACAAAATCGGCATCTTTATAGATAGGATCAATTACCGAATAGCGTTCATTACCGACGAGTGTTTCGTGAGAGATAATCGTACATCCTTCTTGATAAATAGATTGCGCCATCAAGCGATAACGACATTTAGAATAGTATTGACACTTTTGAAAGCTACAATTTTTAACATGTATCTTTTCCCAATCAACATCGGAAAGGGTTTCCCAATCTTGACGTTTAAATAATTGCGGATGAAGTTGATAGGAAAAAGAGGCTTGTTGTAACGTTTCTTCTTCTCTTTGACGAGCATGCTTTTGGAGTCTTCTTAAACAAAGGTAGTTTTCTTCACCTTCTAAAGCATGAACAGGAAGATCAATTTCTAGTAATTGAGAAAGTTCTTTTATTTTGTCTTGTATCTTAATAGCTGCTTCGAAAGAAGAAGTGGCAATGATAAAACGATTAAAATAAGTACTATTTTGATAAGCTAGTAAAGTAGGAATTAAATAAGCGGAAATTGCTTCTCTTTCTTCTTGAATCAGCAGGATTTGATTTTCCATAATGGCATCTTCGATATCGTATAAGAAAAGCTCTAAATCCTCCTCTAATTTACAGGTTTTTATCGCTTTTTCGACTTGTTTTCCAAATCCCTTTGAGGCAAGGTCTTTCCTTCGCTTTTCCTGTTTTGATTGTGCGAAAATAGATGACATAGTATTCCCCTTTCAAATCGGGAAATTATTATAGCATGGGGAATTTGAAAATGCAAATAAAAAAAGCAATCGGTTGGATTGCTTAAATGTATTGACTAGTTTTAAAGTATAATGCTACAGAAGCATTATCTTTTCCATTTTGTGGACAATAGAATTCTTTTCCTTTGGGAATTCTTTTCGCAGGTTTTCCGTATACTGCTTCTTGAATAATGGTATGTGCTAAATTTTCTTTTTTCGTATGAACTAATTGCTTAATTTTAGAATCGGATAAACAATCGGTCACACCATCCGTAAATAATAAAATGCCATCATAAGAACCGTTTTCTAAAACGGTAATATCTGGTTTGGTATTATAATCTGGACCAATGCACTTTGTAATAAGAGTACTTTTTTTATGAAAACGCATCTCTTCCTTTTTCAAAGCTCCCTGCTCGTAGTAAATCCAAACGAGAGAATCGTCTTTGGTGACTTGTTCCATTTCTTTTCCTTTAACCGTATAGGCTCTCGAATCACCGATATTAGCAACTACCGTATCGGTTTCATTGATAACGGCACAAGTAAGAGTTGTTGCGCATCCGGTCCGATTGGATTTTACGATATAGAGATAGTTATTGATAAAACGAATAATTTGCGTTAGATATTTGGATAGACGACTAGTATTGTTGATTTTGTCTTGTGACTGGTTCTTAAACCATTTTTCTAAGGTCTGGATAGCAAAATTAGAAGCAACTTCCCCTGATTCTCTTCCGCCAACCCCATCAGCAACTGCCAAAAGTTTTAGATTATCATTTTCGGGGTGAGTGATGGTAATGACACAATCTTCGTTGTTGCCTCTAGCAAGACCTATATCTGTCAGCGAATCCAATACATCCTCTTGTTTATTTATCTTTTCATTTGTTTTATTTGATACTCTTTTTGTTTTTGAAAACAAAGCGAACACAAAAATCCCTCCTAAAAAAGATAGTTTGTATAATACCATGTTTGACGAATTTTGTCAAATGAGAAAAATAGAAGAAAAAAAGTTTGCCTCTTGTTTTATTTCCCATAAATTGATATACTATTAGTGGATAAAAAGAATAGATTGGGGAAAATTTGTATGGAGCAAGTTTTAGAGAGCGTTTTAACGCGACTTGAGAAAATCTCGCAAACACTTGCAGTTTCTCAAGAAAAACTACAATTAGAACTAGAACTACGAGATATTGCTATCGTTATAAGCCGTATTGAAAATGCAGTAGATATTGCTCAATATAACGATAAGAAACTAGATCTCTTTTTAACCAACGCTCCTCTCGATTCTGCGATTACCCGTGATAGTGTCAATTTGGCATGTACTATTATTAGTTTATCCAATCATCCAGCTGTTAAAACAGGAAAAAGATATCAAGATGCGGTTGCTGTTTTAGAGCAATTAAAAGCTTATGCAAATACTTATGCGGAATTAAAAAGTGATTTGATTGATGAAAAAGCAAGAACCGATAATGATCGCTACCTAGTAGATGAATTAGCGTCACGAATTAAAAACCAGCAAGTAGTAGATATCGAAAAGTATTTGGATGTTTTAAAACGATTAGTTTACGATAGTGAAGAAGTAGAATGTCTCAATGTTGTAACGGTTATCGTTAAAAAGAATGCTGAGATTATTGATCGTCAAATTGGTACTGATTATTATGCAGAAGTAACCGAATATCAAGCTCTTTTAGATCAATATGAGAGTAGATATCAGCAACTTCAAAAGAAAGATATTACCAATATTTATCTAGATAATATTGAAGAATTATTAGAAAAAGAAAAAATTACTTTGGAAGAAGCTAAGAGTATGCTTCCAAATGAAGACGAAATCTATGAGTATTTCTTATGGAGATGGATGAATGCTTTATTAAAAGGCGTTCGTACGAAGAAAACATTTGCAAAAGAGAAATTAGTCGAAGTAGCAACTCTCTATCGGAGTGTTGTGAAATCTAGTAAAGCGGAGGAAAAACAAGTAATCTATAATACTTGGACCGATTCCGCTATTCCAACATTTGTCTATCGGGATGTTGATAGGGACTTGTTCCATTTAATTTCTCAATTGCGACAAGGAAAAGATTCCAACCAAAATGACAATGTTGTTCTTTTGAATAAAGAATTAGGAATTATCAAGAGTGAAAAACATTTCTTATTGTTTAAAGAACTTCCTTTAAATCATGTGTTAGTAATTACTAGCGGTGATATGAAAGATATGAAAAATGTCATCACACCAGAATTATTACGATTGGTAAGTGTTGCTTATCATACGATTGATAATTGGATTATTGGAAAATCAGAAGAGTATTACCGCTTGATGGATATCGCTAACAAGATTGAAAAATACTGGGAAAATAAAAAATTGGTTGATATGAGGTGATTGTATGCAGGAGGAAATTAGGAAAGATTTGCTACTCATACTAGAGGACAGGATTGCGAAACAGAAAAAAGAAATAGAAGTAGCTTCAAAAGAAATCAACCAAGCCGAGGCTTTAGCAAAGTTGATTGCTAGTTTAGAGAGCGATTTAAGAAATTTAAAGTATTACTTTAGAGAGAAGTTAGAATCGGTTTTAGAGCCATTTTATCGGAAAGAAGAATTAACTGCCATTTTGGATCGTCTAGAGATTATTCGTTTGGCACTTTCTCTCGAATCACAAGGAATTTTTGTGGATTTAAATGAGGAAGAATTAAGTATTAAAAATCAATTCATTAATGATTTACAGACGGTTTATCAGAAAGAAGCGAAGAAGATACCTCAGGAAAAAGATACTTTCCTCGCTAGTTTAGATGCTAATTTAGCGCATTTAAATGGCATTCATCGAAAACTTAGATTGAATGAAAAGGGAAGCGAAATTCTTCACAAAGATGAAATTGATTCTATCATTAGAATTGTTTTGGAAGAACAACCAACCACAGAACATCAAATTTCTATTCTTTGCTTTATCAATCATTTAAATATGCAAATTATTGATAAAAAAGGAAATAATTAAAAAAGAACCCTGAAAAATGGGTTTTTCTTTGCAATTTTAGATATTTGTGTTAAAATAAAGGCATTGAAGCGAATATAGGAGGATTTGGATATGAAAACAAAAAAGATACTAGCATTCTTAATTGCGCTCTTTTTAATCACTGGCTGTGTAAGACAAAATGTCGAAATGGAAATTGGAAAAGATGGAAAGGTGAATATGACCGTTATTTCGGCCATTAAGAAAGAGTATGCCGATGAGGGAGAAGAGGCTATCGTTAGTAAAAAGGTATTAGAAGAGATGGGTTTTTCAACCGAAACCTATGATGAAGATGATTACCTTGGAATTAAAGCTAGTAAACAATATCAATTAGAAGATATTAGTAAAAAGGAAGAGATTTTAGTTCATCTCGAGGATTTAGGCTCTAGTGATTTTAGTGATGAACAACTTTTCCAAGTAAAACAAGATAATTTTTTGGGAACTAGGTATAAAGGAAATTTCATTTTTGAATTCAATGGTGCTTCTGCTCCAGCAGAGGATTCGGAAGATTCTTTTGAAGTTTCTTATAAAGTAACCCTTCCATGCAAAGCGAAAAGTCATAATGCTGATGAAGTAAAAGGAAATACATTAATTTGGAATGTTACCTATGGGGAGACTAAAAAGATAGAATACGAGTTTGTTATGAATGATAAATCTGCATATGTTTATGGTGGAGTAACAGCAGTTGCCATCGTTCTAGTAGTAGGTATTGTTATCTATTTAAGAAAGAAAAAGACAAATTAAAAAGGATTTAAGAATCCTTTTTTTATAGTTTTAAAAACTTTTTATAGTTTAAGTAAGCCTTCTCACTTTTCCAATAGTTTCCATATTCATCACGGAAGAAATTAGAAATAGGGAAGAGTGGCTTCTTTTTCTTTTTAGCGGTTAATACCTCTACATTTTCAATCTCTTCACTTTTTTGTTTTTCTAACTGTTCTGTTAAAGTATAAGTAAATCCATTGATTTTAGCGCGGTTATCAAATAACTGGTAGTTTCTTCGCCATAGATAATTACCACAGTCTGAATATTCTTCAATAGAAATTCCACTGGAACTTAATTTTTCTTCAAACTCATCCCATGCATAAATAGCAGATATTTCGGGGTTTAGCATTTCTTTTCCGTGTCTTTGAATGTAACGAAAATACGCTAAATCACTATTATCGGTATCCCCTTCTTTTTCAATTATCTCTTTGATAGAATCCGTAATTTTAGCTGCTGCAATACGATATTTTTTGTTACCAACAGGCATTCTTACAATCAGCGTATCTTTTTTATTTTCTTTTTTGATAATTTGAAATTCGATTGGTACAACAGCGATGGTCTCAAATAGACTGTAGGGATCTGTTGGAGAAAATAGTTCCAAAGCAAAAGGTAGGGAAAAATCTTCTCTTTTGATTCCGAATTGTTCTGTAAACAATTTTTTTAAATAGATATCACGGCTAATCCAGTCCTTTGTATGTTCATAGATAATCTGATATTCTTCATTGGAAAGGAATGATTCTAGTGGCACCATTTGGTCAAGAATTTGGTCTAGTGCTGGTAGAGCCATCGATAAACTTTTGGTAATAAAGGCCATGACATTCACCCCATTCTATTCAAATACAGTATATCTTCTTTGGGTGGATAAGTCAATTCCTTTTCACGAATTCCCTTTTGAAAGTGTAAAGTATTAGACCTTCATAAGAAGAGAAATGCTGGTTAATAAAGGATAGAGATTGGTACCATAGCAAGGGTTTAAAGAGGAGAGGATAACTTTACCAGCATCTCCATAGGCATGAATCACTTTATCAGGGGCAATAGCGAGTAATACATGTCCTTGTTTGTGTAAGATAGCAGGATAGGATAATGTATTTAGTACTTCTTTTTTCTCTTCTTCTGTCATTCCTCGAAGATTGATTTTTTGAACTCCTACTACCTTTTCTTGAGCACTAGTATCTCGAGGAATAAAAAGACCAAATACTTGAAAAAGGCTTTGAATGAGAAAGGAACAGTCTACACCGTCTCTTATTGCTCCCCAATAGTAAGGAATACCAAGGTAGTTTTTGACAATCTCAATGACATTGACACGGGTATAGGGGAGAAAGCCGATGTGGAGAATTTCCCGTGATAAATTTTGAAGAACAATTCCCTCTTTGGTAGGTAATAATACTTCACAATAGCGCTCGTGTATGCCTAATAGAGGAAGTTTCGTTCCTAAATCTAAAAAACTATTCAAGAAAGGAACTAAAGGTTTGGTGACAACGACAAACTTTGTTTCTTCTTCAAAACGTAACCTTTCTTTTTGATTGATTGGTAAGATATCCTCTTTTAAAACCCATCCTCGGTAAAAAGAAGCTTGCGCATAGACCCATTTTTGATCAAGACTTGTGTGAAAAAGAAGAAGGGGAGTAGCATAGGGGATGACAGTAGCGACATTCTCTTCGACAATGCTATTAATATAAAAAGCTTCTTCTGTAGGGTAGTATTTCATTTCCGTTCGTTTAATGGCGATAGCGCTTTCTACTAGGATATCCTCTGTAATTTCTTTTAGGTTTCTATTTTCTAAAATTTCTTTCGAAATAGGAAGTGTTAGCTTTCGCTCTTTTTTCAAATATTCTAAAAGTGTTTGTCTACTTATCTTGTCAGGAAAGCACTTTAAAGAGACAAGTGATTCTTCTTCTAGTCGCATGCGGATATTTTCTAAATTTCTTTCTTCTTCTGTTAAAATAGTTGGATTCATAAGCCGTCCTTTCTATTAAAAAATATGAGAAAAGAAGAAAAAAATGTTTAAATCGAATTGATTTCGTGTATAATGATTTTAGAGGTGAACTAAAATGCCAAACGAATTAAATGATAATGAAATAAAAGAGCTCACTTCCATCAGTGAAATGATGAATGAATTAACGACCCAGTTTCAAAAGACACGAGAAGAACTATTGAAAACGACTCTTCGTGCTCAAATTGAGTTACTAAAGGGTCGCTTAAAAAGATTAGCGATTTCTATTTCGGAAACCAAAAAGCAGTTAGATGCCTTTTGTATTCCAGAAGAGGTTCGCCATTTAGAAGAGCGATTGAAAGGAAGACTACGTTATTCTTTTTCTCCTTATACGGATATGGATTTAGAAAGAGAAAAAATAGATGCTTTTGCTTGGAAGAGCTATGAGCAATTAGAAGAGGAGAAAAAAGAGAATATACAGTGTTTAGAGGAAAAATCCTTAGAACCTGCCGTAGCAGATGTCTATTGCCAATTTGAAAATCGCTTTAAAGCTTTTATTGGACCAATCAAAAAAGAAAGTTTTCTTCATTAACTTTCTTTTTTTACGCTCCTTTTTTAACATATACTTTAGAATTTTCTTTTGGAATGGTAAAGCGAATTTTTCTCGTTTCGGTATTAGCTTCCTCTAACTGAACGGTCAAAATATCTCCTATACGCAAATGCTCTTTCGTAGTGGGATGGACAAGTGTTGTTCCATTGTTAATCAGTTCAAATCCCATATTTATTAAATCACTGGTTAGAAGGGTACCGGTAACAAAATCTTCCGTTCTTACAACGACATGATTTTTACTGACGTGGGTAATCATACTTTGGAAAGTTTGTCCTACTTTATCATCCATGAATTGAGCAAGTTTATAACCTGTAATTTCTTGATCCGTTGATTCGGCAATTTTTTCTACTCGAGTTGTGTGTTTGCATATAGCAAGCATTTTTTCTCTCTCTATTTTAGGATCTAACAATCTTCTTTCTTGTGAGACATAGTTGTTGATATTGTAGTGCGTCTGCAAATCAGAATACCGTCTAATAGGAGAAGTAAAGTGGGTATAATGGTCTAAAGCAAGTCCAAAGTGCCCTAAGTTATCAATGCTGTATTTTGCTTTGGATAATCCCCTAATTAGAATATCGGAAATAGCGGGATAAGCATCTAATTGAGAAACAGATTCGACTAATTTCTGAAATTCCTTGGGATCTTTCCAATCAATTTTATCTAAAGGATATCCGCTTTGCATTAGATAAGTTAAAGCTTCTTTAATTCTTTCTTTATCAGGAATTCCGTGAATTCGATAAATATAAGGCAGTTGCTCTTCTTCTAGCCTTAGATCTTTCGAATAGGTGGCAATCATTTCATTCGCTAATAGCATGAAATTTTCAATTAGTTTCTCAGAGGAACCTCTAATAAGGGGTGTGATGTGTGTAGGAATACCTGCTTCATTGGTATGAATAATAAAGTCTTTATCTCCAAAATTGATATATCCGCGTTGATATTTTTTTCGATCTAGAATATAGGAGAGCTGATACATTAAATCCAAAGTGTGGAGAAATGGTTGATAGCTTGGAATCGAGTCGTTATGATCAAATATTTGATTGACCTCTTCATAGGCCATTTTTTTCTTAGAACGAATGATACTATTAAAGCAGCGATATCCTAGTATTTTTCCCTCTGGACTAATCTCCACTTCGCATGTTTTTGTCATTCGATCCACTCCTGGATTAAGAGAACAAATCCCATTGGATAGTTTAGGAGGAAGCATAGGAAAAACAAGGTCTAAAAAGTAATAACTATGACCTCTTAGAAGAGCCTCTTGTTGTAGTTTAGAACCTTCTTTTACATAATAACTAACATCAGCAATATGAACGCCTAAAAGGAAGTTTCCTCGCTCATTGATTTCCAAACTGATGGCATCATCTAAGTCTTTTGATTTTTTACCATCTATGGTAAAAATCATCTTGCTACGTAAATCAACTCGTCCTTTTTCGATTTCGCTATCGATTTCTTGTTGGGTGACAACATCAGGAATCTCTTCTGCTTCTTCTAATACCTCTTCTGGAAATTCAATGCGAATGCCGTGGGAAGCAGCAATGGTTTTGATATCCAAATTAGGGTCTCCTTTGTGACCAACAAAGCAGATGACATCACCATGAAAATTACCATTATGATTGATTTTATCAATTTCGAGGAAGAATCGATCCCCGTCTTGTAAGGCATTTCTATCCTTTTTACTTAGAGAAACGCGAAAGTGGAAAGGAATATTGTAGGGAACAAATAGCTTTTTTCCATTTTTCTTTCGACATTCAAAAACAATCGTATTGTTTTGTCGTTTTAGAATCTTCTCTACAATGGATTTTGATTCGCCTATTTTGGTATATTGATTTCTCTTAACAAGAACAATATCTCCTTTTAAAGCTCCATTTAATTGGTCATCAGGAATAAATACCATATTGTGTCCCGATAAAACGAAAGGTCGGTGTTTACAGTCATAGCGGACTTCGCCAATGACTAGGTTTTCCTCCTTCGGAAATAGTATGTATTCCTGAGAATCATTTAAATAGATTTTTCCTTCTACTTCTAGCTTTTCTAGTGCTTCCTTGAGGGGAAGGATATTTTTCTCACCAAAAAGAACGATAAACTGTGAGAATGTCAGCTTGGCTCCCTTTTTTTCTAGTATTTTTAGAATCTCTTTTTCTAATCCATTCAACGCCATCACTCTCCTATTTTCATTATACGAAAATTGTTTTTAGAAGTAAATAGATGAATTTGACAGAGGGGGATATTTTTGATAAAATAACACCCGGTTTGTGGAACGAAGAGCTTTTAATAGATAAAGGAAGAACAAGAAATGGAGCGTTTTAGCAAAATCTTGTTCTATTATTTTGAAAAAATAGATGGGAATGATAGTGTGTTAGAAAGGTCAGAAGAAAATTTGATACTAGCCGACACTTACTTCAACCAAGTAAAATTTTTACTTCAAGACAAAGATTTAGATATTCCTAAGTTAGAAAGAGCAAGAGGATTATTACAAAAATGTCGAGATTTAGGATATCAGAAGAGTTATTGGTTAGAGCAAATGTTGGGAAGAATAGACTTGTTAGAAGCAAGAATTCTTCAACAAAAAGATGAAAAGTGTGATGTAGAAAAATATATTACAAGCGCTAAAAGTCACTTCTATGCGGCTTTGACAACGAGTAAGATGAGTCTTTCACCAAAATTAGGACTCTTTAAAGCAGCTGTTTTAGGAGAAAATTATGAAGAAGCTTATAAAGAGTTAGAGGCATATGATATTTCTTCTAGCTATAATTTTTCCTTGATGTACGCTTTACTAGATGCCTTAATGGGAAAAGATATATCATATGAACCAGTGGAGAGTAAATATATATTAAACGGTAGAGTTTCTTTTCCACCTATCATAAAGAATTATTATTTAGCAGGGCGGGCATTAAAAGATAAAGCTTTTGATAGAGTGGTAAAACATTTAGAAATTTGTCATCATTTAGCGCTTCAAAAGGAACCAAACATTGATTTTTCTTATGTTTTGCTTCTTGCTAGAAAACTATTGGAAAAATGGAAAGAAGAGCAAAAAGCCGATCTAAAAACTTATTATGCAAAAGATAAGCATATTGGAAATCGAATGTTGATTTCCCAAAAAATGTTAGAGATTGATAAGGATGACGTTGAATGCCATTTTTACTTCATGGATTCTTATATCAATTTAAAGGTATTTTCTCCTTTGATTGAAGAATGTCAATTTTTAAGAACACGACCATTAACGGATGAACAAGAAGAAATGGTTTCTTTATATGAAAGACTAATTCATGAGAAACAATTGGAGGGCATTTCTAATCGAGAACTGGCTGGTCTTTTAGATAATGCTTCGAAGTTAGAGAGAAGTGGTGGATTAGCAGCAGCTCTTGCCTATTATCGATACGGATATCGCAAGATGAAGATTCCTTTTCTTCAATTAAAAATGGCGGATTTGGCAAAAGCTCTAGGGGATTCTTCTACTGCGATTGCTTGTGCAGAATCGTACTTACAAGAGGGGTATTTCTACTATGAACAAGCTTCTCAATTTCTTTATCAATTATATCGAAATGTTGGAGATTTAGAAAAAGCAAAGGAAGTTGCTATCGATTGTCACCGAAAAACAAGAATGCAAGAAAAGGGAATCTCACTTGATGAATGGATGCAAACGTTAGAACAACAATATGATTCAGATCTTTCCGGAGGTGGAGTTTCTTCTTATCCTTCACAAATGGTTTATCAAAAAAATTAAAATCTCAACCGCACCATTTGGTGTGGTTTTTTGATACAACAAAAGGAGCCACACCCGGCTGAATTATACACAATTAACAGAAAAAAGAAAATACAAATTGATATTCTATTATAGAGTTCAGCATTTGACCATTTCTAGATGCAAAAGAGAAGTATATAAAATACTGATAAAAGGCTAAGTAAAACTTAGTTTTTTTAGTTGTGCTATATTTTTCAAAAATGTTACTTGTTTTTTTTTTAATGATATTTTTAATATGTGAGAGGAGAAGTATATGAAAAAAAGTATATTGACAGGATTGCTAGTAATGCTAGTAATATTGACTTGTGTGGGTTGTGGAAAAGAAAAAGCTACTGAAGTAGGAAAAACTGACAAAGAAGGACAAACTACAGCAACGGTAAGTAATTCAATAATGACCGTTAATGGTATTTATTTAAATAATGAATATGTAGACGATGATGGCTTAAAGCAAATTGTTGTATTTTATGATATCAAATCTGATGATGAAAATATTGATATGTCATCCACTCATTTTCGTATGAAAATAAATAAAAATGAATATTCTGCAGTTTCAGCTGTGGACACTCCAAATTTAACGCAATATTATTATTCAGATATCATAGAGAAAGTTTATGTTGGAAAATCTTTAAAAGTAGCGGCTGTATTTGAAGTCCCTGAAGGCGATTTAGTAGATGGTAAACAAATAACATTTGTAGATTTTAACGATTATGCTAAGGGAATAAAGTTAAGTACAAATGATATAAAGAGGATGGATAATTTAACAGATATAAGTTTGGACGTCGATAAGGAATACGCTTCAAAGCGACAGGAAGAAGAGAAAGAAAAACTTACTGCCGCAGATAAAGCAACAGAGCAGAAAGTAAAAAAAGAAATCAATGGCTATTATTTCGATATTCCTAGTTATATCGGAACTACTTACGTCAATTATGAATTAGAATTTTCGAGCCCTAACAAATTTGTTGTAACATCAAAAGCAAGTGGTCAATCTATATCTAATAAGGGAACTTATGAAGTAACTAAAGGATATATTGTTCTTCATTATCAAACAGGTATAGATAATAATGTTCCATACAAATTTGGTTCGGATGGTTTAACTATCGAAAACCCCTTTTATAGTAATGGATCAGATAAAATATTTTAATGTATAATGAATAATACTAAGTAAAATGATACGAAATCTAATTAGTAGATATTAATAAAGAAAGATTTATATTAAAAAAGAAAGTCTCAAAATGAACTTTCTTTTTTATTGCCATTTCCAATCCTTTACTTCTGGTAAATCTTCGCCATATTCCTCAATATATTGTTTGTGTTCAATAAGTTTTTCTTGCATTTCTTGAATAATATAGGCACTCATTGCTTCCAATTTAGGAACTCTTCTTACGATATCCATTACGAGGTGGTAGCGGTCAATATGGTTTTGAACACGCATATCAAAAGGAGTTGTAATGGTTCCTTCTTCTTGATATCCACAAACATGTAGATTTCGATTATGACGATGATATAGAAGTTCATGAATTAAAGATGGATATCCATGATAAGCAAATATGATTGGTTTATCTTTCGTGAATAATTCATCGTATTCAACATCGCTTAGTCCATGAGGATGTTTGGATTGTGGTTGTAGTTTCATTAGGTCAACAACATTGATAAAGCGAACTTTTACGTCAATATTTTTTTCTTTTAAAAGAGAGACAGCTGCTAGGGATTCTAACGTTGGGGTATCTCCCGCACAGGCAAGAATAATATCCGGATTATTATCATAATCGGTACAAGCCCATTTCCAAATACTAATTCCTTGTGTACAGTGTTTGATAGCTTCTTCCATCGTTAACCATTGTGGTCTAGGATGTTTAGAAGTAACCATGACATTGATATAATCTCGACTACGAATACAATGGTCAAAAACAGATAGTAGGCAGTTGGTATCAGGAGGCAAATAGATTCTAACAATATCTGCTTTTTTAGTCGCAACATGATCTAGGAATCCTGGATCTTGATGAGTGAAACCATTATGGTCTTGTTGCCATACGTTAGACGAAAGGATGTAATTTAAAGAAGCAATACTTTGTCGCCATGGTAGTTCTGAAGTAACCTTTAACCACTTTGCGTGTTGACTAGCCATGGAATCAATGATACGGATGAAGGCTTCATAACTGGCGAAGACACCATGTCTACCAGTAAGTAAATATCCTTCTAGCCAGCCTTCACACATGTGTTCACTCAACATGGAGTCCATTACACGTCCATTGGTTGCTAAAAATTCATCGTTAGGAAGCATTTGCGCATTCCACATACGATTTGTTTTTTCAAATACCTTGGTAAGTCGATTAGACATTGTTTCATCCGGTCCAAAGATTCGAAAATTCTTACTTTCTTCATTAAGAGCAAAAATGTCTCGAATGAATCCCCCTAATTCTATCATGTCTTGGGCTTCTATTTCTCCTGGATGGTTGAATTTTAAAGCGTAATCTCGAAAATCAGGGAGTCTTAAGTCTCGAAGGAGAAGACCTCCATTCGCATGTGGGTTTGCTCCCATCCTTCTATTTCCCGTTGGAGCTAATTCCTGTAATTCAGGAATTAAAGTACCATTTTGATCGAATAATCTTTCTGGATGATAGCTTTTCAGCCATTCTTCTAAGAGTGCGATATGTTCTTCTTTTTCCATGCTAATAGGAACTTGATGCGCTCTAAAGGTTCCTTCAATTTCTTTCTCATCCACCTCTTTAGGACCAGTCCATCCTTTTTTAGAACGGAAGATAATCATTGGGTAAAGAGGTCTCACGCGCTTTTTTTCGATACGGGCATTTTTCCAAATTTCATGAATGCGAATAACAATTTTATCTAAGGTATCCGCCATGATCTCATGCATGGATAAATCGTCTTCTGCTTCTACAAAATAAGGACGCCATCCACATCCCTCAAAGAATCTCGTGATTTCTTCTTTGGAAATTCGTGAAAAGATGGTAGGATTACTAATTTTATAACCGTTTAAATGAAGGATAGGAAGAACAATCCCATCGTTTTCAGGATTGATAAATTTATTAGCATGCCATGCGGTCGCAAGAGGTCCTGTTTCTGCCTCCCCATCTCCTACGACACACGTAGCGATGAGAGTTGGATTATCAAAAACCGCTCCAAAGGCATGCGCTAAAGAGTATCCTAATTCTCCTCCCTCGTTGATAGAACCTGGTGTTTCAGGAGCGACGTGACTGGAAATTCCTCCGGGGAAAGAAAATTGTTTAAATAACTTTTTCATTCCTTCTTTATCACGGCTGATATTCGGATAAATTTCACTATAGCTTCCCTCTAGATAGGTCTGCGCTACCATAGCATTTCCGCCATGTCCTGGTCCAGAGATATAGATCATATTTAAATCATATTTTTTAATAATTCGATTTAAGTGTGTATAAATAAAGTTTTGCCCTGGGACAGTTCCCCAGTGACCAACAATTTTTCTTTTGATATGTTCCTTTTTTAAAGGTTGTTCTAATAATGGATTATCTAATAGATAGAGTTGCCCTGCTGCTAAATAATTCGCAGCGTTCCAATAATCATTTAATTTTAATAATTCTACTTTGTCCATAATTTCGCCTCTTTATTCTCTAATATTATTTTACTATAAACGTAAAAATATAGCAAACAAAAAGAATGTTTGAATTTGATGGTTCATACCATTGGATAGGTGATAAAATGAATTGTAAGTTAGATAAACCTTATCCACCAGTGGAAGTGGAAAGGGAAAATGTGGAATATGCGAAGATTCTACTAGAAGATTATGCAGGAGAGTTAGGAGAAGATACCGCTATCCATGAATATTTATTTCAAAGTTTGGTAGTTGAAAAAGAAAAAAATTTTTTTAAAGAAATTGCCGTTGTGGAGATGCATCATCTTTTCATTTTAGGAGAACTTATTTGGAAATTAGGATATTGTCCAGCCTTTTATACAATAGATAGTAGTATTAACTGTCCTATTCCTTGGACGAGTAAGTATTTGAATTATTCTCTTAACCTTAGAGACATCTTATTAGAAGATATTGAAAGGGAACAAAAAACGATTAAACGGTATCAAAAGCATATAGAAGAGATTGCCGATCCCTATATTCAAAAAATTTTGGCGCGAATTATAGAGGATGAGGAACTTCATATCCACTGTTTGAAAACGTTATATCGAAAACTCGGTTTATGATATAATAAAAAAGGTGATTAGATGTTTGATACCCTGTATAAAAAATATGATAAACTACAAAAAAAATATGGTGATAAGAACCTTCATTCTATTTATCATGGTGGCTGTTTTCACCATCCTCAAATTTGCTTTATCTTTATGAATCCAACGGGAAGAAATACGGCTTCTATGAAAGAGTGGGAGGGTATTCGGGCTCCTTGGATTGGAACAAAAAATGTTTGGAAGGTATTTTTTGCATTAGGTCTTCTAAAAGAATCTACCTATCAAGCAATTTTAGATAAAAAGCCTTTGGAATGGACAGAAGAATTTGCTTTCTCACTTTATCAAGAAATAAGTGAAAAGGGATACTTTATTACCAATCTAGGGAAATGTACCCAAATTGATGCGAGACCTCTTCCTAATAGTATCTATTTAGAATATCTAGATCTTTTAAAGGAAGAAATTGCGCTAGTGGATCCAGAAATTATTATTACCTTTGGAAATCAAGTTAGCAGTATTCTTGTGAATCAAAAAGTGTCGGTTTCAGAATGGCGAGGAAAATACGAATATTTAGAAATAAAGGGAAAGAAATATAAAGTTTATCCCGTTTATTATCCGGTTGGGAATGGTCAATTTAATATGCCAAAAGCGATTGAAGATATTCAAAAGATTATAAAAGAGAATCGATTATTTTGATTCTTTTTTGTTGACAGAAAACTATCTCGTTTTTTGGGGATTGCTTGACAAAAAGAATTGTTCATTTGTATAATTTTGATAGTATATGAAGAATAGGTGTATGTATGGTTAATTTCGATAATTTACAAGATTTAATGCTAGGGGATGAAACTTATCAAAAAGATTGTGAAGAATTTTTCCGCTTGGCAAAAGATGATGATACTATTCAAAAATTAAAAGGTATTCTATATGATGGTAAAATAGGAAATTACCAAGTTTGCTCTTATCTTAGTTCTAAAGAAAATGTAGACATAGAAAGAAAAAGGCGTATTTCCATGGCCAATTTGCTCATCCAAAATCCCGATGTTTTTGATTTTTTTGTCAGTAATCATATTAACGTATTTCATGGAACCAATGCGAATGCGTTACCAGGAATTTTAAAATATGGACTGAATAGTGGTAGGGAAATGGTAGAACAAGGACAACCTATTTTAACGGGTGAGGAATGGAGTCGATACTATGGCCCTAGACCCTTTGTTAGTTTTACAGATAATTTAGAGGTTGCCGAGAATTATTCCACTATTCCAGCGAGCAAAAAGGCAGATAAAAAGTTATCCTATGGGGTAGTTATTTGTACGACAGCTTCTGAGGTTCAGAGAGTGGGAACGGTTCACATTGTCTCGGATTTCCCAGAAATAGGAGTAAAAACGAATTATCCGCTAGAATCCATTAAATGCATTTGTGTACCAAAAGACAAAGTAAATTTTGTTAGAAAAATGGTAGGAGATATGGAGATTCCTGTTTTAGGAATGGATGGTCTACAACAAAGCTATTCTAAAACCCAACCATTTAGTTTTACCGATGCAGATACTTTGGCGAGATCCCGTTCTAGTTTGAGTATCAAGAGTTTGATAGCGAAAGTAGGAGAAATATTTTTAGGAAAAGAGGAAAGAGAAGTTGGAAGAATCGTTAGATAAAGATTTAGCAAAAGAACTATTAACTTTTTTATCGTATTTTGAAGATGGGTTTGTCGATGGTATTTCGGATGAGTTTTTTAATCAGCTGGTAGATCTAGCAGCTGATTCGACGAAAGAATTTTATATTGACGAGGGAAAAACATTAATGGAACAAGAGATGACAGAAGAATGCAAAAATATGATATCGTTATTGTATTTTGAAGAATCCAATCCCTCTGTCCAAGAAGAACTAGTAAACAGTTGGATTCAAAATGATTTAAATGGAGTGAGAAATAGTCAAAATGATTAGATTCTATTTAATCATTTTTTATTTTAAGATTCTTTTCTTGTATAAAAAATCCTTTCTTGTCACACCATAATGATAGAAAGGATGATTTTATGAATACAGTACCTGCGATGGTATCTACGAAAGATTTGTCTTATTTAGAAGATATGATGAATTGGAATTTCACTCTTTCTAAAAAGGCGAATCATTTTAGCAATGAGGTTCAAGATGTCGTTTTAAAAGAGGCCTTTACTAATCTAGCGGATACCCTTAAATCCCATTATCAGATTTTATTAGATGCTCTTTATGTAGGAGGTTCTAATGAATAACGAAAAGAAAGTGATGAATCAAAAAGTAGAAGTACCACAAACGATTGATATGAATGATAAAGATTATTTAAATGATTTATTAGAATGTTTAAAGAATATGGTGAATAATTATTCTTATGCTTTAAACGAATTGAGCAATCGTGAGTTATATGATAAGATAAAGCCAATTTTTGATAAGACATCCAATCTTCAAAGATTATTTTTTGATTATGCTTTTCAAAGAGGTTGGTATGAATTAGAACGAGCAGAAGGTCAAAAGATTACCGAAGCTTATCAAAAATATAATGGTCAGTTGAATGAAATGGTCTAAAGAATACGCAAGTATTCTTTTTTTGAAAACCATGCTATAATGAAGGTAAGAAAGCAGTATGTTGTATGGAAGAAAAAGTATTTGCTAAGGGGTTTTGTTTTGCCAAAGTTTTTATTTTCTTTGTGATTGGCTGTCTTCTAGGAACGTATTATGAAGAATTACTATGGTTTTTTCAACACCACGAATGGTCTAGTCGAGATGGCTTAATCTATGGACCTTTTAGTCCCATCTATGGAGTAGGTGTCCTTATTTTTGTTGTCCTACTAGGAAAGAAAAACGATCAACGAAGCCTTTTAAAAACTTTTTTATATGCCACTCTTATCGGTGGAGTAACGGAATATTTAACAGGATGGATTGCCGATACTATTTTTGGTGTTCAATTTTGGGATTATTCCCATGAATTTTTAAATATTCAAGGGAGAACCACTATCCCTTTTATGGTTGTTTGGGGCATAGGAGGAACTATTCTGATGAAAGTGATTTATCCTTTTGTTTCTAAATGGGTAGAGAAAATTCCATATCGAATTGGAATGCCTATCTATCGCATTTTCCTCTTTCTCCTTCTTTTAGATATCATTATTACCTATTCTGCTTTTGGTAGAATGGCTCTTCGAAATCAAGGAAAGAAGCCATTTACAATCATTGGAAAGCTATATGATCAATATTATGATAACGAATTTATGTACGAAAGATTTCCCGTGATGAGACCTAAAAATTGAGAATGATGATAAATTCATGTTTTCATTGTACAAGAAGGAATCCTAATGATAAGAAAAGAAGTAGTATAAATTGACTTCTTTTTTTGATATAATGACATTGGAAGAGATGTGGAAACACTACTTGCAGCGGGTTCAGTATATCATTTTAATAGTCTTGCAAGTGACTTTGATATATATAACCCTGTCATTAATTGATTACATCAATTATTCAATTGGTTCTCTTCCTTGGTGGTGAAATATGTCTGTTCTAGACGGTTTGATAGATCATGAGAAATGGCTTTCTTTTTTACAATATAAGGAAGAAAAATATGGAAATGAAAAAGAGTTAAAAGAATTAAAAGCTTATATTGAAGAGAAAAGATATTTCGCAATTTCGAAAAAGATAGTAGAAGGAACTTATTCCTTTTCTATTCCCATGAAAAAGAAAATTAACAAGAACTCTTCTCATCAAAAACGCATTATTTATTCTTATTCTAAAGAAGAGATGTTTCTTTTAAAAATGATAAACTATTTATTATCAGAGGAGTACGACTTTTTATTCGCCCCGAACTGTTATTCTTTTCGTGGGCATATTGGACCAAAGCAAGCTTTTCAAAATGTAGCGAAAAAAGTGTCTGGGTATGGATATAAAGTAGACATCCATAATTATTTTAATAGTATTTTTGTTCCTAAATTATTACAAATGGTAGAGCAAAAAGTAGACCAGAGAAGCTACTTCTTTTTTCAATCTCTACTAGAAGATAAAAGAGTGATTTATCAAGATAAAATTATAGAAGAAGAAAAGGGAGTAATGGCTGGAACTCCCATTTCCTGTTTTTTATCAAACCTTTATCTATCGTCCTTAGACTGGAAAATGGAAAATATTTGTTATGCTCGATACGCGGATGATATTCTTCTTTTTATGCCAACGAAAGAGGATCTTAATAGGAAAGTAGAAGAAATTCATACGGTTTTTAATGAGTTAGATTTACAAGTGAATCCTGATAAAGAGATTTTCATTAATCCGAATGAACCATTTGACTTCCTTGGCTTTTCTTATGACAATGGGGTCATTGATCTATCGAGTCATGCGAAAAAGAAGATGAAAGCGAAGATTAGGAGGAAAGCAAGAGCTTTACGACGATGGATGATGCGAAAAAATTTGTCTCCTGATAAAGCAATGAAAGCTCTAAATAATATTTTTAATTACAAGTTTTTTTATGAAAAGAAAGGCAAAGAGTTGAATTGGAGTCTTTGGTATTTTCCGGTTATAACGACTGATCGTGGATTAAAAGAAATTGATTCTTATTTTCAACAACAACTGCGATATCTCAAGACAGGTAGATATCGAGAGTGTGATAAGAGAAATGTTTCCTATGAGAATTTAAAAAAGACGGGGTATCGTAGTTTAGTACATGAGTACTATCGATATCAAAAGCGAAAAAAGGAAGTTTGACTTCCTTTTTTTTCTGTGTTAGAATAGCAAACCAAAAAGAGGGGTTTTATATGAAATTAAATCGATTATCGAGATTAAGATATATGAACATGTTAGCCCAATATTTAAAAAAATATGAAGAAGAGTATAGTCCTTCTTCTCTCACTTATATTCGAGAGAATTTCTTAAGGGAAATGGAAGTAGGAAAAATTCCTGATATTTTAATGCAAATTTATTCGGAACTACACATTCTTCCCAAAGAGGAAAATTGGTATATTGGCTTTGCCAAAATGATCGGTGCAAGATATGGATGGAATTGCCATGTTTTAGAAATTGGTGGTGGCTTTTTTCCAACTTTTTCTAAAATTATGCACCACTATCAAGAAAAGGAAGGAAATGGTACGATTACTGTTTACGACCCCGAACTTGTTACGACAAAGCTAGACGGAATTTCTTTAAAGAAAGAGGAATTTCAAGAAGAGATGAGTGTGGAAAGTTTCGATTTATTAGTGGGAATTATGCCTTGTGATGCGACAAGACTTATCATCAAAAAAGCAACAGAAGAGCACAAAGAATTTTTTATAGCGATGTGTGGTTGTACGCATTATGATATGGGTGAAATACCAAGAACACTTTTTGGGTATCTTCCGGTCTCTTATGATGATTGGGTAGATACGGTTTACCAGTTGGCAAAAGAACAGGAAAACGATGGGTTTGAAGTAAAAATGGAAAGAGCGGAGGAGTATCACTTTCCTTATCCCATTATTAGTAGCAGAAAAAAATAAATAGAATGATTCAGGGGGAATTTTTATGATAAAAAAAAGAAAGGGCAAATATCTTTTTTTGCCGATCCTTTTATTGGTGGAAATGATTACTACTTATGGTTTAGTTATCCATCATCAGGAAGATGTTTCTATTCATTATGAGATTCCAAAAGAAGAAATAGAAAAAGACATCCTAGCGATTGAGGTTCCAATGATTGAATTAAAGTCTCTTACGATTGTCGAGGGAGAAATGTATCAGCCCGCAGACTTCATTGAAACATTAGATAGTTCTGTAGAAATGGAATACTTTTATCAAGATGAGAAAATGGGAACTTATCAAACACCAGGAGAATATACGATTGTCCTTTTATTTCCAAGTCAAATAGGAACGATTTCTAAGAAAACGACTTTGGTAATTGAAAAGAAAAAAGAAACAAAACCTGTAAAAAAGATAGTCAGCTCTTCTCCAGCTAAAACGAGTGTTCCTAAAAAAACGATAACGCAAAAAATTCTTTCTCATCAAGGAAAGATGGGGACAGCAGGGAGACTTTACTTTTCCAATTTGTCTTCAGTTGCTTTATACGAGGCAGATTTTTATGTAGATGATTTACAAAAGATTGTTGATGAGAAAGATAGTGCGGCCTATTTTCTTTACTATGGGGAAACTCCTACGATAGCAGATCATTCTATTCAGGGATTTGATATTATTAAAAAACAGAAAGTGGGAAGCATTGCTTATCGAAAAGTAAAAAATACAGAAGGAGAGATTCTTCTAGAAAAGTATCAAGTTATTAACAAGATTCAAGGAGTGAATACAGGGACAGAATTGTTGACAGAAGATGGAAAAAAGATCAATCAAATAGATGCTTCTTTAATTATGTATACTTGTAATTCAGCAAATCCAAAGAGTGTAACGATTGTCCTTTGGAAGAAAATATAAAAAAGGGTTTATGAAACCCTTTTTTTGTGGAAAGCAATTTTAAATCCATTCCATACTTTTTCAATGATGACGTATTCGTTTAAAGAACCTCTATCGTATCGTACGTCTGTTTTTCTAACATAAGCGTTTTGTTCTAATAGCGTTCGATATACATCGATATCTCCTTTTACGATATAGGTGATTCGTTTAGCATTAGGTGTTTCTTTTAGGATAGGACCTTTTTTAATTTTTCCCGTGTAAGGGGGAAAATTGAGAAAATCATCAGGAAGTTGAATCGTCTTTTTTTTGAAAAATGAAAACATAGCATTCTCTCCTTATCTAGTAAAATCGTATCATAAAATTTGTCTTTTTAGAAGAAAATTCCACAAAAAATTTTTATTTTGATATAATGGATTTGAGGTGGATTATGAATCGGGTGGTATTAATTACAGGAGCGAGTAGAGGAATTGGAAAAGCAACAGCTTGTCGTTTTGCGAAAGAAAAAGATATTCCCATCATCAATTACTGTCATAGTAGGGAGGAAGCAGATGCCTTAGAGAAGATGATTCAAGAACAATATGGGGTAGATGCGATGGCGATTCAAGCCGATATTACGAAGGAAGAAGAAGTTATTAAAATGGTTGACAAGATTGTTCAAAAATATGGAAAAATTGATGTTCTTGTCAATAATGCTGGTATTGCGATTGATGATGAATTTGAGGATCACACGGTTTCTAATTTTCAAAAAGTCATTCGAACGAATCTAATAGGCGCTTTTCTAGTGAGTAGAAAAGTTTCTTCCGTTATGAAAAAAGGCTCTATTATTAATGTATCTTCGAATAATGGAATGGATTGTTATTCTCCTATGAGCTTAGACTACGATGCTTCAAAGGCAGGAATGATTTCTCTTACGCATAATTTAGCGCTCCAATTTGCCCCTTCTATTCGTGTGAATGCGGTTGCGCCAGGATGGACGAAAACGGATTCTGTCATGGAGATGTTTCCCGATTTTTTAGAGGAAGAGAGAAAAAAGATATTATTAAAGAGATTTGCGGAACCGGAAGAAATTGCCAATGTCATTTTCTTTTTAGCTAGTGAAGAAGCAAAATACATTAATGGAGAAATTATCCGGGTAGATGGAGGAGTTTTATGAGTAGAGAAGAATGTCTTTCCTTTTTAGAGGAATGTGAAGAAAAAGTTAAGGAAGAATTTCAAAAGATTGAGACAAGGGAACAAGAAAATAGTAGGAAAGTGTTAGAGGCTTTTCAACACCATCATTTTTCTGTATCTTGTTTTGATTCCACAACTGGATATGGATATGATGATTTGGGAAGAGACACCTTAGAAAAAGTATTCGCAGAAGTATTAGGAGCAGAGGATTGCCTTGTTCGCAACCAATTTATTTCGGGTAGTCATGCTCTTACGGTAGCCTTATTTGCCTATCTTCGTCCAGGAGACTTAATGCTTAGTATTACAGGAACCCCTTATGATACGTTACATGAGGTAATTGGTATTAAAGAAAATGCGAGTTCTTTAAAATCTTTTGGTGTCTCTTATGATCAAATCGAATTAAAAGAGGATGACTTTGATGAAGAGGCTATTTTAAATTATTTACAAAATCATTCTGTCAAGTTGATAGAGATTCAACGTTCTAAAGGGTATTCTACTCGGAAAAGTTTGACGATTGATAAAGTCGAACACATTATAAAAAGTATTAGAAAAGTTGACCAAAAGGTAATTATTATGGTAGATAACTGTTATTGCGAGTTTGTCGATGAGAAAGAACCAGTTGCGGTTGGAGCAGATGTCATGGTAGGCTCTTTAATTAAAAATTTAGGGGGTGGAATCGCTCCTAATGGAGCTTATATTGCCGGTCGAAAAGATTTAGTGGAACTAGCAGGTGAACGGTTGACACTTCCTGGGGAAGGAAGAGAAGTAGGACCAAGCTTGGGTGTCAATAAGGCGTTAGCGCAAGGATTATTCTTTGCTCCAAGTGTGGTGGCAAGTAGTTTAAAAACAGCTGTTTTGACAAGTTATGCACTAGAAAAACTAGGTTATGAGGTAGAACCAAAATGGCAGGACAAAAGAGCCGATATCGTTCAAAATATTTGTTTCCATGATGCGGCTAAGTTAATTCGTTATTGTCAAGGAATTCAAAAAGGATCTCCGATTGATTCTTTTGCCATTCCAGAACCTTGGGATATGCCTGGATATAGTGATAAAGTTATTATGGCAGCGGGTGCTTTTACGCAAGGATCTTCTATTGAGTTATCCTGTGATGGGCCGATTAGGGAACCATATATTGCGTATCAGCAAGGGGGATTAACCTATCCTTATGGAAAATTAGGACTACTTTCTGCCTTAGAAGAGTTAGAAAAGTGTAAAGAGGATGAATAGTCCTCTTCTTTTTTGATAAACTATGTTATAATGATACTAGGATGGTATTATGAAAATAAAACGATATGGAAATGTTCCCTCAAAAATGAAATTATTACGAGTAGGTCTAGCGGCAGCGATGATGGTCGTAACTTTTTCTACTGTTAAGGTAGAAGCAGCTAGTGATAAAACAGTCAATACTCTTCCCGAAGAGATAACGATTTTAGTTCACGATTATCAAGAACTAGATGAGATGGGAAAAGATACTTCAGCGGTGGAAAAAGAAATTTATACGAGAGTTCTTTTGCTCAAAAGAGAAATACGAAGATTTTTAGAAGGTTTAATTGATAAGCCTGTTAAAATTGAAGGAGATCTTCTTGTTTCCGAGACGAATACGAAAAAGAAAAAAAAGGTTGAGGAAGAATTGGGAACTACGATTCCCGATTGGAGTAAGAAAATTGGTGTTTTTGAAGAAGATGGAGAGAATTACTATTGCTACTATGAGAAAATTATCTATCAGTTGGATATTGATGAACCATCATTAACCGCTCTTCTTCACTTTATCAATTCGCAAACAGAGTATACAGAAGAAGAACTTTTAGAAGTTGTGAAACAGTATCAATTAGCGCAACAAATTTCCTATGGTTATCGGACAGCGTATCTAACTTGTATTGATGAAAAGGCCAATCCTGAGGAAAATACAGAAACAACCATTTATACGGGAACCATTTTTGATAATACGCAATATTCGAAGCAGACTTCGGAGCTTATTCAAAAAATATTGCTTACCGTAAAGACAGATTATGTTGCTAGAACGGGGAGTACTTATGAGCCATCTTCTTATGTCATTCGGAAAGTAGATGGTCATTGGCTCATCATTCATTCTGAAACAGGGGCAACGGATCTTTTAAATGAACAAGAAGCAAAACTTTGTGGAGCAGTTGGTCAAGTACAGCTTTGTTATCAGGATGGATTGCTTGCCAATAATAAAAAAACAGATTTTCAAATCTATATGTTGCAGCAAGTTTTACAGGAATATTTTGGTGATGGACAAGATATAAAAACGAAATGAGTTATGGACAAAAAAGTGCATAACTTTTTTTGACTTCCCTTTTAATTTATGTTATGATGTTCCAATGCGCATTTTAAAAGGGAGGGAAAGAAATGGATTTTTTAGTTGATTTTTGTTTTTGGTTAGAAAAGAAAATAGGAATTGATAGTGACCTTTTAGAAGCTTTCTTTCTAACGGTTTTATCACTATTATTTATTCAGTTATTAAAGATTACCTTAAAAAATATTTTTATGTTATTAGAACAAAAAAAGGCCTTTTTATATTATCAACGAACAAATATTGTATTGACGATTCTCAATGTTGTCATCATCTTTGTCCTATGGGATCAATATTTAGGAAATATCATTACTATTATCAGTTTTACCTCTGCTGCTTTAACTCTTGCTTTGCGTGAGTTAATCTTTAACTTTTTTGCGGGGATTTATCTAAGGGTTAAAAAACCATTTTCGATAGAAGATCGGATTGAAGTAGATGGAAAAAAAGGCGATGTTATCAACATGAATGCTTTAAGCTTTGAAATATTAGAAGTTGGCAATACTGTTAATGGCGATCAAAGTACAGGAATTACCATTAATGTTCCTAACTCTTTCGCTCTTACTTATCCTATTAAGAATCTCGATAAGAATTTTAAGTATATTTGGAGTGAGATTACGGTAAAGACCCCTCTTAATGTCGATGTAGAAAAGACAAAAAAACTTCTTTTAGAAATCATCTGCTCTAATGAAGTTGTTAAACGAATTCCTAAAAAGATGGAAAATGCGATGGAAGATATCAGTCCAGATTATCGTATTTACTATAATAAATTAGAACCGATTGTCTATCTAAGGGTAGTCGATAACCATCTTGAATTTTATATTCGCTATTTGGTTCATCCCAAAAAGAGTCGTTATGTAGAAGATGATGTTTGGACGAAAATTTTAGCTTATCAAAAAGCTAAAAAAATTAAACTTTATACAGAATCATAATATGGTATAATAAAGGCGAGGGATAATATGGATGAGATAGATTTTGAAAAACGTTTTTTAAAGCCTAGAAAACATGGATTATTGCTAAGTGATGAAGAGGTTGAAGTATTGAATCGCTATGGAATTGATTATGAAAATTGTTTTCAAATGACAGAACTGCTCTATCACATTGATCGTGTTTTAGAGGAAGAAGAGATTGCGGAGTTAGAAGATTTATCCATTCAGCTAGCAGAAAGAAATTATTATCAAAATACGAACAAATAGGTGAAATATGTATCAAGGAAAGTTACAAGAATTTGAAGGGCAATTATTATCGGTAAAAACCATTGCAGGAATGGTTCATTTAGCGCCTTCTACATTGTATAAATATTTGAATCAAGGCTTTACGATATATGATGCGATAGAAGAGGGAAAAAGAAAGTCGGATAAGGTTTTTAAAAACCGTGAAAAGACCAATAATCAAGAAGCTAAAAAATATCTATGGAAAGGAAGAGAATGGACGGTTGCGCAGTTAGCAGCCGAAAATGGCATTTCTAGAGAACCTCTTTACCGGCGCCTTAAAAAAGGAATGTCAGTAGAGCAAGCCATTGAAGATATCAAAAAGCACATTTCTAGAAAATATCCTTTTTTAGGAAGCTTGGTTTCTATTTATCGTATTTCCTTATTGACGGGAGTTTCTGAATTCTATTTAGAAAAAGCTTTAGGAGAAGAAAGAGAATATACGGAAGCAGAAGTGAATGAAATTGTCAGTCACTATCAAAAACCCAATATTATCATGGTAGGAAATGTCTCTTTAGTGAAGTATTGTATTGATCAACAACTCAATTATAACGTCATTTATTATTTGATGAAAACCTATCAGCTTACACCTTTAAAGGCCATTCAACAATATCGTGAGAATGGTCAAACAAATCACTTTTCCTATACGTTTACTATTGGAGATATTCTTCTTTCTCATTTTTTTATCAAAGAGCGATTAGATGACCGCTATATCAAAGATAGAATGCGAAAGGGAGAATCCGAAATAGAGGCGATTACAGCTTGTATCTTTTTAAGCAAGGAAGACTATAAGACAAGAGAAGTTCGTAATTCCCTATATCATCTCTATCAAGAAGAGGGAATAGAAGCCGTAAATCATGTAGGATTAGAGGAAGCAGATCAAGCATTTATTCGCATGAAAGCGAAACGAGTAGAAGAGGTTCTCTTTGACTACCGGTTATATGAGGCTATCCAGCTATTGCCAACTGCTAGAACGACGGAAGAGCGAACTTATATTTTAAATTCGCTTCATTTAACACAGGAAGATGTAACGACTCACCACGAAGAGTTGTTTGAAGATTTTATTCCTAGTGGACGAGATGATGAAGTCACACATATATGGAAAAAGAAGTTCTAAGAGATTAGAATGCAGTATACTTCTTTTTTCCTTTTTTTTTTGGTATAATATTCTTAATAATTGGGTGATAAAGATGGGAGGAATTTATTTGCGCAAATATCGTAAAAATTTTTATAAAAATAAAGATATTGTCTCTTCTTACTATACCTATTTAACAGGGCTCACCAATGAGCATTATTATATTGGCACAGTAAATGAATGGATTGTTGATAATTATTACTTATTAGTGGAAAGGGAAAAGGTAACAAAAGCTTTTCTAAAAAATCGCAAAGCCTATAATCATGCTTTTAAGAAAAATCAAAATCTTTATACTATTATGGAAAAGATTTTAAAGAGAAATAAATTTAAAATTGATGCGAATATTCTCATTCAAGAGTTGAATCGTTATCAGGATAATTTTTCTTATTATTTTTCTTATCACGAAATTAATTCTGTAAGTGTTGTCTGCTATCTAGTTCTTTTAGAAGAATTAGTAAAATTATGCAACCGTGAAGAAAAAAGGTTAAAAGAATCCTTTGAAGTAAAAAACATCATTGAGACGATTGAACGGGATATTCATAAATATCATGAGGTCGATCTTCATGATTACATTACGATTACCGAAGATATTATTCAAAGACCTGTTTATTTAGAGAGATTAAATGCAGGTTTAAAAGAATTAGGACAACGCTCTAATGAGGTGTTTAAACAATTAAATGAAATCTTAGATGGAAAAAATATCAGTCTAAATACGATTATTGAAGGAGTTTACCAGGATGTTGCGGAAGAAAATATGCTGGTATCGAATATCTTCAATAGTATTGTAAAAATTAACAAGATTGAGATTGAAAAACTCTATCGTAAAGTAAGTAAAACGGAATATATTTTATTAATGGATTCCTATTATGGACAAATGACGACAGAGACAAAGCAATTATATCGTGAAAGAGTGTTAGTAAACGCTAAAAAAGCGAAAAAGACCGAATATGAATATATGAAGGATATTATCGCTCTTGCTACCAAAGAGGATAAGCATGTTGGGGAATACTTAAAGAAAAAAGAAAATCTTCAGCTTAGAGCCTATGTCTTTGTTGGCATTGTAGCAACTTTAACGTTCCTTTTATCTTTTTTTCTATCTAAATATTTTATTTCGCCACGAATTTTGGGAATGCTTTTACTCCTAATTCCAGTCAGTGAAATTGTCATTGAGATTGGAACGCGAGTTTATTTGAAGTTCTATCGACCAGAACCGATTGCCAAATTAGACTTTACGGATGGAATTCCAAAAAGTTCAGCGACTATGACAGTCATTGTTACCATTTTAAAAAGTGTTGATAAAGTCGAAAAAATGTTTGATACGCTAGAGTCTTATTATCTTGCCAACAAATCAGATAATCTCTATTTTACGCTACTTGGGGATGCTTGCTCTAGTGCGCATCAAATCGAGCCTTTCGATGATGAAATTGTAGAAGCCGGAAGAAAACGGGCTCAAAAATTAAATCAAAAGTATGGAAAAGATATCTTCTATTTTATCTATCGTAAAAGATTGTATAACGAGTCTGAAGAAGAATGGCTAGGATATGAACGTAAAAGAGGAGCCTTAGAGCAGTTTAATCGTCTTCTTTTAGGAAAGTTTAGTGAATCTGAAAAAGAGCAATACTATATGACACATACTTTTGAAAATTTCGATAAGAAAATTAAGTATGTCATTACGCTTGATCAAGATACACAATTAATTTTAGGAGCAGCTTCTCAGTTAGCGGGCACCATGGCTCATCCTCTTAATAAACCAATTTTAAACAAAGATCATACGAAGGTTATTAGTGGATATGCGATTATGCAACCAAAAGTAAGTGTTGATGTAGAATCAACGAATCAATCTTTGTATACGCAAATTTATGCAGGAATTGGTGGCTACGATATCTATAATAAAGTAGTCGCCAACTTCTATCAGGATGTCTTTAAAGAAGGTAGTTTCTGGGGAAAAGGAATCTACGATTTAGAGGTATTCGATGAAGTCTTGACGGGATTATTTCCAAATAACCAAATCTTAAGTCATGACTTATTAGAGGGAAATTATGTACGGTGTGGATTTGTATCAGATGTAGAAGTTATTGACGACTTTCCATCAACCTTTTTAGCGGATGCGACTAGAAGACATCGTTGGGCTAGGGGAGATATGCAGATTTCTCCATGGTTAAATCCGAAAAAATCTCCATTGACGCTTATTGAAAGATGGAAAATTTTTGATAACCTAAGAAGAGGCCTTCTAGATGCTTCTTTACTTCTATTACTCCTTGTTGCCTTTTTATGGGGAGTATCTAATCCTGCTTGGTGGATTCTCTTTGTAACAGGAGTCTTGATTTTACCAATTCTTTTCTATATCAAGGATAAATTAAGAATTCAAAAAGAGCGAACCCTAAAAATTAAGCATTATGAGAATATTGCCTATGGATTTAAGGCCGTCTTTATACGAACGTTTTCTACCTTTAGTGCGCTTCCTTATAATGCGAAATTATATCTTGATGCTTTTATTCGGGCATGGTATCGAATGCACGTTAGCCATAAACATTTATTAGCTTGGTTGACCGCTGATGATGCTAGTAAGAATACCAAAAATACGTTTTTCTCTTATTTGATGAATTTTAAGATTAACTACGTTGCGTCTCTCATTTTTATCTTGATGGTTTTTCTCTTTAGAAAAGAATATCTTTCTTTAGCTTTTGGGGTATCTCTTCTCTTCTTCATCGGTAGTGTCATCTTCTATTTAATTAGTAAAGACATTAACCGTAATAGAAAAAAATTGTCTAAAAAAGAACAGGAAGATTTGCGTAATACCGCTTATGATACTTGGAAATTTTATGATGATTTATTAACGGAAGAAAATAATTATTTAATTGTTGATAATTATCAATTAAACCGGGAAACGAAAGAAGACGTCAAGACATCTCCAACGAATATTGGTTTCTCTCTTATGGCTCTTATCAGTGCCTCTGAGCTGAACTTTATCACTAAAGAAGAGGCGGTTTCCCGAATTGAGAAAGTCATTGAAACGGTAGAACGATTAGAAAAATGGCATGGACATTTATACAACTGGTATCATGTTAAGACCTTAAGTCGTATGTATCCACCTACCATTTCAACTGTTGATAGTGGAAACTTTGTAGCGTCTTTGATGGTTACGAAGTCCTTTATCAAGGAATATGGATCAGAAAATTTAAAAAACCGCATTGAAAATTTGATTCGTCAGACGAATTTCAAATATCTTTTCAACAAGGATGAAATGGTCTTCAGCTGTGGGTATGATGCTTATAATGAACAGTTAATTCCTTTCAACTATAATAAGTTTGCGAGTGAAGCAAGACTTACTAGTTTTATCGCTATCGCAAAGGGAGATATCAAGAAGAATCACTGGTTTTTGCTGGATAAGACATTGACTACTTATATGGGAAGAAAAGGATTGTTATCGTGGTCAGGAACTTCCTTTGAGTACTATATGCCACTTATTTGGATGAAAGCTTATCCGAATACGTTAATGGATGAGAGTTATTATTTTGCGCATTACTGCCAAAAAGAATATATGCGAACTATCGATAGTAGTATGCCATGGGGAATTAGTGAAGCGGCTTATAACTTATTAGATGATTCAGAGAACTATAAGTATAAAGCTTTTGGAACTCCTTATTTAAAATTTAGGGATAATTCTGAAGAACGAATTGTTCTTTCCCCTTATGGATCTGCTTTAGCGATTACGAGATTTCCAAGAGACGTCTACAATAATTTACAAAAGTTTAAAAAATTAAAAATGTATGGAAAATATGGCTTCTATGAATCTTATGACTATGAAGATAAGACGCCAATTTTCTCTTATTTCGCTCATCATCAAGGAATGATTTTATGTTCTTTAACCAATTTACTTTCTAATAATGTTCTTCAAAAGTATTTTTACAAGGATATTCGCGTTCAATCTTTTGATGTTTTGAACAAGGAAAAAGTTCAAATTGAACCAATGATTGACTTAAAGATTGTGAAATATAAAAAATATGATTACGATAAAGAAATTTTTGAAAACGATATTCGGGAATATGCTTACTTGTCTCAAAGACCAGAAGTATCCGTCTTATCGAATTCTCGTTACTGTATTCTCTTAAATGACCGGGGTGCTGGTTTTAGTAGATATAAGACGATTCAATTAAATCGTTATCGTAAAATTACAGAACAACAATATGGTAATTTCTTGTATATCCGTGACTTAGAGAACAATAAAGTATGGAGCAATACCTACGTTCCAACAAATGTCCGACCAGATCGCTATAATGTAGTCTTTGCTTTAGACCGTATTCGTTATATGCGGGTGGACAATGATATTGTGACAAACTCTGAAATTATTGTTACAAAAAGACAAAATGCGGAAATCCGAAAAATAACCTTTAAAAATGTTTCTGCTAAGACGAAGAGATTAGAGCTAACGACTTATACGGAGCCTATTCTTTCTGAGCGAGATGCGGATATTGGTCATCGTGTTTTCAATAACATGTTCATTAAATCTTATTTCCACACGGAAACTTCTTCCCTTATTTTGAACCGTCGTATTCGCGGTACGAAAGATAAGTTTTATATGATTAATAAGCTTCTCATTGAAAATCCATTAGAGGATTATAGTTATGAAACAGAGAGAAGTCACTTTATTGACCGTGGAACTGATTATCAAAAGCCAAGTGGAATTCATAAAAAACTAACGAATTATGCTGGAGAGAATATCGACCCAATTAGCTGCATTCGAAACCGTATTGAAATTCCTTCCCTAAAAGAGGTAACTGTTTATATGATAACCGGTTTTGGAAAATCAGAAGAACAAGTGTTATCGATTGTGAATGCTTATCATGATGAAGAAAGTATTGAGGAAGCTTTCGAATTAGCGACGATGATGGTAAATGCGGCTACGAAGAAATTAGGAGTAACTGGTGCCGATGTCCATCACTACAACATGATGTTAAACTACTTGAATCAAACGAGTAGAATTCACTTAAATGAAAATAGAAGAAATCTTCTCCTTCAAAATAAATTGGGACAAAATACGTTATGGAGTTTTGGAATTAGTGGAGAAAGACCAATCATTTTATTAGAGATGAACGATTTGGATTCGGCATCCATTGCGATGGAGCTTCTAAAAGCGTTTGAATACTACAAGAGCAAATGTATTTTTGTCGATTTAGTCATTGTAAATAGTTGTGATGAAAAAGCTGCGAAAACGATTGCGAAAATGGTAAACGATGAAGTATATCGGATATATGCTGTCAACAATTTTTCGAATACACCAGGTCGAGTTGTTCTATTAGAGAGAACGAAGATGAGTGGGGAAGATTTAAATCTTTTAAGAGCGATTGCTAGACTATCTTTCAATTCTAACTATAATCACTCTTTAAAAGAACAAATTGATACTCTTCAACGAGAAAATCAAATCAACGATTATACAGAAAGAGAATTTCTTCCAAGTGAGAACACGAATGAAGAAGAGGAACTTCTCTTCCATAACGAATATGGTGGATTTACCAAAGATGGAAAAGAATACCATATTACCAATCCTAATACGCCAATGCCATGGTCTAATGTTCTTACGAACGGTTCATTTGGTACCGTTATTACGAATAATGATAATGGATTTACCTATGCGGATAACAGTCGGGAATATAAGATTACTTCATGGACTAATGACACCTTAATTGATGATAAATCAGAAGGAATTATGATCAATGATAAACAGATTACTTGGCATGATGCGGTTCATGGAATTGGCTATAGTAAGTTTAAATTCAAAAATAAAGAATTTAAATTAGACGTCACTTATTTTGTCCCACCAACAGATAACATCAAAGTAGGAATTTATACGTTAAAGAATATTTCTGGTAGAGACCTAGATTTAGATATTTCTTATTGGATTAATCCAGTTTTGGGAGAAACAGAAGAAAAAACTATTCGTCATTTGGTTTGTAATTATTATGAGTTGAATAATTTCTTAACGATTCAAAATAAATACGCAATGAATTTCCAAGACAATATTGTCTACATGGGAAGTACGGAAGAGATTACTGGCGTTGAGACAGCTTCTGTTATGACAAAACAGGTCAAAGTTCAAGAGTTTGTCGGTAAGAAGGAAACGATTACCTTTGCCTTCCTTCTTGGATGTGAGAAAAAGATAGAAGATATTCAAAAGGTTTTGAAAAAATATGAAGATCTTTCTTATGTTGAAAAGAAGTATCAAGAAACCGTTCAATGGTGGTTAGAAAAACTATCTGCAATTCAAGTCAAGACGAGTGATGCCTCTTTCGACTTTATGGTTAATTATTGGTACTTATATCAAACATTTGCTTCTCGAATCATGGCGAAATCTGGCTTTTATCAAGTCGGTGGAGCGTTTGGTTTCCGAGATCAGTTACAAGATTCCATGAATGTTTGTTTAGTGGATCCAACTATTTGCCGTAATCAAATTTTAATCTGTGCGAAACATCAATTCCCAGAAGGAGATGTTCTTCACTGGTGGCATGTCGAGAACCATTTTGGTCTACGTTCTCGTTATAAAGACGATTATCTATGGCTCATTTATGCGACTTTGGAATACTTACGGACAACAGGAGACGAAAGCATTTTAGAGGAACAAGTTCCATTTGTTGTAGGAGACCTTTTACTTCCTGATGAGGAAGAGCGAGGAATGACGTTTAGCTACACGACGGAAACCAGTTCCCTATATGAACATTTAAAACGAATTATGGACAAGTTATTAAATGAAATAGGGGAAAATGGTCTACCACTGATGGGTGGTGGGGATTGGAACGATGGAATGAACCATGTCGGTATTCAAGGAAAAGGAACGAGTGTATGGCTAGGCTTCTTTGCTTATGAAGTAGCAGAAAGATTCATTGAAATTGCAAAACGATATGAGGAAGCGGATACTACTGTTTTTGAAACCTTCTGCCAAAATTTAAAGAAATCCCTTCTAGAAAATGCTTGGGATGGAGAATATTATTTACGAGCTTACTTCGATAATGGAGATAAGCTAGGAAGCCATGAAAACCAAGAATGTAAAGTAGACTTAATTTCGCAAAGTTGGGCTATCTTAACTGATATTGCAACAGATACACAAATTAGAACGATTTTAAAGGCAGTAGAAGAAAATTTAGTAGATGAAGAGCATGGACTCATTAAATTATTAACGCCAGCTTTCTCTAATCCAGTAGATAATCCAGGATACATTAAAGATTATTCGGTTGGCATTCGTGAGAATGGTGGACAATATACTCATGCTGTATCATGGTGGATTATGGCTCTTTTGAAATTGGGTTATTATGATTTAGCGTATCGTTATTATCAGATGATTAATCCGATTAACCATACTTTAACAAAGAGGGATACTGAGATATATCAAGTAGAACCATACGTTATTGCTGCAGATATCTATAGTAATCCAAACTTTGCTGGACATGGTGGTTGGACCTGGTATACAGGATCGAGTGGATGGTTCTACCATGTAGCGATTACGGATATTTTAGGCTTCCATAAAGTTGGCAATCAACTCTATATCCTTCCAGCCATTCCATCAAAATGGGAGAGTTATAAGTTGACTTATCGTTATCAAGAGACAACCTATACGATTAATGTAAATAATCATAAAGAAAATGATGAGATTAGACTCGATGGTAAAGTAGTTAAAGAAATCAAACTTGTAAACGATAAAAAGGCTCATAATATTAACGTAAACATCAAGAAAAGAGGTGTAAAATGATTACTTTTGACTTTCAAAAATATCAGTATAAAAAATTAGAACAGTATAATTTAGATGATATAAAAGAAAGATTTTTGAAAGATAACAATATGAGTGGCTGGTATCGACTTGAACGAACGGATTTTGATCGAATTCTCGATACTGCTTCTTATATTCGAGCAAACTGTGATGTTTTTTTGGTCATTGGAATTGGAGGTTCTTATATGGGAGCGAAGGCAGTTATCGATGCGATGAGTTCCTACTTTTCTCCTTCTAAACCAGAAGTCGTGTTTGCGGGATATCAACTTTCTAGTGATTACTTAACGGATTTACTAGACTATTTGCAGGATAAAGAAGTGATGGTGAATGTCATTTCCAAAAGTGGAACGACCTTAGAGCCTGCGATTGCCTTTGATGAGATTTTAACGTTCATGAATAAAAAGTATGGAGAAAAAGCAAGTTCTCGTATCTTTGTGACAACGGATGAACATACTGGAACACTTTTAGAACTAGCAAAAGAGAAAAACTATACTCGTTTTGTTGTACCAGACGATATTGGTGGTCGGTTCTCTGTTTTAACACCAGTTGGTTTGCTTCCTATTGCGGTTGCAGGACTCGATATTGAAGAACTCTTCTATGGAGCAGAGATAGCGAAGAGCAATTTAAAAGATTGTTACTACTATTCTCTTCTCCGTCATGAACTTTATGAAGAAGGGAAAGTCGTTGAATCTTTCGATATCTATGAACCAAAATTAGCGTCTTTTGCCGAGTGGTTAAAACAATTATTTGGTGAATCACAAGGAAAAGAAGGAAAAGGAATTCTTCCTGTTTCCACAATCAATACGCGAGATTTACATTCGCTTGGACAATATTATCAAGAAGGAAAAGATATTCTTTTCTCAACCGTTTTATTTGCTCATTCGAATGCAACTATTTCGCTAAATCAATATCAAAAGACATTAGATGAAGTAAACGAAATTGCGATGGAAAGTGTTGCGCAAGCCCATTTTGAAGGGCATCTTCCTAGCTCCATTATTTGTATGGATGAGATTTCTATGAAAAATCTTGGCTACCTCATTTTCTTCTTTGAAATGAGTGCTATGCTAGGTGGATACTTGTTAAACATTCCTTATTATGATCAACCAGGTGTGAATGGTTATAAGGACATTCTTCATCGAAGAATAAAAGAAGATAAGTAATTATCTTTTTTTATTATCTTCTTAGAACATGATATAATGAAATTAGGTGAGAATATGGAATTGAAAGAAGCTATTGAAAAGAGAAGAAGTATTCGGAAGTATGAAGAAAAAGAGGTTTCGGATGAACTGATAGAAGAGTTGATAGAAGCGGCTCGTTTAGCGCCTTCTGGACATAACCGGCAACCATGGCAATTTCAAATAGTGCGTGGGGAGATAAAGGATAAAATTGCAGATACCCTTTATGAAAAGATGATTTCTGTTGAAGGTTCTACGGCGCCCCATACAGCTACGGTTATGAAGGAGGCTCCTGTTTTACTTGTCGTTTATTTAACAGAGGAAAATGAAGAGAATTTCTTGTTTGATGTACTCTCTATTGGAGGCGCGATTGAACACATTTTACTACGAGCAACAGACCTTGGATTAGGAAGCCTTTGGATTGGAAATACCAAATATATTGAAAAAGAAATGCAAGAAATTTTAGGAAACCAAAACCGTATCGTTTCAACGGTAGCGATTGGTTTTAAAGCGCAAGAACCTCACGCTAGACCCCGTAAATCGCTTTCGGAAATTCTTGTGAAATAGGGATGTAAAATCCCTTTTTCTATGCTATAATGAAGAAGATAGGAGAGGTCTTATGGCTTTAGAGAGAGAAGAAGTTGATGTATCCAAAAGTCCATATGTTGCAATTCAATATCGTCCTAGAAACCAAAAACTATGGGATAGTTTTGAAATGCTTTTACGTCTTGTAGAGATAGCTAGTCAACTACAAGATTTTCGTAGTGAGCGAGACTTAATCATTCACCTTTTTCTCCTATTAGAAAAATGTGAAACTTTAGAAGATTTGGAAGATGTTCAAAAAGGATTTAAAGAACTTGCCAGAGTAGGAACTTATGGGGAAGCCATTTTTGAAAGTTGTGACCGTATGATTATTTTGAGGAAGAAAGATATTCCATTCCTTCCTCGGAAAGTATCAAAATTAAAAGAGGATGGATCTGGAGTAGAAAGCGAATATTTTAAGGTAAAAGTAGACACGAATAATGTTGCCCTTGCTCTTCGTATTCGAATGTTATTAACTTCTCTTGCCATAGCGGATATCCATCCAAATAGTCAAAATGTATTATTTGTCTCTGCTCGTTTTGTCAATGCTTTAGGATTTTGTCAAAATGAGGAAGAGTTAACTTGTATTCGCCATGTTTTAGAGGAAATCTCTAAGATGGGTGGATACGCAACTACTTTCTATCATGATAGAGTTGATTTATTAACATTAGATGGACTTGCCAAAATCAAAGCGAAATTTGGTGACAAGCCAGATGTAAAAGTGAATCGAACGCAAACACCAAAACCGATTGTAAGAAAAAAGGAAAAAAAGGAAACAACCGAATCTACTCAGGATTATGCAGTAGAACCAATTCCTGATGCTCCTCCCGTTTTACAAGAACAACCGGTTGTTCCACAGGAAGAAGAGAAAGAACCTCTAACAGTAGAGGAAAAATATGACCTAGAAGAGTTCACTTTGGACTACCAAAAGGGCATGGATAGCTATGATCAAATGTTGAATTCTCCATCTAAGAGAGTCGATCTATTAGAAGAACTTTTCTATGCATTACGCAAACTTGACAACCGATTAGAAGGTATGAGAATCCTTATGGATGTCGATACTTTTGAACGGTATGGTAGAAAATTAGAAGAGGCTATCAAACGCGTTCAGTCCCTTTACCTACGTACCGTTAATGAGCTAGAGGAGTTTGAATTGCGCTATAAACGATGTGTTTATGATTTCTCTGAGGTATTAGACGGAACGAATTTAGAAGATTTAGAGGAGATTCAAACCCGTTTCCATGAGTTACAAAACGAATTTGAGGAGTTAAAAGGAAAACTACCTATAAACAAGGAACGGAAGTATGCGGAAGAACTAGAAGATATGCTTCGTAAGATTGCTAAAAAAATAGAGATGGCGACGGAACAGACAAGTCGCTTAGAATCTATGGACCATATGGTTTATTAAGACTTACTTATAGTAAGTCTTTTTTTGTTAAGAAAAATGATACTTGAATCAAATTCTTTTAAATAAAAGTAAGAAATCGCTAAGATAAGGAAAAATAAGTACCAATTTGTCAATTTGACAAGCTCCTTTCAAATGTGTTACGATAGCAATGCTTTCCAAAAAAGAAATGAGTGAGGTGACTTCGAGTGAAAGCAAGCCAGAAGACGATATTACTTGTTCTATTGACAGTAATAGATTGTATCGTTGGAGGGGTTATCATAAGAGATGCTGTAGTAAAGAAACCTAAATCAGAATCTAATCCGATACCGCTTGCCGATATGGGACAAGCTATCCCTGTAGGAGAGGATTTAGTGGAAGCTACTCAGGAAGAAGAGAAAGAACCAGAGGTTGTGGCAGAGCCGGTTGAAGAGCCAGTCAAGGAAGTTGTTTATGATGGGATGACGTTAGAAGAATTGGCAGCGAAGTTAAACCGTTCTCTAAAAGGAACCATAGCTGGAAAAGGTGAATTAATCGCCTCTTATTCTTTAGAAAAAGGAGTAGATCCTTATATCGCAACAGCGATTATGCTACACGAAACAGGATGTACATGGAATTGTAGTAATTTGGTAAAAAAATGTAATAATGTAGGAGGTCAGAAGGGAAAAGGATGTGGTTCTTACCGCTCTTTTAGTACTTTGGAAGCCGGAATAAAAGGTTTTATTGATAATCTATCAAAAAATTATTTTTCGAAGGGATTAGATACGCCAAAGGAAATCAATACCAAATATGCTACCGATAAAACTTGGTATAAAAAAGTAGACTCTTATGTAAAAAAAATAAAGAATAAATAAAATGTGAATATATGGTGGTACCTTTTTAGGTATCACTTTTTTTAGGAAAGCGCATTGTAGATATCGCTCCTTTTTGATATAATGAGTATGGTGAAGAGTATGGGATGGTTTACAAGTAAGCCTAAAAAAGCATTGAATTCGCAAACGATGACATCACTCGTGTATGAGTCTGTACGAATTCGAAGTGGAGAGATAGAACCGATTCTAGATCGAGCTGGTGCTATCTACGATCCAATTGAGAATCAACTTGTCATCATGGCGATTAATTATGAAATATTAAATTGGGAATTAAGAAAAACAACCTCTAAAGAAATTGTGGATGCCATTATGGAAATGGCTCATAGGAAGTTTTATTACTCTCTTCAAATTGAAAAAGAGAGAGTCTTAGAGTATCAAGAAATTATGAATCAAGCCAGTAAAAAGGCAGATGAAATTCTTTTTGTCAAACATGGACAAAAAGTTCCTAAATCTGTTTTACTATATAAGTTAATTTTAGAATTAGAAGGAATTAATGAGACGGTCATAGAACCATCATTTCGTAAAGAGATGGAATTGCTAATTGAAGGATGGTTTAAGGTAGCCAAAGCAATTAATGAGGAATATAAAGTAGTAGATACGAAAGAAGATATCGAAAAAAATAAACCAATTGATTTTGATTTTTAAGAAAAAAAGGTATCTTTCTTGAAAATTTATGCTATAATGTAGGTAATAATGGAGGTATCGTGATGGAATCAAATGTAAGCAATGTCGATTTTGAAATATTGTGGGAAGGAAAACCAGCAGGACTTTGGCAAAGATTTTTGACGTCTATTCACATGAATTTTACGACATACCAAATTACGAAAGATGAGTTAATTATTACGACTGGTTTTTTTAGAAAGAAAACCAATACGGTAGAACTATACATGTTAAAAGATCCCGATTCAACGGAAAGCATTTATCAAAGAATGTTAGGAATTGGAACACTTTCTGTTGTTATCGATGCCCATGGAACAGGGGAAAGAGCAGGATCAAAAATATGGCTCAAGAATGTTCAAGAGCCAGCAAAGGTTAGAAAATTATTACGGGATGCCATCGAAGATGATGTCATGGAGAGAAAAATTACTTATTTCGATAAAATATAAGATAGTTGGTGATTAAGGATGAATAGAAAGGCAGAGGCAGTTGAACTAATCAATAAAAAATTAGCTGGTGGAAGTTTTTTATCATACCAAGAAATTGCCATCATTACGGGCTATCATCCTAAATATATTTTACGATTAAAAAAAGAAATCTTAAATAATGAAATCCGTCTAGAACACGGAAACAAAAATAGAAAACCAATTAATACCATATCAGAACAAGAGAAGAAATATATCATTGATCTTTATAGAAGGTCGAATGTAAGTATCCGTAAGTTTTGTAAGTTTTACGGAAAGAGAAGTTATTCTTGCATTTATAACGTATTAAAAGAAGCGGATTTAATTCACCGCAGCTAAAGATTTCTTCGGGAATCTTTTTTCTTGGAAGGAGAGTTTATGAACCCATTTTTAGAACAATTAAAAAAAGAAATCATAGCGGGCGTTCATCCTGATTGGAATCGCAATCAAAAGCTGAGATATGTCTATATGATGGCGGGTAAAAAATTGACAAAAGACGCTACTTTTTTCTATAGTTTGAGTGCTAAACTGGGAAATGCTAGTTTAAGCTACGAAGAATTAAAAAGAAAATATGTTGAAAATGGCGTAGATGAAAATGAAGTCATCTGTAAATCTACTTCTCTTTTTTTAAAAAGTATTTACGAAGAACTAGGAATTGAAGTAAAACTGATGAAATCAGCAGTTTATCAACGTGTTTATTCAGAAGATAAAAGTGAGTGTTTTGATGTTTATCACTATTTTCTTTGCTGTACGGGAGAAGAAGATAAAAAGTATTTCTTGACGCTCTCTTCCGATTTAATGAACATTCAAAATAACTGGCAAACAGAACATTTTGCTAGTACCATTGGATATCAATTAAGAGAAGTTCATGGAAAAACGAATGTTGCTTATCAAGGAGAGCCTATTCAAGAGTCGACGATGTCTTTAGAAGAACTGCTCGCTTTAGATGACAGTATTGGTCTTGTTCCTATGGAAAAGGGTACTCAGTTAAAACCAGGTGGAGCTCTTTCTTATTATGAAAATGCCATTTCTTTAAATTCCGTTTCTCTAGTGGATAGTCCTTTTATTTATCAAAGGGCCAAAGGATTACTTGCTTCCCGAAAAGGTTATGCACAGTATTTAAATCAGAACAGTGAATTTTATAAAAAGGCATTTGTATTTCAAAGAGAAGATGGAAGCATTATTTCTCTAAATGATACGCCTTTAAGTGAACTTTCAGAAAAAGATATCGATGATTGGAATCTGCAAATGTTAGAGAATATGCCAGAAGCGAATGAAAAAGTGGCTAAAGAAGCCATTCAAAAAATAGAGATTATTGCGCAAAAGTTAAAGCGTATGCGAAAAAGGGCGATAGAGGTAAAAACGATGGAAGAAGGGGAAGAAAAAAGACACCAAATTCTTCGATTAAAAAAAGATCAGGCAGCTTGCCACAATCTTCTTCACATGGTATCTTATCTTTTTGTTCCTTCTCAATATAAAGATCCGCAAAAGGGAAATGAAATCTCCACGGATTATTTGCAATATCGTTTTGAAAATCTATTTGTCGACTTTATGATGTTTAATAAGGAAGAACCATCTATGCTTAGTCGATGTAATGGTTTAGCTGAGAAAATTGAACTATTGGATAGAGTATTGATGGACTTATTCGGCGGAGATGTTTTTTCCAAAACGAATGAAGATGCGAAGTTAAGCCGTTCTGTTGCTTTGAATCGTGAAACAGGAGAATATCATTTGTTTTTTCAACTGAATAATACACTTTATTATCATCTTGATTTAGACACTGGAAAATTAAAAATTTTACCGGATGTTGTTGGCTATATCTCGAATCAATCTTTTGAGTTTATTAGTGATTCTTTTCATGCTCAAATCTTAGACATTGAAGAAAGCATTTCCAAAAAATAACAAGTCTATTAAGACTTGTTATTTTGTATATAAATTTTTTGTTTTACGACTTCTTTCTGTTCCACAATACCTTGTTGAATGATTCCCCATTCTTCTTCTGTTGGTTGAGAAAAGCGAAATCGAGACTGTTTCTGGGAGGTTAGATAATGTAATAAATTATCAATTTTTTTCGTTTCTCTTGTCATTCGATTATAGATAAAATATTCACTGCTTGTATCAGATGATGGGACCACAACAAGATAAGTATCTTCATTTTGCTGATCAATGTAAGTCTTTATTTCTAAAGGCATAACCTCACCCCACAAACTACTTGTATTGTAGTATAAAATGTTAGAAAAGTCAATTTTTGTCCTCTATAAATGGAAAAGGATGTTCTCTTTGTGAATATATTTTTATAGGAGGACATGCTATGAAGAAATATTCTGGTCTAACAGAGCAGGAAGTATCGAAGAATCGTGAACAATATGGAACGAATGAAATTGGAAACTATCAACAAAACAGTTTTCTTCATTTGGTATTTCAATCTTTAGGAGATCCCATCATTCGTATTTTATTAATCGCACTCGCTATTAAAACCGTCTTTCTTTTTCAACATTTTGATTGGTATGAAACGCTAGGTATTTTACTGGCTATTTTCATGGCTTCTTTTATCTCTAGTATTTCTGAGTATGGGAGTGATAAGGCCTTCGCAAAATTGATGGAGGAATCCTCTCGAATCAAATGCAAAGTAATTCGCGATGGAAAGAAAAAAGAAATTCCCATTAGCGAAGTTGTTCGAGAAGACATCGTCTTTTTAGAAACAGGAGACAAAGTTCCTGCTGATGGTAAGATTGTAGAAGGCATGATTGGTGTTGATGAATCGAGCTTAAATGGAGAGAGTAAAGAAGTGAAGAAGAAATGTTCTTCCCTTGTTTTAAGAGGAAGTGTTGTGGTATCAGGAGAAGCCATGATGAAAGTGGAATTGACTGGAGAAAATACTTTTTATGGAAAAATGGCGGATGAATTAAAAACTCAACAACCAATGAGTCCTTTAAAACTTCGTTTGGTTGGACTGGCTAAAATGATTAGTAAAATTGGATACGTCAGTGCCTTTTTCATTTTTGCCTCTTATCTTTTTTTAAATGGCGTTACCCTAGAAAATATCATTTATGCATTAACTCTTTCGGTTACGATTATTATTGTTTGTGTACCGGAAGGATTACCTATGATGGTAACCTTAGTTCTTTCTTCTAATATGAAGAGAATGCTAAAAGATAACGTTTTAGTTCGAAAATTAGTGGGCATTGAAACAGCCGGAAGTCTCAATATATTATTTACGGATAAAACGGGTACACTAACAAAGGGAGAACTAGAAGTTGTACGGTATGTATCTGGTAATTTAAAAGAGTATACTTATGAAGAGTTAATCAAGACAAAACTTTCCCGTGTGGTTAAAATTTCTTGTACCGTCAATAATGCTAGTAGCTTTGATGAAGAAAAGATTATTGGTGGTAATATGACGGATAAAGCCATTTTAAAATTTATTAAAAAAAACAATTTATCTTTTTATAAAGAAGCGGTTATTCCTTTTAATAGTAAAGATAAATACGCTATTACGACCATTATGGATGACTCTAGGATTCATTTAATTAAGGGTGCTCCAGAAAAGATTTTACCTTTTTGTAAGTACTATTATAATGAGCTAGGAAAGAAAGAATTATTAAATCAAACCAAAATAAAACGATATATTGAGGAACAAGCAAAAAGAGGAATTCGTATCATCTTAATGGCGATTAGTACACAAAAAGAAGTGCTTCCTTTTCAAAATTTAAATTTTGTGGGGCTTCTTCTTATGAAAGATGAGGTACGAGAATCGGCTAAGGAAGGAATCAAGCTCGTTAAAAAAGCGCATATTAATACCGTCATGTTAACAGGAGATAACAAAGATACGGCTACCTCTATCGCGCAAGAGCTAGAGCTTTTAGAGCCAGATAGTGTCATTTTGACAAGTGAAGAATTAAATCAATTAAGTGATATAGAACTAAAAGGATTGTTACCTAAATTAAAGGTGGTAGCGCGTATGCTTCCTCACGATAAAAGTCGATTGATTCGCGTTTGTCAAGAGTTGGATCTAGTAGTAGGAATGACAGGAGATGGAGTTAATGATGCTCCCGCTTTAAAAAGAGCTGATGTTGGATTTAGTATGGGTAGTGGAACCGAAGTTGCCAAAGAAGCTAGTGATATTGTCATTTTAGATAATAATTTTTTATCTATCAGTAAATCTATTTTGTATGGAAGAACGATTTTTAAAAGTATTCGCAAATTCATTATTTTACAGCTAACTATTAATTTATGTGCTTTAAGTTTAAGTATTTTTGGACCTTTCCTAGGCATTGATACACCGGTTACAGTTATTCAAATGCTTTGGATTAATATGGTTATGGATACGTTAGCGGGTCTTGCCTTTGCCTTTGAGCCACCACTTTTAGAATATATGGAGGAAAAACCAAAAAAGAAAAATGAACCGATTATGAATCACTATATGTATAGTGAAATTTTATGGACTGGTATCTTTTCTTCTCTTCTTTGCTTTTTCTTTTTAAAGTCTCCGATTATATCTTCTTTTTATCAAAATGAACAATCATTACTGTCAGCCTTTTTTGGACTCTTCATCTTCATTGATATCTTTAACAGCTTTAACGCTAGAACCCATCGTTTAAATCTCTTATCTAATCTTTTAAAAAATAAAGTATTTATCGTTATTATTACGCTGATTGTCGTTGTTCAATTACTACTCATCTATTATGGAGGAAATCTTTTTAGAACGACCGGATTAACGTTTACAGAATTGCAGCTCATGATTTTGATTGCCCTTTTGGTAATCCCTATCGATTTTGTTAGAAAAGTGTATTTAAAATCAAAAAATAAAAATACGGGTGTATAAAATATTCTTCTCCGTATCAAACTATTAAGGGAGGGGAAAAAATGAAAAAATGGATAGTTGGTCTATTCTGTATGATTGCTTTGGCAGGATGTTCTATGGGAACAGATATGACAAATACACCTACCAAACAAGTAGAAGCATACATGGATGGATATAAACAATTAGACAGTTCTGTTTTAGATGATCTCGATACTTTATTAAAAGATACGGAATATACAGTAGAGCAAAAAACACGTTACAAAGAATTGATGAAAAACCATTATAAAAACATCAAATATGAGATTAAAGATGAGAAAATCAACGGAGATAAAGCTACTGTAGAAACCGAAGTAGAAGTAAAGGATTACAGTAAGGTTCTCTCTTCTGATGTAGTTCCTGATGAATTGAAAGATGAAGAAGGAAACTATAGTGAGGAAGCTTATTACGATTATCAATTAGAACAGATGGAAAAAGTAGATGAAACCGTCAAATATACGATTACGTTTTATCTAACCAAAAAGGATGACAAATGGGTTATTGACGATTTAAGTGAATCTACTAAACAAAAAATACATGGTATTTATTTATACTAATGTATTTTTTTTGTGAAATGAAATGTGCTATAATGAAAATAGAAGGTAGGATATTATGGAATATGAGATAGGAAAAATTGTGGAATTTGATGGTCATTGTGGCAGAATTATCTCTTCTCAAGGAGAATATTTTTTTACCGAAGATGATATTGAAGACACAGCCATTGCGGAAGGAAGATATGTCGTTTTTCGACCTGAAGAAATTCAGGGGAAGCAAAGGGCCTTCTTTATTCATGGCGCAGAACAAATGTTAAATCAAAAACAAAAAGTAATGGATAGACGTTCGTCACAGTAAGAGTTGGGGTGAAGTATGAATTTTAGAATTCATTTAGAAGAAAGAATTGCTAGTTTAAGAGAAAAATTGGAACGGGGCGATTTTGATTTTTCCGATGATGATTATAAAATCTTTTCTGAATCCAAAGAAATGCGCGTTCTTTTTATTCAAAAAGTAAAAGATCAGCTTCCTAATTGGACACCAAGTTTAAAAAAGGCGTATAGTGAGGTTCTTTCTAGTTCTGAAGATTTTGATTTAATCGATCCAGAAATGATTCGTTCTCTTAGTCATTATGATATTGAAAAAGGAGATTTATCAGAGATAGATTCGTATTTTTCCTTTTTAGGGGATGTAGATGATATTATTCGCCATTTACAAGAAAAGATGGAAGATCCCTCTTATCATGCGAAAGAAGGTGCGATGGGGGAAAGACTTGTTCTTTTGTGTATGGAACAGGGAAGAATGGATTTGGTTCGTATAACCCCTTATACCAAATTTTCTAATCTTTCTGAAAAAGCCATTGAAAGGATTGCGAAAGAATATGATTTACCACTTTCTCAAGAGCGGTTTGAAGATATAGAAGCTATTTTAGCAATCCGTCAATCCAATGATGATTATCTGACTTTTCAGGAATATATGGACAAATATCCAGATGATATAGAGAGATTAAAAGAAGAATATTATTCCCCAAAAAGAAGTATTCGGGGAACTAAGGAAAATTCTTTTGAAACGCTCTATGCAACTATTCCAGAAGAAGAAAAAGAAAAATTTTTAATTCGAACATTAGAAGGTGGGCTTTTTGAATATTTTTTAAAAAAGGCACCAAAAGAATTAGTTTTAAAAGAGCAAGATACCATTATTAGAAATATTCAAGAAGGGGTTATTGATGTTTCTCATTTGACAGCAGACGATTCCCTTTTATTAGAAAATCCAGAATATGTAAAATTATTAATTCAAGCAGGAAATGTCTATCATGTGATGGAAAGTCCTCTCGCTCCCAACTTTTTAGAAGACATAAAAAGTTATTTGAATAGTCTAGAGTATCAAAAATATATTGATATTTCTAGTTCTCCAGAGATTCGAAGAAATGTACTTTCTAATGAATCCTTTTTAAAAAGATTAATTCAAGCTAATATTGTTGAAGTAAATTCTACTTCCTATTTCTATGGGCAATCACCCCAAAATGAGACAGAAGAAATTCAAAATTTACAAGGAAAAGTTTTTCAGCTAGATATGGAATTAGGAACTTGTACTAGAATTGGTTCTCAGTATAAAAATCCAGAAGAATTCTGGCGAGAAATTGTTTCCAAAAAAAGATATGATTATTTACTAAAAAATGGGTTGGGTTTTACGGGACTAGAAAATTTTTCCCTCACGGAAGAAGAATGTCAGGATTTTTTAGATTATTTAGGAAATAATGTTTCTAATTATGATGGAATCTTTAAGAAAATGCCTCTTCTCGTTCTTTCAAATCCAACGTTATTGCATGGCTTTTTAACTTCTTATCCAGAAATTTTGGAACAGATACTTGATTATATTAATCATCATGAAGAATTAAGTTCTTATTATACCGAAGATTTATATCAAGAAGTAAAAGGTTACTATATTGAAAAAATGGGATTAAGAGAAGACAGCTTAGATCTTATTATGAAAACGTTAGGACCTGAAATTACCAGATATTTAGAAAACGAAAATATTGTTGTTTTAGCGCAGCAAAAGAAAGAAGTAGTAGAACAATTATTACAATTATTTCAACAAGAAACGTATACCATGCAAGATGCGGAAATTATCTATGATAGTTTAAAACAATTTTCTTATGGAAAAAAATATCCAGAAGTAGTCAATATCTTTTCCGATATCAAACATTCTTTAGAAGATAATGATGGAAAATACATCCAGAAATTGGAAGAATTGGTTTCTAGTATGGACGAAAAGTTCTATCGCAGATTTCAAAAGAGTTATCCAGCTTACTTTGAAGAGTGTAAGGAAAATCCTGCTAGTTTCTTAAAGAAAATTGTTTTAAAAGCAAAAGAGGGAAATGCGGAAGAATCTCAATTAGCCTACGATATCCTTCATTTCATATCTGATTATTATGTAGCATCCCAAAGAGAAAAGTATCGGGATACTTATCAGATGGCAAACGAGCTTTCCTTTATTCAAAAATATGATCCGAAAGACTTAGAAATAAAGTTTATGAAACATTGTATGGAGGCTGGTCCCTTCCGAGAGAATTTAATTGAAAAGTTAAAAGAAGCGGGGATCTCTGAAGACTTAGCGGTTGACTTACTACAGATGTACTTAAAAAAGCCTATTCTTCATGGGCATGATACAAAAGAACTACAAAAGAAAATGGGATTTTTCGTTCCTTTTACCAAAAAGTATTTTCAAAGTTGCTATAGTGCAGAAACGCAAGAACAATATGCTTTCCAAGTTAGACAGACCCAAGGGCCTATCAAAAAGTATGATACTTTACCACCTAGTAGAATAGATAAATATCAAGTTTTGATTTCCCTTCATCTTGGAAACATGCTAGATACTTTATTAGGAAAAGAGAATGAACAATATTTTGATTTTTTAAAGGCTACCATTACCAAATATAAATTGTTAGATATGCCCCTATGTTATCAAAAACTTATGGAGAAAGAAGAAATGGGTATTTCTCAAGATGTGAATAATATAGCGGGATTTATTTCTTATTTTAAGCAGATTTACGATGCGGAAAGAAAACGGTTAAATGCCACGAATAAGGAAGATGTACCAGTAACTTTTACCTTTACAAAACTTTTAAAAGAAGGAGAAGCTTACGGAGGTTTTTCTAGAATTTATGGACACATCTTAGGAACGGAAGACGCTCGATTAATTATGTCTAATCCAGGACCAAACGCGGCTTCTTTGAGATTGAATAATAATGGAAGATTAAAAATAGCGGTAGAAGATACCATCACATCTTTTCAAAAACAATCTATTACCATTCCTGCTTTTGCCGAAACGATAGAACTTTCTAGTGGCAAAACAATGTATGTATCGGTTGGAAATGCAACTCATCCTAGCAATCTAACGCATGGAGAAAGAACGGGTGCTTGTATGCGTATAGGCGGTGTAGGAGAGACGTTATTTAATTTCTGCTTAGAGAATGAAAATGGCTTCCATATCCGCTTTGAAGATTCAAAAACGGGAGAATATATTTCTAGGGTTTCTGGTTTTCGAAATGGAAATACGGTATTCTTAAATGAACTACGAAATAGTGTCAATGGTGAAAAATATTCCGATGAGGAAGTTGTAGATGCTTGTCGGAAAGTTGCTGAGTCATTAATAGAAAGAAGTAAAGAAAGTAGTTGTCCTATCGAAAATGTCGTTGTCCATAGTGCGTATGCTACACGTGATATACCGATGATATCTTTAGGAATAGGTAATAATAAATTAGGATTGCCAAATTTCTATTCAGATATCGGTAGTGTGGGAATTGTTTTAGCGACTACCCAAGTTCCTTTCGCGCCAGTAAAACTAAATCAACCAGATGTTCCTCACTATCCACTTGCTAGAGAACGTGCAAAAGAGGGGACCTTTGAAGAAATGTCAGATATGATTTACCGTGTCCATGCTGTCAAAAAAATGCTAGAAGGACAAAACTATATGTTTATAGAGTCTCCTACTTTTGCAGAAGAAATTGAGTACGCCATAGCGTCCCAAGACTGGTATATTGCGATTGACAAAAACGGAACCATTTATGAAGAATTGATTCCTGGAGATGAACGAGCAAAAGAAGAACTTGAGACAGCTAGAAAAATGATAGAAGAAAGAAAGATAACTCCTGTAGAAGAGGAAAGTTACCAAATGTAAAAGGACTAAACTAGTCCTTTTTTTCATATAGTAAGGTAGGTGATGCTATGAAATGGTTGATGTTTTTAGTGTCGTTTTTTCTTTTTTGTACAGAAGTATATGGAGTTACTACTAGTGCTCAAAGTGCTATTTTAATGGATACGGATTCTCAAAGAATTCTCTATGCTCAAAACATTCATGAAGTAAGAAGTGTTGCTAGTATTTCGAAAATTATGACAGCTGTGTTAGCCGTTGAATCTGGAAGATTAGATGATATCGTAACAGTAGGAGAAGAAATTGATAAGAGCTATGGCTCTGGTATTTATATTCAAAAAGGAGAAAAAATTAGTCTTAGAGATTTAGTATATGGGTTGATGCTGAGAAGTGGGAATGATGCTTCTTATGCCATTGCCGAATATTTAGGAAAAGATAAGTTTGTTGATCAGATGAATGAAAAGGCAAAAGAGATTGGCATGATAGAAACGACATTCCATAATCCTAATGGATTAGATGAAGAGGAAGGGAACTATTCTAGTGCCTATGATATGGCGATTTTAACGAGTTATGCGATGAGCCTTCCAGAATACCGCACCATTGTGAGTACGCGAACGCACCAAGTAAAGACTAATAAAAATAGTTATTATTGGATTAATAAAAATAAACTATTATTTCAATATGAATACACAACAGGTGGGAAGACAGGGTTTACGAAAAAAGCACGAAGAACCCTCGTATCAACGGCTAGTAAGAATGACTTAAATCTAGTCGCTGTAACGTTGAATGATGGAAATGACTTTCTAGATCATGTTTCTTTGTTAGAATATGGATTTTCTACCTATCAAACAGTTCCTGTTTTAAAAAGAGGGCTTCTTTCAATATACGATGATCTTTATTATGGTCATTACTTTTTATCTATTAAAAAAAGTTTTTCTTATCCAATTATGGAAGGAGAAGAATTAATGATTAAATTTGAACTATCAGAAGAACCAAAGGAAGGAGAGGTAGGACTTGCCAAGGTATATGTCGATGAAAAAGAAGTTTATCGCGAACCTGTCTATGCTGAAAAAGTAATTACTAGAGTCACCAACCTACTAAAGTGGTTTCATCATGGTCAATAAAATATGGGGGTATTTTATCATTATTGGCATTCTCTTTTCTCTAATGAGTGGGAATGCGATGAAAATCAATGAGACGATTTTAAATAGTACCAAAATTAGCTTAGAGCTTTTATTACAAATTTTTCCCGTAGTAGCGTTATGGCTAGGAATTGCTTCCATTGCTTCTGCTAGTGGTCTTCTAGAGAAATTAGCGAATGCTTTAACGAAAGTCTTGGGACCTCTTTTCCCAGATATTCCAAAAGGACATGTTTCGCTAAGCTATATTGCAAGTAATATCATTGCGAATGTCTTTGGTTTAGGAAGTGCGGCAACTCCTTTTGGACTGAAGGCGATGAGTAGTTTACAAGAATTAAATGAGGATAAGAAGACGGCTAGTCGTAGTATGATTACTTTTACAACTATCAATACGAGTGGCGTTACGATTATTCCTACTACTATTATCGCTCTTCGCATTCTTTATGGTAGTAAAAATCCAACCGCTACGGTATTGGCAACTATTCTAGCGACTTCTCTTTCTACCTTATCAGGACTCTTTTTTGACTATCTATATAGGAGGAAACATGAGTAATTATATTCTTCCTTTGATGGTGTTAGGGATTGTACTTTATGGGATTTTTAAAAAAGTAGATATGTACGATGTTTTTATTGATGGAAGTAAGGAAGGATTTAAGATGGCTTTTACCATCTTTCCTAATCTTTTAGCGATGATTGTCAGCGTGAATATCTTAATCGATAGTGGCTTTTTAGAATTCGTGATTAATCTTCTTTTACCTGTTTTAAAAGTCCCCATCGAAGTGATTTCTCTTGCTATTATGAGACCAATTAGTGGAAATGCCACTTTAGCGCTTTTAAATACCATTTATACGAAGTATGGAGTGGATAGTTTTTATGGATTATTGAGTTCGACCATTCAAGGATGTACCGATACTACGTTTTACGTTATTGCCCTTTATTATGGAAGTATTGGAATCAAAAATACCCGCTATGCCTTAAAGACTAGTTTACTTGCTGATTTCGTTGGAATTACAGCTAGTTTAATGATTTGTTACTTTTTGTTTAGTTGAATTTTTATACCTTATTTGTTATAATTGATAGGAAAGCAGGGAAGCTATGAAAAAATATGGTATTTTGGTGGTTTTGGGAATATTGTGTTTAACCGGTTGTGGGAACAATCGATTGGTATGTACGATGAAAACTTCTGGTACAAATTTTGAAATTACGAAAAAATATACTTTTACTTTTTCTAAGGATAAAGTAAGTAAAGCAACTATGCAAACAACGACGACTTTATTAGAAGAGTTAAATACAAAAGAGAATCTCGATATCTATTATCAATCCGCACAGACGGCAGCGGAAGAGTACAATAGTGTAAAAGGGATTGAAGCAAAAACTTCTGCTAATAAAAATAAGGTTTCTCTTTCAGTTAAAATTAAGGCAGCTGCATTGAGCGAAGAGGATAAAGAAAAATATGTGATGAATGCAAGTCGTGAAGAAACGAAAAAAATATTAGAAGAAGACGATTATGGATTTACTTGTAAGTAATCTCTTTTTTTCTTTTTAGGAGTGATAAAATGGAAAGATTACAAAAAATAATAGCGCAATCCGGATACTGTTCAAGAAGAAAGGCGGAAGAGCTTATTACTCTTGGCAAAGTAAAAGTAAATGGAAAAATCGTGACCGAGCTAGGAACGAAAGTAAGTTATGAAGATACTATCTTTGTCAATGGAAAGATGCTTTCCAAAAAAGAAGATAAAGTGTATTATCTTTTGAATAAACCAAGAGGGGTTGTAACTACTTCTTCCGATGAACATGACCGGAAAACCGTGCTAGATTTCGTGCCGGAGGGAACGAGAGTATATCCCGTTGGTAGATTGGACTATGATACGACGGGAGCTTTATTGATTACGAATGATGGAGAGCTTACCAATCTTTTAATTCATCCACGAAATCATGTTGAAAAAACGTATATTGCAAAAATTGAGGGAATTCTTTTAAAACAGGATTTGGAGAAATTAATCCATGGAGTCATTATCGATGATAAGAAGACCGCTCCTGCTAAAGCGCGTATCAAAAAGATAGATAAGAAAGCGAATACGACATTAGTAGAACTCGTTATCTATGAGGGAAGAAATCATCAAGTAAAGAAGATGTTTGAAGCGATTGGATATCCCGTTATGAAATTAAAAAGAGAAAAATTTAGCTTTCTAACAACGGTGGGATTAAAATCGGGAGAGTATCGAGAACTCAATATCAAGGAAGTTAAAAAACTTTATAATGAAGCAAAAAAATAAAGTACCGTTTGGTACTTTTTTGATGAAAAAAAGAAGTTTAAGCAGCTTCTTTTGTCTCTTCTTCTGGATCATAGATAGCTCCAACAGGGCAGCCCTCTTTCGCATCTACTGCATCCTCTAAAACATCTTCGTTAACTTCATCTTTAACGATTGCTTCTGCTACGCCTTCGTCATTCATATCAAAAACATCTGGAGCGATTGCGTGGCAGGCACCACATCCAATACATACATCTGGATTAACTCTTACTTTCATAACTTTCCTCCTATAGAAAATTATAAAGAAAGTTCATGAAAAATGCAACCAAAAACTTCAAAAAAAACACTTTTTGTGATATAGTTAATAATAGGTGGTGCTATGGCAAGTAGGATGGACAGATATCATCAACGAGAAGAGCGTAGTGTACGAAATGAAGAACTCTACAAAAGCATTGAAAATTTAGGAAACTATACCAATATTGAAGGCGTCATTGCCATTGATAAGACCAATGAAATTGACATAACCAGAGTAAAAGCGATGCTGAAAAGTAGAGAAGAGTATCAAAAAGGAAAACAATACCGCCAATTAGTATCGGAAGAGGAACCGGAAGAAGAACCAGTTCCAGAAGAAGTAGAAGAAGAAAAAAACTATGATATTCGGGACGTTTTAACGAAAGCCAAAGACACGAGAACCGAGCCAATTGAAGACTATCGTGTTTTAAAAAATGTCAATTATGATGTGGCTGAAAAGATTAGCCCACGGAAGCTTCAAAAAGAGGAAGTAACCAAAGAATTAGTAGAATCTGTTACCATCCCAAAACCAGATTTAACTGATGCGAAAGAAGAGGAAGCAGGCTTATTTGATTCCTTGAAATCTGATACGATGGTAGGAGATCCTTCTTCCATCAAAAAAATTATTGAGGAAGCAAAAGAAGAAGAGCAAAAACAAGCAGAAGAAAAACGGTTAGAAGAGTCAAATAACCTAGGTAATATTGATACAACCTTTTTTACGTCTAGTTTAGGGTTTAAAGATAGCGACTTTGAAGATTTAAAAAATTTAGGAGAGAATATCAAAAAACACAACGTATTATTACGTGTGTTGATTGTATGTCTCGTTCTCGTAGGATTATCTATTGTGGTCGTTTTATTGATTCAGTTTTTAAATAAGTAGGAGAAATCCTTCTTTTTTTTATGAAGATTTTCAAAACAAAAGCAAGGATAATGAGAAGCCAAACACAGGGAATAATTTTGCTGAGATATTGTTCGGTAATCGTATTCGCAATGGTATTATCTTTAAATAGATGAATGGACAAAAAGACTGTCAAGATAGGAAGGATAAATTCTTTCATTCCTTTTTTCATAGCGAGGAGTTCATGGCATCCTTTTAAACTGACGGTACAAAAAATAAAAATATCAAATAGCCATTGAATGGCTAAAATATTTTCTAAACGATAAGTAAGAATTCCTTGATAAGCTCTTTTTAAAATGTGAAATTCAGGGTATTGATAGATGAGACAAAGCTCTATCCCGAGGACCCCAATGATGGTAATAGTTGTTAAAAATAAAATGAGGGAAGAAAGGCAAAACCCTTTTTTCATCCCCTTTTTTACTTCTTGATTAGGAAAAATTAACAGTAGAAAAAGAGGGAATACTTGAAATCCTAAAAAAGGAAAAATAGGAGAGGTAATATTAGATTGAAAAGCCGGTAAAAAATTCGTGAAATCGAACTGAAAAATAAGACCAATAAAACTTAGAAGAAATAAAAGTATACTGATATAAAAAAGAACAAGGGATACTCGAAGAATAATTTTGCACTCCTTACGAAGAAGAAGGAGTAGGGGTATCAAAAAAGAAATTTGAATGACAAATTTGGGAGTCTTATTTAAAAATTGACTAGTAATTAAATTAGAAAGATTCCAAAAACCGACAACCGCTAAAAAAAGGAAAAGGAGAATACTTATCAACATCCAAAAAGGATAGGATTTGGGAAAGAGATCGATATATTTTTCTCGTAAGCTTTTTTCTGGTTCATAGGAGGCAATATATTGAAGAACAAAAAGAAAAAGAAAGCCAATGACAAAGCAAAGAAGGAAAGAGATCCAAGCATCTACTTTAGAAGTTCGAATTAAGAGTGAGAATAAAACGCCAATGAAAAAAGCTCTTGATAAAAAATAAGTGACTGCCATATAAGGAAGTTGTTTTCTCATGCTACTTTCCTTTCTAGACTCTGTTCTAAAGTTCCTTTGCTAGTATATTCAAAATGCACTTCTATATCGATTGGATACGTTTTAAAAAAAGCATTCCAGTCTTTTATTTTTTGAAATTCTTGTGGATATTTTTGATAGTATTTGGATCCTATTCCAAAGATATCCGTCTCTAAGCTCTTTGCCTTTTGAATCGCATCCACCATATATTTTCGTAACTCCTTTTCCGCTACTTTTTCCAATTCTTTGATTTCCTCTTCTTTTTCTAGATTAATCGGACAATTTATTTCTCGTAAAGTTCCCTTTGCCTCTGCTTTGATACGGAAGCGATCTTTTTCGACCTGATAACTCGCTTGATAATCATCCGATACGGTTACGGCAAAGTGGTCTCCACAAGGGACATTGAAATACAACGTTCCGATTTCTCCTAAAGCTAAGTCGATGCCAACGCTTTCTTCTTGCGTTGCCCATCCTACTAACTGGTCTCCTTTAAAAAACGCTAAACTATCTAACTTGGTATACGCATCTTGCTTACTTTTTTCTTGATTATCAGCATTTTGTCCCTTTTCGACATCTCCTAAAACAACCATGCTATTCATAATTGGTTCAAAACCAGGGGATAGGTATTTTTCAATAAATAAATTAAAAGAAGCATCCCCAATTCTTCCCTGTAGTTTCGAAGAATTTTCAATATTAGAAGCGATATTTTGCGAAGGGTAATCGGCTAGAGGAGAGAGAATCGATAAAATATCTGCCGCTTTCGTATCTTTGGCGATTAGAAGATAAAAATTTTGATGAGATTGTGGATCTCGCAATAGAAAATCTAAAATATTCGCAATTCCCTTTTTAGCAATGTCTTCTGAAAAAATAACGACTGATAAATGGCTGATATAAAGCTCCTTTGGACTTACTAAGCTGACATCTTTAATCGCATTATAAATGGTATCGCCAGTCCCCGTTAATAAACTAGTTTTTGTTTGCGAATCCTCTGCCTTATTGCCATTTGCGATTAAAAAAGAAACTTGAAAATCATCGCCCTTTAAATCGATGGCCATCCCAGTAACAATCGCATACTCATTCAATTCTTTATAATTCCAACAACCAGTTAGGAAGAGAAGGGTTCCTAATATAAAAAGCTTTTTCATCATGATTTCACTCTCCTTTGATTGTTGGTTAAATAGTCTGGGCGCTTCTTCCGTTTATTCGCAGGGAATAGGACAATACTATCCTTCATTCCTGATAGATTAAAGGGACTATAGGGAATCAGATAAGGCGTATTGAGAGGTTCTAGAGATGCTAATTTGATAATCAAAATTAACCCAGCAGAAACAATTCCAATTAAACCAGTAAAGATGGTAGAAAAAATAAAGAGGAGTCGCCACTGTCTAATGGCATTGATAAAGTCCATGTCGGTGAATACGAGTTCACAAATAGAAGTAATGGCTACCACAATAACGACAAAAGGGGAAACAATCCCAGCCGTAACGGCTGCATCTCCTAAAATTAAAGCTCCAACAATACTCATACTGGCCCCACTCGCACTAGGTGATTTAATATCTGCTTCTCTTAGAATTTCAAAAAGAATGACAAAAATGACCACTTCCATGAAGGTAGGAAAAGGAACCTCACTTCGCTGTGTAGCTAGAGAAATCAGTAACTGATCGGGAATCATCTCCTGATTAAAGGTCATGAGAGCAATATAAAGAGCAGGCGTGATAATGGTCATAAAAAAAGCAATCACTTTTAAGATTCGACTAAATGTACTACTGACATTTTTTTGATAGTAATCTTCCGAGCTTTTAAAAAAGTCGGTTAGAATGGCAGGAAGAATTAACGCAAACGGACTATTTTCTACGAGAATGACGATTTTTCCATCTAAAATACTTTGACAGCATAGATCAGGGCGTTCGGTACTGATGACTTTCGGAAAAACGGATTTATCCTTGGCTTCTAGGAAATCTCTTAGATATCCGGTATCTAAGATGCCATCGATATCAATCTCTTCTAAAGCCTTTTCTAAAGTATCAACTTTTTCTTTTTCGGCAACGTCTTCTAGATAGAGAAGAGAGACTTTACTATTTGTTCTACGGCCAATTTTCTTTTCGTTAATGCGGAGCTTAGGATCTTTAATTCTTTTGCGAATAAGACCTAAATTAAGAGCGTGATTTTCAGTAAAACTATCTTTAGGTCCCCGAATCAATGGTTCAGAAGTCGATTCCGAAATTCCTCTATCGAGTTTTGTTTTGGTTTCAATGACAAAATATTTTTTTTCTTGATTGACGAATAGACAAGTATATCCAGAAGCAAGGTAATAGTAGCATTCATTTAAATCTTCTAATTCTTCAATATGACTATTATAGATTTCCTTTTTCAAAATAGGAAATAAATCTTTTTCTTCTTCCCATTCTGTAATACTTTTTAAAAGAAAATCACTAATTTTATCATCACTGCTCACACTTTCTAAGAAAAGATAAGAGATTTTCTTAGAGAGTTCTCTTACTACGATATCGGAACTATTCCCCAGCGCTTCTTTAATGATTTTGATTCTTTCTTGATTCGTCATACTATTCACCACTATTAGTATGAGTTTAAATGCCTTTTTTATACAAAAGGCAAAAAGGGATTTTTTTGTGATTTTTTTTGAAAAAGATGGTATCATTAATAATAGGTGACTAACTATTAAAAGTCAATATATTTTTAATAGAAAGTTATAAATGGAAAAGTATCCCACGCCAAAAAGAT
>CANQRL010000009.1 GCA_947626275.1 uncultured Bacilli bacterium
CATTAAATTTGTAACGATAGCAAAGAGGATACACCTGTTCCCATCCCGAACACAGAAGTTAAGCTCTTTCACGCCGACGATAGTGTAAGCGAAAATAGGTAGTTGCAAATTTTTTTTTGCTTTTAAAAGGACTAGATTTATTTGAAATTTAGTCTTTTTTTTATGAGTTGTTATTTTGTCCTCTTTTGAGGCTTTTTGACATGTTTTGTCGAGTTAGAAAAGGAATTGTATAGAGGTGATAGATCCCTCTATTTTTATTGCAATAATACTTTCTTTTTTGCTATAATAGAAATAGGTGATAGAAATGGAATATAAGATTACAACCCATAGTGAGTTAGAGACAATCGAAATCGCACAAAACTTCGAATCAGAAAAATTTCCAAATATGATTATTTGCCTTAACGGAGAATTAGGTAGTGGTAAGACCATGTTCGTAAAAGGTATTGCCAATGCTTTAGGAATAGAAGAAACGATTACTTCCCCAACGTTTAATATTATTAAAGAATACGATGGAGAACTTCCTTTATACCATTTAGATGTTTATCGTTTGGATGGAAACACTTCTGGTGTTGGAATAGAGGAGTATTTTACAAAAGGTGGAGTAGTAGTAATTGAATGGGCTGAAATGATTGAGTCTATTTTGCCTCCAGAGAGATTGGATATACAGTTTAAAGTTGCTGGTGAAAACAAGCGTGTATTGATTATTACGCCACATGGACAAAAATATGAAGAACTATGTGAGGCTGTTTTATGAGAAGTTTATTGATAGATACTTCTTCTTTTGTTATGACCTTAGCGATTTTAGAAGATGGTAAGGTTCTTGCCTCTTTTGAGGAAGAAATTCGTACCGATATGGCTTCTAAAATTGTTCCTACTATTGAGTTAATATTTAAAAATGTTACTTTTAAAATAGAAAATATTGATAAAATTTTTGTTGTCAATGGTCCAGGTTCCTTTACAGGAGTAAGAGTGGGAGTGACGGTTGCGAAGACCATTGCTTGGGCATTAAAAAAGGAGATTGTAACTCTTTCTAGTTTAGAGTTTTTAGCTACCACGAAAATTGCTAAGAAAAATCGGGTGGTAGCGATTGATGCAAGACGCGGATATGTTTATGGTGGGGTATATGATGAAGATTTAAATCCTATTATGAGCGATAGATATCTTCCTTTTAGTGATTTAGCTCCCTATCTAGAAGAGGGAGAATTAATTAGCCGAGATGAGCTTCCTGGCGCAATACATCCTAAAGTAGATATAGCGGCTATTGTAGAAAAGCATAAAGATGATGTTAGTTTAAATCCTCATGAAACGAATCCTAATTATTTGAAACTAACCGAAGCAGAAGAAAAAAGAATACCAAAGGAGTAAGTTATGATAAGAAAAGCTGTTCATTCTGATTTTCCAAAGTTATGTAAATATTATAAAGAATTTGATCAAGAAGGTGTAGACTTATTTAATCATGGACCATTTTCTAATCTTTTAATTTATGAGGAAGAAAATGAGATTGTCGGATTTATTAATTATAGCATTATGTATGATCGGGCTGAAATTGATTATATTTATGTTGAACCAGCATACCGGAAAAAAAGAATTGCTTATGAATTAATGGAGGTTTGTATTGAAGATGCGACCGCTAGTGGTTGTGAGAATATCACGTTGGAAGTAAATGAAAATAATACAGCAGGGATTCGTCTTTATCAAAAGTTTGGATTTCAGAAGGCAACTGTTCGCCCTAAGTATTACCATGGTGAAGACGGAATATTGATGATAAGAGAGTTGAATAAGAGTGAATGATGTAATAATACTAGGAATAGAATCTAGTTGTGATGAAACAAGTGTATCTATTGTAAAAAATGGTTGTACAGAAATAGCTACCGTTGTTCTTTCACAAATGGATACCCACGCTAACTATGGAGGCGTAGTTCCTGAAATTGCCAGTCGTATGCATGTTGAAAATATAACAATTGTAATTGAAGAGTGCTTGAGAAAGGCCAATTTAACGATGGAAGATATTACGGCTATTGCCGTTACGTATGGTCCAGGTTTAATTGGTTCTCTACTAGTAGGTGTAGTAGCGGCTTCTACTTTGGCCTATATTTATCAAAAGCCTTTAGTACCTGTTCATCATATAGCAGGGCATATTTATGCGAATAATCTTGAACGTAAGATGGAGTTCCCTTTGATAGCTCTGGTAGTGAGTGGTGGACATACGGATTTAATCTATATGAAAGAAAATTATTCATTTGAAAAAATAGGTGGCACATTAGATGATGCAGTTGGAGAAGCCTATGATAAGGTGGCAAGAGTAGCGGATATTCCTTATCCAGGAGGACCGTTAGTTGATAAAATATCACATGAAGGAAAGGATGTTTATCCCTTACCACTACCATTAGATGATGATACATATAATTTTAGTTTTAGTGGATTAAAGAGTGCGGTTATCAATTTGGTGCACAATGAGGAACAACGGGGAAATACTATTTGTAAAGAGGATTTAGCTTGTTCTTTTCAATCTCGTGTAGTAGAGATTCTTTCCAAAAAGACGATGCGAGCTTTGAAAGAATATGGGGTCAATCATCTCATTGTGGCAGGGGGAGTAGCTGCTAATAGTGGTATTCGCGAAAAACTAAAAGAGTTGTGTGAACAAGAAGGGGTAGAATTAACCTTCCCTTCGATGAAATATTGTACAGATAATGCGGCAATGATTGCTACTGCTGGATATTTCGCTTATCAGCTTGGCAGAAGAGCCGGATATGATTTGAAAGCGAAGGCGACAGACCCTCTTAATTAGGAAGGTGATAAGATGAAGTGTATCCTATTATGTGCAGGATATTCGATGGATGAAGATTTAAAGATTAAAGAAACAGCAAATTCGCTATTAATGATTCATAATAAGCCTTTAATTAATTATACGATTGAAGCTTTGAAATCGATTGATATGATTGATGAGATTTTTGTTGTTACCAATGGGTTATATTATCCAAAATTTCAACTTTGGCAAGAACATTATTCTTTTCAGAAGAAAGTAACTGTCATTAACGATAATACCACTTCTAGTGACGCTAAATTGGGAGCGATTGGAGATATTCGCTATACCATTAATACAGAGAATATCGAAGAGGATATTCTCGTTCTAGCAGGAGATGCTTACTTTGACTTTTCTTTGGCGGACTTTGTTCGGTATTATCAAGAAAAAGGAACGGCTGTAATAGCCGGTAAAACTTCCTCTTCTGAGGATGATTTAAGTAGATATGGTATTATTGAAGCGGAAAATAGTAGAGTGGTTGGCATGCAGGAAAAACCTATTGATCCAGTAGGAAATGTGATATCTTTGGCCGCCTATATTTATCCAAAAGAAGTATTGCGGGATTTTGAATATTATTTGAGTGAGGGAAATAAGACGACTTACCCAGGTTATTTTGTGGAATATCTTTATAAAATAAAAACGGTATATGTTTATGAAATCATCGGAAATTATTACGACACAAAATCACCAAAAGCCATTGAAAGACTTGAGCAAAGGCTCCGTTAAATGGTTTGACAATTTATGACAAGTGTGTTATTATAGCACTAGAAAAGAGGGAAAAATATGGCAGATACGCAAACAGGTTCAACACAAGAAACCCCTGTAGTGCAAGATTATGGTGCCGTTCGAGGAATTGTTAATTTCTTCAATGTAATAGGAAGAGCCAATAGTAGAGTTGTATATACAACTTTCGATGGGGAGATTGTTGTAGATAAAGGTTTTAAATTTTTCAAAGGAGTCTATCTTAACTTTCCATGGAGGAAAAGAGCGGTTAGAATATCCTTGATTAACCATATGATGGATACGGTAGAAAAAGAAACATTTACGTTAGGTGTAAATGGGGCCAATGGTGTAAAGATTGGTTATGATGCAGACTATCAAATCCGTATCGTGGATGTTGAAAAGTTCTATGGTTATGCTGAATCAATGGGAAATAAGGAATCGGATAATGCTATTAATACGAAAAAAATTTATGATGACATTCTAGGGTTATTGGAAAATAAAGTATTAGAGTATATTCATAGTAATACCTATGACGATCTTATAAAGTCCAGTGCTTTCAATTTGCAAGATGAAATTAATGCACCAGGTCCGGACAACACGGCATCTACAGCGCAGTATATTCGGGATACTTATGGTGTAGAAGTTGCTAGAGTTACTTTCCGATTAACTCAACCAAAAGCAGTGATAGAAGAAGCTACTAGGACTAAAGTGGCTGAACAAGCAAAATTAACAGCTATACAAACCCAAGAAAAATTAAAAATTGAAGAACAGGGAAGAGCAGATCGTATGAAGATCATGGCAGAGGCACAAGCAGAGCAAGTTAAGAAAGTAGGAGCAGCTGAAGCTGAAGTTATCGGTGCTATTGACGGTGCTGATGCTACTCGTGTAGTAGAGGCGAAAGAAGAGACAAAACGTGCTCAAGCTTATGCGAATGGAACGGCGACTGTCTATGCCTTCCAAGGTGGACAACCAGGAATGATGATGGGAATGCCAGGCATGATGATGGGTGCTCCTGCAGCTGGAGGACCTGTTCCACAACAGGCTGCGCCACAACAGCCAGCTCCACAGGCTGCACCACAAGTAGATTGGGCATCTCTACCAGATACCGAATATTTGAGTGCTGAAGATAGTACACAATTGGCTGCTGAAAGAGGAACACCCCTTCTTCCAGGTGCTAGGTATCATTATAGCCTCTTAACTGCTGCGGAAAAGACAAGATACAAAGTAGCAGCTGATAAAGGAAAAACAAGATAAGAGAAAAAAGCGTTTGAAGTTGTCAATAAAAAGTAGACAATAAAAAACATTATTTGAACCCTAGTTGAGTTCTATACTCAATTGGGGTTTTATAATTTAAAGCATAGCTAGGTCTTAAATAATTATGATCATAAATAATGGCATTTATGTAATCTTCAACAGTTTCATAATCGTCTTGTTTGAAATCTATGTACATTTCTTTTTTTAACCATCCATTTTTTGATTCAATTATTGGATTATCTGTTGGCGTTCCTATTCGCGACATTGACCTAATTATGTTATAATTTTTATGAGCATTGTTAAATGCTACTGAGGAATATATTGTGCCTTGATCTGAATGGAAAATTGTGTCTTGGTCTTTATATCCTCTTTTTATTTTGCTATTTAACATATTCTCTAAAGCTGCTATATGGTTTTTCATACTAACTCCATGATAGAACGGTTTTACATCGGAACCAATTATTGAATCATCAAATGCATCTACATAATATGTCCAATCGTATCTTTGACTTTTAAACCATATCATCGTTGTATCCGATGTTATTTTTTCTAACGGTCTAGAAGTAGACCAATCATTATTAATAAGGTTAGGATATTTTATTGATTCTTCTCCTGGTTTTTTATAAATAGAATAGTGTTTTGCTTTACTTCTTATTTTTAATATTTTACACACTTTATGAACCAAATTATCTGATACTACCCATCCAGTTTCTTCTCTTATTAAATAATTGATTCTGTGATATCCATAACTAGGCTTTCTTTTATGAATATCTCTTATTAATATCTCTAAATCTTTTCGATTTATTTCATATTGATTTAAAACATCTTTGTTTTTTAACCATTTATAATAACCACTTCTTGATATATCCATTATTTCACATAATGATTTAATAGAATATTCTTTACTTAGTGTTTCAACAATTTCAAATTCTTGATGTTTTATTTTTTGAATACTACAACTGAACCATCTCCTTTCACTAGGTATCCTTTTTTTAATCGCTCATTCTCGATTTTTAATTTCATATTTTCATATTCAAGCTCTTCTATATCTGTAAGATTTTTCTTCTTAGAATATTTACATAGTGGATTGCCAGGCTTTTTCTTATTTTCTAATGATTGTTCACCATATTTATCATATTTTATTATCCAATTTCTTAACATTCCTCCTGATATATCATTTTCTTTTGCTACTTCTTCTGATGATTTTCCATTAAATACTTCTTTAATAATTTTTAATTTTGCTTCTTTTGACCAATATCTGTTCGGCATTTTTCTGATTCTTGTCATTGTTTACCTCCTTTTTTATTATAACAAAAAAATGCAGACACGCTTTTTTATGTCTACATTTATCTTACAACTTCATAAGAGAAAAAAGCGTTTATCGCTTTTTTTTATGCTTTCACGAAAATGTAGTAGAGGAATATACTATTGGGTGAAAGGGGAGAAAATATGAAAAAAATCATAATACCGATTATTTGTATTTGCTTATTAGCGGTTATTTTTTTCTTGGAATTAGCAGCTAAGAAAGAGACAAGTAATCAAAAATTAGAAAAAGTAAAGGTTGCAGAAGTAACGCATAGCATTTTTTATACACCGCTTTATGTAGCAGATGCTCTTGGTTATTTTGAAGAAGAAGGGTTAGACGTTGAAATCATTTTAACGAGTGGAGCGAATAATGTAGCGGCAGCGGTTATGAGTAAAGACGTGCAAATAGGCTTTTGTGGAAGTGAACAAACCCTCTATATTTATAATGAGGGAGCAAAAGACTATTTAATTAACTTTGCTGGAATGACGAAAAGGGATGGTAGCTTTTTAGTATCTAGAGAACCAATGGAAAATTTTGATCTATCGAAGTTAACAGGAGTCGTATTAGGAGGAAGACAAGGAGGAATGCCTTCGATGACATTAAACTATACACTTCATGAACAAGGGTTAGATCAATTAGAAGTAGATACCAGTGTCGATTTTGCAGCGCTTTCAGGAGCTTTTATTGGAGGTCAGGGAGATTATGTTACTCTTTTTGAACCGAATGCTTTAAACATCGAAAAAGAAGGTTATGGATATGTTATTGCCTCTATTGGTGAATTAGGAGGAGAAGTTCCTTATACAACCTTTAATGCTTTAAAAAGTTATATTGAAGAACATCCAGATGTTATCGAAAAATTTACAAGAGCGATTCAAAAAGGGTTAGATTATACATTTGAACATTCTTCTAGTGATTTATCAAAAATTCTTGTCGACTATTTTCCAGATACTAGTCTAAATGACATTGAAAAGGTTGTGGAAAGACATCGAAAGAGTGATTCTTGGTATAAGACAACTTATATTACAGAAGAAGGATTTAATCATATGCAGGAGATTGTGGAGTATAATGGATTTTTAACAAAGAAAGTGGATTATACTACGGTTGTAGATAATACGTATAATCATGAATGAGATTTTAAAAATTAATCATTTAAAGAAAACATACCATACCTTAGAGAAAGAAACAGTAGCGGTTAAGGATTTCTCTATGTCTTTAGAGGAAGGGGAATTTATCGCGATTGTAGGACCTAGTGGATGTGGAAAATCAACGATTCTCTCTATCTTAAGTGGATTAGAAGAAAAAACGGATGGAGATATCTTTTTGCGAGATAAACAAATTGGTTATATGCTTCAAACGGATGCTTTATTTGATTGGTTAACCATTTTAGATAATTGCTTATTAGGATTGAAAATCAAAGGAGAACTAACGGAAGAAAAGAAAGAATATGTGATAGCATTATTAAAAAAGTATGGATTAGGGGATTTTTTAAATAGCTATCCTAATCATTTATCAGGGGGAATGCGGCAGCGAGTAGCGCTTATTCGAACACTTTCTATTAAACCGGATATTCTTCTCATGGATGAACCTTTTAGCGCATTAGATTATCAATCGAGATTGACCATATCAGATGATGTTTATAACATTTTAAAAGAAGAAAAGAAGAGTTTGATTATGGTAACTCATGATATTGCTGAGGCTATTTCTATTTGTAGCAAAGTAATTGTTTTATCTGAACGACCATGTACTATCAAGAAGGTTTTTCCGATTCATTTAACGAATGGTTCTACTCCTATAGAAAATCGAAAGACGCCAGAGTTTCCAATTTATTATGATCAAATTTGGAAGGAAATCGATTATGAGCCGTGAGCAAAAAAACTATCTAAAAAAGCGAAAAAGGAAAAAGCTTCTTATTGTTAGCTTACAAATTTTTCTTTTACTTTTTCTCTTAGGATTATGGCAAATTGCAGCGAACCAAGAATGGATTAATACTTTTATTTTTTCTAGTCCTAATAGAGTTATAAAAACAATTTTAAATCTTCATCAAGATGGTACTTTGTATCACCATATATGGGTGACTTTCTATGAGACAATTCTTAGCTTTCTCATTGGAACTTTACTAGGTATTTTGATAGCGACCATACTTTGGTGGTTTGACGTATTAGCGAAAGTATTAGATCCGTATTTTACGGTTTTAAATAGTCTCCCAAAAGTAGCTTTAGGTCCCATTATTTTAATTTGGTTTGGCGCTAATATTCGCTCTATTATTTTTATGGCGGTATTGATTTCTATCGTGGTAACCATTTTAAATATTTATCAGGGATTTCAAAATGTCGACCCTCAAAAAATAAAATTAATGAAATCTTTTCGTGCCAAGAAATGGCAAATTTGTATGTATTTGGTTTTTCCTAGTAATTTTCAAACCATTATGGCAACTTTAAAATTAAATATCAGTATGTGTTTAATTGGCGTTATCATGGGAGAATTTTTAGTTTCTAAAGAAGGTATTGGATACCTTATTATGTATGGTTCACAAGTATTCAATTTAAATTTGGTCATCAGCGGGATTGCTCTTTTATCGATTATGGCGACTTTTCTTTATCTCTTAATTCAATGTTTAGAGAAATTTTTTGTCAAGAAAAATTAAGCAGTTTTTAAAGACTGCTTGTTTTTTTATGAGTAAGAGTAAGAAATATTCCTAAACGATGAATAGGTGATGATTCTTTATCAGCAATCCTTCTTTTTATGATATAATGAGTAATAGGAAGTAGGTAGACATATGTTTGAAAATTTAAATGAACAACAATTGAAAGCGGTAAAAACAACGGAGGGTCCACTTCTTGTCCTTGCGGGAGCAGGATCTGGAAAGACTCGCGTTTTGACAACTAGAATTGCCTACCTAATTGAAGAGATGGGTATTTCTCCTTTCAATATTTTGGCGATAACCTTCACGAATAAGGCTGCCAAAGAGATGCGAGAAAGAGTATCAGCGATGTTAGGGCCAATGGCTTATCAAATCCAAATCTCCACTTTTCACTCATTTGGCCTTACGATTGTGAAAGAAAATTATGAACGGTTAGGGTATAAAAAAGAATTTACCATTCTCGATAGTGAAGATTCCCTTGCCATTATTAAAAAGATTTTAAAAGATAGTGGTCTTGATCCAAAGATGTATAATCCTAAAAACATTCGTAATCGCATTAGTAGTGCGAAAAATGAACGGATGACACCTGATCAACTTTCTTGCTTTAGTGCTTGTGATTTTGATGAGAAAGTGGTAACAGTTTACGAATCTTACCAAAAAAAATTAAAGACGAATAATTCTTTAGACTTTGATGATTTATTATTAAAACCGATTGAACTTTTTGAGGAATATCCAGAGGTATTAGAAGAATATCAAGAACGATTCCAGTATATTTTAATCGATGAATATCAAGATACGAACGAAGTTCAATATCAACTCACGAAAATGTTAAGTGGAAAAAGAAAAAATATTTGTGCGGTAGGAGATGAATCACAGTCCATTTATGCCTTTCGAGGATCTAATTATCGAAATATTTTAAATTTTGAAAAGGATTATCCCAATAGTACGATTATTTTACTAGAGCAGAATTATCGTAGTACGAAGACCATTTTAAATGCCGCCAATGATATTATTCGCCATAATAAAGAGCGGAAAGATAAAAATTTATGGACCGAGAATAAAGAGGGCGATAAAGTCGTCTATAAGCGATGTCTAGATGAAAAAGAGGAAGCTTCTTATGTTACGGATACCATTCAAGATTTGCTTTTAAAAGGCGCTAACTTAGATGATATGGTGGTTCTCTATCGAACCAATGCCCAGTCCCGTACGATTGAGGAAGCGATGCTTCGAGAAAATATTCCTTATAAAGTAGTTGGTACTTTTTACTTTTACAATAGACGTGAGATTAAAGATTTAATTGCTTATTTAAGACTGCTTTACAATTCACAAGATGATGTCAGTTTAATGCGTGTCATCAATTCCCCAAAAAGAGGAATTGGTGAGAAGACGATTGCCTCTTTAGCAGAGCGAGCAGAACAATTAGGAAAAAGTATGTATGAAGTGATTGACTCTGGAAAAGAGCTGAAATTTAAACAGTTGATGGAGTCTATTCGTGAGAAAAGTGAAAATCTTTCTCTTACGGAAATTGTGGATTTGGTATTAAATCAAAGTGGTCTTAAAAAAGAATTAGAAGATGAAAATTCGATTGAAGCGGAAGCAAAATTAGAAAACTTGGAAGAATTTAAATCAATTACGAAAAATTTTGAAGAAAGATATGGTATAATATCTCTAGAAGAGTTCCTAGAAGAAATCAGTTTGGTAGCAGATATTGAGGAACATAAGGATAATCCTCATGTGGTAACGTTAATGACGGTTCACTCTGCAAAAGGGTTAGAGTTCCCTTACGTATTTGTGGTAGGAATGGAAGAAGGTATTTTTCCACATAGTCGTGCTCTTTTTGATCATAGTGAATTAGAGGAAGAACGACGCCTTTGCTATGTTGCCGTTACGAGAGCGAAAGAAAAAATATGGTTACTGGGTGCGAAAAGAAGAACTCTTTATGGAATGGATAGTGTGAATCCTATCAGCCGTTTTGTCAATGAAATAGGTGAGGAATATATCGATCGAGGAGAGACATCAGAAAGCAAGATGACGACAAGTTTTTCTTCCTCTACGATTGATGAATCTATCGAGTATAAAGCAGGCGAAAAAGTTATTCATACAGACTTTGGAGAAGGGGTTATTATTACCGTTGAAAAAACGATTTTAACGATTGCTTTTCCACATCCATATGGAATTAAAAAAATCATGAAAGGTCATAAAAGTATTAGAAAGGTGTAGGTGGATATGCAAGTATTAACTCTTTGGGAAACTTTAAATGAATATTCTTTAAAGTTTAGAGACTGGATATTCGATAACTATACCAATCCCTTGTTATGGATCGGTTTAGTTGTTGGTGGTTATATCATCTTTAGAGCTGTTTATAGTACCTTAAATAAAGACTAGTTATCCCTAGTCTTTTTTGTTATAATAATGGATAGGAAAGCGGTGAATTATGAGAGAAATACTAGGATCCCATGTATCTTTTTCAAAAGAAAAACAAATGTTAGGAAGTGTATTAGAAGCACTTAGTTATCAAAGTACCACTTTTATGTTTTATACAGGTGCGCCACAAAATACGATGCGAAATGTGATTGATGAAAAATTGACTACTCTCGCACATAATTTAATGGAAAAAGAGAATATTAATATTGAAAATGTTGTCGTTCATGCTCCGTATATTATCAATTTAGCCAATGATAAAAATCATGATTTTAATGTAACCTTTCTAAAAGAAGAGATTAAACGCGTAGAAGAGTTGGGTGTCTCTCTTTTGGTTCTCCATCCAGGAAGCCATGTCGGTTTAGGTATCGAAGCGGGAATTCAAAACATTATCGATTCCTTAAATGAAGTCATTGAAGAAAAACAGAAAGTAATCATTTGCTTAGAGACCATGGCCGGGAAAGGAAGTGAAATTGGCTCTCATCTAGAAGAGATAAAAAAGATTCTAGAGGGAGTAAATATTCCTTCTAAAGTGGCCGTTTGTATGGATACTTGTCACTTGAATGATGCGGGATATGACCTAACGGATTTTGATTCATTTTTAGAGGAATTTGATCGTGTGATTGGTTTAGAGAAATTGTTAGTAGTTCATATAAACGATAGTAAAAACGGATTAGGGTCTCATAAAGATAGACATGAAAATATCGGATATGGAACGTTAGGATACGAAACGATTGTGAGAATCGTTCATCATCCAAAATTAAAAGGTATTCCTAAAATATTAGAAACACCTTATATAGGGGAAGGTAAAGAAAAATATCCACCTTACCTCTTTGAGATAAAAATGTTAGAGAGTAACCAATTTAATACAAACTTAGAAAGCGACGTAATTTCTCACTATACAGATTGTAAAAATAAATAATGTGTTCATAAGTAGTAGGGGAAACTTCCCCTTTTACTCTTTTCAAAACTTCATCAGGGTTATATAATAGTTGTTGCCAATGATTTTGAATTTCAGTATAGAGGATATCGACTTCTTGATCCGTTAAAGAAACGTTATTATCGGAAGCAAATTTGACAATATCTTCTTTTCTTAATTTGGTTACATAGGAATGTATTAATTTTTCTTTCATACTATAGGATATGCCATCGAAAAATTTTGTTGCATAGTTAGGGGGAACTATGAGAAAAAAACAGAATCACAAGAAAAAGAAATCTTTACTTTTCAGTATTCATAGTCGCTATAAGATTCTAATAGGAATCATTTTTATAGTCTTTCTTTTGTTGACGGTAAAACTCTATGAAGTTCAAATTTTAGAAAATGCGAAATACGTCAAAGAAGTAATAGAATTGAGTAATAATTATATAGAAGGACCGACTGCCCCAAGAGGAAGAATATACGATCGGAATGGAAAGCTTTTAGTAGATAATGTTCCCGTTAAAACAATTGTCTATAAGAAACCGATTGGGATGAGAACGAGTGAGGAAATTGCTCTAGCTTATCAACTGGCGAACTTTATTGAGGTTGATTTTCGAGGTTTAAAAGAAAAAGATTTAAAAAAATTTTGGATTTTAAATCATAGTGAAGAAGCCGATAAAAAGATTCAAAAAGAGGAGTGGCAAGCGTTAGAGGAAAGAAAAATTACCGCATCCCAGATAGAGGATAAAAAAATTGCTAGAGTAACCGAAGAAGATTTAGCCGTTTATACAGATTTAGATCGTGAAGCGGCGATGATATATACGAAGATGAATGATGGATATTCTTATGCTGAAAAGGTTATTAAAAAAGAGAATGTAACGGATGAGGAGTATGCGATAATTGGCGAGAATTTATCGATTTTAGATGGTATTACCACGCGAATGGATTGGGAGAGATATTATCCTTATGGGGAAACGTTTCGTTCGATTTTAGGAAATATCTCCAGTAGTGAAAGTGGAGTACCTGCCGAATTAAAAGATTCCTATTTAGCGCTCGGATATGAGCTTACAGACCGGGTTGGAACAAGTTATTTAGAAAAACAGTATGAAGCATTATTAAAAGGGACTAAGACAAAGTATAAAGTTTCTCCTAATGGCAGTTATGAATTAGTAGAAGAGGGATCTAGAGGATATGATATTGTCCTTACGATTGATATTGAACTTCAAAAACAGGTTGAAAAGATTATTGCTGATGAGCTATTATCGACGAAGAAGAAGGATAAGTATACCCAGTATTTAGATAGGGGATTTGTCGTTATTCAAGACCCGAAAACGGGAGAAATTCTCGCGATGGCAGGAAAAAAGATTACCAAGAAGAATGGACAGTATGTGGTCTCTGATTATAGTACGGGGGTAATCAATTCCATCGTCACTCCCGGTTCTTCTGTAAAAGCGGCTTCACATATCGTAGGATATACGACTGGAAACTTAAAAATTGGAGAAGTTCGTAATGATGCTTGTGTCAAATTAGCGGCGACTCCTTTAAAATGTTCTTTTCATAGCTACGGCAATATCAATGATTTACAGGCTTTAAAATATTCTTCTAACACCTATCAATTTCAAACAGCGATGAAAGTAGGCGGAGCGAAATATCACTATGGAATTGCTTTAAAAGTAGATGAAAAAGCTTTTGATACGTATCGCAATATTTTTGCTCAATTCGGATTAGGTGTAAAAACGGAAATCGATTTGCCAAATGAAACAGAAGGATTGAAGGGGACAAGTCGACAATCAGGACTATTACTAGATTTTGCGATTGGTCAATACGATAACTATACGCCTATTCAATTATCGCAGTACATCACAACGGTTGCGAATGGTGGTAGCAGGATGAAACCAAGACTATTAAAAGCGGTTTATGAGCCAACCAAAGAGAAATTAACGAGTCTCGTTTTTCAGACAACACCAAGTGTTTTAAATACGGTAGATGCTGATAAAAAGTATATGGATCGAGTAAAACAAGGATTACGGATGGTATTTGCTTCTGGTGGAACAGGATATGGTTTTATCGACAATAAGTATTCTCCGGCTGGAAAGACAGGAACATCGGAAAGCTTTGTCGATAAGGATAATGATGGAGAGATTGATACCCCAACCCTTTCGACAGTGTTGGTAGCGTATGCTCCTTATAAGAATCCTAAAGTTACTTTTACCGTGGTTACTCCAAACGTCGGAACAGGAAACATCAGTTTCGTTCAAATGTCTAGTATAAACAAGCGATTAAGTCAAAAAGTTTCCAAAAAATACTTTGAAATTTATAAATAATTTGCTATAATAAATGTGCGTTACAAAAAGGAGGGAAAGAGTATGGCAAAAAAAGGAGAGGCAAGACAAAGAATCACTCTTAAATGTACAGTTTGCGGTGAGGAAAATTATCGTACAGAAAAAAATAAAAGAACGACAACAGATCGTATTGAATTAAACAAATTTTGCGCAAAGTGTAGACAAGTTACACCACATAAAGAGGAGAAATAATCATGTTTAGACACTTCATTACAGCTATTAATTATAAAAAATTAATTGAGATGCAAGCACACCAGCAATCTTTCGCTCCCCAAGCACTTAATGTAGGAGCAAGTATTAAAGCGGAAAACACAAAAGCTAATAGACAAGCAATTACGAAATTAAACAGGATGAACAAAGCAAAAATTAAGGTCTATGGAAGAAGTGGAAAATAAGGTAGTTGAGTCCTTATTTTTTGTAGAAAGGAGTATTTATGGTTAACGTTAATGATATTAAAAATGGAATGACTATTCTATTTGAAGATAATATTTATATCGTATTAGATTTCCAACACGTAAAACCAGGAAAAGGCGCTGCTTTTGTAAAGGCAAAACTAAAAAATTTACGTACGGGTTCTATCATTGAAAAGACGTTTAATAGTAGTATCAAACTAGAACGAGCAATGATAGAAAAAAGAACAATGCAATTCTTATATGCGAACGGGGATAGTTATACCTTTATGGATAATGAGACGTATGAACAAATCGAATTGTCTCAAGACCATTTAGGGGATGATAAATATTATCTAAAAGATGGACTAGAAGTAATGGTATCTATTTATCAAGGGGAAATCTTAGGAGTTATTCTTCCTGAAAAAGTAGAATTAGTTGTTACACAAACAGAACCAGCAGTAAAAGGAAATACAACGAATAACGCCACAAAGGATGCCGTTGTAGAAACTGGATTATCTGTTCGTGTACCTCTTTTCATCGAAGAAGGGGAAACCATCATTATTAGTACCAAAGATGGTTCTTATGCATCACGTGCTTAAAAAGATAGAAATATCTTTTTTTTGTTAAAAAATGGTGGGGAGAAATCTTGACGTAAAAAAAGAATAGTGATATTCTTGTTAATATAGGAGGAAAGTCAATGAATAATGAAGTAAATAACTATAATCAAGTAAACAATAATAATTATAATCCAATGAACAATAATAACTATAATCCAGTAAACAATAATTATGGAGCAATGCCACCACAAGGCACTACTACTCCTACACCAAAAAGTAAAAAAGGACTTTTTATTGCATTAGGGGTATTATTGGTAGTTATTGTGGTTGTTGCAGTGTTACTTATTGTAAAACCATTCCAGAAAGAGGAATCAAAAGAATCTAATTCTAATAGCAATTCTAACGTCGCTACTCAACCAGCTAAAAAACTAGATGAAAGCAAAGATTGGATATATGATGCAACATATGATTATGATCGGTCTTATTCAGGAAATTACACGAGAAAACGTTATGATATTTTAATGGAATTAGGAGATTATCTTATCAAAAATCCAAATACCGGAAATTATTATGATGATGTCAAAGTTCCTTACATAAATATGGATAGTGAGGATGCGAAAAATGTGAATTCGCAAATGGAAAAGATATACGAAAAAGCAATGAAGTCTATCGATGAAGGAATTGCGGACTGTGATCCAATGGTAGATGATTATTATGGTTGTACGGATGTAAATGATGCCGCTAGTTATCTTGTTGGATATCAAGTACTTCAAAGTGAGAAAACGAATACCATTTCTCTCATCGTTAGTGTGGAGTATAGTTTTAGTACAAGTGTTTCTTATCCAACTCTTTATATTTATGTATTTGATTTAGATACCGGAAAGGTGTTAAATATAGAAGGGCTTGCTAAAAAGTATCAAATGGATGTAACGACCTTACAACAAAAATCAGAAGAAGTATTGAAATCTATTTTAAAGGCTGAAATTGCAAAAAATGATTATTTAGAATATTCTGAAGAAGATACTTTAGAAACTTATCGTACATCATTTAAAAACTATGCTTATGAAAATGGTGGAGTAGTCGAAGAAGAGAATGGATTATTATCAGACGATACCCATTATTTGATTGATGAGGATGGTAAGTTGATGCTTATAGGCACTATGGAAGGGGAGAATGTAATTCCTTATCCAACGGTTTCAGAGGTAAAGTAAAGAAGAATGAATTCTTCTTTTTTTTCATTGTATAAATAAAAAAAATATAGTAAAATAATAATAGTTGTATAGTGGGAGGAAATATGAAAAAGACAATAAGGGATTATGAGTTAAACGGTAAAAAAGTAATTATTCGTGTTGATTTTAATGTACCTATTAAAGACGGTGTGATTCAAGATGATAACCGGATTGTTGAGAGTTTACCAACGATTCAATATGCGATAGAGGAAGGTGCCCGCGTTATTTTATTTTCCCATTTAGGAAGAGTAAAAGAAGAAGCGGATTTAGCGAAAAACGATTTAAAACCAGTTGCGGCTAGATTAAGTGAATTGCTTTCTAAAGAAGTTATCTTTATCGAGGAAACACGAGGAGAGAAGCTTGAAAAGGCTGTTCAATCCCTACAAAATGGCGAGGTATTACTCGTTCAAAATACGCGATATGAAGATTTAAATGGTAAAAAAGAAAGTGGTAATGACCCTGAATTAGGTGCCTACTGGGCTTCTTTAGGAGATATTTATATCAACGATGCTTTTGGAACAGCTCATCGGGCTCATGCTTCTAATGTGGGAATTGCTAGTCATTTACCAAATGGGATCGGTTTCCTTATTGAGAAAGAATTAAATCATTTAGAGCGGGCAATTAAGAACCCAGAAAGACCTTTTACTGTTATTTTAGGCGGTGCAAAAGTCAGTGATAAAATTGGTGTTATTGAAAATTTAGTAAAGATTGCCGATTACATCTTAATTGGTGGAGGAATGATGTTCACCTTCTTAAAGGCACAAGGATATGAAATTGGAAAGTCTATACTAGATGAAGAAAGTCTTGATTTTTGTAAGAAAATGCTAGAGGAATATCCTAATAAAATCATTTTGCCAGTTGATTGTGTATGTGGCAAAGAGATGAGTGAGAGTTCACCAATGAGAGCTGCTCTTGTCAGTGACATTCATGAAGATGAAATGGGACTTGATTTAAGCCTAAGGACCTTTGATCTATTTAGTGAATACGTTAAGAAAAGTAAAACAATTATATGGAATGGACCACTTGGAGCATTTGAAATTGATAAATTTTCAACAGGTACTAAGGTAACTTGTGAAGAATTATCAAAACTAGATGCAACGGTTATTCTAGGTGGAGGAGATACAGCCTCTGCTGCTATTCAATTTGGTTATAAAGACAAATTTTCTCATATCTCTACCGGTGGTGGAGCTTCACTAGAATTATTAGAGGGAAAAGATTTGCCAGGCATTTCCATTATCTCTGAAAAATAAATATGAAAAAAAATAAAAAAAATATAGTAAATGTTATGGTATTAATAGGGATTACCCTATTAGTACTATATTTTGCTTTAAAGGATGACTATGATGCCATTATGAATCAGTTGAGAACAATTCATCTAGGATGGCTCATTGTCGCTTTTTCTTTAGTGATTCTTTACTGGATCTTGCGGGGAAAAGCTATTCATATATTTACTAGAAAGTTTATGCCAAAAACCAAATATTTAAGTTCTTTACAACTGATGATTCGAACGCAATTTTTTAATGCGGTTACTCCGTTCGCAACTGGTGGTCAGCCCTATCAGGTTTATCATCTTGTTAAAGATGGAGTAGGAATGACAACGGCAACGAGCATCATTATTCAAAATTTTATCGTCTATCAAATAGCGATGGTCTTGCTAGGAGGTATTGCTGTCATTGCAAATCATACTTTCTCCATTTTTGAGAAAAATGTATTGTTGCAAAGGCTTCTAGGCCTTGGATTTCTCATTAATACGCTCGTAATCGTCATTCTATTTATCGTTGCTTTTAGTAGGAAAATGAATCGCAAATTGATTCGTTTTGCGATAACGATTTTAACGAAGTTAAGGCTAGTAAAAAATAAAGAGAAAAAATTAGCAGATTGGGATGAATATATCAATAAGTTTCATACCAGTGCGGTAATTCTCTTACAGAATAAAAAGGAGTTTTTCTTTACTATCTTTCTCAATTTTATAGCGTTATGTTTCCTATACAGTATTCCTTTGGTTTTATTATATGCAACCGGGGATTACGAGAGTTTTGGTTGGGGACATGCGATTATGACAAGTGCCTATGTTATGTTGATTGGTTCTTTTGTTCCAATTCCTGGTGGTAGTGGAGGATTAGAATTTGGGTTTGTCTCTTTCTATGGAAACTTTATTACGGGATCGAAACTGATGGCAATTATGCTATTATGGCGCTTTGTTACGTATTACTTTGGAATGATAGTAGGAGCGATTAGTTTGAACATGAAGAGGGTGAAATCATGAGAATCGGTATTTTTACAGACACCTATCCTCCTTTTATTAACGGTGTTTCTACTAGTATTGCAATGTTGGAAAGTGCACTGAAGAAAAAAGGACATCAAGTATTTATTGTAACGGTTAATCCGGATGATATGCATTATGTGTTTGAAAAGAATGATCACATTATTCGACTTCCTGGTATTCCGGTTGGAATTTATGATTATCGTTTGACAGGAATTTATCCATTGAAGGCAATTAATAAGATTAAAGAGTGGAATTTGGACATTATTCATTCGCATACGGAGTTTGGGGTAGGTACTTTTGCGCGCATTATGGCAAAACAATTAGATATTCCGATTGTTCATACCTATCATACGATGTATGAAGACTACATTCACTATATTACGAAAGGCTATTTTGATGCTCCTAGTAAAAAAATAGTAGAGCATTTAACGAAGTTCTACTGTGATAAGACGGTAACGGAATTGATTGTTCCAACTAAAAAGACGTATGATTTGTTTAAGGAAAAATATGAGTATACTAGAAACATTCATATCGTTCCTACGGGGATTGAAGTAGAACGGTTCTATCGAGAGAAGAATAAAAAAGAGAAAACCACTATTTTAAAAGATCAGTTGGGAATTACCGATGATGATTTTGTTCTATTGTTTGTTGGCCGTTTAGCTTCAGAAAAAAATGTAACATTTTTGATAGATAATCAAGTGGATTTAATTAAGAAAAATAAGCATTGTAAGTTATTGATTATTGGAGATGGACCAGATATTGACTTATTTAAAAGGCAAGCAAAAAAATTAAAGATAGCGGACAATGTCATTTTTACAGGAAAAATTCCATGGGAAGAAATTCATGAGTATTATCAAATTCCACAAGTCTTTGTAACGGCTTCTCATACGGAAACCCAAGGATTGACGTTATTGGAGGCAATGGCTGCATCCGTACCGGTAGTAGCTTTAGATGATGAAGCTTTCCGTGATGTTGTTATCGATGATTTGAATGGTTATTTATTCACCAATAAGAAAGAGTATAAACAAGCGATTGAAAAAATTATGGATCATCCAGAGGTTATGGAACGGTTAAGCAGACAGGCAAGAATTAATGCGGAATCTCATTCCGCCAAGTATTATGCTGAAAAAGTATTGGATGTATACTATACAGCATTAGGGGGAAAACCGGTTGGTAGAAAAGGAAAGAAAACATTTTTAACAACCATGAAGAGCGTAGTAAAGAAAGGATTACATGGCAAATAAAAAAATGGTAGTAGGTAACATGAAGATGAATTTAACAGCAAAAGAGATTAATAAATACCTAAAAGAAGTAGAAAAAAAGAAATATAACAGTCAAGTCGTTTTTTGTCCTAGTGCACTTTATTTACCCTATTTTTTAGGACATGATTTTGCCGTTGGTATTCAAAATGTGGCGGCTTATGAAAATGGTGCCTATACAGGAGAAATCTCCGCTTCTCAAGCGAAGAGTATGAAAATTTCTTATGCGATTATCGGACATAGTGAAAGACGAGGCTATTTCCAAGAAACGGATGAAGTCGTAGCGACGAAGTTGCGTTTAGCGTTGAAAGAAAATTTAAAGGTCATTTTATGTATTGGCGAAACGCTTGAGGAAAGGGATTCTCTTAGTACGTATAAAGTGTTGAAAAAACAGGTAAAGGCTGCTCTACAAGGAATCGACAAGAATGACATTGCAAAAGTAACCATTGCTTATGAACCAATATGGGCAATTGGAACAGGAAGAGTTCCTTCCAATACAGAGATAGAGGATACCGTATCTTTCTTAAAGGATATGGTTCGAGAGTTATTACATGTCGAGATTCCTGTTCTCTATGGTGGAAGTGTCACCGATGAGAATATTCAAACTCTCAATAAAATACCAAATGTAGATGGTTATCTTGTTGGTGGTGCGAGTACCAAGATAGAAAAATTTAATAAAATAATAGAAGTTGTTGTAACCCAATAACTTTTTTTATGCTTTCGACATTTTTTGATAATTAGTTTAAAAAGGTAGTAGTAGAATAGGTAGTATCATAGGGAGGATAATATGAAAAAGATTAGATTATTAATGGTAGATGACAATATAGAATTAATTGGTGCAGTAAAAGAATATTTGAAAGATAATAAAGATATGGAACTAGTATACGAAGCCTATAATGGAAAAGAGGGAATAGAGCTCATTGAAAAGGAGAAAGATCACTACGACTTCATCATTTTAGATCTGATTATGCCTGTCAAAGACGGTATCTATGTTTTAGAAGAGATGAAGAAACGAGGAATTGAGAAAAATGTCATTGTCGCAACGAGTTACAATGCGATGGAAGTTATTAGACAAGTTTCGGAATACGGGGTCAATTATTATGTTTTAAAACCGTTTGACTTATCAGATTTAGAGCAAAAAATTCTGCAGGTTTCCAAACGTTCTTATGACAATACGAGTATCGATTTAAAGTATAATAACTTACAACTTTCTATTACCAAGATATTACATGAATTAGGGATTCCTTCACATATTAAAGGATATCAATATATTCGAGAAGGCATCGGTATTATCTATGAAAGACCAGAGACGATTGGCGGAATTACCAAAGAACTCTATCCGGAATTGGCAACGAAATTTGATACGACAGTATCGCGAGTAGAAAGAGCTATTCGGCATGCGATAGAGGTAAGCTGGAATAGAGGAAACTGGGATTTGATGGAGGAGATATTTGGACATAGTGTCGATATCGATAAAGCAAAACCGACCAATTCTGAATTCATTGTCACGATAGCGGACAAATTACGGTTAGATTATCATAAAGTGCATTAAAAAAATATATAGCTTTCAAACTATATATTTTTTTCTTTTGGGGGAATGGAAAAACTAAGTGTTTCATAGTCGAAGATTTCTAAGGAATCCCTTGGAATATCTCTTTTAATCATGTGATTCCTTGCATCTAAAATTCTTTTTAAATAGTATTCTGTGATAGATTCTCCTTCTGCTATCGAAACCGTTTCCTCTTCTATTCCTAGCTTTTCTTTTGTCGAGATGGCAACACATGGAAGGGTATCTGTTGCAAACTCTTTCCAATACTTTTCAAAGAAATGAAAAACAACTGCTTTTTCTTCTGGGGTAAGAGGTTTTGTCAATTCTTCCATGGATGCACAAGCACTTGGATAATCCCGATTGAGAAAGACATTAAAATATTCTTTTTTATTTTCAATAAACTTTCGAAAGAAAGTAGGGGAAGATAATCCATAATAGGGAGAGGTTTCTAAATTGTTGGCAAAGAAAATAGGGGTTGCCTCTCTCCCGTTGTAATAGCCAAAGATATTTTGCTTTCCGTATTTTTGAAAGATTCTTCTAACCTGTTCGATCTCTTCTAGATCCCATGGCTTTTCTTTGACGACTAATCCTCTATCTTGAATTTGTGGATAGAAGGTTCGATTGAAACTGTGAAAGACGAATCCACTTCTTAAAAACTCTTCTAAGCGAGTAAAATTGGAATCTCGCCTATATTCCTCTTCTAGAAAATGCTGTAAACAACTAGAGAAACATCTATAATTCTGATTTTTTTGAATGAACTCTCTATTTTCTAATATTTTATCCACTACAAAAGTAACATTTTCGAGAATGTGTAAATCACTATTTACAACAAAAGAGTAAAATAAAATGTCAATTAAGTTTACATATTCTTCTTTTGAAAGTTGATATTTTTTGGCTATCTCTACTAAGAGAAATTGTGTTTCTTCTGTCCACAATTCTTGGAACCATTTTTGTGCCATACAATCACCAACTTCATTATAACAAAAATAGGATGGTTTATCCATCCTATTGATTGACAATTCGGTACAAGTTAAAAGACGGTCTATTGAAAAAACGAAATTTAATGTTAGAGGTTCCAATCCCACTAGAAATATAAAGATCAGTATTTTTTAAGTCGTAGTAGTTATCATAATATTTCTTAGCGTGAGGAGGAAGAATAAGCGCTCCCACAAAAGGTAGTCTTACTTGTCCATTATGGGAATGTCCCGCTAAAATAAGTTGAAATTTAGAATAGTCAAAGTCTTCTATGTAATCTGGTTCATGCATAATTAAGATGTTGTATTGTGTTTGCATTTCCTCTATTTTTGCAAGGGCATCTTCTACTTTTTGTTCGAAATTTCCGTTGCCATATTGACCCGTAGAAGCTCCAGCAATTAAGATTGGCTCTTGTGCTCCATTATAGAGAATTTGATAGGAATCATCTAGATTCGTAAATCCGGTATTAGAGATAACCGTATGATATTCGGAACGAGTATTGTCGTGGTTCCCCATAATGATATATCGTCCTAAGGAAGCTTCCAATTTGGATAATTCTTTTTCTAGAAAATCCAAATCTTCTTTGGTGTACTGGACATCTCTATCTAATAAATCTCCGGTAATAACGATAATATCAGGCTTTGTTTCATTAACTTGTTTTACAATCCTTTTTATCTCTTTTCTATTGGTCGTTTGACCATAATGAATATCGCTTAGATGGGCAATTTTTAGACCGTAGAAACTATTGGGTAATTGCTTATTAATGATAAGATATTCTTTCGTCTTTAACCCAGAAGTAGAAATAAAGCGACTATATAAAAGGGTACCTACCACGAAAAAAATGAGGAGGATGAACAATTTTAACCAAAGTCTAACTTTTCTTTTGGGAGTATTTTTTTCCATATTTTCACCATTCTCATTTTAACATATATCTTGAGGAAATACAATGTCGGATGAGGAATGACACTATACAAAAAAAGGAATTTATGTTAGAATAATCTTGAAAGGTAGGAACCGATGAAAAGACTAATTTTAGTAACATTTAGTTTCCTTCTTCTCTTATCCGGATGTGGAAAAAAAGAGCAGTGTGCGAGGGGAACTTTACAAGATGGTATGTGTGTATATATTGAATCTAGTGAACCGACTGTTACTTGTGATGGCGAGTTAAGTGCGGATAAGACGGAGTGTCTAGCAGAAGTAGAAGAGCTTGCAAGTACCAAACGGACATGTCCAAATGGCTTTAGTGAAATAGGCGATTTTTGTTATAGTGATAAAGCGCAAGCTCAAGTGACAGCTTATCGATGCGCCAAAAATCAAACCGAATATAACAAGTATATTGATACGACTCCTAAGAAAGGATTTTGGAAAGCCGAATTAAAAGGAAGTAAATGTCAGTATTATTTTTGTGAAAGCTATATCGATAGTCGATGTGTAGGGGCGGAAGCATGGCTGAAAAAAGCTATTTCTTATAAGACCTGTCCAGAAGGAACGTTCTTATATTTAGGAGAATGTCGAAAGAGGACGGGAGGAACGGTTTCTTATACTTGTCCAGAAGGCTATGAATTAAAAGATAAAAAATGTGTAGCAATAAAGACGATAGAACCCACTTATTTATGTGAAAGTGGATCCTATAATCCGGAAACAAAAAAATGTGAAAAAAGATTTGAAGCGGAACCTGGCGTTGGCTAGAATTTGTTGAAATTTGTCGTTAACTACGATATAATAAAAAAAGAATAGAAGGTGTACCCATGAGAAAAAAATTAGACAATCGGGGATTTGCTATTTCAGCGATTCTCTATACGATGCTTATTTTAATTGTCTTGCTCATGTTTTTAATTATCAGTATCATATCTAATCGACGAGCTACGTTAAACAAGTTAACAGAAAATGTTCGTGACAAGATTGGGGGAGAGGTAGTTGGAAAACCGGCTGAACCAGTCCCTTTATATGATAAGATTAAGGTATCTGCCGTTGATGATTCCAGTATCAACTTTAAACAAGCCTCTTCCGATACCAATGGAAAGGGTACTTACGTAATGCATAGTACTACATCTACTACTCATCCTATCTATTATTATCGAGGAGATATTCACAATAATTTTGTTCTTTTTGCTGGTTTTTGTTGGCAAATCGTAAGAACGACAGATACAGGTGGTATAAAACTTATTTATGTAAGTAGTGGAAATACCTGTCAATACAATAAGAATAGTGTTATTAGTACGACGAAAACTAAGTATTCTGGTTCTCTTTCTACGTATCTTTATACGAGTTCAACGGTTAAAACAACGATAGAGAATTGGTATAATAATAATATCAAAAATAAAACGGAAGCTAGTAAAGTAGAGTCTTCACAATGGTGTAATGATACTATTGCTTCTAGCACTGCTAGAACACCTAATGTAAATAGTTGTTCTAGAAAAGTAACTGCTACTATCGGTTTACCTACTTATGATGAAATGATTTTAGCAGGAGGAGTTTATGCTGAAAGTGGCGTTCAAAGAAACTACTGGCTTTATGTTCCACAGAATTATAAGGTAGGAAGTGGCTTTAGTAGTGGAACAGCACTCGATAATATTACGACAGTAGGAATGACCATTGATACTGCTGGATCTAGAAGTACGGTTTACTATGTCGGTAGTAATGGACAGATTCACTCTTATACTGTAACAACGGCTTATAACATTCGTCCAATGATTGTTTTAAAGCATGATGTTATATGGGCTAGTGGAACAGGAACTTCGACAGATCCTTATCAAATTCAACCATAAGATTGACAAATGATAAATATTTATTTATAATACAAAAAGAAAAACGAGGAACAAGAGGAGTATTTGAAGAAAACTTTTAAGAGAGGAAGAGTCATCGGCTGAAAACTTTTCTAAAGAATATTCAAAGAAGGTAGCTTGGGAGTTGAATATCTGAATAGAGTAGGATATTTCGTTAGCAGCGTTAATGCTTTCAAGGTAATCGAAAGATTATGAATAAAGGTGGTACCACGACTATTCGTCCTTTAGGGATGATGGTCGTGTTTTTTTGTAAAGGGGGGATTCATCTATGAAAGAAATTGAAACCGAAAAAGATAAATATTTGATATATACACCATCGAAAGAATTGTTAATATTGGAAGCTACCTATGGTAGGAGAAGGGAAATCTTTGTTCCTTATTTGATGAGACGAGGAATGGATATTAATAATTTTGAAAGATTAGAAACAGCCTTGTTAACGCTTTTAGATGATGAAAAAGCCATGTTTTTGATGCAGAGAAGAAACAAAAATATGCGATATGGACATTCTTATGGAAAACTAGAGAAAACAGATTGGATACAAATTCGAAATTATTTAGGTTATTTGCAGGATTTTTCTCATCGTGAAGAGGAAATGTTGCAAGGTGCCATTCAAAAAGAACATTTAAAAATGATGTATACTCCATTTGATGAAATACAAGAATATGCTAGCGATAGTGAAATTCGAATGGATTATGGTTTACTTCCAGCGCTTTCTATGCTAGAAGAAAAGGTATTTGTAAAAAAATAGAAAAGGAGAGTAGAGTAGTATGTTAGAGACAAAATATAATCATAAGAAAGTAGAAGAAGGAAAATATGATACTTGGAAAAAGAAAGGATACTTTGAAAGTGGGGATTTATCTTTAAAACCCTATTGTATTGTTATCCCTCCTCCTAATGTTACAGGAAAGCTTCATTTAGGACATGCTTGGGATACGACTTTACAAGATATTATCATTCGTTATAAGAGGATGGATGGATATGATACCTTATGGCTTCCGGGAATGGATCACGCGGCTATCGCAACGGAAGCAAAAGTTGTTCAAAAGTTAAAATCCCAAGGCATTGATAAGTATGAACTTGGAAGAGAAGGCTTTTTAAAAGCTTGTTGGGATTGGACGCATGAATACTCTGAAAATATCCGTAAACAATGGGCGAAATTAGGACTTAGCTTGGACTATCGTAAAGAAGCATTTACTTTAGATGAAAATCTAACAAGAGCGGTAAAGACGGTTTTTGTTAAACTCTATGAAGAGGGATTAATCTATCGGGGAGAAAGGATTATCAACTGGGATCCTGTTGCGAAGACTGCTTTATCCAATGAAGAAGTTATCTATAAGGAAGACGAAGGTGCTTTCTACCACTTAAAGTATTTTATAGAGGATAGTGAAGAGTATCTTGATGTTGCCACTACTCGACCTGAGACCATGTTTGGTGATACAGCGGTAGCCGTTAATCCTAATGATGAAAGATATAAACACTTGATTGGCAAGAATGTTATTCTTCCAGTAGTTAATAAACGAATTCCGATTGTCGGAGATGAACATGCGGATCCAGAATTTGGAACTGGTGTAGTTAAGATTACGCCTGCCCATGATCCTAATGACTTTGAAGTGGGAAATCGTCATAATCTGGAACGGGTTGTCGTTATGAATGAAGATGCGACGATGAATGAAAATGCGTTAAAGTATCAAGGAATGACAAGAGAAGAATGCCGTGAAGCCCTCGTAAAAGACTTAAAAGAACAAGGAATTTTAATTTCAATCGAACCAATGGTTCACAGCGTTGGGCATAGTGAGCGAACAGATGCCGTAGTAGAACCATATCTATCAAAACAATGGTTTGTTAAGATGAGCCCTTTAGCTGATAAAGTATTAGAAAATCAAAAGAAAAAAGCTAGTAAGGTAAATTTTGTCCCTCCTCATTATGAAAAGACAATGAATCACTGGATGGAGATTACCTATGACTGGTGTATTTCTCGTCAGTTATGGTGGGGACATCGTATTCCGGCTTGGTATAAGGGAGACGAAGTTTACGTTGGCATGGAACCCCCTAAAGGAAAAGGATGGGTACAGGATAACGACGTATTAGATACTTGGTTCAGTAGTGCATTATGGCCTTTTGCGACGTTGGGATGGCCAGAGGAAAGCGCTGATTATCAAAGATACTATCCAAATAATTGTTTAGTAACCGGATATGATATTATTCCTTTTTGGGTTAATAGAATGACTTTCCAAGGATTAAAATTTACAGGCAAAAGACCATTTAAGGATTGCTTAATCCATGGACTGATTCGTGATAAAGAAGGAAGAAAAATGAGTAAGTCCTTAGGAAATGGTGTAGACCCTATGGATGTTATTGAGGAATATGGTTGTGATGCCTTAAGATTTTTCTTGACGACGAATTCTGCTCCTGGAGCCGATTTACGTTATGACGAAGAGAAGGCAAAATCCACTTGGAACTTTATCAATAAATTATGGAATGCTTCTCGCTTTGTTCTCATGAACTTAGAAGGATTTACGCAAAAGGAGTATACTTTGAAAAATTTATCTTTGGCAGATAAATGGATGTTAACGAAGTTAGAAAATACGATTGTTGAAGTTCGAAAAAATATGGAGACCTATGATTTTCACAATGTAGGAAATACTCTTTATAGTTTTATTTGGAATGATTTCTGCGACTGGTATATCGAGTTATCCAAAAAAGATATGTCCAATACGAATAAGAGTGTCCTACTGAAAGTGTTGACAGATATTGTGAAGATGCTTCATCCTTCTATGCCTTATGTAACAGAAGAAATCTATCAGATGTTACCAATTCGCGATGCGGAGTCTATCATGATTAGCGCATATCCTAAGTTTGAAAAGAAGTATGTATTTGAAGAAGAAAAAGAAACGCTTGATAAGGTATTAGAGGATATAGTAGCGATTCGTAATATGAAAGCTACGAATAACATTACAAAACAGGCGAAAGTAACGTATGAAGTAGATCCTTCCCTAGAATCTATTTATGCTTCTCAATTAAAGATTACGGAAGAAAGTCTTCTAAAAGATAAGAAAGATTATTTGACTAGTACGTATAAATCAAAATATATTGATATTACTTACTATTATGAAGGAACAAAGGAAGATAGTAGTAAGAAAGAAGAAGAAATTCAAAAATTAGAAGAGTCTATTCGTCGCCGGGAGACTTTATTGAGCAATGAAAACTATGTTCAAAAGGCACCACAAAATATTGTGGAAATGGATAGAAAGAAATTACAAGAGGAAAAAGAGCGTTTAGCAATTTTAAAAAGTTAAAAAGTATCGAATAACCGATACTTTTTTTTGCTTTTCTAAGAAAACTAGGGTATAATGAGTATAGGATAGAGATAGTTTTTAAAAGAAATGAGGAGAAGTTATGAAAGATTATGACTATATAGGAATAGATAGAGAAAGAAATGCCTTAGAGAGAGGAATGTCTTCTCTTTTGAGCCAGGTATTCAAAAGACGGAGAGGAGCCGATAGAGCACTTGTTAATGAAGTATTAGAGATGGTTAACGAGATGATTAGCAAATTGCAAGCAGCGATGGCTTCTCCTAACAAAGACAAATTATTGGATGGAGAATTTAATAAGGATAGTATTTTCTTAGGTTCTGAAATGAATAAGGATAGAACCTCTATTCCTCTTTATTTTGAACTAGATATTTTAATCGCAGCCCTTGAAAAAGATTATGTCAAAAAGTTTGAAAACCCTCAACCAATCATTAGTATGTTACAGGCTTTAGGAGCGTTAAGAGATCAAGCTGCTACGTTAGCTTTTAACAGCGCTTTTAAACCAGACGAACCAATCAGCGAAGCAGCCATGGATGATATTCTTGCTACGCAAGGAGATTTTGAGGTAGGAAGATATGAAAAGAATGGTATGAAGTTCATTGGTATTGCGCCAACACTTGTTACTGAACAAGTATATTATAGTAATGGGGAATATCTTTCTGGTGGCAGGTCTTCTACCTCTCTTGGGAAGAAACCACTTTATGAGAAAGATGCCCAAGCACTCCGTGAAATTCAAAATCAAAACTTAGCAAAGTTACATTCTGCCATTGGAAAGTATTTTGAACACGATTGGGATTTTGTTCCTACTAGTGCTAAATTTTTTGATAAATTGATTGATATCGATTTAGATGAACGACTAAAAAAACGTTTACTTGCTATTAGTTATATCAAGGATAAACATCCTGATAATTATGAAGTAGCGGCTATTGCGGCTCCTATTGTAGAGGAAATCATTGAAATAGAACATCAAATTCAAAAAGAACAGGAAGCAGCGTTGACTAGACAGACCGCTATTAATGAGGCACGGGCAAGATATCAGGAAAAAAGCGGATTCTGGAAGTTCTTCCATCGACAAATGAGCCCAGATAAGTTGAATCTTGATGCGATGTCAACAGAGGAAATCGATGGATTATATAAGGGAAAGGCTAGGTAATATGGAAGAATTGAATCAAGCATTCGGAGAATATATGGAGGCCTATAAAGCTCTCGATATTCCTTCAAAAAGAAAAGAAATTATTAATGCGACCAAAGAATTAATCGTTGTTTTTGAACAGCTTGCAACCAAAGATAACATAGAACTTCAATACTTAAGAAGTAGAGAAATTAACGATTTAAAAGAAGAGAATACCACCGAGGATGACTTCTTAGAAGCGGAGTTAGTTTACTTAGAAGTAGCTAAGAATATGATTGGTCAATACTTAGATAAAAAGCTATAAGAAATTCATACGAATTTCTTTTTTTTCTTGTTTTAATCATGGTATAATGGATTTGGTGATAACATGATAGAAAAGAGAATCGACGAGTTAATTAAAATACTAAATAAAGCTAGTTATGAGTATCATACGCTAGATGCTCCAACGATTACTGATCAGGAGTATGATGATTATTATGCAGAATTAGTGAAATTAGAGACGGAACACCCCGAACTTGTTAGGGAGGATTCTCCTACTGTTCGTGTTGGATCAACGGTAATTGATGGTTTTGAAAAAGTAACCCATGAAATTCCTATGATGTCTCTTGATGACATTTTTAACGAAGAAGAAATTCGGGATTTTGATGCGAAAGTAAAAAAGATTGTTAAAAATCCTACTTATGTTTGCGAATTAAAGATTGATGGGTTATCCGTTTCTCTTTTATATAAAAAAGGAAAATTGGTTCGAGCAGCAACTCGTGGAGATGGGGTTACCGGAGAAGATATTACGCATAATGTAAAGACAATCAAGAGTGTTCCTCTTTCTTTACCGGTCGATATCGATATCGAAGTAAGAGGCGAAATTTATATGCCAAAATCTTCTTTTGAGGCTCTTAATAAAGATAGAAGAGAAAAGGGGGAAAAGGAATTTGCTAACCCTAGAAATGCGGCAGCTGGTTCTGTTCGACAATTAGACTCTAAGATAGCTGCTAGCAGAAATCTCAATACCTTTATGTACCATATTCCAAAGGCGAGTGACTATGATATCCATAGTCAAGAGGAAGCTTTGAACTATATGAAGGAGTTAACGTTTACGGTAAATCCTAATATTAAACATGCTAAAGATGTAGGCGAGGTAGTGGAGTATATCTCTTATTGGCAAGAACATCGGCCTGAACTTCCTTATGAAATAGATGGTGTCGTTATCAAAGTGAATGACTTAAACGACCAAAAAAAATTGGGCTTTACAGCCCGTGTTCCTAAGTGGGGAATTGCGTATAAGTTTCCAGCGGTAGAGGTTTTAACGCAACTTAAAAATATTGAATTTTGTGTGGGCAGAACGGGAAAAGTAACGCCAAGAGCCGACTTGACACCTGTTCATTTGGCAGGTTCCATTATTAGTAGTGTGACACTTCATAACGAAGACTACGTGAAAGAAAAAGAAATTATGATTGGCGATATCATTTCTATTCACAAAGCTGGGGATGTCATTCCAGAAGTAGTAGAAGTGAAAAAAGAAAGAAGAACCGGAGAAGAAATTCCTTTTCAAATGGCTACCCACTGTCCTATTTGTGGAACAGAACTAGTTAGAAAAGAAAGCGAAGCGGCTTGGTTCTGCCTCAATCCTAATTGTGATGCTAGAAAGATAGAAGGACTTATTCATTTTGCTTCTCGGGATGCGATGAATCTAGATGGCTTTGGGGAGAATATTGTGGAAGATTTCTACAATATGGGTTATTTACATACTGTAGACGACTATTATACATTAAAGGAACATAAAGAAGCTTTACAGAGTCTAGAAGGATTTGGAGAGAAAAGTATTCAAAACCTTTTAGATGCCGTTGAAAATAGCAAGAAAAACTCTTTGGAACGTCTTCTTTTTGGACTCGGTATTCGCCATGTAGGAAAGAAGACCGCGACAATTTTAGCGAGTCATTTTGAGACCTTAGAAAATCTTCGCAATGCTACTTTTGATGAGTTAAAGGAAGTAGAAGATATTGGCGAGATTATTGCGGAAGCCATCGTTGCTTATTTCCAAGAAGAAAAGAATCTTCACATTTTGGCGAAACTAGAAGAGTATGGACTGAATTTCGCTTATATTGGAAGAGAAAAAAGTGTGAAAGAAGATTTTCAGGACAAGACTTTCGTTCTAACGGGAACTTTATCGATTCCAAGAGAAGAAGCGAAAGCAATGATTGAATATCGTGGAGGAAAAGTAACGGGCAGTGTCACCAGTAAAACGGATGTCGTTGTCGTAGGAGAAAATCCAGGAAGTAAGTACGACAAGGCGAAAAGCTTGGGAATTCTAATTTGGGAAGAGGAAGAATTCTTAAGTAAGGCAAATGACAATTAACTGGATAGTATTTTTCTTTTTTACAAAAACATGATATAATGACTTTATACTATCCTAGAGGTGAAGAAATGAACGAATGGAATGGATTCCAAGGCGAGACATGGAAGAAAAAAATCAATGTCGAAGACTTTATTATAAATAATTATCAGGAATATACAGGAAATGAGAAATTTCTTGTAAAGAGTTCAAAGAAAACTGCTAAGGTATGGAGTCGGTGTCAAAAACTTTTAGAAAAAGAAACAATTACGAAAGTTCTTGATATTGATACTCATACTATAGCAGGGATAGATAACTTTGATGCAGGATATATCGATAAAAAGAATGAAGTAATTGTAGGATTACAGACGGATGAACCACTCAAAAGAATGATGAATCCTTTTGGGGGAATTGATACGGTCAAAGAGGCTGTAAATTCTTATGGTTATACGATGGATAAAGAAATAGAAGACAAATTCTTCGAATATCATAAGACCTATCAAGAGGGAATTTTAGATGCTTATTCTGATGAAATGTTGAAATATCGGAAGGCAAAAGTTTTAGCTTCTCTTCCTGAAGAATATGGAAGAGGAAAAATTCTTGGCGATTATCGGCGCCTTGCTCTTTACGGAGTCGACTATTTAATTAAGCGAAAGAAAAAAGATTTACAAAAGTTAACGAAACCAATGAATTTCGCTATGATTCGAACAAGAGAAGAAGTACAGGAACAGATTAAGGCTTTAGAGGATATCAAGTGGATGGCTAGTCGATATGGAATGGATATTTCAAGACCGGCTTCGAATGCCAAGGAAGCGGTTCAATGGCTCTATTTTGCTTATCTATCAACGATTAAACAGAATAATGGAGCTATCAATTCTTTTGGACGAAATGCGGCTTTTTTAGATATCTATATTGAAAGAGATTTAGCAAGTGGTACATTAACCGAAGAAGGTGCTCAGGAGTTAATTGATCAACTCGTTATTAAGTTGCGCCTTGTTCGTCACTTACGTAAAAACGATTATCGAGATACATTGATAGGAGAACCGGCTTGGGTAAGTGAATCGATTGGGGGAATGTGTGATGAAAACAAATCTTTTGTCACCAAGACAGCTTATCGATTCTTAAATACGCTCAAGAATCTAGATTCTTCTCCAGAGCCTAATTTTGTTATTTTATGGTCTCAAAAATTACCAGAAACTTTTCAAAAATATGTTTCTAAATTGGCTATTGACACCCATGTTATTCAATTTGTAAACGATGATATTATTCGCCCAATCTATGGACGAGATTATGCGATTACCGGTTGTTCTTCTCCCGTCAAGTTAGGAAGCCAAATGGTTTATTATGGGGCTAGTATTAACTTACCTAAAGCGTTACTCTATGCCATCCATGGAGGAAAAGACGAGATGACAAGAGAGGTTATGGTAGATGGCATTCCCGAGGTTGAGGGAGATAAGTTAAACTATAAAGAAGTTATTCAAAACTTTTTAACGATCATGAATCACTTTATTCGTGTCTATGTCGATGCTTTAAGTGTCGTTCACTATATGCAAGATAAGTATGGATACGAGTCTGCCCCTATGGCCTTTTTAGATACGGTCGTTGAGCGAAAAATGTCCTTTGGTGTAACCGGTTTAGCGACTGTTGCGGATTCCTTATCAGCCATTCGTTATGGTGGGGTTAAAGTTATCCGGGATCAAGAGGGATTTATTACGGGGTATCAAGTAGAAAAAGAATTTCCTCGTTTTGGAAATAGAGAGGCAAAGGTAGATTCCTTAGCTTCCGATATTATGAAGTTATTTGCGAAAGCTTTAAGTGCGGAACATCTCTATCGAAATGCCAATGCGAGAGTTTCTCTACAGACGATGGCAGATCATGTCTTCTATGGCGAAGCAACAGGTGCAACACCAGATGGAAGAGAAGAAAAAGAACCTTTCTCTCCAGGAGCAAGTCCATCAGATGGTATGGATATTTCAGGGGCCGGAGCTTCTTTAGAAAGTGTTGCTAAAATTCCTTACGCTGTCATTTGTGAGGATGGAATTACCAATAACTTTTGTATTTCTCCTAATGCATTAGGAGAAAAGGAATCAGAGAGAGTTACCAATCTTTTACAATTAATTCATGATTACTTTAAAAAAGGGGGAGAGCATTTAAATATCAATGTACTTTCCAAAAATCAATTGTTTAATGCTCAAAAAAATCCGGATAAGAATCCTAAATTAATTGTTCGTTATGCAGAATGTGGTGTACGATTTAACCAACTTACAAGAGGACAACAAGAAGAACTATTGAGTAGAACGTTCCATGAAGATTTATAGGAGAGATGATATGAAAAAAAATATAAAAATGTTGTTGTTCCTTTTTCTGCTTATCATTGTAACGGGTTGTGAGTCATATAAAGAGGCGAATGATGACTGTCAAAAAGTAGCGCTTCAAACATTAGAAGAACGATATGGAGAAGAATTTGTTTATGTGGAAGACATATCGGATGATTCCCCATGCTATGGACTAGTTTGCTATCCTTTGTATTATTATCTAACACCAAAAAGCAAAGATTCTCCATTATATGGTCAAAATATCTATGTCGCTGTAACGGAAAAAAGGGAAGTTTATGACAATTATACCCATTTAAAATATTATCAAGACGTGGAAAGAGTTTTGAACACCATTGTTCAAAACCATTTTCACACCTTTCATCTTAACTATCGAAAAGTAGATTCGGATGACGATACGAATGACTTTGACAAGGATACTACATTAGAAGAATACTTAATGAATAAAGATAAGAGACCTCTCTCTATTACATTAGAAGTGACTGAGAGTGAATTTAAAGAGGAACTTCCAAAAATATTATTGGAAGAAATGAGTGCGAAAATGCAAGCGTTCGATATGATGATAGTTGTTTCTAAGGATGAGTATTTTGGACAAAGTACGGAAGATGAATTGCGTGATCAGGCAGTTAGAAATGATTTTTCTAAGATAGCCTTTTATGCGAAGGTGGAAAGTTTTGAAGAAACTAGGGTAGAGATTTATAACCAATATGGAAAGTTAGAATAGAAGAAGCCACACGAAAAGTGTGGTTTTTGTTTGGTTAAAAGATAACCATGCGATATTTTATCTTCTAGTATGAAAAGATTGTTATCTTTTTTTCTCACTTATGGTATAATGAGAATGATATAAAATACACAAACGTGTGCATAAAAATATAATTGGGGTGAAATGATGAAAAAAACAATAACAGTAGATGGAAATGAGGCTTGTAGTTATACAGCCTATATGTTTACAGAGGTAGCAGGAATTTATCCTATTACCCCTTCTAGTCCTATGGCTGAACATGTGGATGAATGGAGTAAAGATCGTATTAATCTCTTTGGAGATGCAGTGAAAGTGGTAGAGATGCAAAGTGAAGCAGGCGCTGCTGGATTCATTCATGGTTCTTTAAGAGCCGGGTGTCTAACGACTACCTTTACCGCTTCTCAGGGACTTTTATTAATGATTCCTAATATGTATAAGATAGCAGGAGAGATGCTTCCAGGAGTTATGCATGTAGCTGCTAGATCTTTATCTACGCATGCTCTTTCTATTTTTGGAGATCATCAGGATATCTATGCTTGTAGAGGAACTGGTTTTGCTATGCTTGCTTCTTCCTCTGTTCAAGATGCTGCTTATTTAAGTGCGGTTGCGCATCTTTCTGCCATAAAGGGTAGCCTACCTTTCATGCATTTCTTCGATGGCTTTAGAACTAGCCATGAGATTCAAAAAATTGAAGTATTACAGGCTGCTGATTATGCTGATTTAATCGACCAAGAAGCGTTACAAAAGTTTAGAGAAAAAGCGTTAAATCCAAATCATCCAGCTATTTATGGAACGGCTCAAAATGATGACATTTACTTTCAAGCAACGGAAGCTCGAAACAAATATTATAATGCTTTACCAGATGTTGTCTACGAATATATGGAAAAGATTAATGAAAAGGCTGGAACCCATTATTTACCTTTCAACTACTATGGAAATCCACAAGCAAAAAGAGTAATTGTTGCTATGGGTTCTGTTTGTGAGACGATTAAAGAAGTTATCGATACCCTTAGGGAAGATATTGGATTAGTAGAGGTTCATCTCTATCGTCCTTTTAGTACGAAATACTTCTTACAAGCGATTCCTCGGACGGTTGAGACCGTAGCTGTGTTAGATAGAACGAAAGAACCAGGAAGTAATGGGGAACCACTTTATTTAGATGTTTCTTCTATTCTTTCTAAGAAAGGTGTCAAAGTAGTTGGTGGACGGTATGGTCTTTCTAGTAAGAATACGACGCCTGATCAAATCTATGCCGTTTATGAAATGTTAAAGGAACCAAAAAATAATTTTACGATTGGTATTGTCGATGATGTTACCAACCTCAGTCTAAAACCAATTCCTATCCATACGACTCACGCTAATGAATGGTTATTCTATGGATATGGTAGTGATGGAATGGTTAGTGCCTCTAAAGCGATTATTAAGATTATTGGAGAAAATACCGAGAACTATGTTCAAGGATATTTCCAATACGATTCTAAGAAGAGTGGAGGCGTAACTTGTAGTCATCTTCGTTTTAGTCCTGATAAGATTCGTTCTACTTATTATGTTGAGAATCCTAAACTTCTTGTCATTACGAAAGATAGTTATCTAAAGAATTATGATTTTGTAGGAAGCTTACAGAAGAATGCGAAAGTGATTATCAATACAAATAAAAGTACTGATGAAGTTTTATCTCTCATGAAAGATAGTTTCAAGAAGCAGATTCAAGATGCCGAAGCAGAAGTATATGTTATCAATGCTTATGAGTTAGCGGATTCTGTTGGCTTAAAAAACAAGATTAGTACGATTATGGAAAGCGCTATTTTCGCTCTTACAGATATCGTTCCTTATGATCAAGCTCTCTCTTCTATGGAGAAGATGATTGTTTCTAAGTTCTCTAAGAAAGGAACAGAAGTTGTTGAGGCAAATAAAAAAGCCATTTATGGCGTTAAAGAAGCTCTACGGAGAATCGAGATACCGAGAGTAGAAGAAGTCAATAAAGAAGAAGATTATCACTCTGTTTTTGAAGCAATTCATTACCGGAAAGGGGATCTTTTAAAAACTTCTGATTTTGTAGAGACACCAGATGGACGCTTTGACTGTGGAACAGCGTCTTTAGAAAAACGATATGTAAGTGACGAAGCACCTGACTGGATTAGTATGAATTGTATTCAATGTAATCAATGTTCTCTTGTTTGTCCACATGGTGTGATTCGTCCATTCTTACTCAGTCAAGAAGAGTATGATCAAGCACCAGAAATGATTCGGGCAAGAGCTACCAAAGCAATCGGTATGGATGATTATTACTTTATCATCAGTGCTTCTGTTGCGGATTGTACAGGATGTGGTCTTTGTCATAAAGTTTGTCCTGGTATGAAGGGTGAAAAAGCTATCGCCATGGATAAACTCGATAGAAAAGAACAAGAGGTATTCGACTACTTAAAAGAAAATGTAAAAGATAAAGGATTAGTTAATCCTTATACCGTAAAAGGAAGTCAATTTAGAGAACCAAAATTTGCCTTTAGTGGAGCCTGTGCAGGGTGTGGAGAGACAGCTTATATTAAGCTACTTACGCAATTATTTGGAGAACATTTGATTATTAGTAACGCAACCGGATGTTCTTCGATTTATGGAGCCAGTGTTCCCTCTATGCCATATACCCTTCCATGGGCAAGTAGTTTATTTGAAGATAATGCGGAATATGGGTATGGAATGTTGATTGCCAATAATACGATTCGTGCAAGAATTGCTAGTATTATGAGTAAAAATATGGATAATGAAAATAGTCCATACTTCCATAAATGGTTAGAAAATCCAGACTCTTATGAGGTAACAAAAGAAGTTTATGATCATCTAACGGATAATCTTCCAGAAGAATTAAAAGCATTAAAAGAGTACATTGTCATGCGCAATATTTGGTGTATTGGAGGAGATGGATGGGCTTATGATATCGGCTTTGGTGGTATTGACCATGTATTAGCCTCTAACGATCACATCAAGATTTTAGTACTAGATAGCCAAGTATATTCTAATACAGGAGGACAGTCTTCTAAGGCTAGTCCAAAGGGAGCTATCGCATCCTTTGCGGCTTCTGGAAAGAATAGTAACCAAAAGGATTTAGCGCGGATAGCGATGAGTTATCCTCATGTCTATGTCGCTCAAGTATCTATTGGTGCTAATCCACAACAAGTTATCAAAGCATTCAAAGAAGCGAATGAATATCCAGGACCTGCTATTATCATTGCCTATACTCCATGTATTTCTCATGGTATTGCAGGAGGAATGGAAAACAGCGTAGAAATGGAAAAAATGGCTACTTTATGCGGTTACTTCTTAACGTTTAGACGTCATCCAGAACAAGGATTTACGTTAGATAGTAAGAAAGTAGACTTTGACTTGTATGAAGAGTTCTTAAATAGTCAGACACGCTATAAAATGCTAAAAACCGTCAACCCTGAAAAGGCAGATGACTTATTACAAGCGAATAAAGACTATAGTATTGAAACCTTCAATTATTATGAAGGATTAAGTAATACGACGAATGAATAAGGAGAGAAATCTCCTTTTTTTGTCACATTCTTGTTAGAAAAAGACAAACGGATTCTTTTTAGATTGATTTTTTGATGAAAAGTGCTTATAAAATTTTCTTTTTTTCCGACTTTTTGATATAATGAGTTATAGGTGTAGATATGAAGAGTATTTATGGAGTAACAATCGCACAATTAGAAGAATATTTCCTTTCTAAAAAGCAAGGAAAATTCAAAGCTACACAAGTTTTTGAATGGCTATATAAAAAAAGGGTCAAAGATTTTTCAAAGATGATGAATGTAGGAAAAGAAAACATCCTAAGATTACAGGAAGATTTTTCTTTGGAACCTTTAAAACTACTTACGAAAAAAAGTGATGTAGATGTCTCAAAGTACTTATTCGCTTTAGAAGATGGAAATCGTATAGAAGCGGTTTTAATGAATCATGATTACGGAAATAGTCTTTGTATTTCTACGCAAGTAGGATGCAATATGGGATGTCATTTCTGTGAGAGTGGGAGACTGAAAAAAGTAAGAAATCTAGAAGCTAGTGAAATGGTAAGACAAATCTTAGCGGTTGAGGAAGAAGAACAGATTCGTATTTCTCATATCGTCTTAATGGGAATTGGGGAACCATTTGACAACTATCAAGAAGTGATGAATTTTATAGATATTGTAAATACACCAAAAGGGATGGATATCGGTATTCGTCATATTACGGTATCGACGAGTGGAATTATCCCAAAGATTCGCGCTTTTGCGGAGGATCAAAAACAAGTCAATTTAGCGATTTCTCTACACGCACCAAATAATGAGATTCGCAATCAAATTATGGAGATTAATAAGGCGTATCCTATCGAGCAGTTGATAGAAGCGGTTCGCTACTACTATGAGAAGACCAAACGGAGAGTAACGTTTGAATATATCCTTTTAAAAGGTGTCAATGATTCTAGAGAGAATGCTAGAGAATTAAGCCGCTTACTTAAAGGAATCAATTGTTATGTCAATTTAATTCCTTATAATGAAACCAGTCATATCGAGTATAAAAAAAGCGATAAGGAAACGATTTTAGCGTTTTATGATGAGTTGAAGAAGAATCATATTGCGGTAACGATTCGAAGAGAGTTTGGTAGTAAGGTAAACGCTGCTTGTGGACAACTTAGATCCAATTACAAGGAGGAATAAAATGAAGTATGGTTATTTAACAGATCCAGGAATTGTAAGAGAACGGAATGAGGATAGTGTTATCATTGTTGAAAATGGAGTAGGAGAAATCCTCATGTGTGTTGCGGATGGAATGGGCGGACATAAAGATGGAGAAGTTGCTTCTAGTATTGCCATTACCCATATTGGCAAGAGATTCCGCTCTATCAGTAGTGTTGGAAATAAAGAAGATGCCATTAGCTGGATGCAAAGTACAGTAAGTGAAGCGAATGTTGAGATTTTTAAGTATGTGAAGGAACACCCTGAGAGTGAAGGAATGGGAACGACAGTCGTACTTGCTATCTTGACTCCCTCTTTCCTTCTATTTGGAAATATTGGTGATTCTTCTGGATACGTTATTAAAAACAAAAAGCTACATAAGATAACCGTTGACCATACTCTTGTCAATCTCCTTGTAAAAAGTGGAGAATTGACGGAAGAAGAGGCAAAGGATCATCCACGGAAGAACGTTTTAATGAAAGCATTGGGTGCGAATACCAATGTAGAAATGGACATTTTTAACGTTGAACTTGGTGTGGATGGTATTATGTTATGTAGTGATGGACTAACCAACATGCTAGATGACAACCAGATTATGAAAGTTTTAGATAGTGAAGGAACCATTGAAAGCAAGTTGAAAAAATTAGTATTTAAATGTAACAATAGAGGTGGCAGTGATAATATCTCGATTGCTTATTTAAATAAGGAGGAAAGTTAATTATGATTGTAAAAGGTCAGAAAATTGATGGCAGATACCAAATTATTCGAACTATCGGAGAAGGCGGTATGGCCAATGTTTATCTTGCCTATGATACAATTTTGGATAGAGAGGTAGCTGTCAAGGTACTTCGTGGGGATTTAGCGAGTGATGAAAAATTTGTGAAAAGATTTCAAAGGGAGGCGAAAGCTGCTAGTTCGCTAAATCATCCAAATATTGTGGAGATGTATGATGTAGGAGAGGATAACGGAAATTATTTCATCGTTATGGAATATATCGATGGAAAGACACTCAAGAGCTTAATTAAAAAAAGAGGAGCTTTATCCTTATCTGAAACAGTCGATATCATGATGCAGCTAACGAGCGCTATTGCTTGTGCTCATGATAGTTATCTAATTCACCGTGATATAAAACCACAAAATGTGTTAATACTAGAAGATGGAAGAGTTAAAATTACCGACTTTGGAATCGCGATAGCGATGAATAGTGCAGAACTCACTCAGACGAATAGTGTGATGGGTTCCGTTCATTATCTCCCACCAGAACAAGCCAATGGTTCAGGAGCAACCATTAAAAGTGATATTTATTCCCTAGGAATTTTAATGTATGAGTGTTTGACCGGAAAGCTTCCATTTAAAGGAGAGAATGCTGTTGAAATTGCTATCAAACAGATGAAAGAGAAAATTCCAAGTCTATGCGCACAGAATGAGTTGATTCCTCAAAGTATTGAAAATATTGTTTTAAAAGCCTGTGCAAAAAATCCTAAAAATCGTTATGACAGCGTATCAGAAATGTATGAGGATTTGAAAACCGCTTTATCTGATGAGCGAAAAAAGGAGAAGAGAGTTGTGTATAAGTATCCAGAAAATGACCTAGAGGAAACAAAAGCATTACCTACTTTAAATAAGATAAAAGAGCCAAGAGAAACAAGAGAAGAAAGAAACGAGGATATTGAAGAAGAAGTGAAAAAGAAGAAAAAAGAGAAAAAAGAAGGAAGAGGAATAAAAATAGCCGTTATTACAGCGATTCTTATTTGCGTTGTAACCTTTGTTGCGATGATTATTCTTGCTTTCCGAATTTTAGAAGATAATAAAAATGAAACAATTGAACTTCCTTCGATTGCAGGAAAGAGTAAAGAAGTAGTTACACAAAAATTAGAAAGCCTAGGCCTTTCTGTAGTCTATGAGGAAGAACCTAGTGATGATGTAGGAGAAGGTTATGTTATCGATTACCAAGACCGAAAGAATGGTGGCAAGGTAAAGAAAGGAACGTCTATTACGGTTATCGTTTCTTCAGGATTAACCGGTATTCAGGTAGGAAACTATTATAAGAAGAATGTCAATGTTGTACAGGCGGAGCTAGAAAGTGCAGGTATCAAGGTAGTCACAACGGCGAAGAAAGTTTCTACCTCTCAAGACGAATATAAGGATGCGTTTGAGGGTATGATTATTGCGCAGAGTAAGGAAGAAGGAAGCCGTCTAAAAGAAGGTGGAGTCATTGAACTTACCTATGCTACTTTAATTACGGTATATCCAGATTTCTTGGATGGTACTTATGATAAGAAAAAAATTCAACAATTCTGTGAGGATAATAAAATCAAATGTGAGTTCCATGATAGATTTAATTCTGGTCAAAAAGCAGGTACGATTTTAGACCAGGGAAGAGAACCAGGGGGAGAAGTAAAAGAAGGTGTTACTCTAACGATTACGATTGCAGCCGATGCAGAGGATACATCAGGTACCAATACTTCTAATGGTAATAATGGATAGAAAAGGGAGAATTGTTAAACAATTAAGTAATGATTATTTTGTCGAATGTGATGGCGAAGTGGTTGTTTGTAAAGCAAGGGGAAAGTTCCGAAAGATGGGGCTTTCTCCTTTAGTGGGGGATTTTGTTACCTTTGACTATGAAAATAAATATATTTTAGATATTCAAGAGAGAAGAAATGAGCTAGTTAGACCTAGCGTTGCGAATGTGGATCAAGCTTTGATTGTGACGAGCGTTGAAGTTCCTTCCTTTTCTTCTAATCTTTTAGATAAGTTATTAGTAGTCATTGAGTACCATCACATTTTACCGATTATTTGCTTTACCAAGATGGATTTAGTTGATGAGAAGCTCAAACAGGAAATGAGAGACATCATGGCGTATTACCGCCAGATTGGGTATCAAGTATATGAGAATACGGATGATGCTTTAAAGAATATCTTCAAAGGAAAAGTAACTGTTTTTGCGGGTCAAAGTGGATCTGGTAAAAGCACGCTTCTAAATCGCTTAGATAAAACATTAAATCTAGAAACTGGGGAAGTATCCTATGCCTTAGGAAGAGGAAAACATACGACAAGACATGTCGAATTACACTCTCTTTTAGGAGGGTTAGTCGCAGATACACCAGGATTTTCTGCTTTAGATTTTCAAGAGATGAAAAATGCGGATATTCGTGATAATTTTATCGAGTTTCGTCAATATCGAGAGGATTGTGAGTATCATGACTGTATGCATAAAAATGAAAATCATTGTGAAATTAAGAAGCGGGTAGAAAGTGGCGATATTTTAAAAAGTCGTTACGAAAATTATTTAAAATTTATTGACCGAGAAGAGAGGAGAGACTACTGAGTCTCCTTTTTGTTTGCTTTTCTAATAAATGTTTTGTATACTTATAGTAGAGGATGATGATATGGAGAGTATTACTTTCGGAGAAGCTAACACACAGTCATTATATGGCCGTACAGTGATTGTTTCCAAAGAATTTGTCAATGAATTAAAAAACACCTTTCGGTCTTATATTGTCCAAGAAAGAATCAAACAGTGTTTTTCTTCTTCTCAGGAAGTCCCTTATACCATTACTATTCCAGAGTTATTTGATCTATTAGAAGTTATTTTTCGAGAAGCAGATTGGTCTTTAGGAAATATGGCTTTGAACCTACCAGAAATTCCTTTATTAGGAAAGCAAAACTATTTAAAAGCAAAAGAAGACTATGCAGCTTTTCGAAAGCCATCACAAGAAGAGATGGATAATCCTCATACCATGCAGACAAATGATTTTCTTGAGCAATTACAAATTTCCCTTTTTCAAGGCGAAGACGTTCCTTTAGAAGAAATCATTCGCAAGGCTATGAATATTTATGCTACTAGTCAATACCTCTATCAGTTTCGGGAGACCTTAAAGGTTATCGATAGTACACTAGAAAGTTTTTCTCTCATGGATGAAGAAGCAGATCTTTCTTCCTATCAAGAGAGAATTCGGGATTGTGTTTCTAAAAATGATTTGAAAGGGGTTCAGGCAGTTTTAAAAGATTTACAAATTCCTTTGCTAGAACATTGGAAAGAGTATGTTACAGATATCAATGCTTATGAACCAGGGAAGCCTTTTCGGTTTCTTTGCCATAGTACTTCTAGGGTAGATTATGATAAGGAGTTTGATACTCGCTTTGTCTCCACTTCTCTTTTAACAGAAGATTTGACAGAGACCTATCGTAGTGGATTTGGTTTTATTCTTCCTCCCGATGCGATTGTAGCGGCTGCTGGATGTGATATGTATATCCGAAATGAAACGGATGATGTAGATAGCTTAGGGACAGTATCGCTGGTAACTAAATTAGATGGTCCCGAAAAAGTGGTAAAAGAATGCCTTGAGCGAAAAAGAAAAGTGCAACGTGAAAAAAAGAATGAAAGTGTCTATAGTGAGGTAGTTGTGGATGGTTTTCATCCCGTTGCCATCTTTTGCCTAACGGATGGAGGAAAAGAATTTAATTATAATTATTGTCAGGCAAAAAAATTGCAGGAGAAGTTTCCCCATTTAAAAATCATAGAATTGGATATGACATTATATCATGAAAATAGTATGGAAGATTCCTGTAGATCGTTAGTAGAAAAAATAGAACAAAAACGAACAGGGGAATATCGTGAGGAAAATGAGTATTACTGCTCTAGACTGACTCGTTTTTGGAATAGTTTTATGGAGTTAAAGAAGAAAGGCTCTTATGAGACGAGTGATATTGAAAGACTTTATTTCGAGAATAAGGAATTGGTAGTTTCCTATATTCCTCCAGAAGATTTATTTCGTAAGGGATATGATGAAGAGACCATTCGCTATATCTTATATAATAATTTTCGTTATAATATCAAAGGAATATTAGAAGGGCCAGTAAATTCTTATCAGTTAGATTCTCTTTATCGTATGTTAGCGAATGTCAATGATTGCAATACCTTAAACTACTTAGTTCCTCATTTAGGTTCGTTTCTATCACTTTATCCTCATATCTCAATGAGTGAGGAAATATTAGAAACCATGCGTACTTTTCCATCTGAAACCTTTTTTGAAGATGCCACAAAACTTCTTCAGGCGGAATTACAGAAATTAGAAGTTAGTAAAACAAGTGCGTTAGATGATTGTCTCAAAAGACAAGCTCTTTTAACAAGAGAAATAGCGGAAAAAGAGGATTATCTCGGAAGACTTCGAAGGTATGATGAGCTTCGTGGAAAAGAATACCTCTATTCCATTTCTCATTCGGAAATAGAAAGACTAACCGATGAGAAGAAAGAGGCGCAAGGGGAGGTTCAACAGTTAGAAGAAAAGTATCAAGGACTAGAAATGACGAGATTAGCAAGAGAAAAGGAGAAGACTAGCTTAGAAAAAACAAGGATTCTTCACCGTAAGCGATTAATGGAAATTCAAATGGAGTTAGACTCTTTAGAATTTAGTATTCATTTTAATCAAGATCAATTAAAAATGGTAAAAGATCATCTCGGATGGATAGAGGATGCTTTAGCAAGCACGACGGCCTCTTTTCAAGCAGAAATGGGAGTTGATATCCATAGCTATCCCGAGAAATTAGCAGAAGCAAAAGTAGCTTTAGAAGGCGCTGATATTTGGGAAGAAACATTTGCGTTACAAAATATGCAAGAAAGCCTTGCTGCTTTAGAACAACAAATTCAAAAACTAAGAGAAGAAGTATCAGAACTAAAAGGAATAGGAGAGATAGAAAATGATAGCCATATCGATATTAAACATAGTAAATGAGAAGGAAAAAGTAAAAGAAGTAGATAACCTAGGAGCAGATTATATTCATCTCGATGTGATGGATGGAAAGTTTGTCGAAGCCAAAACGGATATGCGGGTTTTAGAAAAGTATGCTTCTAAGGTTGATTTACATTTAATGGTTGAGGATATTGATTTTTATATCGAACTCTATCGAGATTATCATCCAGAGTATATTAGTTTTCATATAGAAGCTACGCAGGATATTCCTTCTTATATTGAAAAGATTCATGCGATGGGAAGTAAAGCAGGGGTAGCGATTAATCCAGATACTCCTGTTGAAAGCCTTCTTCCTTATTTAGAACAACTGGATCTCGTACTAGTCATGAGTGTAGTTCCTGGGAAAGGAGGACAAGCCTTTCTTCCCGCAAGTGAAAAGAAGATAGAGCAGTTGGCATCTCTTCGCCAAGATAGGCATTATCACTACCAAATTGAAGTAGATGGTGGCGTCAATGACAAGACGAAAGAATGCTGTCAAAAAGCCGATATTTTGGTTGTGGGAAGCTATATCACGAAGGAAGAGAATATGGCGGAAAAATTCTATTCGATGAAGTAAAATGCTTGCTTAAAAAAGAGATTTATTATATACTATTGAATGTTGAAGAAAACGGAGGACAATATGGCAAAAAAAGCAGAAACAAAAACAGAAAAGAAAAGTACAAATGAAAAAAAAGTAATCATTAAAATAGAAGGACAAGAATGGGAAAAACTGGTAGATGAAGCTTTTAAAAAAGCAAATAAAAAAGCAAAAATTGCTGGATTCCGCCCAGGAAAAGCTCCTAAGGATATTTATATCAAACATTATGGTATGGAATCTTTATACTACGAAGCATCTAATCAAGCGGTAGAAGTAGCTTACGACAAGATGTTAGAAGAAAACCATGATTTAGAGATTGTTGCGCAACCAAAAGTAGATATTACCAATATTGGGGATAAAGGAATTGAATTTGAATTTACCCTTACGTTAAAACCAGAAGTAACGCTTGGTGCTTATAAAGGATTAAAGGCTAAGAAAGAAAAAGTCATGGTAACGAAAGAGGAGATAGAGCATTCTATCGACCATATGAGAGAGCATTATAAAGAAAACATCGTAAAAGAAGGCAAAATTGAGGATGGAGATATTGCCGTTATCGATTTTGAAGGATTTAAAGACGGTGTTGCCTTTGAAGGGGGAAAGGGAGAAAACTATTCTTTAGAGATTGGAAGTAAAACATTCATTCCTGGATTTGAAGAACAGTTGATTGGCCTAAAAGCAGGAGATACGAAAGAGATAAAAGTAACTTTCCCAGAAGAGTATCATTCTGAAGAATTAAAAGGTCAGAAGGCAACTTTCAAAGTAAAAGTTCACGAAGTAAAAGAAGTGCGTATTCCAGAATTAGACGAGGATTTCTTCAATGATCTTGGTATGGAAGGAATTGATTCTAAGGAATCTTTAGAAAAACAAGTAAAAGAAAATATTAAAGCTCAAAAAGAAAGAGAAGCAGAGGATCATTGGATTAACGATTTATTAGAGGAAGTTTCTTCGCATAGTGAAATCGATGTTCCAGAAGTGATGATTGATGATGAAACGTCTAGAATGGTTCAAGAATATGCTCAAAATATTCAAATGCAAGGAATTTCTTTAGAGCAATTCTTCCAAATTACCGGAATGACAGAAGAGAAATTAAAAGAAGAATACAAGGAACAAGCAACGAAGAGAATTCGTTATCGTTTGATTATTGATGCGATTATCAAGAAAGAAAAGATTACCGTAACTGAGAAAGAAGTAGAAGAAGAAGTAGGTAAAATTCTTGAGAAGTATCAAATGAAGAAAGAAGAGTTCTATCAACACTTTGGTGAAGATGCTGTTCAATACGATTTGAAAGTTAGAAAAGTATTTGACATGTTAAAAGGAGAAAAATAATTCTCCTTTTTTAGTAAAAAATTCTCTTTTTATTTTCATTGGAAATATTTAAAACAATTCCTAACATAATCATGTAGCTAAGAAGACTGGATCCTCCATAACTGATGAAAGGGAGGGTAATTCCTGTAATAGGTAAAACGCCATACGTCATTCCAATATTTTGAAACTGTTGATAGATGAGCATAGCAACAATTCCTCCAATGATATATTTGGATTCTGTTCTCTTACTTTCTAAAGCGAGTTTGATGAGTCGAATATCAAAATAAAGAAGGAGTAAGAAGAGGATAATAGCGCCTACAAATCCAAAGTTAGAAGCAAAAACAGCAAAGATGAAATCGGTTTGTGGTTCGGGAAAATAAAGAGGCGTATGATTGTATCCATATCCGTATAGTCCTCCTGCCCCAATGGCTGTCATCCCTTGTTCTAACTGATAACCACTTTTATTAGACCAATCTAGTAGTCGATCAACCCGGAGAAAAAAGCTTGTCCCAAAGATTTTAATAAATAGTTCTTGATAAAAGAAATATAGTCCTAGTAAAACAGCTAATACTATCCCACAAATGGAGAATAGAATGACAAACCACCGATACCGTATGCCCGATAGAAAGAGCATAATAAAGGTAATGAGTAAATAGATTAAAACGACTCCGGTATCCGGTTGTAAAAAGGTTAAAAAAGAAGGAATCGCTACGACGATAAAAACCTTCCATAGAAACAAAAATTCTTGTTTCAAAGAGGGACTAGGATATTTTTGTTGAAAGGTATGAATCATTCTACTCAATGTGAGAATGAGGACAATTTTCATAAATTCACTCGGTTGAAAAACACCAATATGGGGAATTTCAAACCAACATTTCGCATTATTGATGGGATGTCCAAAAAGAAGAAGGGAAAGGAGTAGTAAGACGCATCCTCCATAAAGATACCAGGTATACTTTAAAATGGTCTTGTTTCCCAGTATGAGAATGATTAAAATGGCAAGCATCCCAATTCCATACCAAATAGCTTGTTTGATAGCGTAGAAGTTTTGTTCTACCAGGAGAGCCTCAGCGCTATGAATCGTCGCAATACTAATGATTGCAAAGAGAAGCACTGGTACTACGATACTGATGTCTAATTTTATTCTTTTTCGCAGATTCATAACGTCACCTTTTAATATCTTACACTAACTGGTCTTATTATACAATGATAATCATCACTTTTCTTGTCGAAAACTGGGTGTTTTCTTTTTCTTGGTTTTATAGTATAATAGTAACTGGTGATGGAAATGGATTCCTATATATGGCAGTATGTCATTCTCATTTTTATTTTATTAGTGATTGCGGTTGCCATTGTAAAATCTAAAAAGAGAGATTTTAAATTTGAAGCCAATAAATTAGTAGAATTACTCGGTGGGAAAGATAATATTGAAAGTTATGAATCGAATAAGTCAAGGTTCATTGTCAATCTAAAAGATGTATCGAAAGCTAACAAAGAAGGCATTCAAAAAATGGGTGCTCAAGGAATTGTCGAGATTGATAATCAATTAAAGATTATTTTGGGAACTGGTGCGAAACAGATTACCAAATATATTAATGAATTAAAGTGAGAAATCACTTTTTTTTTACATTTTTCGACAAAGTACGACAAAAATCTACGATATATTAAAACTGGTGATAAAATGAATATATTTGAAATGTTAATCCTCAATATCATTTTGATATCTTTTCCTCTATTTTGTTATCTACTTTATATCGTAGCGAATAAAAATGTTAGTAGAAGAGAAAAGGATTTCCTTTTTGACTTCGTCCTAGTTTCTTCTTCTTTTTTGTTAATTCATTATGGCAATTATTTTGAAAATGTCCTTTTATCCTTCTTTCTAGGAGGTACTGTCTTTTTAGCGTTATCTAAAAATAGATACTTTATTTCGCTTGTTTTAGAAGGGGTTGTCATTAGCTCTTATTATCCTGATTTGAAAAGCCTTCTCTATTTTTCTATCTTCTATTTTGTTTTTGATATCTTTGTGTTCCTTTATCATAAACATCCATGGAAACGATTTTCTTTTTTTAAAATCTATCTTTTTCTCTATAGTGCGGCTCTTATCTTGTGGAGATTCTTATTCCATCAAACGGGGTTAGGCTATTCTATTTTATTGATTGGTATCTTTATCATTTTTATGAATCTATCGCTTATTTTGTTAGTACAAGGGGAAAAGGTTATGAAAAACCATCTCGAATTTCAAGAATTACAAAAGGAAAAGCAAATTCGTCTATCTCTTTTTAAAATTACCCATGAGATTAAAAATCCCGTTGCGGTATGTAAAGCTTACTTAGACATGTTTGATGTCGATAATGTCGAACATGCGAGAAAATATGTTCCGATTATCCAAAAAGAGATTGAAAGATTGCTTTTATTGTTACAAGACTTTTTACTTGTTAATAAGTCCAATATGAAATATGAAATTATGGACGTCAATATGCTTTTAGAAGATGTTTTAAAGGACATTCGTCCTTTGATGGAGGAACACCAAATTTCTTTTAAAGTCAATACGATTGATGATGAATTATTCATTAGTGGGGACTATAATCGCCTAAATCAGGTATTTGTCAATCTTTTAAAAAATAGTATTGAAGCGAATGCGAAAACGATTCAGTTAAAGACCAATTTGACGAGTAAAATATTGGAAGTTCAAATCATCGATGATGGCGAAGGAATCAGTAGTGAAATTTTAGATAAGATAAAAGAGCCTTTTTATACGACTAAACCACGAGGTTCTGGACTGGGAGTATCCCTATCGAATGAAATTATTCATGCCCATAGTGGAAAGCTAGAATATCAATCGAAAATGGGAGAGGGAACGAGTGTCAAAATTACGTTACCTCTTTACGTATTATAGAAATTTTGATAGGTTTGTGATACAATTATTTTGGTGATGATATGAAACCTTTTGTACTTTGTATTATGGATGGAGTAGGAGAAAGAGAAGAAATTCATGGGAACGCTGTTAAGCAAGCCCATACTCCTACGTTAGATATGTTAAAAGAAAGATATGGATTTTCCACACTAGAAGCGAGTGGAGTGAAAGTTGGTCTTCCCAAGGGGCAAATGGGAAATAGTGAGGTAGGACACATGAATATTGGGGCTGGAAGAATTATTTATCAGCCTCTAGAATTGATTAATCATGCTATCGAAAATGGAACTTTCTTTCAAAATGAAGAAATTTTGAAAGTGATGAACCATGTGAAAGAACATCATTCAAAACTACATATCATGGGATTAATCAGCGATGGTGGGGTACATTCTACGGTTTATCATTTACTTGCTCTACTAGATATGTGCAAACAAAACAATGTAGAAAGAATTTACCTTCATCTTTGTACAGATGGAAGAGATGTGGATCCTCATAGTGCCTATACTTATATTTCGATGGTAGAAGAGAAATTAAAAGAAACCGGTGGTGTCATCGCAACAGTGGGCGGTCGGTATTATACGATGGATAGGGATAATAACTATGACCGTTTAAAGAAGGGGTATGATGCCATTGTTAATGGGGTTGGACCGAAACATTCCTCTGTGAAAGAATTTATTGAGGAAAGCTATGCGAAACAGATTACCGATGAATTTTTGATTCCAACCGTTTTTGATGAGAGTGGATTCCTAGAAGAAAATGATGGATTTATGACCTTTAATTTTCGAAAAGATCGGTTAAGAGAGCTATTTACAGCGATTACTAATCCAGAGTTTCATGAAATGGAAGTAAAAAGATTTTCTAATTTAGCGGTATTAACGATGTTACCAGTCGTAGAATCCGTGAAAGCTCCTCATGCTTTTGCTGATCCAAATCCTCAAAATATTTTAGGGGAGTATTTAGAGGAGAAGGGACTAACCCAACTTCGAATTGCGGAAACAGAAAAATATGCCCATGTTACTTTTTTCTTTGATGGTGGAAAAGAAGTAGATTATAGGGGAGAAAAGAAGATTTTAATTCCTTCTCCTAAAGTAGCTACTTATGATTTAAAGCCTGAGATGAGTGCTTATACGGTAACAGAAGAACTAGTAAAAGCATTACCGGATTTTGATGTTGTTATTGTCAACTATGCAAATGGGGATATGGTAGGTCATACAGGCGTGATGGAAGCGGCTATTAAGGCTGTCGAAGTAGTTGATGAATGTATTGGAAAAGTATATGAGAAAGTAATGGAATTAGGTGGTTGCATGATTGTGACAGCCGATCATGGAAATAGTGATACGATGTTAGATGAAAATGACAACGTTGTCACGAGTCATTCTACGAGTGTTGTCCCATTTATTGTTACGAAAGATAACATTCGAGTAAGAAATGGTAAACTAGGGGATATCGCACCAACAATGCTCTCTTTATTAGGATTAGAAATTCCTTCTGATATGACAGGAGAGGTTCTCATTGATAGCTAGTATGGGAGTTACTTTAACAGAGGCATTAGAAAGTTACCAACAAATGATTTCTAATTACTCTGTTTTTTCCTTTATTCTAATTGCGATGGTTGTTGTTGGGATCCTTTTATGGGTCAACCGGAATACCTCTACTACCTATTACTTTACTTGGGGCATCTTTTTCTTATTAGTTGTCATGACTATCTACTTTCGAAGAATGGAACTACTAGATCATATCGATACGATATTCCAAGCAGATTTTTATCAAAACCTCTACTTTTATCATTGGAATATGATCTTTGCTTTCTTTCTTCTTCATTCCCAATTATCTTCTCATCGTATCTCTGAAGTATCAAAGATGCTTTGCCTTTTCTTTTTCATCGCTTTGTCAACGAATTGTGTTTTCCAATTTTTTATCAGTGATTATGTAGGAAATACGCCTATCCTTGTCCTTGGAAATACATATTCTATGATTGTTGTAGGAGACTTATTATCGTTTGCTTTTTATTTATTAGTAATCGTTTCTCATCTTGTTCCATACCATCCAAATAAAGCAAAATAAATGTGTCATTTTGACAAAAACTAGAGAACATGTTATAATGGTGAACGTCTTGTAAAAAGGAGTGAATTGTTTGAAAATTACTAGCGTTAATTTAGTCGTAAGCGCAGTTAGAAGGAGTCAATATCCGACGGATGGAAAGTCAGAATTCTTGTTAGTTGGTAGATCGAATGTAGGGAAGAGTAGTTTTATCAATACCCTAATCAATCGAAAAAACTTTGCGCGGACATCAGCGACCCCTGGAAAAACCCAAACGATTAATTTTTATTTGGTCAATGAAGATTTCTATTTGGTAGATGCTCCTGGATACGGTTTTGCGGCTTTAAGTAAGCAGAAACAAAAGAAATTTGGCTTGATGATGGAAGATTATTTACAAAATAGACCGAATCTAAAACAAGTATTTATGTTAGTCGATTTTCGTCATCGACCTACGAATGACGATTTGATGATGTATAATTTCTTAAAGCATTATAAAATTCCGGTTACGATTGTCGCAACGAAAACGGATAAAGTAAAAATTACCCTTCATCAAAAACAAAGAGCAACGATTTTAGCGGATTTGGATTTGGTTGTTGGTGATGATTTTACGATGTTTTCCAATGTTACGAAATTAGGAAAAAATGAAATTTATCAAAAGATAGAAAGAACGATGTAGTTCCCATCTATCTTTTTTTTCATACACTACTATTGGGTGGTAGGGTGAAAATAGAAGAGAAGGAAGACGAGTTAGTTCTCTTTTTAAAAAAATCAGAAATCGAAAATTTTTGTTTCGAAGATTTAGAGGCGATTGAAGACTCTTTTCGTTCCTTATTTCTAAATTTAGAAGAGTACTATCATATTACGATAGAGGGATTTTACAATATCCATGTCTATCTAGATCCAGAAGAAGGAATGGTTTTAACGCTTCAACAGGAAGATTTGGACTATTATCCTTTTCATCAGGTAGAAATGCGAATTGTGAAAGAAGAGACGAGCTTTTTATATCAAGTAGAAGAGCCACTAGATTTTTTAACTCCTGATTTTGACATCTATGTGTATAAAAATCATTTTTATGTGAAAAAAAAGACTTCCAAAGAGGTATATTCTTCCTATGAATGGGGAAAACTAATTTATGAAAAGACCAATATCATATTAGAAAGAGGCAAATTGTTGACATAAACGTAAAGAAAATCATGTATTTTCTTTATTTTTTTTCCTTTTTCTCAAAAATTTGATATAATAGTTTTGAATAATAAGAATGGAGAGAGGGATATGCCTGGAAGTGGAAGAAAATCAATTTTACTATTAATGAATGGATTTGGAATGGAAGTTCCAAAGTCTTTTAATGTTTATACAGCGGCTCTTATGCCATCTTTGGCAAAGCTATCCAATTATTATCCATTTGTGTCTTTATTTGCAAGTGGTACAGAAATAGGATTAAACAAGGGACAATTATCTAGCTTTCGGGCAGGTTATTTGGCTTTTAGTTCCAATGGAAAACCAAATAAGAAGTCGAATGCCGTACAATCCCATATCGCAGCGAATACGTTTGCGACTAACCCAGTCATTGCCAATTCTATCAATTATGCGGTAGAGCATAACTCTAGATTACACATTTTCTTTAGTATCGGAGAACGTACAGAAGAAATTCAGTTTCAACAGTTGAAGACGTATGGGGAATTAGCGGCTCAATGTGGCGTTAAAGATATTTGTGTTCATATCTTTTTAGGCGATAACAGTGTTCAAAATATGAAAGTATCTAACCTATGGCTTAAGAACTTAAAATATCATGTACTCAACTTTGTACCACAGATGAGATTGGTATCCATTGCTGGACGAAAATATTTAACCGATGCACCAAAAGATCAAAAAATTGCTTATTATCGTATGATTGTAAGTGGAGTTGGAGAAGTTTGGACCAATTATGAAGAAACCCTTACGAAAAAATATCAAGGAAAAGAAACAGACGATACGATGGGAGGATTCCTTGTTGTCCGTGAAAATGTCCTTCGCGAATATGATAGTGTCATGAATTTCAACTATGATAACGGTGTTGGTGCGGAATATTTAGATATCATTCAAAAACCAGCTGAGTTCTTCCCAGCAGGAGGAAAAATTCCACTAAGTGTTGCGACCAATTCTCTTTTTGCTATCGCCGATAATCCAAATATTCCTTATGCTTTTGAATCAGAATTACCTCAACATTTCTTCTTTGAAACGATTCCTAACGATAAAAAAATTTTATTAATTGCTGATAAGGATCGACTTCAATATATCAGTAAATGTTTAAATGGATTTAGAGATCAATTTAAGCCAAATGTTCAAGTATGGCCAATTGAGGATAAAGAGAAACGGTTTGAATTGATGTGTCAATATTTAGCGGCCTATATCAATCAAGATGCTTACGATTTAATTATTGCCGACTGTGATTTATATAATGAGCAAATAGAACCAAAAACCGTAGAACGATTGAGAAAGAACATGCAAGGTGTGGATAATGTATTAAACGTTGCCTATACTAGAGGAATGGAAAAAGGATATACGCTTTATGCTACTTCATTCTATGGAATTAAGACGAAACTTTTATTGACAACGACGTATGAAGAGATTGACTTCTCACAAAAGACCCCATTCTTAGTAGCAGGAAAAGATATTTCTAGAACCAATACTTCTTTACAAATCGATGGAAACATTACGCAAGTCGCCCAGATTATGTTACGAAATCTTGGTGTCAATGTAGATGCTCCACTTGTTGGAGAAAAAGCGGTAGAAAAAGTAAAAAAGAAGATGCTTCCTGTTTTAATTATCATTCTAGCTATCTTTGCTATCTTTGTTGTCGGTGCATTACTATATGTTACAGGTGTTATTTAAGGTATTCGAAGGAATACATTTTTTGCTAAAATGATTGCTGAAGAATAGAGAAAATGGTATACTTTTGATAAGACGATAGGCGGGATTCTATGATAAAATGGTTAGAAAAAAGTATCATAATACTGGGAATTATTCTTTTTCTATTCCTTTATATTTTTGGAAATGTTATCTATTATGAAACGTTAGCGCCACTTGCCGCCTCTCTTTTACCATTTCTCATCTTACCGATTAGAAATTTAATTCTTTCTAAGAAAAGGCGATTGACGGCTTCTTATGCCATTGTAGAAATTTTGGTTATCCTCTTTGCTTTAGGAATGACAACTGTTCTATTCTTGGAAGATTGCTCTATCCTTCCATCTTCTACGATGACGAATAGGATTTGGATAGCGTCCCTACTCTGTATTTTAGTTGCTAGTATACCAGGTTTCTTCATGAAAAAAGAAAGGGAGAAACGAGAGAATCATCGCTTTTCCTATTTCTTACTTTTAACGCCTGGGATTTGTACGTTTTTTTCAGATACCCAATCTCTTTTTGATTTAATCTTTATCGCCGTTTTTCTAGTCGGTTGGTTAAAAAATAAAGATATTTATATTAGGGTAGAGTATCAAAAATGGTATGCTATCTTATTTGTTCTAGCTTTTTTCTCCCGTAATCTTTTAGCGATTATCCTTCTTCCCATTTTATACTTTCAGTTGGATAGGATGCCAAATGTTTGATTCAAAAAGGAATCTCGCAAGAGATTCTTTTTTTAGTATGATGAGCGATAAGAGTAATAATCGTTATATTCTATAAACTTTTAACGTTTTTTAGATTTTTATGTTATAATACATGTGCACTGGAGATGAAATACAATGAAAATGAAATATTATAATGGAAGAAAAACGAGAAATACTCTAAAAAAACGAATTGCTTTGGTGGGATTAGCTAGCGCGATTACGATTACGGGAGCAGCTTTTTTCCTACGTCCTGAACCCAAAGAAGAACCCCCAGTAGAAGAACATGCCATTACAGGAATTGTCTATCCAGAGGAGAAAGACGAAGCAGATACGGACTTTGTTTTAGTAGATAGTGCTTCGCCAGAAATTCTTGAACAAGTATCTCGAGAACAAAAAAATATGGGATTAGTGGTAGATATGACGATGAACTCTTATTTAGAAGTATATAAAAAAGTGGATGAAGTTAAAAAAATCGTTAGAAAATATGAAATCACTTATCCTATTTGTTTGAATTTAGATCCTTATGTAGAGGAAAGAGAAAATTTTAGATCCTACTGGTGGTTAAATTCCTTAGTAAGAGAATTCGTTCAAAAATTAGAGGCTAACAACTGTTACGTCTGTGTTATGGGAAAAGAAGAAGTATTAAATTCTCTTATTAATTATCGGTATCATAAAGTACTCGTAAGAGAGCAAGATACCGATGTTGATACGAGTCAATACTGTATGGTAGTTTCGGATGGACAAGTAGATTTATTATGTCAAAATATAGCTGGAATGATTGTATCTCAGGAGATGAATAGAGCAGATAGATTTGTCGATGACTTTTCTTATCAAATTCAAGAGGGAGATACTCTATGGCGTTTACAAGTCTTATTTGGAATGCAAATGGATGATTTGAGTGACTACAATGGGATTGCTAATCCAGATATGCTATCTATTGGACAAAGAGTTACGATTCCTTCTATTTATGGGGATATGGTAAATTACTATTATTCTGGGGTTAATCATGAACTGATGGATAGAGAAGATTTGGAAAAAGATTATGCATTAGGAATTGTCGTAGAATATAGCGGATATGATTACAGCAATCTTGATTCCAGCATTCAATTTGCCATGATAAAATCGAGTCATGGAAAAGCCGTTTCTCCCGCTTTCTTAAAAAACTTAGAAACTTTCCGTTCTAAGGGACTAGCGATTGGAATTCAGCACTATTCTTCGGCTCGTACGGCTCAAGAAATCAATGAAGAGATTGCTGTTCTCCTTCCAACTTTAGAAGAGGCAGGTAGTGTGGAATTACCAGTATACCTAGATACTGAATCTAGCTTGTTATTAGACCATGAGGGCATTCGCAATGATTTGATAAATGGAACTGATGAGGATCGAGAAAGAATTAATCAGATGTTTAGAACGTTCTGTGAGAAAATAACCGCTGCCGGATATACCGCTGGAATTCGTCTACATAAAGATGCTTATCCTTACCTTGATCAAGATTTAAAGAAAGGCTATGCGATTTGGTTAGTCGGAGGAGAATTTAATAATGAATACCTACACTTTGATAATTTAAAATTAGGGTACAAGGAAAATAGTAATGTAACGAATTATCAAATCACTGATTTTTGTTTAGGAAATAGTATTGGAATGGGCGACGGGAATGAGCCATATATGACCGTAACAGCAATGGATAAAGAGTATTTTAATCAGCTCGTTGATCAACCAAAAGTGAAAGAATACCAAAAAAATGAATAATTATTCTATCCATAGGGAGAAATTTTGATTTTTTTGAGAGTCTATGTTAGACTCTTTTTTTCATATTTTGAAAACTTCTTCATATAGTTAAATGAAAGAAAGTAGGGAATATATGGAAAAAACGGATATTATAAAAAGTATAACAACAAGAACAGGTGGAGATTTATATCTAGGGGTAGTAGGAGCCGTTAGAACAGGCAAAAGTACCTTCATTAAGAAGTTTATTGAAAACTTAGTAGTACCGAATATTACTGATGAATATGAACGAAAAAGATGTCTAGATGAAATCCCCCAATCGGCTCAAGGAAAAACCATTATGACAACGGAACCAAAGTTTGTTCCGAGCAGTGCGGCTACGATTAAGATTGATGATTTTGAGACGAGTGTTCGCCTAGTCGATTGTGTAGGGTATGTGATCGATGGAGCAAAAGGATATGAGGATGAGAATGGTCCAAGAATGGTACGTACGCCTTGGTATGATGAAGAGATTCCTTTTGTTGAAGCAGCAGAAATTGGAACTGAAAAAGTGATTCGTGATCACTCTAGTATCGGAATTGTCGTTACGACGGATGCCTCTTTTGGAGAAATAGCAAGAAGTAGCTATATAGAAGCGGAAGAGCGGGTGATAGGAGAGTTAAAAAGTATTGGAAAACCTTTTATCGTCCTTTTAAATTCTGCTCATCCAATGTTACCAGAAACCGAATCTTTGGCAGATAAAATGCGAGAAGAATATCAGGTACCCGTATTGCCAATAAGTGCTGAAAATCTAAATGAGAAAGATGTCTATCAAATTTTAAAAGAGGCGTTATACGAATTTCCTGTATTAGAAGTGGAAGTCAATATGCCAGATTGGATTGCTTGCCTAGAACCTACTAATTGGCTTAAAAAAATCTATATCGACAAGATTAGAGAAAGTGTTGTGGAAGTAGATAAGTTAAGAGATATTGATACGATTACGAAACACTTTGAGGCTTGTGAGTATATTACGAAATCGTATATTTCTAATGTCGATACTTCTACCGGTATTGTAACGATTAATTTACAGGCAGATGATGAGTTATACAATCAGGTATTGAAAGAGATTGTTGGTAGAGAAGTCTCTAGTAGAGCAGATATTATTTCTCTTTTCCAGGAATATAATGAGGCTAAAACGGAATATGATCACATTAAAGGCGCTTTAGCGATGGTTAAAAAAACAGGATATGGAGTTGCTAGCCCAACGTTACAAGATATGAAATTAGAAACACCAGAAGTGATTAAACAGGGAAGTCGATACGGTATCAAATTAAAAGCCGTAGCGCCTTCTATTCACATGATAAGGGTCGATGTAGAATCCACTTTTGAGCCAATTATTGGTTCGGAAGTACAAAGTAAAGAATTGATTGACTATCTCATGAAAGATCAAGACAATATTTGGAAGAGTGAGATTTTTGGTAGAAGTTTAGATGTCATAGTTAAAGAAGGAATTCAAGCAAAGATTTCGCTCATGCCAGAAGGAGCACGGTATAAGCTTCAACAAACGTTGTGTAAATTAGTAAATAAAGGCTCTGGAAATTTATTTACCTTAGTCATATAAAAAAGACTTCAAGAATGAAGTCTCTTTTTTTGATTAATTCTCCGGAATAGTAGGTTCAGGAGTAGGGATGATAGAAGAACTGTTTACTGTTGCTTGAATACTTGAACCCTTACTCATGTTATTTTTGAATTTCGAGTAGCATGCCTTTACAATTAATGTAACATCGCCATATTGTCCAGAAACAACATAGTTTGTATTTTCTGTCCAATCGAGTAAAGTTAATCCCTCACTGGTTTGAACATAGATATTGTAACCTAAAGTACCTAGCGTACTTACGTTTTCTTTATAAACCTTATTGACATAAGAGTTTAAAGCACTATCTGTATTAAAGGCACTTTGATTTAACTTTTTAATAACATCTTTATTTAACGCATCTGGAGTGGCAATTGGATTCCATGAAAGGGAAATCGAACCATCCAAATTAGAAGTAGCTTGTAGGTTAGATACGTCTGCTAGTTGGGCAAATCTAGTAGAAGTGGTAGCAGGTTCTGTACCCGCTACAAAGTATTCTTCTTTAATATATTTCTTTGGTGTATATTCGCTTGGAAGTTGTAGCGTAGCATATCCCGTTTCAATTTTTACTTTGGTTACCGTATCTGGCATCTTCCAATCGGTTTTATCCTTGAAAATTCCTTTTGCGACAGCTTGGAATAATCTTGTATGTTGCATACTAGCTAGTAAGTTGTATCCATCTTTAATAGAAGGGTATCCATACCACATACCAATCGCATATTGAGTATTATAACCGCAAACCCAATAGTGACCAACTGCTTTTGCTGGAAGTTTCCATTTCTTTTTCGTTTCTGCATCAAAGTTCGCTGTACCAGTTTTACCAGCATAAGGAACTCCATTAATATTTTTGTATTTTCCAGAGTCGATACCATAAGCAGCGGCATCTTGTAGCATATTGGTAATGAGATAAGCGGTAGAATCGTTCATGACTTGTTTTGTTTCCTTTGAATTTGTAATGACTTCTGAAGTATCTCCCATTACAATCTTAGTAACGGAATAAGGTTCGGTATAATAACCACCATTCGCAAAAGCGGAATAAGCAGCAGCCATGGAAAGAGGTGTTTCTCCTTCGTAACCACCAATAGCATGTGCTTCATGGAAGTTATTTTCTGGATGAAGTCCTAACTTTTGAACGAATGATTTAATATCTCCCTTGCTTAATTTTTGGAATGTTTTTAAAGCTGGGATATTTCGTGATAATTTTAATTGTTCTCGAATGGTATCATATCCTCTAAAGGTACCATCGGCATTGTTGATGGAAGTACCATCACTATAGGTTATTTTTTCATCGGCAATCGCCGTTGCTGGGGACCAGTTTTCAAATTCAATGGCAGGACCGTAGTCATAAAGTGGTTTAGCAGTAGAACCGATTTGTCTTAAGTAGTTTTCATCTGTTGCCCAGTTAATGTTTCCATCTACGGAAGTATCTCTATTTCCTCCAACGGCAACAAGTGCGCCTGTTTTTACATCGACAACGGCAATTCCTGCTTGAACTTTACTATTTTCCCATTTATAGCTTTTTCCGGTCATGATTTTTCCAACGTGATATTGGAGGGTTTTATCAAAGGTTGTATAAATTTTCATGGAAGTTAATCGTGGATTTTGACCAGTTAGCTCTTTGACTTCTTCTACGACAGTATCAACAGCAGAACGAATCTCTCCATCCATCGGATCAGCATTGGAAGTAATTCCGGTTCCCGTTACAATTTTATCAACCGTTAATTTCTTAGCAATTTCATATTCTTTTTCAGTAATATAACCATGTCTTTTTAATAGTCCAAGGACCGTCATTCTTCTATTTTCAGCAGCTTCTGGGTGGAAAAATGGATCATATCCAGAAGGGGCTTGATACATTCCTGCTAAAAGTGCAGCCTCTGAGATATTGATATCTTTGGCACTTTTTCCAAAATACATTTGGGCAGCAGCTTCTAGTCCATAAGTAGAACCCATCTGGTTACTATTGATATAAAATTCAATGATTTCTTCTTTGGTATAAGTAGGCTCAATTTTGAACATCGCTACATAAATATCTTGAAATTTACGAATAATTCCTTCAATTCCTTCGTCTTCTTTAGAAGTATAGGTGTTTTTCGAAAGCTGCATAGTAAGAGTAGAGGCACCTCCACCTTCTCTTCCTCGAGTTAATACTTGCGTAACCGAAGCAACTAAGAATCTTTGAAGGTCAAATCCATTATGTTGGAAGAATTTCGCATCTTCCGTAGCTACCAAGGCATTGATATAAACTTCTGGAATTTCATCATAAGTAATGATATCTCTTTTTTCTAGTCCAACCGTTGCCATTAAGGAACCGTCTCGCCAGTAGAGAGTGGTAGGAGATACGGAATATAATTTCTCTGGATTAAAGTCAGGAGAATTTTCAACGATATAAGAGCAAAAAGCAACGACTCCTACAACTCCTGCCATAAAACATAGGCAGCAGAAAATTAAGAAACATTGGAAAATTCGAAGAGCAATATGTCTTTTCTTCTTTTCCTTTTTTGGCTTTTCTTTTGTTTTCCCCTTTTTCTTCATTTCTTCTTCATCTCCTACTACGATTACTTCATCATCTTTTTTGTATTCATGGACGATTGCGACATCCTTTTTAGGAAGTTCTACTTTCTTTTCTTCTTTTTTCGCTTTTTCTTTTTCTTTCTTTAGATTATGGATAACCCGAGTCGCAATGGTTTTAATTTCTACACGGAAGAAGATGACATCTAAGATAAGGACTAGAAGAAAAGTTGGCAAGAACCCAATTGCTAAGGTTCCTACAATAAGCACTAATACACTCATGATGATAACAACTAAGGATGTTGGATTTTTAAGCTTTCTCATTTTTGGTTTCATTTTTCACCTCTATCAATTTTAAATAATCTAAGCGTGGGCGTAACCCAATCGGAATGAGTTTCCCATATTTTTGAAAATAACTTCTCGGAATCGATTTTCTTTTTTCACTATCGAGAAAGTGAAAAAAGGCATCTCCACTTAAAAAGTAAGTCTCTCCATAAGCGGTAAAACGTACGATAAGAAAACCAATTCCTCCATGTTTTTGAATTCTTCGTAAGTGAGCAATCTGGTGTTCGTGGATATTCGATAGGGGAAAACTTGTCTTGTAAGAAGTCTCTTTGGCTTCAAAGTCAATATATTTTCCCTGATAGATTCCATTATAATCCGTAGTAGATGGAATCGTAAATCTAGCATCGGTAATGACAGCATCTTTTCTCGAATGATAATCGACTTTATGAATCGTAATCGGCGTTGGCTTTTTATAAATGATAGCGATATCACTATCCCGATAATACTCATTCGTGACATTCAAATCTTCTTCTAGGTTCATTCCTCTATTTCCATAAGAGGGAAGCACTTTATAGACTTTTTGAATGCCATTTGGATATTTCACGTTCCTCACCTAGGAGTATTATACTATAAAATAAAAATTATTTCCACTCCTCACTAGTATTCGACAAATGTTCCGCATTCTTTATTCTATAGTGATATGGAGGTGAGAAAATGGAACGAAAAAAGCATGTAGAAGAAATGTTTAATACCATGATTAACGACATTAGCTATATCAAATTAAATACTTATCAAATCGGTCAAAAGAAGGAGCAGGGGAATGTTTGACAAACATTCTTTTTTTTGAGATAATATGAGAGAAATAAAGAGAGGTGGATAGAATGTATCAAGATAGAGTTGTGCTTACTAGTAAGGATATTCTAGAGAAAGATTTTAAAATTGATACAAGAGGTTATCGACCACAAGAAGTAGATCGTTTTCTCGATATGATTATTAAAGATTATGATGAAATGACAACGATTATCCGAGAATTAGAAGAAGATAAAAAAGAATTATTAGAAGATAATATTCGGTTAAAGAAGGAAGTTAGAAATCTTCGTACCAAATTAGATGTTATCTCAGAGAATGATTCTACTGGCGCTAGCGGAGCGAATGCCGATTTACTTCGAAGATTATCAAATCTAGAAAAAATAATATATGGAAAAGAATAATATTTCGGGCAAACGCTGTATAGGATACTATATAGAGGAAAGTCCATGCTCGCACAGTCTGTAATGATTGTAGTGTTCGTGTAGGGGGAAAAAATAACCCCTAGTAGTTTTTACTAACGGCTCTGGAAAGACCTAAGTCTTCGGATATGGTCAAGTACAGTATAAAAGTGCTATAGCGACGATGCCCTGGAGAAATCTAGGGAGTGGAACGTAGTAAACCCCGCGAGCGAGAAACCCAAATTTTGGTAGGGGAGCTCTAACGAAGGAAACAAACGGAGTTAGGGACCAAGCAATTGGTAGATAAATGTTTGCCACCCTAGTGGTACAGAACATGGCTTATGAAGTGTTATTTGTTTTAGAATTGAGGTTTTCAAATGAAAGAGATAGGAGAGAAGTTACAAGAAGCAAGAGTTAGTATGGGCATTTCCATTGAAGAAGCAGCAGAAGACTTAAAACTGAAGCCATCTCAATTAGAAAATATCGAAGCGGGTAATAGAGAGGCTTTTAAAGATATTTTTTATTTGAAATATTTTATTCGTGATTATGCAAAATATCTAGGCTTAGACTATGAAGAAATGGTGGAAGATTTTAACGAATTCGTTTTTGATTATACTTCCAAGATTTCCCTAGAAGATATTAAGAAAGCAAATAAAAAGCATGAAAAGAAACAGGCGAAGAAAATTGCTTCTCCTTATACACTAGAAGAGAAGAAAAAAAATCCGATTGCTTTCTTTTTAATAGTTAGTTTTCTTATTTTACTCGTTTGTGTTGTGATTTTTTTAATCATTACCTTTGCTAAAAAAGGAGATAAAGATGACGAGGTAAATGGTATTAACTCGAAGACCGATGTCTCTTATGTATTGGTGGGATAATATGCGGAAAAGAAATTTGAAAAGTAAAAACACAATTTGGAATTTACCAAATAAAATTACCATAGCAAGAATCATATTGTCTTTTGTCATTGTCATTATTTTGGTGCTTCCTTTTGATATGATGGGAATAGAGGTTCCGAAACTCTTCATATCAGAAAAAATAGTAGTGGATATCAAATATTTGGTTGCAGGAGTCCTATTTATAGTGGCATCCTTAACGGACTTTTTAGATGGACATATTGCGAGAAGTCGCAACCTTGTTACCGATTTTGGAAAAATGATTGATGCGATAGCGGATAAGATGCTTGTCAATTCGGTATTGATTATTTTAGCGGCGACGGGATTTATCCATCCTATTATTCCCGTTATCATTGTGATGCGTGATAGTGTTGTCAATACCATTAAGATGATTGCTGGAAATAAGGGAAAAGTAGTGGCAGCTATTAAATCAGGAAAGTTAAAGACAGCTTGTTTAATGACAGGAATTACGCTTACGCTATTCTATAATTTACCTTTTGAATTATTCAATTTAAGAGTAGCCGATTTTCTTCTTTTTATAGCGGCGATTCTATCATTAATATCTTGTTTCCAATATTACAATATGAATAAAGATTTGATTTTTGAATAAGGTTTTCCTTATTCTTTTTTTGTTCTAAAGGAAAAAGGAATACATACTTATTAATAGGTGAGTGGATGAAACTAGTTCCTTTTCTTTTTAGAACCCTTTTGACGATTATCATTAGTTTATGTGTTTTGATTATGATAAAAATGAGCCCACGTTTTAAAGAACTTGTCTATCAAAAAGTCTATACCGAAAGTTTTCCTTTTTTAGAAGTAGGAACCTTGTATCAGAATCTGTTTGGGTCAACTTTTCCGTTTGATAAATATATCAAAACCAAACCCGCCTTTCAGGAAACATTAACTTATCAGAAGAAAGAACCCTATTTAGAAGGAGTACGTCTAATGGTTGAAGATACGTATCCTGTCCCTGTTTTAAAAACCGGTTTGGTTATTTTTGTAGGAGAAAAAGAAGGGTATGGAAAAGTAGTGATTGTCGAACAATTAGATGGTATCCATTGTTGGTATGGTAATCTTTCTACTAGTACGGTAAAACTGTATGACTATGTAGAAGAAGGAAATCTTCTTGGGGTAGCAGAAAAAGAACTATATTTGGTTTATAAAGAAGAGGGAGTATCGATTCCATATGAAGAATATCCTCTTTAAAGTTCGCTTTCATCCTCTTTTTTACCTTCTTTTAGTTCTTTCTATTTTAACGGCGCAGTTTCAAAAGGTAGTCGAATTTATGACTATCATTTTTGTTCATGAATTGGGTCATGTCTCAGTAGCTACTTTCTTCAGATGGAAAATCAAAAGAATTTTAATTTTACCGTTTGGGGGTATGGTAGAGTTTCAAGAGAAACTGAATCGTCCTATGTACCAAGAGTTTTTGATTACGCTAGGAGGTCCCTTATTTCAAATCCTCCTTTCCTTTTTTTGGAAAAGCTCTTATCATTTTCCCTTGCTCTTTTTTAATCTTCTTCCTATCTATCCCTTAGATGGATCAAAGTTTCTTTTTTTGCTTCTCAATTTTTTTACTAGCTATTATTGTAGTTATCTGATACTCTTTCTTTGTTCTTCCTTTACCATTTTTTTCCTTCTTTTGAAAGACCCTAATTTTTTCACCTTGCTTTTCTTTTCGTATCTACTTTATCAAAGCATTCATCTGTTAGGGTCTGTCCCTGAACTCTTTTTAAGGTTTTTATTTGAGCGATATCAAGAAGACTTTTTTTTCTACCGAAAGAAGAAAATTATAGGGCCTAAGTTTAAGAAAATGAAGAGAGATGTGAGACACTTTTTTGTGATAGAGAAAAAAACATATGAAGAGAGGGATGTTTTGGGGACTTTTCTCTTTCAAACATTGAAAAAGTAAGAAGGATATGGTATAATCGAACTTAAGTTGACGGGCAAATACTAGAGGATAAAATATTGTGGCGGTGAAGGAATGAAGAAAAAAGAAAAAAATAATATAAAGAGGAGACAATGGACGATAAGAATTGCCGTAATTGTAGGCATTCTTCTATTGCTCCTCCTTTTGTGTTTTTGTGGGCGAAAAGATTACGGTGTTTCTTTTCAAATTGGCGATAATGTCTATACCATGGTCAATATTCGTCATGGTGGGAAAGTGGAAGAACCAAAAGTTCCAACCAAAGAGGGTTATACTTTCCAAGGATGGTATTGGAATGATAAAAAATTCGACTTTAACTCTGAGATTACGAAAGATGTTATTTTAGAGGCTCGGTTTGAAGAAAATATTTATACGGTTACCGTGGATGACGGAAATGGAAATCAAATAGAATTACATGCAAAACATAAAGAGGCTATTTCAGAACCAAAAGTAGGAGAAAAAAGGGGATACTACTTTGCTGGATGGTACGTTGATGGGGAAGAATTCCATTTTGAAGATGGTGTCACAAAAGATACTCAGGTAGAGGGAAAATGGGCTCTTAATGAGCATGCACTTTATCGGGTAGAACACTATTTACAAGAAAAAGATGGAACGTACCCTAAAACTTATAAAGATATCGAAATTTTAGACGGGAAAACCAATAGTACGGTTACTCCTGCTACGCACACGTATCGCGGATATCAAACACCAAGTAAGAAAAGCGTGAAAGTAGAATCTGACGGTACAACAATCGTAAAATACTATTATTCTCTTAAAATTTATACATTGGTAGTAGTAGGTGGAGCAGGAATTGATTCTGTAAGTGGAAGTGGAAAATACTACTACGGAGATGAAGTAAAGATTGGTTATACCTTAAAAGATGGCTATCACTTCAGTGGCTATAGTAGATCTTTAGATGGCGATATTTTTGCGATGCCAGATGAAAATGTTGGAATAGAGGTAATGGCAGAGGCTAATGCAGATACTCCTTACCGGGTAGAACATTATTTACAAAATATAGATGAGAGCTATCCAGAAACTCCAGAAGAAATAGAGACGCTAAAGGGGAAAACTGACTCTCAAGTAAAACCTGATACCCATATTTATGAAGGCTTTACCGCTCCTCAAAAACGAGAGGTAGTAATTGATGGTAAGGGAACAACTGTTATAAAGTATTACTATACTAGAAATAAATACCACATTACTATTACAGGGGATAGAGGAATTGCCTCTCTTACTCAATCAGGTGACTTCTACTATGGTGATGAGATAAAAATAGAAGCGACTTTAAAAAGTGGATATGCTTTAAAAGAGTGGTCTACCAAAGAACAAACGCTTACTATTTCTTATCAGGTAAAAGATAACGATACAGTAACAGTCACAACGACTCCAATCAAATATACGATTACCTATGAATTAGAGGGAGGGGAAGGTGAAACTTCTTCTCAATATACGGTAGAAGACAAGGTTCAATTACCAACTCCGAAAAGGGGAGGATACACATTCCGTGGCTGGTATTTAGATCAAGACTATCAAAAAGGACCAGTGACAGAATTAGAAAATTCTGTTGGAAATCTTACCCTTTATGCAAAATGGGAAGCAAACCCTCATACAAAATATTTAGTTAAACATTACTACATGAATGTTGCAGGAAATTATGACGGTGTTAAACCAGTGGAAGAAGAACAAGAAGGAAGAACAGGAGCAACTACTTCGATTACCGACCGAAAAGTAAAAGAAGGATTTACTTTTGATTCCTCTAAATCAGATACTGAAAAAGAGATTTCTGGGGAAGAGGAAACGATTGTTTCTTACTACTATGTTCGAGAAAAATATGATGTAAAAGTTCAAGCTTCTACAGGAATAGAAAAAGTAACAGGATCAGGAAGTTACTACTTTGAACAAGAAGTAGAAGTAACAGCTGCTTTAAAGATGGGATATGAAAATCTTACTTGGGAAGGATCTGTTCAAGAAGTAGATGGCAAAACAATTCTTACTGTTCCAGTAGGTGGAATAACGGTTACCGCCAAAGCAACTCCAAAAGAGAATACTCCTTATACTGTAAAGCATCATTTTATGAATAAAGAAGGCGACGGATATTTAGAGCCAATCGTTGATTATCAAATAGGAACGACTGACGAAACCATCAGAGTTTCTCCTCGCGAAGTAGACGGATTTAACGTTCCTGAAGAGCAATCTTTAACGATTACTGGTGATGGACTGGCTTCTTTAGATTTTTATTATGAAAGAAATCAATATACCGTTACTATTACGACAGAAGAAGGCGTAACTAGTAAGATTTCTAGTATTACGGACTACTTTGACAAGGAAATAGAAATTACTTTCGATAATCTATCTTTTAATCCAGGATATCGCTTTGTTTCTTGGGTAATTGACGGTGTGGAAACAACGGAAGAAGATATCACATTATCTATTCCATCTCATCACGTCAATATTCTAGTCAAAGCAGAAAAGATACCTTATCAAGTAACTTTTAAAAACGATAATCCCCATCGAAAAAATAGTAAGCCTGTTACTTACTATTATGGAGATTCTATTACGGAACCTGAATTTGTAGATTGGGAACATCACGATTTCCAAGGTTGGTATTTAGAAAATGTAGATGGCTCATTAGCGAGCGAGGCATGGAATTTTAAAGAAGATACTATGCCAGCTAGAAATATTACGTTGGTAGCGAAATGGAAAATCCATAAGGGAACACTTAATTTCAATTTTGGATTTAAAGGTGTTTATCAACCATTTAAAAATGTCAACTATGATACGACGGTAGAAGAATTGCTTACAAGAGAAGGAAAATCTCTTGAAGACTATACTTCTCCAACTCATCAAGGATACAAATTCTTAGGATGGTATCCATCTAGAGATTTTGAAAAGGCAAAACCAATTGAGGATATTTTACATTACACTATGCCAGACCCAGAAGAGATGGGAATGGAAGAACAAGGAATTACGCTATATGCGAATTGGAAACCTTACCGCTATCAAGTAGAATTTAATGCCAATGGTGGTAAAGGAACAATGGAACCTCAAGATTTCACTTTTGAAGATGTAGATTTCTTATATCACTATCAATATCATGATGAGGATACCATTAAAGTTCCTTTAAGCAAAAACCAATATACGAAAGATGGCTATACTTTCCAAGGTTGGAGTAAAACCTTGAATGGACCAGTAGATTTTAAAGAGGAAGAAGCAGTTGCCAATTTAATCTGTGAGGATGGTGCTACCGTTTCACTTTATGCTGTATGGAAGGCAAATGACTATGAAGTTGCTTATCATCCAAATGGTGGCACAGGAACAATGCCTAACAGTAAACATATTTATGATGAAGAGAAATCTTTAAGTGAAAATGAATTTACAAAAGAAGGCTACCATTTCGTAGGATGGACCAAAAATCTTGAGACGAATGAACTTATTAAAGAAAATAAAAACTATACAACCGATGGTGTGGTAGATGTCTATGCTGTATGGGAAGCGAATACTTATACAGTAACTTATGATCCTAATAAAGAAATAGGAAGTTCTGAACCTAAAGGGGAAGTAGGACAAACGACTCATATGTACGACAGGATAGATTCTTTAAGTAAATCTTCTTATACAAGAGATGGTTATACTTTCTTAGGATGGAGTTTAACAAAACAGGAAAGTTCTGTTGATCGTTGTGATGATTGTATTACCGAAGCAAATAATTTAACATCTGATAATGATGGAAATGTTATTGTTTATGCCGTATGGCGGGCAAATGATTATACAGTAACCTATGATTCAAATAACGGTACAGGAACAGTAGAAACTACGAATCATAGATATGATACAAAGACTTCTTTAAGTACGAAAGAATATACACGAAAAGGTTATACTTTCTTGGGATGGAGTCAAACAAAACATGAAAATTCTGTTGATCGTTGTGATGATTGTATTACCGAAGCCTATAACTTAACTGCTACAGAAAATGAAAATGTTATTGTCTATGCAGTATGGAAAATCGATACTTATACCATTAAGTATGAAGATTCTAAAAATGGTACTTTAGAAACAAAAAATAAAGAATCGTATACGGTTGAAGATTCCTTCACCCTAAGTAAGCCAACAAAAGAGGGATATACTTTCCTAGGTTGGTATAAAAAGGGAACGGATGAAAAAGTAGAGTCTATTTCGAAAGGTTCAACCGGATACTTAGAACTAGAAGCTAGATGGGAAATTGTTTCTTATACCATTACTTGTATAGACAACTTGAATACCACAACCGAAATAACCTATACCGTAGAAAGTGGGGCAACTATTGATAATCCTGATTCTAAAGTAGGATATACTTTTGAAGGATGGTATGAAAATGAATCTTTCACTGGCAACAAAGTATCTTCTTATGATATAGGAACAACTGGAAATAAGACAGTATATGCTAACTGGAGAGAACATACTTATAAGATAAAATATGCTGGTAAAGAAGGAGAAGAAACTTATAAATATACGGATCAAGTTACTTTAAAAGGAAATTCCGAATATACTAAAAAGTGGACTGTAACTTATGATTATAATGATAATGGTGCTACCGAACAAAAAGAAGAACCAAGAAGCTTAAGTTATCAGAAATGGAAAGTTCAAGGAACTGATACAACTTATGATGTAAATTATACTGGAAGTAAACTTACTTCTTCTGATAACGCGATAATTGTTTTAGAGCCAGATTGGGTTAATCCAACACTATCTAATTCAGAACTAGAAACGCCAACGAGAACAGGTTATAACTTTAAAGAATGGCAACTGAATGGAAAAGCTGTAACAAGCGAAAAAATGGAAATAACAGAGGATATTACTTTAATAGCTGAGTGGGTAGCAAAAACTTATAAGGTAACCTATGAATCTGGTATTGAAGGTGTTGACCCTATTACAGATACCTTTACTTTTGATGGGGTAAATAGAACAAGACCAGATAATACCTTCACGAAATCTTATCAAGTAACATGGAAAGATGAAATAGAAGAAACAAATACTTTATATGCTACTTTAACAGGATGGAAGATAAAAGGATCTACTGATGGAATTTGTTATGAACCGGATACCGATGTAAAAAATCAATTATCTAAAACTGGTGAGGACAATATTACATTAGAGGCATGTTGGAAAGATCCTACCATTACACCAACTAATAAAGAGAAAACGGGATATCAATTTGATGGTTGGTACAAAGATGAAGATAGTAAAGTAGAGGGGGAAACTACTGTTTCTTCAAACTTAACACTACATGCTAAATGGACACCAATTAAGTATAAGGTAAAATTCCAATATGGAGATAGTAAAGTAATAGAAAAAGAATTTGAATATAATAGTCTTACAAATATGACTCCAAGTGTTAAGGAACTTGCGAAAACCTATACTGTTACGTTTGAGACAGAAGGTAGTAGTGTTGATTCTAAAGACTATTCAGCAAATATTGAATGTTGGCAGTTGAATGATTCTTGCTACCAGCCAGAAGAAGCAGTGAAATTAAATTTAACGGCTGATCCAAATACTACCATTGTTATGGAAGCAAAATGGAAAAACCCAACTATTCAATTATCAGAAATACCAGGAACAACCAAAACAGGATATACTTTCCAATATTGGAGCCATGATGGTGAAGAAATTACAGATGGCTTTGAAATTGTAGAAAGCATTACCTTAACAGCTAATTTTAGAGAACATACCTACACTATTGTTTATCAAAATGGAGAAGAGGTTGTAAGACAAGAAAATATAAAATATACTGAATCTATTACGTTAAAGAATAGCGATTTATTTAAAAAATCTTATAACTTGACTTATCGAAATGGGAAAGATGATACCATTTCTGTACCTCTATCTTATGATAAATGGATAATGGAATCTCAAGAATATGAGACTGGAAAATCATACAGTCAATTAACTTCTATTGATGGAGGAGAAGTAATTTTAACTCCAAAATGGAAAAATCCAACCATTACGGAATTTAAGAAAGTAGAAAAGTTGGGATATGATTTTGCGGGTTGGTATGATGAGACAAGTAAAAGAATAGATAATCAAGATAGTTATACCTTAACAAAGGATACGGTATTAGAAGCACATTGGAATCTTCATACATATTCTATTACTTATCAAAATTATGATGCTTGTGCTGATTGTTCAAGTAAAGCAAGCTATACGATAGAGGATAACTTTGAATTACCAGTTCCAACGAAAGAAGGCTACGATTTCCAAGGATGGTATACGACAACTGATTATCAAGAAAATACAAAGGTTCCTTCTATTACAGCAGGAACAACAGGGGATAAGACTCTTTACGCAAAATGGGAGTTACACGATTATACAATCACTTTTGTAGATAAACTTGGAGATTCAACAGACCCTATGAGTTATACTATCGAAAGTGGTGCTACACTCCCTCAAAAAGGAATTCAAAATGGATATACTTTTGATGGATGGTGTGATACAGAAGACTGTAAGAATGGTATTGTTTCTGCTCTTCCAAAAGGAACAACGGGTGATAAAACTTTCTATGCTAAGAGAACGGGAATTGATTATACTGTTATCTATAGTAAAGAAGGAACAGATGAAGTAACAAGAGAAACATTGACTTATGGACAAGGTCATACAGCTGCTTCTGGAGATATCATGAAAACCCCATATACTGTCACTTTTGATGCTAATGGTGGTAATCCTGTTTCTAGTCAAACAGTAAATGCGACTGTAGCGTCATGGAAGATAAAAGATTCAAGTAATGGAAATACTTATCCTGCTAATCAATCTATGGGCGATTTAATCACTCCAACTGCAACTGGGCAAACGGTTACGTTAGTGCCAAATGATTGGACTTATCCAACAATTACGTTACCAGCTGCTACTAAGGAAGCTGATAAGGAACATTATGTAGAGTATCAGTTAGATGGTTGGTATCAAGAAACTACAAAGTGGACAGAAAAAATGCCAGTTATGGATGATATAAAATTGACAGCAAAATGGCAAAATATGATTGATACAGAAACTTATATTAATGATAGTTTAAAAGATACATCTGTGGTTTCTACGGAAAAGAAAACAAAGCGAGTTACAGATGCGGAATTATGTGGAACAGGATGGTTTGGTGTAGCAAAAACGTGTGATGTAGAGTATGAGGAAGATGTTAAGTATGAAAATGGTTTTACTCATACTATAAAGGATCAAACAGTTACTATTGATATGAGTTGGATAAAGGGAAAAGCCACTCTTCAAAATAGTAGTAGTTTTCTAAGTGCAACGAAAAAGCTTCTATCTTCTCCTGGTGTATCCTCTGTTGTTCTTATACCAGAAGGAAAGAAAGAAGAAGCAGTTACTTTAACAGGTTCTGATGATGATAACGAAATCATTTCGAAAGTACAAGAGCTTATCAACAATATGACAGATACTTCTTCTTTAGAAGTAGGAAAACGGTGGATTAGTTCATTATATGATAAATCATTTACTATGCAAATGAATATGAATGAAGGATATGTAGCAGAAAATAATCAAGAAGGAACTATTGCTTATAAAACTGTGTTTACGAGCGATAAAGTGATTTCCAAATCCGACTTAAAAAACATTACGGGACCTGCGACAGAGGAAATATTGAAAAACAACAAGTATTCTATAGCTATTGATGCAAATGATAGCAATAAAATCAAATTAGAGTATACCAATCCAGATTTAAACGTTTTACAAATTGACTGGGGTAGCTTTTCTGCATCTGGCGAATTTATGGGTGCAGGAATTAAAACAGCATTCTGGCGCTTGATTGGGAACCCTAATCGTCCCACTGAGTACCCTGCTACTTTTATGCAAAGTATAACCATAACATTAAAAGGAACAAATGTAGAAAGAGAAATTGTTATAAAACCCGATGATGTGTCAGATAAAGTAGTACTTTCACTTGGTGAAAAAACACTAACAAAATGGCATGAATTTGGACTTGGATTACAAAATGACTTAGAGAAAGCGTTTGGTATGAAAACAGACGATATTACTAATCAGGTTTTAACTAATTTTACTTCTGAAAACCCTATCATTATTCAATTAAATGTGGGAGACAATTATGCACTTCAGGATGGAGTATCATTGACATATTCTTTAACAGTTGAGAAAAAATAGAAACTGTTATAGTTGCTCTTAGCGATTGTTAGAAAAAGATCAAGGTGAGAAATGATGTGAAACCTAATTAGTAGACATTGATAAAAAAGACTTATATTAAAAAGAGAAAAGTTATTTTTCTCTTTT
>CANQRL010000010.1 GCA_947626275.1 uncultured Bacilli bacterium
GCACTAACAGCAGCTAGCTTAAGAACGCATAGGATATACTTTTTATGGAAGTCACAGAGGAGGAATAAAATTTGAAAGACATAAGAACTAATGTTATTAGAAAATCTCAAGAAAAATTCGCTGAAGAAACAGAAATGAGTAGAAGTTTTCTATCTCAAATAGAAAGTCCTAAAGTCAATGCTGGAGTTTCTCTTGATACCTTATTCAATATCGCTCAAAAATATAATATTGATATTAGAGATTTTTTCAAAGGATATGAAAGTCTTATGGATTCAGATATGAAGGATGATAATTAATCATCTTTTTTTATTCCATAACTATTTCTTCTAAATTTTTAGATAAATCGAATTCTGGCTGAAGTTCTTTATTTTTTATTGTAATAATAACATTAGGATTCAAAATTAATATTGAATCACAATCCCAACCATACAATGCTGAATATAATCTTCCATCTTTGCTTATTAACACTTCGATTGCATCATACCTACTTGCCAACTTTTCAAAATCAATTGGATTACTTAACAAATCATTCTTTATCATAGGTAATTTTTTTAATTTATTAACATTATCAATAGTTAATATTTTTGCTGATTTAGAAATTCTAAATTGAAATGATTTTGTTAAATCGCAAAAATCTATTTCGTTGTTTTTAGCCCATTTTTCCCAGCCATATTTAGAATCCAACCTACTTGCCCATAAACCTCCACTTGGTTTTGATATATATTTTAGATTTTCAATTGGTTGAAATTTGTTTTTATCAAAATTATTATGTCCAAAATGTATGTATATCATTAGCATTTTCTCTCTTTCAATTAATAACTACATTTAATAATTCATTCTGAATACTACAACAGCATACCACATTCCATCTATTTCATATACACTAGATGCAATAGCTACATTTTGTTCTCTTATGATTGCATTATAATGAGCATGGCTATTCATCCATAGTTGAAAAAAGTCTGTGCCGATTCCACCACCACCTATATTTTCACCGAATCCATAAGATGAACCATCATGTGATGGATTAGTAACAATTTCTTTAGCTCTACGATCTGCTTCAGCTTGTGCTTCTGAAGTAACTGGTAATACAGTTAATCCCTGTGAACTTCTGTATGCGTTTATTTGGGATACATAAGAATCTGAAATGTCTTTTCTATATCTTGGTGAAGAAGATGCTGAACTATTAGTACTAGAGTAATTAGTACTTTTATTTGTTGAAGATGTTTTATTTTCATTGGTATTATTCTTTGTTGAAAGAGTATTTTGTTTTGGCTCAGCATTTTTTGATTTTTCATAATCAGTCATTGCTTTACTTTTATAAAGTTTGCCATCTAAGTTCTTAGTAATTGCACCTTCTTTTTTAGCAGCTTCTAAATCAATAACTTTAATCTTTATTTCTTTTGCTTTTTTATTATTATAAGCATCAGCAGCTGTTACTTGAACATTGTATTCTCCTAGTTTAGATAAATCATAGGTGTCACTAAAATAAATCTGACATTCTGACAAATCAGATATTTTAAAATATGTTTTTAAATCCACATCAAGAGAATTTTGCTCAAGGATAATTTCATCTGTTGATTCAACGATTTCTGGTGGTGTTGTATCTTTTACAACGATAGAAAAATCTTTGACTTCTTCTTTATACTTTATTTTTAAATTATATTTACCTACATTCAAATATTCTGAATCAGCTGATTTAAGGAATCCGTTTTCAGATTTTAATTCTCCTATATCTAAAGTAAACTCATTAATATTTTTAGTAGAATCAGCATCTTCTAAATAACATTTAACATCAGAACATACATTAGCACCATATTCAAAAATGAAGTTATCACTTTTTAAATTCACATGTTCTCTATTGTTAAACAAGAATAAAACTCCTACTAAAAATATAATAAATATAAATACAAATATTAAATATTTCTTTTTCATAATACTCCTCACTTCTATGTAAATGTGGCGTTTGCCACATTAAAATACACCTATTTATTTTAATTTAAAATGTACTGTTATTTCATAAACAAATTCTACTTGATTTGAAAACACAGCTAATTGATAATACGCTCTTGCTTTATATTTCCTAATAGTACGCTCGGCTATTTTCATTTTTTCTGATATTTCTTTATCAGTCATATTATAAAAGCATTTCCATTTTAAAAATTCTCCTATTAGTTTGTTTTCTTTCATAATCCTATAAATGTTCTTCATATAGTTTCCTATTTGATCATCATTCCATGAAATTTTTTCAAGTAATTTAGATTCTATTGAATTACCACTTTTAGGATCTCCAGTAAAACAGATTATACTACCAGAATTCATTTGGGTTTTCATTAACTGCTTTAATCTTTTTTCGACTAAAGGTTGATATAAATCACAAATATCTTTACCATTTTGTACTGTTTTGGAAATATCTATTTTTGATATAGAATTATTATCAAAAATATTAACCATTATTCATTATCCGTATTGTTTTCTTCAAGCGAATCTGCAATGATTTTTACATTAGTTGCTTTTTGCTTTTCAGCATCATAGTCAAACTCAACTTTATCACCTTCCTGTAATGATTTAAATCCTTTCATTTGAATGTCTGAAAAATGAACATAAATATCATTTTCTACATCCTCACTAGAAATAAATCCATAACCTCTTTCACTACTAAACCATTTTACTTGCCCTTGCATATTCTTTTATCTCCTTTTCCATTTTTATTTACTTCAATACTACCTACTGCTACATCATATAATCTATCAATTTTTCTTGATAAAGTTTTGGTAACAAATGTTATCATAATAAATGTTACTAATAAATAAAAACTACTCATAAGACTTCCTAAAATCATAAAATTGTAAATCAATAATACACATATAGGCAATAGCAGCAAACTGTTTAGAAATGATGTTATTGTCTTTTTGATTGTATAATTATTTTTTCGACCATAATATGATATTAATAATAGGATACTAATAAAAGTTATTTTATAAGTATTTAATACCACAGTATTAAAATCTAATTGTGCAATTGACTCATTAATTATGCTATTATGAAACAAACTGAATAAACTATTAGTGCATAGTATTAAAATATATAATATTAATAATGCTTTTACTATATAATCTACTATTTTCAATCCTTTAGATAATTTATGATAAAATTGCATTCTTTTATTATTTCCTTCTTCACTCCAGTACTTCTCACTACTATTTAAATCTTTATAGAACTGCTTTATCTTTTTTATATTTATTCCTCCCTTATATTTCCAATGAAATGGACAAAGCAACATCAATAAGTTTCATAGTATAAGAATCTAAAGTCCTCAAATATGAAATTGTTTGTTTTTTCGGTATTGTTAAAATACATTCACATAATGCCATGTTTCTTTTATCAATCAAAACATGTACAGGCATTTCTAACTTTTTATGTTTTGATGTTATAGGAACTATAATTATATTTGGTGAAAATGTATTTCCAAAATTATTTTGAACTACTAAACAAGGTCTAATTCCTTTTTGAACACTATTATCCAATTGACCAAAATCAACAAGATATACTTCACCTTTTCTATAATTTTTTAACATAATAACTCCTAACTATACATTCTATTTCTAAAATATAGTAAGCATTAATAGGATATTTAGTCCTTCGTTTAGGTGGGCGAAAACTTTTGTCATAAACAATTTTAAGTGTGCAATTATAACCTTCCTTTTTTAATAAATCCAGGATTTCATCTTTTCCAATCTTTTTAACTATTTCTCTCCCACAACAACAATTTCCGAATTTTCTTAAATGTCTTAATATCCATTCTGGAATACCTGATTGGTGATCAGAATAATTCATAATGGTTCTCCTTCCACAGAAATTGTTAAAACATTATAATGCTTTAATTAAATCAAAAGCAAAATCACTTCTTACATCAAAACTTCTTACTTCATCATCACCATCAAAACAAAAGTAGATGGTATTTTTATCAACCTTCATTATAGTTAAATAATACTTATGATATTCAGATAAGCTATTAAATACATAGTATCTTTCTTTTTCTTTAAATACCATATCATCTCCCCTCGTTTCGTTTACAATAGTGAACATTATTTTTAAAAAAAATATAAAAAACTACTATAAAACAAGAACTTTTAAATAATTAAGTCATTGTAAGACCACCACCTTTTTACTCTGTAATCGTTTACAATAGTAAACACTTACAATAAAATAATAAACTTTTTTTTCTAAAAAGTCAATACACATTTTATAATTGCTCTATCTTTTAAAACAAATGGCTGTATAAGAAATCTATACAGCTAGTACTATATTCAATTATTTACGGAATCTAAGCAGTCATTTAATAATGTCATAATATTATCAAATTTTTCTTCGTCCTCAATTGAAATAGTACTAATAGCACCAATTATATCTTTAAATTTTTCTAATCGTACTACTAAAGAATTACAAACTAAAAGGTTATTAATAGTTTTGTTGTAATCTTCTTTTACTGCTTCTAAACTGCTTATAACATCTCCCAAAACTTCCACAGGCATATCTTGTTTTCCAGCAAGATACTTTCTTACTACATTTAAAACTACATCTACTTCTTTTACTGCATCAATATTTTCTTTAGTCATTTTCTATTTTCCTTTCCCATTGGTACTACCATTCTGTGGTGTCTGATCCCTCAAAGTTAATAGACACGCTTCCAAAATGCGAATCGTTGATTCTCTATCCAACTGGGATGATAAAGTAATATCGCTTTCATTATATTCATCTTTATTAATCAATATCTTTATACATCTAGTTTCACTTGAAGACTGCCCTTTATTCAATATTTCACCCACCTTCCTTTAACAAGTCAGGATGAAAACACCACCCTAATTTTTATCAATTATACACACCTCCAATCATAAAAACATTGTTCACTATATTTAATATTCTATCAAATTTATTGCCAAATGTCTACAATAGTAAACGAAATATAAAAAAGATTGTTTACACTTGTAGACTTTTTTTTAGAAAAATAGTAAAATGTTAATGTAAGTGCTATGGGAGGAGTTATAAAATGACTAAAGATCAAGCTATTAAAAAAATACTTTTAGATTATCTCAGATTAAAAAATATGTCATTATCTGAATTTTCCAGAAAATCGAATACGAGCAAAGCATTTTTAAGCAAGATTCTTAATGACAGAGTGGGAAAATATGGAATCTCCATAACATATATGTCTTTAATTGCAAAGGGTATGAATTTAGATGAAGTTGAATTCCAAGGTCTTATAAAAGAATATCAAGACAAAGAAAATGACCAAAACAATCTTATGACCAAAAAAAGTATTAACATAGCAGAGATTAAGAATATTCTTGAAGGTAAAAGTGAAGATGAAATTGAAATAATACATTATATCATTTCAAATTCAAACATAGGTGATTTACAAACATTGCAAAAGTTTCTAAGAAGTATGAATTAGCATACTTTTTTAATTATTATCTATAAACCATCCCGTTTCTGGATCAATTTCTAATTCCTCATTTGCTTTTAATCTTGATATACAATTATATATAGCTCCTTTAAAAAAGCCAAATTTATTTTTCACTTCATAACCATCTTCATCTATAAATTGGTTGGATACTACTCTTGATACTATATAATGTGTCATAATAATTAATTTTTTATACGAGTGTCCTTCTTTCAGGAGATCATCAAATAAATTATCATAATAGTATATTTGAGTATCATCAATATCAATATAATTATTTTTAATTAAATCAAGAGTTAGTGGACTAAGTTCATCAACATCAACAAATGGAGAATTGGTTTTAACATCTTTAACTATTTGTTCTTCAGTATTTATTTCTTTAGTATTTATTTGGGTATCAGGTTCGCTATCTCCTTTATCGGTGCATCCTTTTTGGGCATCCGTTATTTCTACTTGTTGATTTTCTAAAGGAATTTCTCTAATTATATATTCATATTTATAATATCCATTTGATTCTCTACTTTGATTTATTTCTACATAGCCATGTTCTTTTAATTCAGTTAGTATAGTTCTAATTGCTTTAATATTTTCCTTACTTACAGCTACTAACCCCTTCATACTATAATCCCAATCTTCTGGTAAACTTAACATAAACGACAATAAACCTTTTGCCCTGTACGATAAAGTTTTATCTCTTAAATGATAATTACTCATAACTGTATAATTTTTTTGCTTTTCTATTTTAAATACTGCCATTTTATCACCCTTTCTTGCATAAAAAAAAGAGCTAATTTAGCTCTTCCTATTATTTATTTATTAATTTAATTATGACAACGCATAGTCTTCAAATTTACTTACAATTTCTTCTTCCATTTGACTGGTAACTCTAACATATATATTATATGTTGTTTCAATAGTGCTATGTCCTAATCTTTTTGATACTGCTTTTATATCTGCACCTGCTTCAATTAATCGGGTAGCATGAGTATCCCTAAAATCATGGAATCTACAATTGATGCCTAATTCATAATGAATAACTTTAAATGGATACTTAACACTATCTGTTCCTTCAAATATACCATTGTCTTTTACAAATACAAAGTTAATTTCTTGTAATGGTATTTCAAGTTCAGAAATAACATTTATTATTTTAATCTCTGGTTTTTTAGTATATGGGTTTTCAACTTCTTTTGCATAATGTTTCATATACAAATCGCCAAATTGTTCTCTCATTATCTCTTGTTCTCTTTTAAATTCTTTTAAAGCATTTGCCAATGTATCTCCAATATCTATTGTTCTATAACTACTAGGAGTCTTACATGTTCCAAAATACCATGTTGTTGTTGCTCGACCTTCAATAAGTCTATTCTTTGTACCACCAGCTTGGTTTTTCTTTAATATGTTCTTATTAACAGTTATCTTTTTATTCTCTAAATCTATATCATCCCAAGTCAAAGCAAATACTTCCGAAACACGCATACCAGTATAATACGCAGTCATAAAAGCATAATATACACAATGATTAGATTTAAATCTGCTAAATATCATATTTATTTCTTCTTTAGTAAATATGTGTGCTGGATCTTCATCTGGTACATCATATTTTGGTACTTTTACTTTAATTGCTGGATTTACTTTAATAAATTCTACGACATCTGCTGCATAACCAAAAGAACTTTTTAACACTTTCAAAATGTTTTTCATAAAATTCTTTGAAAAACTTTTTTCCAAGAAAATAGTATTAACAAATTCTTGTAATGTTGATGCTGTAATTTGAGATAATCTATAAGCTCCTAATCCTGGTTTAATATGATTTTTAATAATATTGCTATATGCTTGTATGGTATGATACTTTAAATTGATTTCACAATATTGTTTCATCCAATAATCTAAATAATCAGAATAAGATATTGTGTTTGGCGTAAAATCTTTACCAGTATTCAAGTAATTATTATACGCTTTCATTCCTGCTTCGAGTGCTTCATTTTTGCTTTTGAAACCCGACTTGTTAATATACTTTCTTTTACCACCAATAGAAGCCACTTCAAATCTGTATTGATAAACCTTACCCCTCTTTTGAACATTTACTCTTGCCATTTTTTACTTCCTCCTACTAACTTAGTAAGCGAAAGAAAAACCAGCACGAATGCTGATTTACAATGTTATCATAAAATGTTCCCATTGAGAAACCCTTGATTTTACGGGGTTTTTTGGCATTTTTGGGAACAAATTGAATTTTTTGTGCACATTTTGAGCACATTTTTCAATTTTTTGGGGTTTTTTTATGATTTTTTCAAAACCCTATGCCTCGCAAACCCTTATAAAACCTACTACTTTCCACAACAATTTTTGTATTTCTTACCACTGCCACAAGCTCATTCAAATTAAGTATTTATGTTATTTATAATATTTGTGTTATTACTGTTATTTCAATGGTTTGAGGGTTCGGTAACATTTAGTATTTATGTTATTTATAGAACTATTGTTACTATGTAAAACTGATATTTTACAAACAAATTACAAACATTGTTTGCATCCGTTTAAGATAATAGATAAATATGAATGTCCTCCATAAGTACATACTTATAATACCATGATTTTAAAAAAAGGGTCAATATTATTTTTCATCTAGGTCCGCTTTAATATTAGCTATCATTCCAATTAAAGCACCTTTTTTTAATTTACTCAAATCAAAGTTTTCACTATTTACAGCTACTGGCATATTACCAACTCCAGTATCTAAATATATTATTTTAAATTCAACATAATTATCGGCAATATTTGCTTTAACATCTTTAAAATTTATTACTTTGCCAATAATAAACGAACATGGTTCATCATCGCCTGTCATAATTCTTCCATCAGACATCATTTTTTGACTCATAGTAATCGCTTTTTTACCAATGGATGGTATGTCAACTTCTTCACCTAATCCTAAAATTTTATTCATTTCTTCTTCATTTTCAAAAACATCTAATTGAAAAGGAAAGGCAGACAAGTAGGCACCTATCTTATTTTTTTCTATATCCTGTGCAGGAATAATGTATCTGTTTACTGTTTCAATATCAAAATAGTATTCTTCATTTAAATCACATACTAAATAATACTCATTTGCTTCTGAGGATTGATCTAACTTTTCTTCAAAGCATAACTTAGTTTTATGATTTGATAGTAATACAATATCTACATCGACCAATTCGATATTATCAGTTCTTACTATTAGAGTAATTACTACTTTTCCTATTTCCTTATTTGAATACTCATCCTTAAAGAATGAAGTCATATGTATTTTTGTTTTATCATCATTAACAAATACGTTATCTGCGGTTTCTGTATATTTAGTTACAATATCAGAAAATAATTTTTCTCTTAATGACTCTTCTTCATCGGCTATAAAAGAATTAAAATGTACAGGCATATTTATCACCTACCTACATTAATAATACCATATTTCTTGTTTTTCTAATACTAAATTAATAGTCGCAAATTCAAAAGAGGTAACAATCCAATGTTATCTCTTTATAAATTACAAACATTTTACAAACATTTTGGTTTTTTTGCAATTTTTTTCATTTTTCAAAATCTCGCAAACCCTTATTTTACGGTCTATTTACCACAACAGTTTTTATACTTCTTTCCACTTCCACAAGTTCCTTATAATCTAGTACATATAGTATATATAGTATTATCGTTATTATCGATATTTCAAGGGATTTTGGGTCTGGTAACAAATAGTATTTATGGTATTTATAGTATTATGTTTACTATAAATATTTCATAAAATGGGAACAAAATGGGAACATCCATCTTATTCGCTTACAAATATAATATAACAAATTTTTTCTTAAAATTCATAAATTAAAATATAAAAATCAATCGTTTCAATTGATGTATGGTTCAACCTCTTTTTCTAATTCTTTTCTGGATTTTTCTATTTCCCTATTTAGAATATCAATTTTATTAAATTTCTCATTTAACTTTTTATTGTCACCAATTAATGAAACTGGAATAAGTATTTCTTTTAAATTTTTATCAGAAAAGTTATTTCGTATCGAACCTGTTGCAAGAACATCAATATATAATTTATAAAAAGGGTGTTTAAATAATGATAAAAGTGTTTGCGATCTTAATCCACCTTTTGTTTTAAAAACAACATAGGCTCCACTAACAAGTTTGCCATCATATTCACTATCCACAATTCCTATTGATCCAACATTTATTCTATACGGATTATAAACTATATCTCCTGTTCTTATTTTTTTATATTTTTGATTAAATTCTTCACCCAATACATTACATTTTTTAGGATCTTCTTCATCTAAATATATACCATATTTATTTGAAACTGTTAAAATATCAAAATAATCATTTTCGTTATTTGAAGGATCTATTTTATTATTTTGAATATCTATGTAATCTTCTAAAGGGACTCTATCAAATTTCTTTTTATTTAATTCATGCATAAACCAATAATATCTAGAATCTATTCTATCATTTAATAAAGATGAGTTGATAATAAAAGATGTTTTGTTAATTTCAACATAATCGTTGTCTATAACTATTTCTTTGTTTAAATATCGCTTATATGTTTCTGCAATAATGTCTAAATCCGTTTTTTCATTATTTTTTACGGTTTTTCTACCGGTTGCGTCATATCCTATATTTTGAGCAACTGCCATAAAAATAGGATAATCTAATTCTATTTTTTGTGTTTTAGATTTCTTTTCCAAATAAACTACACTTGAATTTATAGTTTGAACCCCACTTATTGAAAAAGTATGTGGTGGAAGAGATATAATTGCTTTAATATTTGTTTTTTCTTTAATCATATCTCTTACCGGTTTCATAGAATTACTACCTAAAATTGAATCAGGCAAAACAATTGCTAACTTTCCACAATCGCGCAAACAATTTAAAGCTTTTTCCACAAATAAACACTCTGTTTTAGTAATTTTACTTTCCATAAATAAGTCATATTTTTTTAATATATTTTCTTCTTTTTCAGTTGCTCCAAAAGGCGGATTAGCAAGAATTAAAGATATATCATTATTTCCAAAAGGATATTTTTCACCATTTTTGGCATAATCTCCCAAGCCATTACCTCTATATACATTTTCTCCATCCCCCCACATTATCATGTTCATTTTTGCAGTTTTAGCAGCTCGAGGTTCTGCATCTATACCAAAAAAATTATTTGTTTTAATAGTTTCTTTTATCTCTTCTTTTGTTTTATGCATTGAGTATAATTCAGAGTTTGTTAAACATTCAATTTTTTTGGCTATTTCATTATAAACTCTAATTAAAAAACCGCCGGTACCACATGCGGGATCCAAGAAAATATCATCAATAGAAGGTTCAACGATATTAACCATCATATCAACTACTGGTCTTGGAGTAAAAAATTGTCCTAATCCTTTTCCTCTAAAAGTTGAAGACAAAAATATTTCGAATGCTTTGCCTTTAATATCATAAGGGATATCTAAAATTTTTTGACCATCTAATTCTTCTAATATTTTTTCAATAGCTTCTATAGACAAACCAATTTGCTCATTAATATCTTCAAATATCTTAGGAAAGGCTTTTTTTGTTTCCAGGAAAGTATCATTTATGTATGATTCAGCTTTTCCTTTTTTCTTTTCATTTTTAAATGTCTCATAATCGAATCTTACTATGCCATTTTTTTCTGTCCATTTTTCTTCATATATTTTCATAAATAAAAGTTTGCTCCATCCATCGAAAGCACCCGTCGGATCTAATTTATCTGTATCCCTAATTTCTTTATGAATTCTTTTAAGTGTAGTAGAAAAATCTTGTGCTTGCCTATTTTTACCCTTTTCCATAATTTTATTAAAAGATAAATCTAGCAATTCTTCTTTTCCGATTAAAGCATATAATATTTCAAAGTCAATTTCTGGAATTGTACTTCTATATATTTCAATTTTTTGATTACCTTCAAGATATGTCCTAACTATCAAAATTTTACCATTACACACTAACCCATATTTACAAGATAAACCAAATGCATATGAATCCAATTGCCCTATAACATCATCAGTAATTTTTTCAGTTGCTTTTTTATTTTCTATCACTATAAATGGATTTTTATCTTTTTTTATTACCATATCAGCTTCTTTTTTTACATTTTCTCTACCTTGATTAAACGAAACTGGATATCTCATAAAAATATCATTTTTATTATAGCCTAAAACTTCTAATATAGGATTAACAACTTTTAATTCAACATCTGCTTCGCTAATAATTAGATTTAAATCATATTCTTTTAAAAATTTTTCCTTAGTTTTCTCAAAGTTCATATTTTACCTCCTATTTATTTTTTTCATTTTTAATTGCTTTTCTAATATCGTTTTTTATTTTTTCATTATTTATTATGAATTCTGCAATATCAATTGGAACTTTTTGTTCTTTATAGCTTTTTGATGCTAAATCATATAGTTCTATTTGTTCTTGTTCAGATAAACCTAATTTTTCTATCATTGTTTTTATCAAACTTGCTGATGGTACTCTTTTTCCATTTTCCATATCATACAAATATTGTGGTGTTATTCCAAATTCTTTTATAATTTGTGTCTTATTTTTCTTTGATATGGTAATTTTTCTATCTATTTTTTTCTTTATAAATTCACCTAATTTGTCAATCATATTATCACCCTTTTATTTATAAACATAAATGCTTATCAACTTATATGTTTATATTATATCATAAATAAAAAAATTTTTAAATAATAACAAAAAAAATCAACAAAAATGTCGATTTACTTTGTTATCATAAAATGTTCCCATTCAAAATTCCTTGATTTTAAAGGCTTTGAAAGATATTTTTGGGAACAATTTAATTTTTTGTGCACATTTTGGGAACATTTTAGATAATTTTGCTACTTTTATTAATTTTTTCTTCAAAAGAAAAATCTCACAATCCCTTTGTTTATAGGGACTTATGAGATTATTTTCCACAACAATTTTTGTATTTCTTACCACTTCCACATGGGCATGGGTCGTTTCTACCAACCTTAGCAACTCTTTTTGGTTGTTGTTTCTTTACTTTGTTAGAATCTTGATTAGCAACACCCTCGGCTACTTTTTTCCGTTCTACGTTATGTCTTACTTCTGCTTTTAATAAATAGGTAGAAGTTTGTTTATCAATACGAGAAAGAAGACCATCAAACATTTCATAACCTTCACTCTTATAAGCACGGAGAGGATTTTCTTGTGCATATCCACGTAGATAAATACCTTCTCTTAAATGGGCCATTGTATTGATGTGTTCCATCCAATACGTATCGATAACTCGTAAAGTAATTGCTTTCTCAAACTCGTTAACAATTTCTTCTGGAACATCTTCAATCTTCTTTTCATAACTTTCTACTAATAAGGAATAAACATTTTCAATTTCCTCATTGATATCCTTAGCTTCAAAATCAGAAGCAGTTAATTCATGACCGAATAGCTCACTAAAATATTCTGCCATTTCATCTCGATCTTCACTAGATAGATTTCCATCTTGAGTATGTTCATAATAGGTATCTTCTACAAAGTTTCTAAAGCTTTCAAGAACCATTTCATGAATTGATTCTTCATCTAAGATTTCATTTCTCTTTTCATAAATGATTTCTCTTTGTTCATTGATAACATTATCATATTCTAGTAATGTTTTACGAACATCGAAGTTGTTTCCTTCTACACGTTTTTGAGCTGATTCAATAGAATTAGAAAGCATTTTGTTACGAATAGCTACATCACCATCAAACCCTACACTTTTTAGTAAGGCTTTAGCTCGATCTGTTCCAAAACGAACCATCAAGTCATCTTCAAAAGATACACAGAATTGACTAAATCCAGGATCTCCTTGACGACCAGAACGTCCACGTAGCTGATTATCAATACGACGAGATTCATGTCTTTCTGTTCCAATAACGCATAGACCACCAAGTTCTTTTACTTCATCATTAATCTTGATATCTGTTCCACGTCCAGCCATATTCGTCGCGATGGTTACCGAACCTTTTTCTCCAGCTTTTGCGATAATTTCCGCTTCACGAGCATTGTTTTTAGCATTCAATACTTCATGCGGAATTCTTTCCTTCTTTAGCTTTTCACTAATTAACTCACTGGTTTCAACAGCAACAGTACCAACAAGTACTGGCTGACCTTTTTCATGACGTTCCTTAATTTCCTTTACAATAGCCTTATATTTTCCCTCTTTGGTAGCGAATAATAAGTCTCCATAATCTTTACGAATAACTGGTTTATTCGTAGGAATTTCAATAACATACATGTTGTAGATATCTCTAAATTCCTCTTCTTCTGTCTTAGCCGTACCAGTCATTCCCGCTAACTTTTTATACATCCGGAATAAGTTTTGGAAAGTAATCGTCGCAAGTGTTTTCGTCTCTTCGTTAATAGTTACTCCCTCTTTAGCTTCAATAGCTTGATGTAATCCATCGGAATAAGATCTTCCTTGCATTAAACGTCCGGTAAAAGGATCTACAATGACAATTTTATCGTCACTGACAACATAGTCCACATCTATCTTCATTGAATAATTCGCTTTTAATGCTTGATTGATAAAGTGTACCAAGTTCGTGTTTTCAATATCGTATAAGTTTTTAACACCAAATGTTTTTTCAGCCTTTTCAATTCCTTCTTGATCAAGCGTTGTTGCCTTTGTCTGTTCATCATAAATATATCCGTGGTTTTCCTTTAATCCTTTAACGAATTTATCCGTTTGAATATAAAGATTAGCAGATTGCATATGTCCACCAGAAATAATTAATGGTGTTCTTGCTTCATCAATTAAAACAGAGTCAACCTCATCGATAATAACATAGTTAAATGGTCTAGCAACTCTATCACTAGCTTTAATAACCATATTATCTCTTAAATAGTCAAAACCAATTTCATTGTTCGTAGAATATAGAATATCACAGTTATAAGCATCTTTCTTTTCACTAGGGGTGAGTTCTCGATAGTTAACACCAACCGTAAGACCTAGAAAGCGGTAAATTTCTCCCATCCATTCAGCATCACGCCCTGCTAAATACTCATTAACCGTAATAATATGAACTCCATCACCAGTTAACGCATTTAAGTAGGCAGGCATCGTTGCCGTTAAGGTTTTTCCTTCACCAGTCTTCATCTCCGCAATGTTACCATAATGCATTGCTAAACCACCTAAGATTTGAACATAGAAAGGTCTTTCTCCAATAACACGATAAGCAGCCTCTCTTGCCGTTGCAAAAGCTTCTACTTTAATATCTTCTAATGTTTCTCCATCTGCTAGACGCTTTTTAAACTCTTCTGTTTTAGCCTTTAATTCATCATCAGATAAAGCAATGTATTCTTCTTCCAAATCCATAACTTTATCAGCAATAGCCCGAAACTTCTGTAATTGTTTATATTCATGGTCAAAAATTTTCTTAAAAAATTTCATGCGCATTCTCCTTTTTTGTACACACAACTATTTTATCAAAAATCAAAGGAAAATCCTAGCAAAAGCCATGAATTTTAAAAAAATTTAAAAAAGAAAAATAGGCGTAATGCCTATTTTGTTTCGATAATTCCGTAATTACCATCTTTTCTCTTATATAAAATGTCAACATCGCCTGATTCTACATTTTTAAATACAAAGAATTCATGACCCAACAAATTCATTTGTAGAATGGCTTCTTCCTCACTCATTGGTTTCATTTCTATTTCTTTTCTTTTTACAATCGTAGACTCTTCTTCGTCTTTCATATCTTCAAAAGATAAATCAAAACCTAAATCTTCTCCTTTAGAGGTTCTTCTATTCATCCGTGTTTTATTTTTTCTGATTTGTCTTTCTAATTTATCGGATACAATATCGATAGCAGCATATAAGTCACTGTGACTTTCCTCCGCACGTAGAATCATTTTTTGAACAGGGATTGTTACTTCAACAATTTGTTCAATACCCCTTATTCTTACAACGACCGTAGCTGTTATCTCAGCTGGACTTTCGAAATACTTGTCTAAGCGACCGATTTTTTCTTCGATGTAATTTCTAATAGGATCTGTTACTTCGACTTTCTTTCCATGAATATTAAATTTCATAATATCATCCTTTCTAATTTCATTATATCATAAAAACTTTCTTTTACCAATTAAAAATAATTAAGAAAAAATCTTAATTATTTCCGTTTAAATACCATACATCTATATCGACATTTCCATTAATTCCTGGTATTTTACCATTGCTACACAATTGCCATATCTGATAAGTACCTTGATAATTCGTCTTAGTAGTATAATGTGCTAACCAAATAGGATAATCATGTTTTAACCAAACGTTTTCTAAATAATGTTTACTGCCATATAACATACCTTGATATCCTGCATCTTCCACCTTTTTTAAAAAAGCATCAGCTACCATCGTAAGTTCATAGAAGCTAACGTCATACGAATTGAAGTCTGACCAATCCTCCCAATCAAAGACAATTGGTAAATCTACTTGATATCCCTTTACCTGTTCTAATACCCATTCAGCATCTTGGATGGCTAATTCCTTCGTATTCGCATAGGAATAAAAATAAATACCAACTGGAATTCCTACTCGATTTGCATTCTCAATATTCCTTTTAAAATAGGGGTCGATATAATACTCTCCACCAGTACCCATACTACTTCCAACTCGGATGATGATAAATTCTACTCCTTGTTTTTTTAAAGTATCAAAATCAATTTCTCCTTGCCATTTTGATACATCTAATCCTATAAGGGTATTATCATTCTTATGTACCTTTATAATATCACTATAATTCGTTCTGGTTGCTGGAGAAGTACTGCCACCTCCATTACTCTTATGATAGACTCTTAAAGTAATATTCTTCTCTAATACATTACCACTAGAATCCACTGCCTTAAAAATAACGGGATAATCTCCCACTTTATTTAAATCATAAGACCCTTCAATGGTGCATTTTGGTTTACTGTCATAATCATCTCCACAAAAAATCTTATCAATAAAAGTGTCCTTGCTTCCTTGTACTACAGAATAAGTTTCCCCTATTGTTGTAAAAGGCGGTGTAACATCTTTTACCTCTACTTCAAAGGTATAGTCTACTTGAATATTTTCATCATTGATAAATTCAAAAGTTACTTTCTCTTTTCCCACTTTAGAAGTATCAATTACTAAATCTCTTACAAGTGTGCCATTAATACTTTGAAGGTAATCAGAAACCTTCTTCTCTGCTAAAAAAGGAGCTGTTAAATCGTCTACTAACACAACCTCAATTTTCGCATTTTTCTTTTCCCTTGTTTTGCTCCCTACTATCCAAATGGATAAAACCAATGCTAAGAAAACAAGAACTACTACTCCTATAATAACCTTTTTTTTCATTTCCTCACCTATTACTACAGTTATTATATCACGACAATCTATAGTTAAACCTATTTTAGAGCAAAAAAAAACTATTAAACTACCATAGTTTTATTTTCTACTACGTTTTTAGCTTGCAACCCTTTATCAGTTCTAACTAATTCAAAAGTTACATATTGACCTTCTACTAAGGTTTTATAACCTTCAGATAGAATTGCTGAATAGTGAACAAAAATATCTTCCATGTCCTTATACTCAATAAAGCCATATCCCTTTTCATTGTTGAACCATTTAACTTTACCAGTTATCATGCTAACATCTCCCTTCTAATTCGTTCACAAGTCAATTATACCATGGTTACTTCATCGAAATCACATAATCTAGAATACAAATTTCGACATTCTTAGCGAACAATGGCATCATACCACATTTTAGAATATAGTAGCAATAGAATGTGTTCCAAATGGTTTAAATCGTGTCTAAAATATCTGTTTTTAAATTTAAAACCAAATTTTTGCCATTAGAAACCTATTCTATTTTCTCCTTAATATGTAAATGTTATAATTCTGTTGTATAAGGAGTAAGGTATATGAAGAAGTATTTAATAGGTCATTGCATGTCTTTAATAAAACACGAAAAACCAGAATTAGATGAAGTAAAACTGGAAGAGATTGAATATGGATTAACAGGATTATATTTAACGTTCACAAAAGTATTTATTATTCTTCTTCTTTCAGCTTTACTAGGAATAGTTAGAGAATATTTTATTTTCTTAGCGATTTACATCATCATTAGAACGAATGCTTATGGTATGCATGCAAAAAATAGTTGGATATGTCTAATCATATCAACTTTATCATTCGTTGGCGTACCTCTATGTGCCTTGTATTTGGTAGTTCCTTGGCAAATAAAATATCTTTTAGGCATCTTAACAATCTGCTACATCTTTAAATATAGTCCTGCTGATACTCAAAAACGGCCAATCATCAATAAGCAAAAAAGATTACGTCACAAATTATCCGCAACCTTAACAGCAATTATATTTGTTATTACATCAATTTTTTTAACAAATAATTTTGTATCAAATTGCTTTTTTATGAGTTTGCTATTAATGTGTGTGATGATATCTCCTATTACTTATCGCATATTTCACCTCCCTTATAATAATTATTTGAAATATGTTTCTTAACATATTTGGGAAAGGAGGTCTTTATGCTAGCATTTTTGGCTACCGTAGCAGCAAAAGTTGGAGCTTTCTTAGCTGCAACGGGAGAAGTTGGATGTATCGTTTTATTCGTTGTTGATGAACCAGAATGTCCAAAATCATTAATAAAATAAAAGTGTAGGGAAATCCTTACACTTTTATTTTGATTGTTTGTGTAAAACTGTCTTCTGTTATCTCACTATTTTTTTCAAGTTTGGCATCTTTACTTACTAGATAATTGACAAATGGAAGCCCATATCCGCGATTTTCCCCTTTCTTTGAGACTCCCATGACATCCATACTTTCTAAATCAATATATCCCTCATACCCATTAGAGATTGAAATATTAACAGTTTTTTGATCATCATATATTTCAATAATGACATAGGCATCATCAAGTTCTGATGATGCATCTATTGCATTATCCAACAGTACACCTAAAATTTGACATACATGAGTTAATGTTCTTTCATCTATTTGACCTATTTTTTCATTTGTTATTTTCTTATCAACCAGCAATTCAAACGGAATTTTTTTTGTTTCTAAAATTAACAATTTTGAATAAATAATTCCCCTCAATCCACCATTAGGTATCTTTTGTACCTTATTTAATAATTTCTCATCGTCATTTGTATCGTCCTTTAATAACGCATCAATGTAAGCAATAATCTTTTTTTTATCTCCCATATTTCTAATGGTTCTTAGTTGATTTTTATTTTCATGTGTATTCATTCGATAATTATTTAATGCCGCTTCAAAATCCCTAATAGTTGTTAAAGAATCATTGTATTTATCATACATATTTAAATATTTAGTACTATTTTTAAAATAATAGTAAATTAAACAAGAACAAAAGACTCCTAATATAGATCCAATCAACGTAAAATAATATCTATTCAATAAATCTTTTGACACAAAATAAGCAATCCAACAAATAAAGTTATAAAAAACGATTATAATTAATGAAAAAACAAGAATCTTTTTTTTATTGAGTTTGCTTGTAATAGACAAAAGTGAATCATATATTTCTCTACATTTTTTTATCCTACATAAAAAAAACAATATTATTCCTATAACTAAATTGCTAATAAAAGAAGAAAAAGCACCTTCTGTGCCAGCTAATTCACTATGAATTAATGGTAGAGTTACCAATAAATAAATTAGCTCTGCACATACACTAAATAAGAAAATCAGCATTCCTAATATTACAGAATTTTTAAACCCATGACCAAATAATAAGTGAGCATAAATCATATAAATGACAAAATTGTATATGATTCTCATAGCCGGATTTAAATAGTCAAATCCTAAAATTAGAAGAATTAACGTAACCAAAAAACTAACATAGAATCGTACACTTTTATATTTAATTTTTTCATTTGCCAATAAGCCCATACCTACAGTAAAAAAAGCATGATTTACTACAAAAGACGCTAGATATTCCATTATTTCAAATCCTTTCTATAAGTATCAGATAATAAATCAATTGTCATACCATTATCAAACGTTATTATTTTGTTTTTATGGTCAATATTGTCAATTCTATATTCATTGACGAAACAACTTCTATGAGTTTGGATAAAATGCTCGCCAAAAAGAACTTTTACATCGGATAAGTTCATCTTTAACCGATATTCATTCTTATCACATTTAACAACAGTTCTTCTATCCATACTATCCCTAGTAATGTAGAGAATGGAACTTAAACGAATACTATAAGTAACACCGTTATCAGTAATTCTAATTACTTTATTCGTATCAAAAAAATTTAAAGCATCTTGTAGAGCTAACTCTAAATCTGCTTTTAGATTTTCAAACTTATTAATAAAAGAAAGACACATAATATTTTTCTTTAAAACTAGTTTACCGAATTCTTCATAACCGGTTATGAAGATGATAATGCTTTCTACATCTCTTCTTCGAATGATTCTCGCTACATCGATTCCTGATCTACTAGGCGTTTCAATATCTAACAAATATATTTTCTTTCCACTAGGAACAATATCCTCAATGAATTTATCATTATAATCACTATACTTCTTAATGGAATAATTTAATTGATGGGAAATCATAAACTCTTTTGCTATACTAGCTACCTTATCTCTACTACTCTTATCATCATCACATATTATAATTTCTATCATAAAACGCCCTCCTAATTATAAACAAAAAAGCAAATTATAAACTCTTATTAATTTGCCTTTCTCTTGCTATTGCCAATGACTTTTCTGGGACATCTTGAGTTATCACAGAACCAGCTGCAACATAACTATCTTTGTATAAAGTAACAGGGGCGACTAACACGGAATTGCAACCAACCATTGTATTGGCCTCAATAACAGTCTTATGTTTTTCTTTTCCATCATAATTTGCTACCTTTACCCCTGCTCCTATATTAACATTATCGTCTATAGAAGTATCTCCCACATAACTTAAATGGGGAATTTTTACATTGCACCGAATAGTATCATTTTTCAATTCCACAAAAGAACCTATCCTGTTGTTATCATGAACGTTATTTCCTGCACGCATGTATGCGTAAGGTCCAATTGTGTTTCCATCCCCTACGGTGCTACTGATGATGTAAGAAGTATAAATGGTATTATTACATCCTATCTCGGAATCCTCAATATAACTACCCATAAAAATAGTGGTGTTATCACCAATCTTGGAGTTACCTTTAATCATTACATTAGGATAAATCGTACAGTTCTCCCCTAAAATAACCGTATCGTCTATATAAGTTGTTTTAGGATCAATTAAATTTGCCATACGTTCCTCCTATTTGCACTACCATTATATCACAACTTCTTTTATTTTGAAAGAAAAAGATACCTATTTGGTATCTTCTTCTACTAATTCTAAAATTACTGTTAAAGCATCGTCTCCACGACGTTCATTCAATTTTAAAATTCTTGTATAACCACCATTACGCTTTGCATAACGAGGTGCTAAATCATCAAACACTTTTTTAACTGCTTCTGTATCATTATGTAAGAAAGCTAATGCTTTTCTTCTAGCTACTAAAGAGCCATCTTTACCATAAGAAATCATTTTATCAACAAATTTACGAACTTCTTTTGCTCTTGTTTCTGTTGTTTCAATTCTTTCATGCATAATCATGTCTCTAGTTAAGTTAGCAAGCATGCTTCTTCTATGTTTATTAGTACGTCCTAATTTTCTGTAAGCCATAATTTCCTCCTAACTACTAATCATCTTCACGGAATTTAAGTCCTAATTCTTTAATCTTATCGATTACTTCTTTTAAAGACTTTTTACCTAAATTACGAATCTTCATCATTTCTAGTTCTGATTTAGAAGTCAAATCTCCAAGAGTATTAATTCCTGCTCTTTTCAAACAGTTATAAGCTCTTACAGAGAAATCTAAATCGTCGATTGATGTTTCTAATTTCTTTAATTTACTATCTTCTTGTTTTGCATTCATGATTCCTGTAATATCAGCAATCTCACTTAAATTGGTAACAATATTTAAGTGTTCAATCATGATTTTGGCAGCAAGTGCCATTGCCTCTTCTGGACGAATAGAACCATTCGTAAATACTTCCATGATTAATTTATCATAGTTAGCATCTTGTCCAACACGGGCATTTTCAGTTTCATAACTAACTCTTTCAATAGGTGAGTAAAGCGCATCAATTGGAATGAAACCTTTCTTTTCATTTTCTACAAATGATTTGTTTTCAGTAGATGGAACATATCCTCTTCCGTTAGCAATCATTAATTCCATATCAAGTTTTCCACCTTTTGCAATGGTTGCAATTTCTTGATCTTTTGAAATGATTTCAACATCGCTATCGGTCTCAATATCGGCAGCTGTTACGACTCCCTCTTTATCAGCTAGGAGTTTCACAATCTTTACCTCTTGCGTATTATTCTTTACAACTACATTTTTTAAATTCAAAATGATGGTTGTAACATCTTCTACGATTCCATCCATTGTTTGGAACTCATGTTGTACTCCGTCAATTTTGACTGCAACAATCGCACTACCAGGCATGCTAGATAACATAATTCTTCTAAGCGCATTTCCTAAAGTTGTTCCAAATCCTCTTTCCAAAGGTTCTAATTCAAATTTACCATAATTTTTATTTTCAACATATTCCGTAATTTTATATGTTGGTTTTTCAAAATTTAACATTTCCCCACTCCTTTTCTATATTATCCACGTGGACGTTTTGGTGGACGACATCCGTTATGTGGTATAGGTGTAACATCAGTTATAGATGTAATCTCTAAACCTGCTGTTTGAAGTGAACGAATTGCTGTTTCTCTTCCTGATCCTAACCCTTTAACAAATACTTCAACTTTTCTCATTCCCATATCGTAAGCTGCTTTACCAGACGCTTCAGCAGACATACCAGCAGCAAATGGAGTTGACTTCTTAGAACCTTTAAATCCTAATGTTCCAGCTGAAGCCCAACTAATTGCATTACCGTCATTATCTGTAATGGTTACAATAGTATTGTTGAATGTTGAATGGATATAAGCTCTACCTTCTGGTACAGACTTTTTTACTTTTCTTTTTCTTGCTTTATACGCCATTTTTATAACCTCCTTTTAGTTACCGCTATTATTTCTTCTTATTAGCAACTACTTTTCCTTTACCTTTACGAGTACGAGCATTTCTATTTGTTCTTTGACCTCTTACAGGTAAACCTCTTTTATGACGAATTCCTTGATAAGAGTTGATTTCCATCTTCGTTTTAATATTCATATTAACTTCACGACGTAAATCTCCCTCAGTCATGTATTTGTTTACTTCGTCACGAATAGCATTTAATTCATCGATAGAAAGATCTCCAGCTCTTTTATTAATATCTACTTTAGCATCTGCTAAAATTCTATTAGATAAACTTCTGCCAATACCATAGATATAAGTTAATGCTATTTCAATTCTTTTATTATTTGGTATATCTACACCTTTAATACGTGCCATAAAAACCTCCTATTAACCTTGTCTTTGTTTATGTTTAGGGTTTGAACAAACAACCCTAACCGTACCTTTACGTTTAATAACCTTGCATTTTTCACACATTGGTTTTACTGATGCTCTAACTTTCATAAAATCCCTCCTACTTTCGATAGATTATACGGCCTTGTGATAAATCGTAAGTTGAGAGTTCAACTGTAACGGTATCTCCAGCTAAAATACGAATCATGTTCATTCGCATTTTACCTGATACATGTGCCGTAATAATATGTTTATTCGTTAATTCTACTTTAAAAGAATAACCAGGAAGTACTTCGAGTACTTTACCTTCCATTTCGATAACATCTTGCTTTGCCATTTTATCACCTCTTCGTCAATATTGTATAACCATCTTTTGTGACTAATATTGTATGTTCAAAGTGAGCCGATGGTTCTCCATCAGCAGTTACTACTGTCCAATCATCATCTAATAAATAGACATCGGCAGTTCCTAAATTGAGCATAGGTTCAACAGCAATAACCATACCAGCTTTTAATACGGGACCAGTTCCCTTTTTTCCATAATTTGGTACTTCTGGATCCTCATGTAGTTGACTTCCAACCCCATGTCCTACAAGCTCTTTTACAACGCCTAACTGGTGTTCTAACGCATAAGTCTCAACTGCTTCTCCTATATCTCCAACGTGAGCTCCTTCTTTGACAACACGCAAACCTTGATATAAAGCTTGTTCTGTATGTTCTAGAAGGTATTTTTTCTCCTCACTAATATTTCCAACAGGATAACTCCAAGCAGAATCTCCATGATATCCTTTATAGCAAGCACAGATATCTAGAGTAACAATATCTCCATCTTTTAATTTTCGTTTACTAGCTATACCATGTACAACTTCCTCATTGATGGAAATACAAATATTAGCAGGATAGCCTTCATAGTGATAACAAGAAGGCGTAGCTCCACGACTAATAATGTAATCTCTTGCAAGATTATCAATTTCTTGTGTCGAAATTCCTGGTTTTAAGTAAGGAATCAAATATTTGTGCGTATCTCCAACAATTTCGCCAGCTATTCGCATCAATTCAATTTCTCTGGGAGATTTAATACTAATCATTTTTCTCTCCTATTTGATTCAATATCTTTTCTACTTCAATCATTGTTTCATCTTTATCAATGGATGGTACTTCATATAGAATTCCTCTATTTTTATAATAATCAATTAAAGGCGCAGTTGATTTAAAATACGTTTCTACGCGAACTTTAATAGCTTCTTCCGTATCATCGCTTCTTTGATATAGCTCACCTTGGCATTCATCACAGATGCCTTCTTGCTTTGGCGCTAACTTTGAAGAATAAATGTTATAAATTTTTCCACAATTCTTACAAGTGCGACGTCCAGCAATTCTCTCATAGATAAGATTCTCTGGAATCGTTAAGTTAATAACAACACCAATGTCTTTATGTAATTCCGCAAGAACTTTATCATAAGCTTCGGCTTGCGCTAAATCTCTAGGGAATCCATCTAAGATATACCCATTCTCACAATCAGGTTTAGAAATTCGCTCTTTCATGAGTTCTAGCGTAATCTCAAAAGGAACTAAAACGCCTTTATCCTGATATTCCGCTATCACTTTTGCTCTTTCTGTTCCATCATTTCGAGCATTTCTCATAACTTCTCCCATAGAGATATTAGCATAACCATATTTATCACTAAGAGCTTGCGCAAGAGTTCCTTTTCCAGCCCCTTGCACGGCTAATAAAATGATATTTTTCATCTTCTTCTCCCTTTTCTTCCTTTTACATAAGTTCTACTAACTAATTGACTCTCTAACTGACGATAAGTCTCTAACATAACACCTACCACGATTAATAATCCTGTACCACTAATCGTAATACTCGTCTGTAGAGTTGAGAACTTACTAAAGAGAATTGGAAGAGCTGCTAGTACTGCTAAAAAGCAAGCACCCACAATCGTTATTCTTTTTAATACTTTCTTAACGTATTCTTCTGTTTCTTTTCCTGGTCTAACACCTGGAATATATCCACCATTTTTATTTAGGTTATCAGCAAGTTCGCTTGGTTTCATCTGCATAAAAGTATAAAGATATGCAAATAAAATGATAAACACGATATAAGCGATAAATCCTGTTACAGATTCATACGTAATATACTTTGTTACAAACAATGAAAAGTTTGCATTTTTTGCGAAACTAGCTATAATTTGTGGAATAGAAATCAATGCTGACGCAAAGATAACAGGCATAACACCAGCACTATTTAATTTGAATGGAATATAATTTTGCTTTCCTAACATACTCGTAGATTTATTCGCATATTGGATAGGAAGACGACGTTCCGCCGTTTCTTCAAATACCACTCCAACAATAATCGCTAAGAATACAACTACGAATAATACAAATGTTAATATTCCCATAAAGTCACTGCTACCGGAAATTAATTCCTGCCATAGACTTGTGAACATAGAAGGTAACGTTGTAATAATACCTGCCATGATAATCATGGATGTACCATTACCAATACCTTTTTGGGTAATTTGATCTCCCAACCAAAGTAATAAGGCAGTACCTGCGGTAATAACCAAGGAATAAAGCATATAATCCATTGGATTTCCACTCTTAATATAAGAGTAAGAATATAGATATCCTTGAATGAAAGCAAGTACAATACCTGTAATTCTCGTTATTTGATTAAGTTTATTTCTACCTACTCCACCTTGTTTACTCAATTCTGATAAGTAAGGAACAATGTCCATTGACAATAATTGAATAACAATAGAGGCAGTAATGTATGGCATAACACCTAATGCAAATATTGAGGCTTTTTCAAAAGCTCCCCCACTCATTGCGTTTACAATTTCTAGGAACCCTAATTTATCCGTATCTAGAGTTACTCCAGGTACAGGAATAGCTGTTCCTATTTTAAAGATGAATAAAACAGCAAATGTAAATAGGATCTTCTTTTGAATATCTCTATTTTTGGAATTAAATATTTGCTTTATAGTTGCAAACATATTAAATCACCTCTGCTTTTCCACCTATTTTTTCTATTTTTTCAACAGCAGTCTTTGAGAATCTATTTGCTTTAACGGTAATTTTCTTAGTTAATTCACCATTTCCTAATACTTTAATACCATCTAATTGCTTTTTAACAATTCCCATTTCTTTTAATAATTCTGGAGTAACAACTGCTCCATCTTCAAATTTTTCTAAATCACTTACGTTAATAGTAGCATATTCTACTTTAAATGGTGCATTAGAGAATCCTCTCTTTGGTAAGCGTCTGAATAATGGTAATTGTCCACCTTCAAATCCAGGTCTTACTCCTCCACCAGTTCTAGCATTTTGTCCCTTATGTCCTTTGCCGCTTGTTTTTCCGTTTCCAGAACCAACTCCACGACCAACTCTATTTCTTTCTTTAACAGCACCTTCAGGTTGGTATAATGTATGTAACTTCATATTAAATCAAGTCCTCCACTTTCTTACCACGTAGTCTAGCTACTTCTTCAATATTCTTTTGTGCTTTTAAAGCTTTAAGGGTTGCATATGCCATATTAATTTTAGTATTTGATCCTTGTGATTTAGATAAGATATCATTGATTCCTGCCATTTCAAGCACTTTACGAACTGGACCACCAGCTTTTACACCAGTACCTTTAGCAGCAGGTTTTAACATAACTTTACTAGCTCCTTCTACACCAATTGCTTCGTGTGGGATAGTACGGTTATCTACTAAAGAAACACTAACAACGTTCTTAATAGCTGCTTGGGTAGCTTTCTTAATAGCATCTGGTACTTCATTTGCCTTACCAGTTCCTAATCCTACCTTACCTTTTCTATCTCCTACTACTACAACAGCTGAGAAACGGAAATGACGTCCTCCTTTTGTTACTTTTGTAACACGGCCAATAGAGATGACATCTTCTTCATAAAGTTTTGGTTGTCTTTGTTGTCTTGGTTGACGTTTTTCTCCTCTATTACGAGGTTCTCTTTTAGCAGGTCTAGAAGTTTTTTCAGTTGCTTCTGCAGTTTCAGTTGACTTTGCTTCTACAACTTCTTCTACTTTTTCCATTTGTTCTTCCATCATTACCCTCCTTTAGAATTCTAATCCGTTTTCACGTGCTGCATCTGCCAATGCTTTTACACGGCCGTGATAAAGGTATCCACCTCTATCAAAAACTACTTTTGTTATTTTTGCTTGTTTAGCTCTTTTTGCTAATAGCTCTCCTACTTTAGTTGCTGCTTCCACGTTACTACCGTTTTCAAGCTTTAACTCTTTATCAATAGAAGAGGCACTAACTAAAGTAACAGCTTTTTCATCATCAATGATTTGTGCAAAAATATTACTATTTGATCTAAATACATTTAATCTAGGTACACTAGCAGTACCAGATACTTTTGCTCTGACACGTGCGTGTCTCGCTTGACGTGCATCATTACGAGCTACTTTTTTTATCATAGTTACTCTCCTTTACTATTATTTAGAAGCTTTCTTTCCTTCTTTACGTAGAACAGTCTCGTCAGCATAACGAATACCTTTTCCTTTATAAGGTTCTGGCTTTCTAATTTTTCTAATATTAGCTGCGAATTCACCAACTAATTGTTTATCAATACCTTTAATAAGCAATTCTGTATTGCTTGGTACTTCTACCTTAATACCAGCAGGTATTTCAGGTGTCCATGTATGAGAGTGTCCAGCGGCAATAACAAGTTCGTTTCCTTTTAAAGTAAAACGATATCCTACACCAACACACTCTAGTTTTTTTTCAAAACCTTCTGTAACACCATCAATCATATTTTTGATATTGGCATTAGCAGTTCCATGGAAATTTTTATAATTATCATTATCTCGAGTTAATACTACCTCAGAATCTGTGATTTCAACATGAATATGTTCATTAATTTCAGTAGAAAGTTCTCCTTTTGGACCTTTTACTGTAACGTTGTTGCCATCAACAGAAACCGTTACACCGGCTGGGATTGTTAATTTTCTATTTCCAACACGACTCATAAAATCATCCTTTCTACCAAATGTAAGCTAAAACTTCTCCACCAAGTGATTGTTTTCTAGCATCTCTATCTGTCATAACACCTCTTGAGGTAGATATAATAGCGATACCTAAACCATTTAATACTTTTGGAACGTCTTCAGCTTTTACATAAGCACGTAGTCCTGGTTTTGAGATTCTCTTTAATCCAGTAATTACACGCTCTTTATTTTCACTATATTTTAGTGATAATACAAGAATATCTTGAATATTGTTTTTCTTAACTTTATAGTCAACGATAAAACCTTCTTCTTTCAATATTCTAGCAATCTCAATTTTCATCTTTGAAGCAGGCATTTCTACTTCTTTATCACGCATTTGATTTGCATTACGAATTCTTGTAAGCATATCTGCGATTGGATCTGTTACCATATACTTCCCTCCTTTTACCAACTAGATTTTTTCATTCCTGGGATTTGTCCTTTGTAAGCTAGTTCACGAAAACAAATTCTACAAATTCCGTATTTTTTAAGTACTGCGTGTGGTCTTCCACAACGTGAGCAACGAGTATATCTACGTACTTCGAATTTTGGTTCACGACTAGCTTTAATTACTAAACTTTTCTTAGCCATAAATTTCCTCCTAAGTTTTATTTCCTAAATGGCATACCGAAACCTTTTAAGAGATCAAGTGCTTCTGCATTTGTTTTTGCAGTTGTTACAAAAACAATATCCATACCACGTACTTTTACAACGTTATCATACTCGATTTCTGAGAAGATAAGTTGTTCTGTAAGACCTAATGTATAGTTTCCTCTACCATCAAATGCTTTATTAGATATCCCTCTAAAATCTCTTACACGTGGAAGTGTAATACTAATTAATTTATCTAAGAAGTTATACATATTTTCCCCACGTAAAGTTGACTTGCAACCGATTGCTTGACCTTCTCTTAACTTGAAGCTTGCAATAGATTTCTTTGCTTTCGTAGCTACTGGTTTTTGACCGGTAATAATCTCTAAATCTTTCATAGCTGCTTCTAATAATTTAGAATTACTAGTAGCATCTCCACAACCCATGTTCACTACGATTTTTTCTAACTTTGGTACTTCCATAACACTTTTGTATTTGTATTTTTCCATTAAACTAGGTACGATCTCTTTATCGTATTTTTCTTTTAGGCGGTTCATATATACCCTCCTTCCAATTAATCAAGACTCTCATTAGATTTTTTTGCTACTCTAATTTTCTTGCCTTTTTTATCAGTAGAATGTCCTACTCTGGTTCTTTTTCCGGTTTTAGGATCAACATGCATTACATTAGAAGCGTGAATTGGAGCTTCTACTTCAACGATACTACCAGCAGTTTGACCATTTGCCTTCATATGTTTCTTTACCATATTTACGCCTTCAATAACAACTTTGTTACTATCACGTAAAACGTGTGTAATTTTTCCTTCTTTACCTTTGTTTTTACCAGCAATGACAACTACTTTATCTCCAGTTTTAAAGTTCATTTTCATTCCTCCAAACTTCTATAACACTTCTTTTGCAAGTGATATAATCTTCATAAAATCTTTGTCACGTAATTCACGTGCTACTGGTCCAAATACACGAGTTCCAACAGGACTCTTATCATCTTTAATAATAACAGCAGCGTTATCATCAAACTTGATATATGATCCATCTTCTCTTCTTAGACCAAATTTACTTCTAACGATAACTGCTTTTACAACTTTTCCTTTTTTAACAGTTCCGTTAGGAGTTGCATTTTTAACGGATGCAACCACTATATCTCCAATATTGCCAGTTTTTACTTTAGATCCACCAAGTACACGAATTACGGACAATTCTCTTGCACCTGAGTTATCTGCAACTTTTAAACGGCTTTGTTGTTGAATCATAATTAATCCTCCTTCGTCAACGCAATTATAAAATAACTGCTTTTTCTACTACTTCCACTACGCGGAAATGTTTTGTTTTAGATAATGGTCTCGTTTCTACGATTCTTACAGTATCACCTTTCTTGGCGATATTTTTTTCATCATGTGCAGCATATTTTTTAGAATATTTAACTCTTTTTCCATATAACTTATCGTTTTTATAAGTTTCAACTAGAACCGTAACCGTTTTGCTATTCACATCACTAATTACTTTTCCAATAAACTCACGGTTTCTTTTTTCTTCCATAGTTTCCTCCTATTATTTTTCAGATAGTTCTCTTTCCCGTAAAATCGTTTTCATACGGGCAACTAACTTTCTTAATTCTTTGATTCTTGAAGGTTTCTCTAAAGAACCTGTTGCTTGGGAAAAACGTAAGTTAAATAATTCTTCTTTGTATTCTTCGATTTTTGAAAGAATTTCTTCGTTAGATAACTCTCTAATTTCTTTATTAGTCATTATTTACACCGCTTTCTTTCTTGACAAACTTACATTTAATTGGGAGTTTATGCATTGCAAGACGGAATGCTTCACGAGCAACATCTTCCGTTACCTCTCCAATTTCAAACATAATTTTGCCTTCTTTTACTACTGCTACCCATGCATCATGAGAACCTTTACCTTTTCCTTGACGAGTTTCTAGTGGTTTCTTTGTTAATGATAAATGAGGGAAAATATTAATCCATACTCTACCTCCACGTTTCATATAACGTGTCATAGCAACTCTGGCTGCCTCGATTTGTCTATCTGTAATCCAAGCACCTTCCATTGCCATTAATCCGTAATCACCGAAATGTAATTCTGTATTTCCTCTTGCTTTTCCTTCATAAGGAAGACGATGTGGATTACGATATTTAGTTCTTTTTGGAATGACTGCCATCTACATTACCTCCCTTATTTTTTTCAGGAAGTATTTCACCTTTACAAATCCATACTTTAACACCGATTTTTCCATAAGCAGTATTTGCTTCTTTATGAGCATAATCAACATCTGCTCTTAAAGTATGAAGTGGAATAATTCCTTCAATATAACCTTCAGTACGAGCCATATCAGCACCGCCTAAACGTCCAGAAACGGCTGTTTTAATTCCTTTTGCTCCAGCCTTCATCGTATTTCTAACTGCTCTTTTTTGTGCAATTCTGAAAGACACACGTCCTTCGATTTGATGAGCAATGTTTTCAGCAACTAAAGCAGCATCTAAGTCTGGGTTCTTTACTTCTTTAATAGAAATTTGAACATTTTCATTTACTAATTTAGATAATTCTGCTTTTAGTTTTTCAATTTCATCTCCACCGTGTCCAATAACAACACCTGGTTTAGCAGTGTTGATAATGACCTCGGTTCTCTTATCGTTTCTTTCGATAAGAACACTTGAAACTGATGCATCTTTTAACTTTTTAGCCAAATACTTACGAATCGTATCGTCGCTTTTTAAGAATCTAGCGAAATCTTTATTACCAGCGTACCAATTAGATTCCCAAGTCTTGTTTATACCAACTCTAAGTCCTATTGGACTAACTTTTTGACCCACAAGTGTTCCTCCTTTACTTAGTTTCTCTCACTTACTACAACAGTAATGTGACTTGATCTTTTCTTAATTGGATCTACGTGTCCACGTGAACCAAAATTTACTCTTTTTAAGGTTTGTCCCTCATTAACAAATGCTTCTTTTACATATAAGTTTTCTTTCTTTAAACCAAGATTGTTTTCAGCATTTGCTACAGCAGAAGTTAATACTTTACGAATTACTCTTCCTGCTTCTCTATTTAAATTATTTAAAATTTTATCTGCTTCAACTACGCTCTTACCACGTATTAAATCTATCGCTAAACGGGCTTTACGAGGTGGGATTCTAACTCCCTTTGCAATCGCTCTTGCTTCCATTTTAGTCCTCCTTCCTTAGGATTTTATTTATCAGTTTTATTTTCGCCATGACCACCGAATTTACGTGTTGGAACAAATTCACCTAATTTATGACCAACCATATCCTCTGTTACATAAACTGGAACAAATTCTTTTCCACTATGAACAGCAAATGTATTACCAATAAATTCAGGGAATATTGTTGAACGGCGTGACCAAGTTTTAATAACTTCTTTTTTCTCAGCACTATTATTTTTTCTAACTTTCGCAAGTAAACTTTTATCTGCGAAAGGTCCTTTTTTAAGACTTCTTGCCATCTAAACCATCCTTTCCCTATTTTGCATTACGGCGACGAACTATTAAGTCATCTGATTGTTTTTTACCCTTACGAGTTTTATATCCAAGGGCTGGTTTACCCCAAGGAGTAACTGGACCGCTACGTCCGATTGGAGCGCGTCCCTCACCACCACCATGTGGGTGATCGTTAGGGTTCATAACAGAACCACGAACTGTTGGTCTAATACCTAAATATCTCTTACGTCCTGCTTTTCCCAAATTTACTAATTCGTGATCTTCATTTCCAACTTCACCGATAGTAGCTCGACAAGTACTTAATACTTTACGAACTTCTCCACTTGTTAAACGAAGTAGAGTATATTTTCCTTCACGTCCTAAGATTTGAACGCTAGATCCTGCTGAACGAGCCATTTGTCCACCTTTTCCAGCTTTTAACTCAACGTTATGAACAACGGTTCCTTCTGGGATATTTTCAAGTGGTAACGTGTTTCCAACTTTGATGTCTGCATTTTCTCCACTCTCTACTTTATCGCCAACACTTAATGTCTTTGGGGCGATAATGTATCTCTTTTCTCCATCTTCATAATGGATTAAAGCGATATTTGAACTTCTGTTTGGATCGTATTCAATAGAAGCAACTGTTCCGATAACACCATCTTTATCTCTTCTAAAATCGATAACACGGTATTTTCTTTTTACGCCACCACCTTGGTGTCTAACAGTAATTCTACCTTGATTATTACGACCACCATTTTTCTTTAATGTCACTAACAATGATTTCTCTGGTTTTACTTTAGTTAATTCACTATTATCTAAAGTAGTCATACCACGTCTACCATTAGTTGTTGACTTATAAGCTTTGATTGCCATATGTATAATCCTCCTTTAGACTTAGTTTAGTTCAATTGAACTACCTTCAGCTAGTTTTACCATAGCCTTTTTTCTTCTATTTGTTCTTCCAGCATAACGTCCTACTCTTTTCTTCTTAGTTGGAGCATTAAGAGTATTTACGCTTTCTACTTTTACATTGAAAATCTTTTCAACAGCTTGTTTAATTTGTGTTTTATTTGCTTTTGGATCAACGCTGAATACTACAACGTTTTGTTCCTTTAAAGCAGCTGTCTTTTCAGTAATGATTGGCTCTTTAATAATATCTCTATAGTTATTCATTATGCTAGCGCCTCCTCTACTGATTTAATAGCATCCTCTGTTACTACTAATACGTTAGCTGAAATGACATCATAAGTATTGATTTCATCAGCACTTAATAATAGAACATTATTTAAATTACGAGTTGCTAAAATTAATTCATCATCTAATTCGTTTACAACAACTAATACGTTTCTGTCAACTTTTAAATTAGATAAAATTTCTTTCATTTCTTTTGTCTTATTAGATTCTAGCTTTAATTCGTCTAAAACGATTAACTCTTTATCTAGTACTTTATAAGTTAAAGCGGATTTTAAAGCTAATTGTCTTTCTTTACGATTCATCTTTAACGTATAATTTCTTTCTGTTTTTGGTCCGAATACTACTCCACCATGATACCAATGTGGTGCACGAGTAGAACCTTGACGAGCACGTCCTGTTCCTTTTTGTCTCCATGGCTTTCTTCCACCACCAGATACCTCTGCACGTGTTTTTACAGCATGTGTACCTTGACGAGAGTTAGCAGTTGCTAAACGAATCGCATCATAGATAACAACATCATTTGGTTCAATTCCAAAAACACTATCAGATAATGTAATATTTTTTACTTTTTCACCTTTTATGTTTAATACATCAATTTTACTCATATATATTCCCTCCTACTAGTTTTCTTCCGTAGAAGTTTCTTCTACTGTAGCTTCTTCAGCTGACTCTTCAGACTCTACAACTTCAGATACATGAACCACTGGTGTTTCCTCATAATTAATTAGAGCTTCTGTAGCATTTACAGTATTTGGATTTTTTACAGCAGATCTAATCATTACCAAACCTTTTTTAGGTCCAGGAATATTTCCTTTAATTAATATTACATTATTTTCTAAATCTACAGATACTACTTCAAGATTTTGAATGGTTACTGTAACATTTCCCATATGTCCTGGTAAGTTCTTACCTTTGAAAACACGCATTGGTCTCATTGTTCCCATAGAACCTGGACTTCTGTGATATTGAGAACCATGTCCCATAGGACCTCTTGATTGTCCATGTCTTTTAATAACACCTTGGAAACCTTTTCCTTTTGAAGTTCCCGTTACATCAACAACCTCTCCTGCAGCAAAGATGTCAGCTTTGACTTCTTGACCTACAGTATAATCATTGATATCTACACCTTTTATTTCTCTAAAGAAGCGCTTAGGTGTAGTATTTGCTTTTGCTGTGTGACCAGCAGAAGCTTTTGTCGCTAACTTTTCTCTCTTCGTATCGAATCCTAATTGAATTGCTTCATAACCATCGTTTTCTTTTGTCTTAATTTGTGTTACTACATTTGGTTCTACTTCAACGACTGTTACAGGAATTAATTTACCAGATTCTGTAAATACTTGAGTCATTCCAATTTTACGACCTAAGATTCCTTTCATATACTAATTTCCTCCTATTTAATAATTTTGATATCAACACCACTTGGTACTTCTAAATGAGTTAATGCCTCAATAGTTTCCTTTGTTGGATTAATAATATCAATAAGTCTTTTGTGTGTTCTTTTCTCAAATTGTTCACGAGAATCTTTGTCTTTGTGAACAGCTCTTAAGATAGTAATTTTTTCAACTTCCGTTGGTAGTGGAATTGGTCCACTTACTTCTCCACCGTTTCTCTTCACAGTTTCAACGATTTTCGCACAAGCTCTATCCAAACTTTTATGTTCGAATGACTTTAATTTGATGCGAACTTTTACTTTTGACATTTTTATGTCCTCCCTTCGCCTATATCTTGTATAGACTTGCTCCGTGTAAAAACCCAATTTTCAGGTTATTTTTGTTTACAACTTAACCTGGCGTATCAGCAACCTTACACATCCTCGCATGTCACACATACAAAAGTATACTAAAAAAGCGTTGAAAAATCAACACTTTTTTCTATTTTTTTTAAATTTTACAAAGAAGTTTTCCCTAATCTTGCTTTTTCCCTATCAATAGATTTCGCAATTCTTCATTCGATTGTCGAATTAACTCAATCTTCTGATCATTTAAAGCAATTAGCTTCTTTTTTCTTTCTATTTCTCGTAAGAGAAAATCGCAAAGGAAATCAACATCACAAGTATCAGCATCGATTTGATAATGCTCTTTTAAATAATCTTTTTGTTCTTGCGTTAAATCCATCATAATTGCTTCCCTACTGTCTCTTGTTTAGGAGATTGCATCACTTGATCTCTTAACATTCCCACTAACGCTTGATTCTTACTTTCTTCTTGCGCTACCATTTCTTCACTTTGTTGATAAGACTTATCAATTTCTATCAAACCACTAACCAAGTTTCCTACTGTCTTCCCCTCTAAAAGAGACTTATTTTCTAAATTCATTCAAATACCCCCGCCATTGTTATTTTACTAATGTTGCGATTTCTTCTTCTACTGCCTGTTGTTGTTGCGTTAATAAAGCTATCATAGCCTTTAAATCATTATTGGTTTTTTGTAGACTAGCTAAATACTGTTGTCTTGCTTCATTTACCTTGTTTAATTCCATGACTTGACTAACCATACTAGACAATGATTTATCTTCTTGTTCTGCTACTGGCTTCTCCATTTCTTCTCCTCCTATACTTTCCGTTCTCTCTAAAGCGCTATCTGCCAAATGAGAAATCTCTGCTTGATGCGCTAAATAAGCAGCTTCATTTTCCCACTCATTTCCATCTTTATCAATATAGCCCTCAACGACTGGCATATCTTCAACTGATTCCGTAGCAGCGACTTCCGGAGCAATTGGCTGCTCGTCAACTATTCCTTCAGAAGGTTGTTCCATCTCTTCTACTGCTGGTCCTTCACTTGCTGGAGCTAGTACTTCTACATCACTTTCTGTCGCAGCTGGTTCTTCTAACGTTGCTTCTTCTACAGGTTGCTCCCCCTCTTCTACTGCTGGTTCTTCACTTACTGGAGTTGGCTCTTCTACTCCACTTTCTGCTGGAGCTGGTTCTTCCAATACTACTTCTTCTGCAGGTTGTTCTGCTTCTTCTACGACTGGCTCCTCACTTGCTGGAACTAATGTTTCTACGTCTTCCTCAGAAACAGCCTCTTCTTCTGTAGATTGCTCTCCTTCTTCTGCTACTGGTTCTTCACTGGTTGGAACTAAAGTCTCTACATCATCCTTAGAATCAACTGGCTCTTCTAATGGAGTAAGAACAGTTTCCACAACTTCTGGATTTGGGATAGCTCCGGTTTGAATGGCTTCAGCAGCTGCTCTTAAAGCAACTTCTGTATCTGCATCTACAGGCTCTTCCGTCGTCATTTCTTCTGTTTGAGGTCCTAACTCTTCCTGTAAGTGTTCTAAATAAGCATCTTGGCTCTCCCACTTTTTTCCTTCACTATCAATGTAAGGAGTTGCATGGGCTGCTATTTCTTCTTCACTATCAGCTTCTTTTGAGAGTTTTAATTGTCTTTGTAAATCTAGTAGATAAGCTTCTTCGCTTTCCCATTCTCTTCCCTCTGGATCAACATACTTAGTAGACTCAGCGCTTGATGGCTCACGCAAACCATCTAAAATAGCTTGATAATCGTCGTCATCTTCCCAAGCTTCCCCTTCAGAAGCCTCAGCACCTGCTGGTTTTTCTGATTCTGTCCCTACTGTATCTTCTTCTCCAGATTTCTCTAAAAATTTACGATAGGCTTCTTCACTCTCCCATAAACTACCATTTTCAGCCATATAGTAATCTAACTCACTCTTTGCCACTTTTTCTCCTCCACTTCTCGCTTTTTTTGCTCTTTGAAAGGCAAGCAAATTTCTAACATCCTTAGGATCTGCGTCTGGGCCTAACGAACGAACAAATTCTAAATACTCCGAGCTCTGTTGCGTAAATTTCTTGCTTCCCTCTGTTCTCAACTCTATTTTTTCTCTCTTCTTAAACAGTCCCATCTGCTCATCTCCTATTTTTATGCTACTAACATAATACTACAAATTTTACGTTTTTTCAACGAAATAATCTCGTTTTTCGACTTTTCACCATTCTTTTGGTTTTTCTTCGCTCATAACGACCCTGTTGCCGGTATCGACGATCTTCCGTAGGATCAAACCGTTCATGTTTTCCTACTCCTTTTCTCCTACGAAGCTCATAAAAATACCGTTGTTCAAAATTGATTAATTCCCTTTCAATGCTTTCTTCTTGTTCCTTCGTTGGACAATGACCCTGTCGATTAATTTCTCGCAAAACAGAGTTAATTCTATTATAGATTTCAAGGTCGTATAATTCTATTAAGTGTAGATACTGTTGGGCAAATAAGGTAAGTAAAGCACCATTTTTAAAAGTTTCTTTCCCCCCATTTTCCCTTTTTACAATATGATGATAAGTCATTGGATTAATCTTTGTAATCCGATAATGCATCCAATCAAAATTAACTACGTTGTACTTATCAATCATAATTTTTAAGATTGTCTTCATTAACTTCCCCCTATTTTCATTTTAACAGAAAATTCAAGAAATCGAAACATAATATTATAAAGATAGGTGATTTCATGTCCGATAAACTTTCTCAAATCCCCTCAGATGTATTTACCGTAAGCGCTGTTTTAATCGGATTTCTACTAATTGATGATTTAACGCCATCTGAACAAAATTCGATTGGAAACTGGTTTATGATGATTGGACAAGTCCTTTGTACAAATTCCGCGCAACAACAAGTTATCAATAATCAAAACAATACAAGTTCTACCTCTCCTCCCATTATTAATGAGAATTCGCCTATGAGTTCACTAAAGAAAAGTATTCAAAGAATGGATGAAGAGATTCAAAAATACTAGGTTGTTTTTCTCCTTGAAAAAATGCTATAATGAATTCGGTGATAAGATGAAAATAGGTGTACTAGGCACAGGTGCTTTCGGAGTATCTCTCGCACTTGTCCTACAAGAAAATGGTCATGAAGTAGAGATGTGGACTAAGTTTGAAGAAGAAGCTAACTATTTGAATCAAAAAAGAGTCAGCCCTAATCTTCCTAATATTATTATTGATGAAGAGATTAAAATTTCTACAAACTTTCGAAAAACGGTCAAAGATAAGGATCTTATTTTAATTGCCGTTCCTGCTGCTTTTGTCGACGATGTTTCCAAAAAATTAAAATTATATCTCAAAAAGAAACAACATGTTTGTATTGCTTCTAAAGGAATTGAAAGGGACTCTTGCCTTTTTGTTCACGATGTCTTTCAAAAATATATCGATACCGATCAAGTAGGTGTTATCTCAGGACCTTCTTTCGCTATCGATGTTGCCAATAAAGTTCCTGTTGGACTTTCCTTAGCTAGTACAAACCAAGAAACGATTCGCGTTATCAAAGAAGCTTTTCAAAACGCCCATGTGAAGTTAAGAGAGACAGATGATATCTTAGGAATCGAAATTTGTGGAAGTATTAAAAATGTCATTGCCATTGCGGCTGGAATCTTGGATGGAATGGGACTTCCTATTTCCACTCAAGCTATGTTAATTACAGAATCCTTAAATGATATCAAAGAATTAATTGATGCCTTGGGAGGAAAGAAAAATACGATTCTCTCCTTCGCTGGCTTTGGCGATATTCTACTTACTTGTACCAGTACCAAGAGTCGTAACTTCTCTTTTGGTAGATTAATCGGTTCTAATCAGCCAAAATCCGTTATTCAAAATTATATGGAAACCACAACGATTGAGGGTTTATATACGCTAAAGTCTATTTATCAACTCATTAAGGATAAAAACGTTCACATGCCAATTATCGATTTAATTAACGATATTATTTATCATGAAAAACCAACTCAAGAATTACTCACTTTCTTAATTGAAAAGTAGAAAAATTCTAAGAAATACAAAAAGTCAACCTCTGCTAGGTTGACTTTTCTATTTATGCCTCTTCTTCTAAATTTTCTTTTTGATGCTTCATAAATTCTATTCTATCTAACCAATCATACATGGCAATCAATGTACAAATCAATAGTGGCAAGAAAGCAAATATCGCCTCAATCCTATGAATTTTATAAAGGCAAGCAGCCAATAAAAGATTGATTCCTACATATTTCCATACTTGCAACCAAGAATCATCAATTTTTTGATCCAATTCCTTTCTCATACCACACCCTCCTATTGTTACTATTATTATAGCACAATAAGAGCAAGAAAAAAAGAAGCATTTGCTTCTTACTTTGTAAATGGAATTAATGCCATAAAACGAGCATATTTTACTTGCGTTGCGATATATCTTTGGTGTTTAGCGCAGTTTCCAGTAATTCGTCTTGGTAAAATTTTTCCTTTATCTGCACTAACGTATTTCTTAATAACTTCTACGTTTTTATAATCTACATCTTTTCCAGTACACATTTGACAAACTTTTTTCTTTTTTCTATAAAACTCTGCCATCGTTTATTCCTCCTTTAATCTAGGAAGTTATCATCAATGGAAACAGAATCCCCATATTCTGCGAAAGGATCGTTTTCCACGCTAACGCTATTATCTTGATAATCGTATGGGCTTGGTTCAGAGAAACTTCCAGAATCTGCTTGTGACTTATTCTTTCCTTCAACGAATTCAAAATTGTCTAAAGCAACATCCATCGTATATCTCTTATTGCCATCTTTATCATCATAACTTCCGGTTTGTAATCTACCTTCAATACCAATCAAATTTCCTTTATCAAAGAATTTAGCAATGGTCTCAGCTTGTTTTCTCCAAGCAACAACATTGATAAAATCGGCATCTCTTTTTCCATCTGCATTGGTAAATGTACGATTTACAGCAACCGTAAACCGTAAAAATGCAGTATTAGAATTGGTATATCTTAATTCTGGTTTAGCAGTGATTCTACCTACTAATAAAACTTTGTTCATAGGAACCTTCTTTCTTAATCTTCTTTTCTAATAATTAAGTGTCTAACGATATCAGAACTGATTCCTGCTAAACGATCAAATTCTTTTACCCCAGCGTCATCTTGAGCTTCTACTTCAAACACATAATAATATCCACTCTTGAAAACCTCTGAACCTTTTTTGATATCGTAAGCTAATGCTCTTTGTCCCCATGCATCAACACTAGTAACTTTACTACCTTGTGATTCTAGGGTAGCCTTGAAATTATCAGCAACCTTTGAAATCTCAGCTTCTGCTAATGTAGGTTTTACGATAAACATGATTTCATAATTTCTCATTCTTACACCTCCTTATGGTCTTTGGCCTTTTCAGGCAAGGAGTAATTGCTTACTCGCCAATAATTATAACAAATAAAACCCATTTTGTAAACAAAAAACTTTGTCTTTTTTTCGTTTTCCCAACTTTATTTTTAAATAGGGTTTTGTTATAATAAAACTAAGAAATAGAGTAGGTGGTAATATGATATGCAATCGATGTAACGCTCAGTTCCCAGAAGGATATAAATTTTGTATTCGTTGCGGTTCTCCTTTGACAGCAGTTTCCAATCAAGCTGTTCAACCAATTCCCAATGTTCAAATGGAAGCCATAGCGAATCCTCTTTATGTTGGGTCTACGTCAGCAGTAATTGAAAAAATTGTCGATTTTGAACTACAAAGTAACGGATTTAACAAAGAAAAAGAAACCCTTCCTAGTATTAAGAAAAGAAAGAGAATTTTAACGCTTATTTTTGCGTTTCTCAACTTTTTTATCATTTGTGGTGTCTTTTTCCACTTTTCTTTTCCAATACTATTCTTTATTGAATTACTGAATATTATTTGCTATATCTTTTTTCAACGGCATTTCACGCCCGCTAAATACATCGCAAAACAAATAAAAGCTCGTCCCGATGATTCTTTTGAAAATATTGTAGCGAGTATCGCAGCTGAAAAGATGGAAAAATCAACTTCTGTCATGACGATTATCAGTATTCTCATCTCTTGCATTCTACCACTTCTCATCTTCTTTAAACCAATGGTTTTTTATGAAAAATATGAAGAAGACGGCTTAGAAGGATATTTTGTACGTTTCTACACAATCGGTGTTACTAATTTTACGAGTGTCACTATTCCAGAAGAATACAAAGGACAAAAAGTAGTAGGAATTCGGGGAAATGTTTTTAAAAATATGTATCTTGTAAGAGAAATTAATCTTCCAGATACCATTGAAATTATTCGTGGACATGCTTTTGAAAACGATATGCTATTAACCGAAATAAACCTACCAGAAAATTTAACTTATCTAGGAGGATATGCTTTTAAGAATTGTTATTCTCTAACATCCATTACTATTCCAGAAGGCGTAACCGAGATACGAGGAAATACGTTTGAAAATTGTGAATCATTAGAAAGTGTTGAACTTCCCCCTTACATGACAGAAATTCATGCTTATGCATTCTCTGGATGTTCTTCTTTAAAAGAGATTACCATTCCTTATGGGGTAACGAGAATAGGGGCAAGAGCTTTCTTTGGATGTTATCTTTTATCTAAAGTAGAATTTCCAGATACCCTAGAAGAAATAGGCAGTTCCGCTTTCAGGGAATGCAGTAATCTAAAAGAAGTTTATCTTCCAGAAGGTACTAGTGTATCTCAAAAAGCATTTAAAGATAGTCCTACTTCTGTTAGGAGGAAGTATGAATACTAAGTTTATCCATCTTCTTTTTGTTCCTACCATGGCTTGCAATATGCAGTGTAAATACTGTTATCTAGAAGAAAACACCAAAGATTTAGGAGGACCCAAAAAACCGATAGATACTTTAAAATATGCAGTTCAGAAGCTGAAAGAAAATAACGTCATTCCGTTTAATATCTCGCTTCATGGAGGAGAAGTAACTACTTTAAACAAGCAAGATTTCTACGACATTATTGAATTTATCGATCACTATTATCAAGAAAATAAAACGTTATTAGAGGAAAATAACTTTAAAGTAGGTTCCCCACATATTAAAACCAATTTGTATGATTTAGAAAAACATATCGATGCGATTAAAAAATTTAACGTATCCATTAGTGGAAGCCTCGATTTACCACTTTCTCTTCATAAACAATTTCGGGTAACCAAAGGCAATCAAGAAACCTTATCAAAAATATTAGAAAACATCCATCTACTAGATGCCCTTCCCAATAAGAGAAAAGTATCCGCTACCATCTTTAAAGAACACTACGACAAGATAGAGGAAATAATTGAGGACATTCGTTACTTAGAAAAAAATACTACACTAGATATGAATGACTTTAATTTTATGATTGGATTTGATTACGCATCTAACGGTCTTTTAACCCCTCTTACGGAAGAAGAACAAGTAGATTTCTTCCATCGCATGCATGAAGCATTTGATGGAACTTCTTTGGATAAAGGAGTCAATGGAGCTTGGTTTAATGAATTTGGACCAGAATACTGTACGAATTGTGATAACTGTGGAGAAAAATTTTTCCTTCTAGAAAAAAATGGAGATATTTATTCCTGTGTCCGTGGACAAAAACATCCTGACTTCTATTATGGAAATATCTATCAAGATTCTGTTTCTAAAATTTTAGAAACAGCCATGACTAAAATATTTACTAATCATAACAAGGAACCTTTCCTAGAAGAATGTGCGAAATGTCCGTATCTTTATATTTGTAAAACGGGATGTCCATTTGTCAAAAATCTCTATCATTCTTCTAAATCTTATACGTGCAAACTACAAAAAGAATTGTATAAGAAAAGAAACTATGAATTGGATACTAATATGGAAGAAACAACTTATCAATATGCTTTAAAGATGCATCCTAATCTTCTTTCTTCATTTCTACCAGAGGAAACAGGAACATCGGATATGCCTAGCTTAAAGGAAATCATTGATAAGGATAATAAATTACATTTTATTTATGATTCGAATGCCTTTTTCTTGAAAGTTGATGACCGAAAAATTCCTTTGGAATCACAGATTTTAAAAAAATCCTATGAATGTATTTATCTTACCCCACATAACAAGGTAACGATTTACGTTCAGAAAAAGGTTCTAGAAGAAAGTGAGTATCCTGCCAATAATGCGTTATATATCATCTTACTAAGTGGAGATTTAATCACCTATGGAGATGAAGGAAGAACCAAACAAAAACATATTATGTCCCATCAAATCTATCAAAGTGTCTTAGAAAATAGTCCTTCTGATGAAGAACAGTTCTATGCCTATGATATTACAGATCTATTAAAAGCTTATGCCAAATATCTATCCAAAGAAAAAGCAAACAACTTATTTTTTACCACCAATGACCTGCGGGACTATCACTATTTAAAGCAAAAAAACAATGCTTATTATCACATTCAAGCAATTAACTTACCATTTCAAAATATCGAATTTCATTATGTAGAGGAGGATTCTTATGATTTCTGACAAACCAAAGTCTTATAACGATATTATAAGGAAGAAAATGTGTTATGACCTAACAAATTATTATTCCATTAGTCCAGAAAATCTAGAAATGATTTATCAATTTTTAACGAATAATCCTAATGCGAGAATTTCTGGTAATCAAAATCTTATCTCATTATTTTCCGATCAACAGCTCGTCCAAAGTTTTCCCGCTTATAAAAAGACCAATACGATTGATGGTCTAACCATTGCAGGAGTTAGTCTCACTGTGATTCCTAGACGTTCTAGCGGAGGAGGAAGCTCAGGTGGTTCTTCTTCCAACAATAACAACAATAATAATAACAACAATAACAATAATTAAGGAGAAATATGCCACATATTACAGAAAGAGCGCAAAGTAAGCGGTTAAAAGATTTGGGAATCGATATCCATGCGAAATATAAAGATAACTCTGGCATTGTTGAAAGGAAAACGGAAATAAAACAAAATCCCAATGTCTATCAAGGAGTTTTACTAGAAAAGATTTATTATCAAAATCATCTTCCTATAGGGAAAACAACGGGTTTTGATCCACGTATGCAATATACATTTATAGCTTCCCAAGAAGAGAAAGAAATGAGCTGCCCAAACTGTGGATTTCCTGCCCCTATATCCGACTTTTTAGATGGGTGTCCTTATTGTGGAACGGATTACAATATCGATTACACAAATAAAGATTTAGGAGCTAAATATCACTATGATAAAGTAGTTCATAGCAATTACTATATTTGGATAACCTTAATCATCGACCTTCTCTTTTCCCTTTTATTTATGCTATGCTATATCTTATTAACAGGGAGAACTTTCAATTCTTATGATATTTTAAAAGTATTGATTGGTGGAATTGTTTTTGGAGTTGCAACCTTTTACTTATTTTATACAGTCGATGCCTTTATCGTCGTTCTTCCCGTTAGATGGTATAAGGAAAAACAAAACCAGAAACAAATTGCTTTTTGGCAAAGAATGGAGACATTAGGAATTTCCAAAACAACTTTCTTTAACAATTTTAATTATGAATTACAAGAATATTTATATAGCGATAAAAATGAACAGATTATCGACTATGATATTGTTGATTATTTAGCCTTTCAAGAAAGAAAAAAAGACAATAAACTCTTCATTCAAGTAGAGGTAAGAATTCGACTTGTTAAATGGGTAAACCAAAAATTGGTAACAGAAACTTCCAAAAAAACAGTCATACTAGAAAAGAATAATCAAGATACTCCTACTTTAAATAATGGAATCAATATTATCGCTTGTAGAAATTGTGGTTCTTCTATCGATGTTACAAAGGGTGTTTGCGAATATTGTCAAACCAAATACAATTATCTACAAGAATGGTATCTAACCGATTTTAGAGAATAAAAGACTTCACAATTGAAGTCTTTTTTTATAACAATTTATACATTAAATCTAAAATAGCAGATATCTCCATCTCGCATGAGATAATCTTTTCCTTCTAAACGCATTTTACCAGCTTCTTTAACAGCCTTTTCACTGCCGTATTGCTCTAAATCTTCATAGCTCATTACTTCCGCCTTAATGAATCCTCTTTCAAAATCCGTATGAATAATACCCGCACATTGAGGGGCTTTCATTCCTGTTTTAAAAGTCCATGCACGTACTTCATCGCTTCCTGCTGTAAAAAATGTTTCTAATCCTAAGAGGGAATACGTTGCTCGAATGAGTTGGTCTAAACCACTTTCTTGTACACCTAATTCCGATAAGAAGTTTTTCTTTTCCTCTTCTTCCAAGTCACTTAATTCTGATTCTATTTTCGCGCATACCACAATCACTTCCGCATGATTAGAAGAAGCATATTCTTTAACTTGATTAACATAGCTATTGGTCCCCTCTAAAAGATCATCTTCTGAAACATTCGCCATATAGATAATTGGCTTTGCTGTTAGTAAGTTAAAAGCCTTAATCATCTTCTGCTCTTCTTCCTCAAGAGAAAGACTACGAATCGTTTGATTTGCTTCTAACGCACTCTTTAAACGGGTTAATAACTCTGCTTCTTTTTTCACTTCTTTATCCTGCGATAACATCGCTTTTTTTCCAATTTTATTGATACGATTTTCAATAATCTCTAAATCCGCTAAAATGAGTTCTACTTCAATAATCTCAATATCACGAATAGGGTCAACATTATTTTCCACATGGATAATGTTTTTATCTTCAAAGCAGCGCACCACCTCAACAATCGCATCGACTTCACGGATGTGAGAAAGAAATTTATTTCCTAAACCTTCGCCTGTAGAAGCTCCTTTAACAAGTCCTGCAATATCTGTAAATTCAAATGTTGTAGGTACTAAACTAGCGGGTTTATATAAATCATTTAAAAAATCTAATCTTTTATCAGGAACAGTAACAACTCCTACATTAGGATCAATCGTTGCGAAAGGATAATTGGCTGCTAAAATATTCTTCTTTGTAATGGCATTAAATAAAGTAGATTTTCCAACATTAGGTAAACCTACAATTCCTGCTGTTAAACTCATAACATCACCTCAACATAATCAGTTTACTATAATCAAATTTAAAAATCAAGAAGTCCGAAGGAACAACACTCCTTTGAAATAAAAAAGGAAAGTACAATGACTTTCCTATAATGTTGGAGCAGTATTCAAACCGATTTGTAATCCTAAAAGATTCCATCCTACTACTAAAACAATCCAAATAACAGATAACCATAATGTAACAGGTATCATCTTTTTCATGGTTCCAAATAATTGAATATCCTCATCCTGGGTATCATACTTGTATAAGAATCCAAGCATAACGATAAAGAATACATAGAACGGTGTGAAACACTTTCCGATAGAATCCGCTGCTTTAAAAATCATTAAACCAAAAGATGGAGAAATGTTTGCGCGAATAAGTAATGGGATTAAAACAGGAGAAGCAAGCGTCCAGTTATGGGTTGTTACCGGATAAATAATCGTAATTAAAATTTCTAATAACATGATAAATCCGATTAGAAAAATTCCACTCATTTGACTCTGTCCAGCTAGATTGATAAGTTTCAAAGAAACAACATCCCCGATATTCGTCCACTCTAGAATGCTAAACATAATAGAGAAGAAGAATAATCCAGCAAAAATAAATCCTGTGTTTTGGAAGGTAAGGGAAATTGCTTGATTATATTCCTTACTACTCTTAATATTACGAGAAATTTTTCCATAGACATATCCACAAATCAAAGTAATTCCCATAAAGAATACGAGGAATCCTTCTCTAAATGGAGAATTTTCACCAAATACTCTTTCCATGTAAGAATTTCCCTCAGATGCTAATAATCCTCCTGATAATGGCAATCCTGGAATAATGGAAAAAATTAAAACAAGCATTAATAAGATAAAAATAACCATGGTGATTTTAACTGCCTTTGGGGAATGAATCCATTCCTTTTCTTCTGTTCGTTTAATCTTCTTGGATAAATGCTTTTCTATTAAGAAAGTTCCAGCAACCGTTAAAATAATGGCGGCAGCAATTTCCATAAAAATCATAGACCAATGTCCAAATTGATAGGTACTTAAAACATCGAGGGAAGCTGTTTCAGCCATAGTTCCTAAAACAACATCTTGGTAGCTATATAAGAAACCTGCTCCTGATCCTAAGGTAAGACCGATAAAGACAGTCATAATTCCTAGTTTAGGATCTCGATTTAAATACTTATAGACAATCGCTACAAATGGAAATAATAAGGCATAACTATAATCTCCTAAAATACCAGAAGCGATACTGACTAGTAAAGTAAGAAAAGTGATCATCCAAGGACGAACACCATGAAATCCCTTTAAAACAGAATGAAACAATCCACTTACTTCTAATATAGTAACAGCAATCAAAGATACGACAATGACCGCTAAAGGTTCCAAAGCTCTAAAATTACTAATCGAATTTCCCAAGATATAACGCAATCCTTCGGTACTAAAAATATTTCTAACAGTAATAACCGTTGTCTCTAGTGTCTCTGGATCCGTTACAGTACTCTGAAACCCAATCTTTTGAAGAATGAAACTTAATATCGATACCGCTACCCCAATGATAATCATTACGGTAATCGGTCCGAAACTAATTTTTCTTCGCACTCGTTTCATGATTACTCCTCCTATAATGTAGTTACTTTTTTCAACTTCTTATTAAACTCAATCCGTGGCAGCATAATGCTTCTACCACATTTGATACATCTTATCTTAATATCGGCACCTATCCGAGTAATTTCCCACTCGTTAGAGCCACAAGGGTGATCTTTTTTCATCACTACAATACTACCAAGTTTATACTCTTTATCCATGATGAACCACCAACTGTGGATAAGCAATGACTATCCCTTTCTTATCACACTCTTCTTTAATCCGTTTTCTAAACTTTCTTGCTAAAGTAAATTTATCTGCGTAAAAAGCCGGTACGACAATGCGGAAGTTAACACTACTATCCGCTAATTCTTCTACCCCCAAGCACTCGGCGGCATGAGGAAGCTGAAACTCTTCACTTAACTCCTTACACAATTCTTGAAAGAAGGTAAGAACGTTATCCACATCTTCATCATAACTAATAGAGACATCTATCAACATATTATTTTCTTCTAAAGAGTGATTGATGACTTCACTGATATTACGGTTAGCAATCATCTTTACCTCTCCAGTATAAGCTTTTATCTTGGTTGTCTTTAACCCTAAAGCGATAACGGTACCAGTGAATCCGGTAATCGTTACCACATCTCCTACAGAGTATTGATCTTCTAATAGAATACTAAATCCACCAATAATATCTTTTAATAAATCTTGAAGAGCAAGACCAGCTACTAAACTGATAACTCCTAGAGAAGCTACCAAAGATTTTGTATCAATTCCATATACCTCTAAAATCATCATCAAGGCAACTAATACAATGAAATATTTGATAACATTGTTGACAAGTCCTACAAACGTTTTTTGTCTCTTTTCATTAATTCTTTTAGAACGGATACGGAAAACCCTTTTTACAACACGGCTAATAACACCGTAGATTAAAATACTAAAAGCAATGATTAGAATAGGAGCAATAAACTCCTTCGCTAATAATTTTTCTAACATAATTATTCCTTTATATGAATCATATCTAAAATACGATTCAAATCAGCTACATTCGTAAAACTGATCTCTATTTTATTTTCTTTAATACGTACTTTTGTATCTAACTTTTCACATAGTAATTCTTCTGCATATTTGAACTCTAGTCTTTTGGTTGCTGGCCTTTTTACGATTTTATTCTTTTTTGCCTCGCCACCTGTTTGAAATTCAATTTTACGAACAGATACTTTATTTTCAACAATATCTTTCGCTAAGGCAAGTATTTTTTCTTCATCATCTAACTTTGATAAAGCCCTAGCATGTCCCATACTGAGTTGATTATCATTTACCATACTTTGAACTTCTTTTGGTAAGCGTAAAAGCCCTAGCATATTGGTAATATGACTTCTACTCTTTCCTACTTTCACACTCAATTCTTCTTGAGTAAGTCCTAACTTATCAATCATGGTCTTATAGGCAACTGCTTCTTCTACGGCACTTAAATTTTCCCGTTGTAAGTTCTCTAAAAGAGCAATCTCCATCATTTGATTGTCATCTAAGTTTCGAATGATGGCAGGAATGGTTTCTAACCCTGCCATTTTACTAGCACGAACTCTTCTTTCACCAGCGATAATCTCATACCCTTTAATGCTTTTCTTCACAATAATGGGTTGAAAAACACCGTGTTCCTTAATAGATTCCGTTAGTTCTTTCAAAGATTCTTCATGAAATATTTTTCTTGGCTGATAAGGGTTAGGTCTTAGTTCATCTAGAGGAATTTCGATAATTTCCTCTTTACTAGCTGATTCATAGACACTTCTTTCAAAACTATCTAAATCTAAATTTTCTGTATTGAATAATTGTTCTAATCCTTTTCCTAAGGCTCTCTTTCTAGTTTCCATTTCTTTCTATCACCTCTTTGGCTAAATTTAAATAAGCCTCCGTACCCCTACTCTTAGGATCATAGGCGTGAATTGGTTTTCCATGACTTGGCGCTTCTGAGAGACGAACAAGTCTTGGAATAATGGTATCGTATACTTTTTCTTTAAAATAACTTTTAATATCTTCGACAACTTCTAGTCCTAAGTTGGTTCTATTATCTAGCATAGTAAGTAAAACCCCTTCGATATCTAGTTCTGGATTTAATTTCTTCTGCGCTATCATAATAGAATTGAGAAGTTGCATAATTCCTTCCAACGCAAAAAACTCGCATTGTACAGGAATAATAACGGAATTAGCAGCTGCTAAAGCATTGGTCGTTATTAATCCTAAAGAAGGAGGACAATCTAAAATAATATAATCAAAAATATCGGTAACTTGTGCCAAATGTTTTTTCAACTGTAGTTGAGCTACAAACTTTTTATTTCCTCTTGATAATTCCATTAACTCCATATCTACTCCTGCTAGATTAATAGAAGCAGGAATGGTATAGAGATTTTTAAATTTGGTTTTTATCACAACATCTTTAATTTGAGCTTGATCGGTGAGTAGTTCATACATACTGGCTTTTAATTCACTTTTATTGATTCCTACTCCTGTTGTACTATTTCCTTGAGGATCCAAATCGACTAATAGTGTCTTCTTACCAAGAAGACCTAATGAGGCAGCTAAGTTAATACTGGACGTTGTTTTTCCAACGCCCCCTTTTTGATTGACAAATGCGATAATTTTTCCCATTTTATCACCTTTTTCTAATTCTTTCTTATATCCATTTTATCACAAATCCCACTATAAAGCTATCAAAAAACGGATAATATTCTCTCCTTAGAAAAAGGTCTAGTAATTTTCTCTTCTTTCTGGATAAAGTTTCTTCTTTACCTTGGATGCTAACTCTACTCTATCTTCATAACATAAAGCGTGTTGCGTATCATTTTCTTCTGCCACGTATCTAGTCAAGAGTTCTTTTAATAAATCTTCTTGATTGATAACCATTTGATAGAAAGGTTCTAAGACAGCATCTCCTTCTAATAACTCAATAATTTTAGAAGAAATCTCTCCCTGCTCGTGACTTTTCGCATAGTAGTAATTCATCAAAATAATCTCTTTTAGGATTGTTTGACAAGCAAGAGGATTCGTTTTTACCAATTCCCGTAATTCTAGTAATGTCTCAGGGATTCCCTTTTCTTCTAGTTTTCGATAGAAAGCACTTTCTCCTACCGTCTTTAAATAAGTAGGATCTCCCAAACACGCCATATCGATTTTTAATACTCTTCCCAATAAATTTTGGCCCTGCAAATGACGGATAAGATGACGTTCATAAGACTGTTCTTGATCATGAATTTGAAAATAGGCCATAATGAAATACTGATAACCCATATCAAATAGTTTTTGAATGTTTTGATGAGTGATATCAGCTTCCATTAATCCTTGATAGACAAAAATCTCACCCGTAGATAAGCTTCCTAACTTTTGATTAGCAATTTCTTCTATCCATTTTCGAGCTAAATAACGAATCATCAAACTTTGATAAATAGGAACATAATGAGTATCCAAATTCTTTTTTGTAAACGCTTCTCTTCCTACTTCTAAATTTCTTAACATTTGATATATATCTTCACAGTACGTATCAGGAGAACTGTTTCTTTTTTCATTTAAAATTTCTTCAAAAATAGGAATCAATGGGTTACCACAATAGATAAAATGAAATTTTTCTTTCGGTTTTGTATAGATAGGATCTAAAAGATGAAAGCGATTCATAACGATTGGTTCACGATAATTTTCTCGCGTGTAAAAAACATTCTCTGGTTCCCTATAATATTCTCGTGCGAATAGTTCTAAGGCGTTAAATACATATTCCTTAGAATACCAAAAAGATTCCACCACCAGTTCAAAAGAAGCGTCTTTTCGACTTAAAAGTTGTAGCATCACTTCATCTTCTAGGGTTAAAAGATTTTTCTCCTGCATTTTTAAAAGGAGGGCATAAACAATACTCATAAAATAACCGATAAAATCATCCGCATCATACTTATCATCATAAAAATTTTCTAAAAAATCTAATACTAATTCAAAGGTTTCTTTTTGTTCTTTCTCTAATCTACGATAGTTTTGTTCTTCCTGTTCCCTCTCTTCATCCTCTTCAAAAGCATCTAAAAGATTTCCTTCCTCTTCATCATAACGTAACTCAAAATCTTCCATATCAGGATACTCTTCTTCAGGGAATTCTTCTTCCTCGTCCGCTTCTTCGTCACAATATTTTTCAGCCGTCTCTTCATAGATAGAAGCAATGACATCGGAAGCCTCAATATATTGAATATATTTTAATAATTTTTCTCGAAATTCTTTAGGAGAACCAAAATGATACTCCAGACAAGCTTCCTTGAAAGCTTCATCCTGTGTAATATAGGTAAAATAATCAATAATCGCTCGCTTTATTTTTTCTTCGTTTTGCGGATTCTGAAAATAGGTATGAATATTTTGAAGAGAAAAGGGGATGGCATCTAAATCCTTTAAAAGTTCTGTCTCAAGATCAGGAAGTTTACAAAATGTTTTAACGTAGTAAAGATATTCATAACTTCTAAGTACTATCTCTAACATGATATCATGTTTATAAATCAATAATTGCTCTGGTCGAATATCATGCCGAAAACAAATCTTTTCCGTCGTAAGATGAGAATCTCCTTTTGGCACGAGAAGAAATTCATAGAATAAGTTAGCAATTTCTTCGTCACTTAAAGAAGCATTTTCGTCATATATTTGTTTTAATATTTGGTTTCCTACTTGTACTCGACTCATTTTATCCATATCCAAAACCTCTTTTTGAAATAAGCTTATTATAATATAAACTAAAGAAAATGTAAATGAAAAGGCACAAAAAAGACAACGTTGACTAGACGTTGTCTCAGTTTGAATTAGTCTCTTTTTTAGTCTTAAAAGAAACTACTTATCTAGGGTCGCTTTCCCCATATAGCTATATACTTAATAGATGATAAGATCCTTAATCAGGATATTCATAGTATGTATAAGTAATTTTTATTACTGATACATAAGGTGGGCTTTGTACATTATTATCGTAATGCACAATTAGAGGTAATATTTTATTACTAATTTTGGTAGATGATTCCGAAAAATCATTTTTCCTCATCGGTGAATAAAATATTATCAATCGCCCCTTCTATTAAGTAATTACAATGTACCATATTTTTTCATTTTTTGCAACCCCTTTTTTATAAAAAGAAAGAAAAATAGTAAACTTTACTATTTTTCTAAACTTTTTCGAGCCTCTAGCTTCTTCCGTTCTGCTGTATTTAAGACTTTTTTGCGCATCCGGAAATTCTTTGGCGTTACTTCTACTAATTCATCTTCATTAATATAATCTAAGCATTCTTCTAGACTCATAACTCTTGGGCGTTTTAAAACTACGGTATGGTCTTTGGAAGAACTACGCGTATTGGTTAAATTTTTGCCTTTTACGACATTGATTGCTAAATCGTTATCATGGTTGTTTTCTCCTACAATCATTCCTTCATAAACTTCTAATCCAGGTTCGATGAACATGACACCACGATCTTCTAGCTGTCCTAAAGCATAAGCGGTTGCTTTTCCATTTTCAACCGATACAAGCACACCAAACTTCCGATAACCAATGGAAGAACTTGCTTCTTTTCGATATTCTTTATAGGTATGATTCATAATACCATATCCTTTAGTCATCGTCATAAACTCTGTCATGAAACCGATTAATCCTCTTGTTGGTACCGTATAATGAAGTTTTACTTGTCCATCTTTTGTCTCCATGTTTTCCATTGTTCCTTCACGGTTTCCCAACACTTCAATAACAGGTCCGACATATTCTTCTGGTACATCAATTTGAACGTCTTCGTATGGTTCACAAACAACACCATTGATTTCTTTTTTGATAATTTGTGGTTTCGATACTTGAAGTTCAAAACCTTCTCTTCTCATATTTTCAATCAAAATAGAAAGGTGTAATTCTCCTCTTCCGGATACGATAAAGGATTCTGAATCATTAGGCGCTACTCTCAAAGAGACATCTCTTTCCGTTTCCTTCATTAAACGTTCTTCAATTTTACGAGCCGTTACAATCTTTCCTTCTCTTCCACAGAATGAAGACGTATTAACTCCAAAAGTCATTTGAAGAGTTGGTTCATCGATATGAAGAATAGGAAGCGCATCTTCTTTTCCAATATCACAAACCGTTTCTCCAACGGAAATATCTGGTAATCCGGCAATGGCAACAATATCTCCTGCTTCGGCAGATTCTACTTCAATTCGCTTTAATCCTAAAAAGCCATAAATTTTAGCGACTCTAAATTGTTTGATAGAACCATCAATGCGAACACAGCTAACCATTTCATTTACTTTCAATTTTCCTCTTTTTACCAAACCAATACCAATTCTTCCGACGAAATCGTTATAGTCTAGTAAAGCTGGTTGAAATTGTAAAGTCCCATCTACATCTACCTTAGGTTCTGGAATATAATCAATAATCATATCCAATATCTTTTGCATCCCTGGTTCTTGCGTAGAAACATCTGGATCTAGAGAAGAAGTTCCATTGATAGCGGAACAATACGCAACTGGGAAATCCAAATCCTCAATATCTGCCCCTAAATCAATGAATAAATCCATCACTTCATCCACTACCTCTTTTGGACGAGCAGAGTCCTTATCAATTTTATTGACGATAACGATTGGTTTTACCCCTGCTTCCATTGCTTTCTTTAATACAAAGCGAGTTTGTGGCATGGTTCCTTCATAAGCATCTACTACTAGTAAAACACCATCCACCATATTCATGATGCGCTCTACTTCTCCACCAAAGTCAGCATGTCCTGGAGTATCCAAGATATTGATTCGATAATCTTTATAATTAATAGCGGTTGTCTTCGCTAAAATGGTAATTCCACGTTCCCTTTCAATATCATTAGAATCCAAAGCTCTTTCCTGAACCTCTTCATTCTCGCGAAAAGTTCCTGAAGAAGCCAATAACTTATCAACAAGGGTAGTTTTTCCATGGTCTACGTGCGCAATAATCGCAATATTTCTCTTTTTCATACACTAACTCCTCTTTTTCACACTTTATGGATTATATCACTAATATTTTGTAAAGTAAAGAATTTCTTATCCATAAAAACTTGCTAATAAAAATCAATAGTTTTTTGTAAAAAATTAAAATTTGTTTTAAAAATGAATTTAAAGCATG
>CANQRL010000011.1 GCA_947626275.1 uncultured Bacilli bacterium
AACCCGAACGGATTGATTATATATGTTAAGTTCAAACTATAAAAGTTCGAACAGAAACGTCACTGGAGCGGGTGATGGGAATCGGACCCACGTTATCAGCTTGGAAGGCTGGAGTTCTACCATTGAACTACACCCGCATCGACATTTATAATTATACTTAGAACTCCAGTCTTTGTCAATACCAAATTGAAAAACTTTTGACAAGTGTGATACAGACTACTAAAAGAGATGAGAAAAATTATGCTTAGTTCTAAAGAAGGATTCCTTTCATATAATTTATGGTAGAAAGGAATGAAATAAAAATTATGGAAACATTAAAAGTAGGGACAAAATCAAATCCCAATTCAGTAGCAGGAGCGCTTGCCAATGTTTTTCGAGAAAAAGGAGAGGTAGAAATCCAAGCAATTGGTGCAGGGGCATTAAACCAAGCTATTAAAGCAATTGCGATTGCAAGAGGATTTGTTGCTCCTTCCGGCAAAAATTTAGTTTGCATTCCCGCATTTACGGACATTTTGATTGATGGGGAAGAAAGAACCGCTATCAAACTGATTGTAGAAGCCAAATAGGCTTCTTTTTGTTTGTTTATCCCTCTCAATTTGACTACGATATGCAAAATTGCTAAAATGATTTTTGTGGAAAACTTTTTTCACACCAATGCAGAAAAGTGAGAATGCATTTAGATACCGAGGGACGAACGTGGAAAAAAATTTAAAGGATTTTAAAGCCATATTAGAATCGAGAATAAAAGGGGCTAGTAGAATTTTTATTGTTCCACATCTAAATATTGATTTGGATGCGATAGGATCGGCCAGTGGCATGGCAGAGATTTGTTCTTGCTTTAAAAAAGAAACTTTTATTATAGTGGATGATGCACCTTCTAATATGAATGTTGGTGTTCGAAATATTTTTGATGCTTCCGCAGAGCGATATCAAATGATTTCTTCCGTGGAGTTAGAAAAATATCGACAAGAGGATGATATTTTGATTACGGTTGATGTAAGCAAAAAGGATTTAATTCCCTCTAAAGTAGAGGTATCTCTTTCTTCTTTTTCAAAAATACTGGTTTTAGATCATCATAAAAGCGATGAACATTCTATTGAGAGCGCTGATAGTCATATTGATATAGAGACTTCTAGCACTTGTGAGATGATTACGCGTCTTATGAAGTTATTTGGGATTAGTATCGATAAATGGTTGGCGAAAGCTCTCCTTGCTGGTATTTTTTTGGATACGAATAAGTTGAAGAAGAATACAGATGAGAAAACATTAGAGATTGCGGCTAGATTGATTCGAAGAGGGGCGACTATCCAAGATGTCAATGATTTATTTGTTGAAGACTTTGAGAATGATAGAAAGGTTCAACATTTAATCGACGGAGCAGAGTTTGTTCCATACCACATCCATAATGTCGCAGTGATTTATAACCACGAACATCCAGATACGTTATATACGCAGGCAGAATTAGCGGAAGCTGCTGATTATCTTCTTCCCTATAAGGTAGATGCTGCCTACGCTATTGGCGTCATTGGACCTGATCAAATAGGTATTAGTGCGCGAACAACTGGTGGCATGAAAATTGTAGATGTCATGCATGTCTTTGGCGGTGGTGGAAATGAACACTCAGCAGCCGCTAAAATCTTAGAGACGAGTGATGTTTTCCTCATTCGCGAACAATTGTTGAAACTTTTACGTCAAGAAGATTTTTACTTCGTAAAAAGTACGGCTCTCGTAGAAGAAGTAGAGAATCAACAAAGAGCAGAAAATAGTACTTCTGATGCAGTGGTGATAACACCTGTTGAGGGAATACTTGTTAAAGAGAAAAAGTTTTTAGCAGGTTGAAGTAAAAAATAAATTATCGTATAATGAAGGTGGTGAAGATCATGGATAAAAATTTTAGAAGAGGACTCATTTTGGAACACTACCAAAATCCTCGAAACAAAGGATTAGTAAAAGATGATAGTTATCTTTATGCCGATATGGACAATGAGTCTTGTATTGATGAAGTAGAGGTTCAAGTAAAAATAGAAGACAATATCCTAAAAGATATCCATTTCGATGGAGAGGCCTGTGCCATCTGTACGAGTTCTTCTTCGATTATGGTAGAGACCTTAATAGGAAAAACGGTCGAAGAAGCGATTGAGATTTTAAAGAATTTTGCCAATATGATCGATGAAAAAGAATACGATGCTGAGGTATTAGAACAAGCGATTGTCTACGATGATATTTATAAGCAACCCAATCGTAAGAAATGTGCCTTGCTACCTTGGTGGGGAATTGAAAAAATTCTGGGGGAACTAGAGAAAAATGATGCCCATCATTAATCTCATGGTTGCTAGAGTGGTTCAGTTTTCTGAAACCCATTATTCTAAGGAGGGAATCTTTCTCGAATTTTTGGTCGATGTATTACGACCTGTTATTGTAGAGGATGGATATGCCATTGATATTTTCTCTCATCAAGTATTTGAGATTGTACCGATGGTAGACGGGTATATTGGTGTTGATGTTCTAGGGAGACTAGATCGAGATGCTTTATATGCTTATGAAGTATATAATGCGACTTATCCTAAACAGTATCTTCCAATGTTTTTTGAGAAAGCCTTAGAAACCTACCGGTGGTATCATGAGGAATATTGTATTCCTTCCCAAGAAAAAGTAAAAACATATGGAAAGATTATTCCTTTTGAAGAAGTTAGGGCAAAATGGGAAGCAAAAAAGAATCCTCCAGAGGAGAAATAAAAGAAAATCAAAAAAAGAGTAGATTTTCTTTTTCTTTTTCACTTTTTTTAGTATAATAAAAATTGGGTGATTTTATGGAAATTCGAGGATTAGACGAAGACAAAGTAAAAGAAATTTCACGGTTAAAAAATGAGCCAAATTGGATGTGCGACTTTCGTATAAAAGCCTATCAAAAATTTATGGAGACACCACAGCCTATTTTTGGACCAGAGCTAAAAATCGATTTTGATACGATTACCTACTATAAGTCTAGAGCGTCTAAAAAAGTAGAAAAAAGCTGGGATGATGTCCCTCAAGATGTTCGAGATACTTTTGATAAATTGGGGATTCCTGAAGCAGAAAAAAAGTATCTAGCAGGAATTGGAGCCCAGTATGAAAGTGAAGTTGTCTATCACAATATGATTGAAGAACTAGAGGAGAAGAATATTCTCTTTTGTGATACGGATACGGCTTTAAAGAAATATCCAGAATTATTCGAAAAGTATTTTAATCATTTAGTAAATGTGAATGAAAATAAATATACAGCTTTAAATGGAGCGGTATGGAGTGGAGGAACTTTTATCTATGTGCCACCCCATACGAAAATTGATAGACCTCTTCAGAGTTACTTCCGTTTAAATAGCGCCAATATGGGACAATTTGAAAGAACGTTAATCATTGTCGATGAAGGTTCTGAACTCCATTATATGGAGGGTTGTACAGCGCCTACTTATTCCGAAGATTCTCTTCATGCTGCTGTCGTAGAAATTTTTGTAGGGAAAAATGCTAAGTGTCGTTATACGACTATCCAAAACTGGTCTAGCGATGTCTACAATCTCGTTACGAAAAGGGCGAAAGTAGAAGAAGGTGGCTTGATGGAGTGGATTGATGGAAATATTGGCTCTAAGGTCAACATGAAATATCCAGGATGTATTTTAGCAGGACCTTATGCTCAGGGAAGATGTATTTCGATTGCGGTCGCAAGTGAGAATCAAATTCAGGATGCTGGATCTAGAATGATTCATTTAGCGCCTTATACGAAAAGTGATATTATTAGTAAGTCCATAGCGGCAAAAGGTGGGGAAGCAAACTATCGAGGAACGGTTCGGATTGCCAAAGAAGCTCATCATTCCAGGGCCATGGTTAAATGTGATACGATCATTTTGGATGAGCAGTCAAAAAGTGATACCATTCCTAAAAATATCGTTGAGAATACCTCTTCTTCCTTAAACCATGAAGCGACGGTAGCGAAGATCGATAAAGAAAAATTATTCTATTTGATGAGTCGAGGAATCTCGGAAGAACGAGCAAAAGAACTGATTATTATGGGATTTATTGATCGTTTCCGTGAGGAACTTCCTATGGAATATGCGGTTGAACTAAATGCTTTGTTGAAAAATTATTTCTAAAACATCGAAAGATGTTTTTCTTTTGCTAAAATTGTTGTATCGAAAAGAGGAAACTCCCTTTTTTGAAAAGTGATTATCTGTTTCTTTAAAAATAGATAAAAAGCGAGAAGGAAAGACAAAAAACTGGCTTTTTTCTTTTCATGAAAAAAAGGGTATGATGCTTGTGAAAGGAGGAAAAATTGTGTTGAATCAAGCTGTGTTAGTTGGAAGAATTGTTCAAACCCCAGAACTACGAGAGACAGAAACTGGCAAAAAGGTTGCTCGTATCACGTTGGCTGTTCCTAGACCATTTAAAAATGCGAACGGAGAATACGAGACGGATTTCATATCCTGCGTTTTGTGGAAAGGAGTAGCAGAGAATACCGTAGAATATTGTAAATCTGGCGATATCGTTGGTGTTAAAGGCCGAATTCAATGTAGGCAATTAGAAACAGAGGATGAAAAAAAACGTCAATTAGTAGAAGTAGTAGCCGAAAAAGTTACTTTTCTATCTAGTAAGAAAAATGAAGAAACAGAGTAATCTGAATTTGGGAGAAAGTAAGCATTTACTTTCTTTTTTGAGCTGTATTTGATATAATGAATATGGTGATACTATGACCTTATTAGAGATAATTGAAAAGAAAAAAAGAAAAAACGAATTGTCAGAAGAAGAAATCCATTTTTGGATAGATGGAATGTGTAGAGGAGAATTTCCTGATTATCAAATCAGTTCTCTTTTAATGGCTATTGTTTTAAATGGAATGAATAGGGAAGAAACCTTTTATTTGACCGATGCTATGTTGCATAGTGGAGAAACGATTGATTTAAGTGCGATTGAAGGAATTAAGGTAGATAAGCATTCGACTGGTGGCGTAGGGGATAAAGTCACTCTCATTCTCGCTCCATTACTTTCCTCTTTTGGATTAAAAGTAGCTAAGATGAGTGGAAGAGGACTAGGGCATACCGGAGGAACGATAGATAAGTTAGAGTCTATTCCTGGATATCGAGTAGAGCTTGAAAGAGACGAATTTATCAAACAAGTCAATGAAGTAGGGGTCTCTGTTATCAGTCAATCAGGGAATCTTGTTCCGGCTGATAAAAAACTTTATGCTTTAAGAGATGTCACTGGGACGGTTGATTCTATTCCTTTAATTGCTTCTAGTATTATGTCTAAAAAGATTGCGAGTGGAGCTGATTTCCTCTTTATCGATGTAAAAGTTGGAAATGGTGCTTTGATGAAGAACATAGAGGATGCTAGAGAATTAGCGAAAACGATGATTGAAATTGGCAAGCGTTATGATAAGAAAACAGTCTGTATTTTAACGAATATGGATGAGCCACTAGGATATGCGATTGGCAATGCTTTAGAGGTTCAAGAGTCTATCGATACCTTAAAAGGAATGGGCCCAGAGGATGTTATGGAACTAATCATCAAAGTAGCTGGTTTGATTGTTAGTAAAACGCAAAATATCGAGTTAGAAGAAGCAGAACAACAGTGCTTCAAGAAGTTTAATACGGGAGTAGCTTACCAGAAATTTGAAGAGATGGTTTCTAGGCAAGGAGGCGATCTCAGCAAGCTTGAAATTTCTAAGCGAATCTTTTCAGTTCGCAGTGCGAAGGCGGGATATATCGCTAAGATTGATGCTTTAGGTCTCGGTGAGATTGCTCGAAAAATTGGTGCTGGAAGATTGACGAAAGAAGATAAGATTCATTATCAAGTAGGATTACTCCTCAATAAAAAAGTAGGAGACTTTGTCGAAGTAAATGAAGAGCTAGTAAAAGTATATCTAGATGATATCGATATTAAAATCAATGAGATATTGGATTGCTTTGTCATTCAGGAGGATGCAGTAGAAAAAGAACCATTAATTTATGAGATAGTCGACTAATGTAAAGTTTTGTCAATTTTCTGTAAATTTATTGAAGTTTTACAGTAGATGGGATATCCTAATAATAAGGAGAGTGAAATTATGATATATCCATCTATTGATAAATTATTAACGAAAGTTGGTTCTAAATATTTGTTGGTAAACATTGTTGCCAAAAGAGCGAAAGAAATGGAAGAAAAAGAATACTTCCAGATGAAGGAATCTGAGTATGTTTCTAAAAAAGCCATTGGTCGTTCGCTAGAAGAAATTGCGAAAGATTTAATTCACGTACACGAAAAATAGAAGAGGAACATTATGAAAAGGATAAAAAAGGAATTTCAAAAATTGTGGGAGATTTTTCAAAACCCATTGATTCGTGTTTTGCCCGGGCAAATCGCTTTCTTTTTGTTTTTATCCGTTTTTCCTATTCTAATTTTAATTGGCGTAATTGCCTCATTTTTCTCTATCTCCATGACGAGTGTCGTTGAGATTATTGGGGAGACATTTCCAAAGGAAGTGGTTGACCTATTAGTCCCTTTACTCGATGGAAAGGGATTTGATACCAATATTGGAGTTTCAATGTTGACGGGATATATTCTCGCTAGCAATGGAGCCCATTCGATTGTTGTGGCGTCGAATACTCTTTATGGATTTCCCCACGCAGAGTGGTTAAAGAGAAGAATTAAATCACTATTGATGATTATGTTGATGATTGGACTGTTCGTTTTTACCATCGTTGTTCTAGCGTTTGGTCATGTTATTCTAAAAGCATCCTTTACCGCTTTAGGAGCAGATCTATCAACGAACATTCTTTATCACTTAATTCTCTATGCAAGGTGGCCAGTTTCCTTGTTAATTATGTATTTTAATATTAAGTTGATTTATGCTATGGCACCGGACTGGAAAATATTAAGCAAGTATACAACCAAAGGAGCAATTTTTACTACTGTAGGATGGATGATTGCGACAGCCATTTATTCATACTATGTTAGTCATTTTTCTCATTACGATTTATTTTATGGAGGACTTTCTAATATCGTAATATTAATGATTTGGATTTATGCTTTATCTTATATTTTGGTAATTGGAATAGCAATTAATGTGAATGAGTATCAAAATGTAGATAGAGAATAATTTTATTATTCTCTTTTCTTATCAAGTTAGAAAGAAGGTATTTATGACTGCACATATCGAAGCAAAAAAAGAAGATATCGCGAAGACGGTAATTATGCCAGGAGACCCTTTACGGGCGAAGTTTATCGCGGAAACCTATTTAGAAAATCCTAGACTTGTCAATCAAGTAAGAGGAATGTTAGCCTATACAGGAACCTATAAAGGAAAAGAAATAACGGTAATGGGATCTGGAATGGGAATGCCAAGTATCGGCATTTATTCTTATGAATTATATAAAGAGTATGATGTTGAAAACATCATTCGGGTTGGAACAGCTGGTTCCTATACGAAAGATTTAAACCTTTACGATCTTTTATTGGTTCAGAAATGTTACTCAGAATCTAGTTTTGGTCGTACCCAAAATGGAAGTGAGGACATTTTTAAAGAAGCGAATTTTGCTTTAAATTTCCACATTCAGGAAACTGCAAATGAGTTAGGAAAGCATCTTACCATTGCTACGATTCACAGTAGTGATGTCTTTTATAAAGAGCAAGATAATTATGAAGAACTCTATCAAAAATATGGTTGTCTTGCCTGTGAGATGGAGTCATTTGCTCTTTTCCACAACGCTTCTGTTTTAGGAAAAAAGGCAGCTTGTATTTTAACGATTTCGGATAGTTTGGTAACAGGCGAAGAAACGACTAGTGAAGAAAGGCAACAATCATTCCGCAATATGATGGAATTAGCCTTAGAAACGACATTAAAGTTGTAGGTGATGATATGGATGTGACCATTCCTAAGGTAGAACTCCATGTCCATTTAGAGGGAAGTGTTCGAATATCTACCCTAGCAGAGTTATCTGGTCTTTCTTTAGAAGAAGCATCCGTCAAGGCAACGACTTCTTCTAATTGTCAAGATTGGAAGGAATATCTAAGCTATTATGATTTTCCGATTACTGTTATGCAGACAAAGGAAAGTTTACGAAGAATAGCTCGTGAGTTATCAGAAGATTTAAAGGAAGACCATGTCATTTATGCGGAGGTTCGTCTTTTTCCTCTTGCCCATACTCACGAAGGGTTGGCAGGAGAGGAAGTTATCGATGCCGTTTTAGAAGGCTTTCAAGAAGGAGAAATTCCGATTCATCTCATTCTTTGTATGAATCAAGAGGAAGATGTGAAGAGAAACGTCGAAGTAATTCAACTAACGAAACGTTTTTTAGGAAAAGGCGTTGTTGCTCTAGCCCTACCAGAAAATGAGGATTTTTATGAAACGGAATCTTCTTTAGAACTTTTGAAATTGATTCGGGACTTAAATATTCCGTTTATTGATTCAGTAGGACCGAAGAATATGGCACATAATCTTTTAGGGACTTCTAGAGTAGAATATAGAGGCGGATTTGTCCAAAATCGAGACCTTTTCATGACTTTAAAAGAGAAAAAAATTTTATTAGAGATGTGTCCTACTAGTAATATTCAGACGAAAGTCGTTAAAAATATAAAAGAACATCCCATCGGCAAAATGTATCAAATGGGAATTCCTGTTTGTATTAATACGGATAATCGGACGATTTCTTTTACTAATTTAGAAAAAGAATACCGATTATTATCTAGTCAATTTTCTTTAGAGGACTTTTGTACGATGAATAGGATGGCTATAGAAGGTTCTTTTGCTAGTAGAGAGGAAAAAGAAAGATTGAAAGAAGTATTGTATCAATATCAGAACCAATTTAAAGAATGGCGGTGAAAGTATGAAATATCATAAAATAGAAAAAACAAATTATCATTTACATGTAATAGAAACCGATAAGTTTAAAACGGTTTTTGTGCGCGTCAATTTTAAGAGAAAGTTAGTGAAAGAAGAAATCGTTTTTCGCAATATGTTAGTGAATGTCTTATTTGAATCAACGGCGAAGTATCCAACGAAGAGATTAATGGAGATTCAAACAGAGGAGCTCTATGAATTAGGATATCGTGGTTCGAACTATGCCTCTGGTAAGTATAGTATTATGGGATTGGATGCCATTTTCTTAAATCCGAAGTATACGGAAAAAGGAATGCTAGAGGAGTCATTCGCCTTTTTAGGAGAGATTCTTTTTCATCCCAATGTTGATAAGGATGGATTTGCTCAAGAGGGGTATAATATCGCTCGTCATAGCCTAGAGGATTACTTAGACTCTTTAAAAGAAAATCCTGATTCCTATGCCCATATGCGACTATTGGAGGAGATGGAACCCAATACAGTTTTATCTTATCGAGGATGTGGTTATCCAGAAGATTTAAAGAAAGTCACACGGAAAAAACTCTACCAATATTATCAAAAAGTTTTAAAAGAAGATGCGGTTGATATTTTTGTTATTGGTGATGTCAAAGCCAAAGAAGTAGAGAAGTTGATCGAAAAGTATTATCCATTTACCACTCGGAATTATCAGAGTGACAGTCATTTCTATCAGGCTTTGAAAGTTCATGAAAACGTCTTGTTCCGAAAAGAGGAAGCCGATTTAAAACAGAGTAAATTATTAATCGGTTGTCAAATTAAAAAAGCTACTGATTTTGAACTTCGCTATGTTTTAAATGTTTTAAATTACATTCTAGGAGGAAGTCCTAATTCGAAGTTATTTCAAAATGTGCGGGAGAAGAATTCTCTTTGCTATAGCATTTCTTCTTCTTCGCAACCACTTGTTAGTATTCTAACGATTAAGGCAGGAATTAATGCTTGGGAATATGACCGTGCCTGCGCTCTTATTTTAGAACAGTTAGAAGATATCAAGAATGGTAAGTTTGAAGATAAAGAAATAGAAAATGCCATTATTACCTATAAAAATAGTTTAAAATCCTATGAGGATAATCCTGAGAGCATGATTTCTCTTTATGCTGGGGTTGAATATTTACAGGCAGATACAATGGAAAACAGAATCAAAAAGATTGAAAAAGTGGATCGAGAAAGCGTTATCGCATTAGCTGCTAAAATCAAACTAGATACCATCTTTTTCTTAGAAGGGAAGGAAGAATATGGAAAAGAATCATTTGAAACATTTTGATTTAGATTTATATCAAGAAACCCTTCCAAATGGTTTATTAGTAAATATCATCCCAAAACCAGGAAATAATGTTTATGCCACCTTTGTGACAAAGTATGGAAGCTTCGATAATGTCTTTGTCCCTCAAGGAAAGAAAAAAAGTTATGAGGCTCCTATGGGGGTTGCTCACTTTTTGGAACACAAAGTATTTGAACAAAAAGATGGGGAAGATCCTTTTGCGTTTTATACCAAGAATGGAGCAGATGCGAATGCGAGTACTTCTTATCTTCGCACGTGTTATTTATTCTCTGGACCAGAACATGTCGAAGAAAATATCGAATACTTATTAGATTTTGTTCAAAATCCTTATTTTACGGATGAAAATGTAGAGAAGGAAAAAGGAATCATTGAGCAAGAAATCAAGATGTATGATGATATTCCTTATTGGAAGTTGTATGAGAAAAATCTCTTTAATACCTTTTTGAAACATCCTCTTCGCTATCCAATCGCAGGAACGGTAGAAAGTATTTCTAAGATTACAAAGGAGGATTTGTACACGTGTTATGATACGTTTTATCATCCTTCTAATATGTTTCTAACGGTTGTTGGAAATGTGAATCCTGATACGGTCATGGATTGTGTTCGGAAAAATCAAGCGAAAAAGAACTATGAGAAAAGAGGACCTATTATCCGCAAGGAAGTAGAAGAGCCTGATCGCGTATTTAAAAAGCAAGAAGAGATTGTTGGCGATGTAGAAATTCCGAAACTTTCGGTCGCTTATAAAATTAACGCCCAGGATATGGATAAGAATCGTCTTCGTAACTATTTAAGCTTTTTCTTCGATTTACGGTTTGGTTCTACTTCTCTATTGCGGGAACGTTTGAAAAGAGAAAACGCTATTACGGGTGGTTTTAGTATTGATATCATGGAGGCTGGAAAACACATTTTGTGTATGGTATCCGTTGATTCCAAAAAGCCAGAGTATGTTTTAGAGGAAATGAATAAAGAAATTTCTGATAAAACGATTACGGCTTTGGAAGTTGAAAGAAAGAAAAAAACTTTGAAAAGTGCTTGCATTTATCAAAGCGATAGTGTTTATTCTATCTGTGATCACGTCAATAGTAATCTTCTCCACTATGGTTCCATTTTTCTAGATGAGTATTCTTGGATTGATTCTTTCTGTTTAGAAGAGGCGGAAGAAATGATTTCGAAGATTACCTTTGAACACCAATCCTCTGTGATTTTAAAACGTAAGTAGGTATTGATTTATTTTGATAAGTATGATAAATTATTAGGTAGTCAAAGGAGGTAATTAGGTGAAAATATTATTAATTATTGTATCCGTTTTCTTAATTGCCATAGTTTTATTGCAAAGTGGAAAAGCAGAAAGTACTGCGAATATTATGAGTGGTAGTAACAGTGATTTATTTAGTAATCGGAAAGAGCGTGGAGGAGAACTCTTTATTACGAGATTAACATTTGCTCTCGGAGTTGCCTTCTTCATTGTTTGTATCATTATGTCAAGAAACTAAGGAAACTTAGTTTTTTCTTTTTATGACATGAAAATGAGAAATACATGATATAATGAATATGAGGTGAGTAGTCTATGGATCAGGTTCTACCAGCAGATACTTTTATTGTGATAAATAAGACGGTCTTGCAAGATGATCGAAAAATTTTAATTAGTCTCTATGAGCCTTTGATTGGTGGTCTTGCTATCAATTTATACAATACTTTATGGACGTATTTAGATCATTTAGAACTGATTTCCACAGAATATACGCACAATACGTTATTAAATACGATGATGATTAGTGTATCTGAAATGATGGATGCACGACTTAAACTAGAAGGGATTGGTCTTTTAAAAACCTATGTCAAAAAGGGAAGTGTCAATAATTTCATCTATGAACTCTATTCTCCTGTTAGTGCGAAAGAGTTTTTAAACAATCCCATTCTTTCTACCGCCCTTTATAATGCACTTGGCAAAGTAGAATATGATAGAGTAGTAGAATATTTTAAGATTCCTAGCGTTAATTTAAAAAATTATGAGGATATTACAGCGAAGTTTAGCGATATTTTTTCTTGGACGAGTTCCTCTCTTCGCGAAATTGAAATCTACAATTTGAAGAATAAAACGACTCGCCCATTAGAGATGATTTCGAAAATTGATTTCAACACGATTTTTAGTTTAATTCCCGAAGAAATTTTAAATGTTCGAAGTGTCACAAAAGAGATGAAGAATTTTCTGATGAAAATTTCTTTTATCTATAACTATGACAATGAGATGATGGTAGAGCTCATTCGCAATTCGGTGACGGAAAAGCATACGATTGATAAAGCGAAGTTACGGGAACTTGCCGATAAGTATTATCAGTTTGAAAACTTTGGTAAATTGCCAAGCCTAATCTATAAGAATCAACCAGAATATTTGCGTACCACAAAAACAGGGGTTTCTAAGAGAATGCAGATGATCCATATGTTTGAGACGACCAGTCCCTATGATTTTATCGCTAGTAAATATAAAACGGGAAATCCTTCTAGTAGTGATTTAAAACTGATTTCTTACTTGTTAATCGACTTAGACTTGAAGCCGGGAGTTGTCAATGTCCTTGTCGATTATGTTTTAAAGATTAATCGAAATAAATTGACCAAAAGTTTTGTCGATACGATTGCTGCTCAGTGGAAAAAGAGCAATATTGAAACGGTCGAAGATGCGATGAATATCGCCGAAGAGGAATATCATAATCGGCAAAAACAAGCTTCTAAGAAAGTAGTGAAAGAAGCGAAAACGCCAAGTTGGTATCATCAAGAAATTGAAGAAAATTTAGCGACCGATGAAGAAATTCAAAAGTTGGAAGAGATGTTAAGAGGGTAAAATGGAAGCATTAAAGAAAAGTTTAAATGGAAAAGACATTGTGAAAATTGATTTGGATAAAGAATATGAAGAAGCACTTAAAAATCCGGTTTTTCAAGAAATCGTTAAGAAGACTCGTCTTTCCAAAGATGAATTAAAAAATTATACCTCTTCGTTAGAAGATGCTGCTTTGGAATATGGACATTGTCTAGAATGTAAAAATCTTTTGGACTGCCCCAATCGGATGCGAGGACACGTCTATTTTCCACGCGTTCAGAAAGGCATTTTAGATTTCGAGTATAAACCATGTGCTTTTCAAAAAAAGTTAGAAAAAGAAACTTTATACCAACGAAATGTAGCTTACTTCTCGGTTCCGAAAACGCTTCAAGAAGCTTCTATGAATAGTATTTTTAAAAAGGATAAAAGTCGTTTTGATGCGATTTTATGGATAGGGGACTTTTTAAAGAAGTATGAGGAAGGAAATTCCTATAAGGGACTTTATCTCTTTGGCAATTTTGGTTGTGGCAAGTCTTATTTGATTGCTGCTTTGTTCAATGAATTAGCGAAGAAAAACTGTAGAAGCGCGATGGTCTTCTGGCCAGAATTTTTAAGACAGGCTTTTTATGACGATTTTAAAGATAAGTTTGAAGTAATTAAAAAAGTTCCACTTCTCTTAATCGATGACATTGGAGCCGAAAATGTTACGGCTTGGACAAGGGATGAGATTTTATGCCCTTTACTTCAGTATCGGATGGAAGAGGGATTAACTACTTTTTTTACCTCTAATTTATCCCTAGAAGAGTTAGAAGAACACCTATCTGTTTCGAAATCAGGAGTAGAAAAGATTAAAGCGGGACGGATTGTTTCCCGAGTAAAGCAATTAGCAGAACCGCTCAATATGATTAGTAAAAACTTAAGAAAATAGAAAAAAGACTTAACAAACGAGATAGAATATGTTACAATGAGATTGTCAAGGGCAAAGATTAGGACATGGTGATAGACTGAACTTTGAAAGCGAATTAGGGATGGTGGAAGCCTAAGCAGAGAAGTTTATCATTACTACCTAGGAGCTGACTTCGAAAGAATGTTCCGGAGAAATCCGTTATCAAAAAAAGTGACAAGGTAGGATGGTACCGCGTTTATACGCTCCTTATATGTAAAATATAAGGAGCTTTTTATTTGGGGAGGAAATTATGAGTAAAAAAAAGAAAAAATGTAGTTGGGGTAATATGCGAAATTTAAACGTGCAATCTTTTTTAGAGAAATATTATGGGATTAGTCACGAAGGAATTTCTAGTATGACCCATAAAGTAGCGAGTAGTTTTTTTCCGCAATTAAAGAGAGCTTCTTTTGATTATATTCAAAAGAATCCAGAATTGGTGTCGACAGGAAAGATTGTTTTAGTAGAAGATGTAGAACACTTTATGGCCCCTTATTTTATGCCAGAAGAACCTGTGGATACTTTAACAGGCTGTGATGAAAGAGAACGAACCATCAAACAAATTGTCGATACGTTTGATCAAATTAAAGAAAACAATTTAGAGGGATTATTGATAGTGGAAGGGGACGATTCCGTCGATTCCTACTTATATCATCCTTCTATTTTGCATAATCGTTTTTTAGAGTATGGATGTCTAGGAGAAATGATGGATGCGACTATGAATCATACCGGACTTTTTCTCCGAAATAATGGCGATTTAGTAGGATACGAGGTATTATCGCATGGCAACAATACGTATCGTACGATGCAGCTATCTCCACTTACGAGACAGGCCGTCGGTCTTACGGGACGAACCGATGCGATTGCGATTGTTTTTGAGGACGATATTTTAAAACTGATTGTCGATGGAGCAGTCAATATGGAAGAGGATGGACTTTCGCTTCAAAAAGATTTGCTAGGAATTTTTCCTTATGCTCCTATGACGACAAAGGAAGAGGAAGTAACTACTTCAATCGTGCCTCCAGATACTTATACATTTGCCAACATGCCAGTCTATGAACTAGAACAGTTAATGCATGTCTACCGAGCTTCTGGACAGGCTGCTTATTATCACATCGTTCGAAGAGAACTTGTCAAAAGAACAAAATCTTCAAAAGAATTTCGAAGAGAAAAAGAAAAATTGAAAATAAAAGAAATGGAAGAAGGAGAAGAATCATGATAAATATAAAAGAAAATGAAAAACTAAGTGTGATGAATCATAGTTGTGCGCATTTACTCGCACAAGCTGTCAAACACTTATATCCACAGGCAATGTTTTGGGTAGGACCAGTCATTGAAGAGGGGTTCTACTATGATATTGATCTAGGAGAAGAAGTGATTACCGATGAGGATTTAGAGAAAATTGAAAGAGAAATGAAAAAGATTGCCAAAGATGGCAAACGAATTGTCCGTCACGAGATTTCAAAAGCAGAAGCTTTAGAGCAGTTTAAAAATGATCCTTACAAAATCGATTTAATTCGTAGAATGGATGAGTCAGATACGGTTATTAGTTGTTATAGCCAAGGAGATTTTACGGACTTATGCCGTGGACCTCACGTAGAGACTGTCAAAGAATTAAAATACTTTAAACTATTAAAAACAAGTGGAGCATATTGGAAGGGCGACGCTAACAACAAGATGCTTCAAAGAATCTATGGTATTTGCTTTGATACGGAGGAAGCTTTGGATGCTCATTTAAAAGAATTAGAAGAAGCGAAGATGAGAGATCACCGTAAGTTAGGAAAAGAGTTAGAGCTATTTATGTCTGATGATCTTGTCGGAAGAGGCCTTCCTATGTTTTTACCAAAGGGATATATCGTATGGCAAGAACTAGAAAACTACATTAAGGAGAAGGAGAAAAAATTAGGATATCTTCATGTTATGACTCCTTGTGTTGGAAATGTGGAACTCTATAAGACAAGTGGTCACTGGGAACACTACAAAGAGAATATGTTTCCAGCAATGGAAGTGGAAGGAGAATCTTTTGTTCTTCGTCCTATGAACTGTCCACACCATATGATGATTTATGCGAATAAACTTCATTCTTATAAAGATTTGCCAATTCGAATTGGCGAAATTGCTCACGATTTCCGTTATGAGGCAAGTGGGGCGATTAAAGGAATTGAACGTGGTAGACATTTCTGTCAAAATGATGCCCATCTCTTTGTAACTCCAGAGCAGATTAAATCAGAATTTAAAAATGTAGTCGATTTAATCTTTGATGTGTATAAAGATTTCCACATTACCGATTATCGTTGTGTTCTTTCTTTAAGAGATCCTGAAGATAAAGAAAAATATCATCCAGATGATGAGATGTGGAATAAAGCTGAAAATGAATTACGAGAAGTTTTAAATGATTTAGGAATAGAATATACAGAAGAGATTGGGGAAGCTGCCTTCTATGGACCAAAATTAGACGTTAATGTGAAGCCAGCTGTTGGAAATGAGTATACGCTATCTACTTGTCAACTCGATTTCTGTTTACCTGCTAAATTTGATTTAAAATATGTCGATAGCGATGGGGTAAAAAAGACGCCTGTTGTTCTTCACCGCGCTATTCTAGGTTCTCTTGATCGCTTTATGGCCTATATTATTGAGGAGACAAAAGGGGCATTCCCATTATGGTTAAGTCCTGTTCAAGTCAATATTTTACCAGTGAACAATGAATATCATTTAGAGTATGCGAAAGAGATTGAAAGTTGGTTAAGTGATGCGGGTATCCGGGTTGCATTAGACGATCGAGAAGAGAAGGTAGGATATCGGATGAGAGAGTCTGTTATGCAGAAGAATCCTTATACGCTTATCCTTGGACAAAAAGAAGTAGATAATCAAAATATCAGTTTTAGAAGATATGGAAAAGAAGAGACAACAACTGTTTCAAAGGATGAATTCCTTACGATGATCAAGGAAGAAATTGCCAATAAAAGTTAAAAGAGTTTCGTAAGAAACTCTTTTGCATTTTTCCCTATTCTATTGTATAATATCTTAGAGGATGTGATAGTATGAACAAAAGAGAACCAATTAGTATTTTTTCTTTGATTAGTGCTTTAACCGCTCTCGTGATCGGAATTGTTTTTTGTATTTATCAGGAATCTGTTTTTGATGTTATCGGCTATGCCGTTAGTGGAATCCTAATTTTTTCTGGAGCTTTAAAAGCGATTTTCTATCTTATAGGAAGAAGGAGAAATGGAACTACCCTAGGGGATTTTATGATGGGAATTTTCCTTGTTGCAGCCGGTGTTTTAATTGCTTGTTTTCCAAGTTTTATTCCAACGACGATTAGCCTTGTTTTGGGATTTCTCATTTTATTTAATGGAATCAATCGTTTAATTTTATGTCTTGCTTTGAAAAGAATAGAAGATTCTGGATTTACGATCTTTTTAGTGGAAGCAATCCTAATGATTTTAGTGGGAATCATTGTGATGACAAAATGGTTACTTCCATTTATTGGCGTATTGATGATTATTTATGCTCTTTCTGAACTTGTTGGTTACATTTACTATGTAAGTCAGAGCAAAGACTATTCAGAAGTATTAACAAATAAAAAAGTTCCAAAAGAAGTAAAAGAAAAAGAAGCGAAAGATGCTGTTATTGAAGAGGAGTAAAACTACTAGAAATAGTAGTTTTTTCTTGCATTCCTAAAAAAAATTATGCTATAGTTATAGAAAAGAGGTTATGCGATTATGAGTGAAATCCAAACAACGGAAAAAATTGTCAATCAAGTAATCAAAGAGTACGACTTCTTGGTCTCAGAAGAACAGGCTCAAAAACTCTGTCAAAAAGTAGAAGCGGCAATAGGTAATCGAGAGATTTCTAACCAGTTGGACAAGAAAATCAAAGCGCTTGTTTTTAAGTCTATTCAACAAGAGTTTCAGGCGAGAATGCAGAAAGATTCTTCCTTCTTCAAAGTTTGGATTCCAAACGTGTGGAAAAAAACTTCTTCTGCGTTGAAGAATTTAACTTCACTAGTCGACTTTTTGCAACGTTTAGGTTATGAGCCAAGTATTGAGGAATACATTACCTGGTTTCACGATTATCCAGAGATAAAACAGGCGTTAGAAGTGGTAACGAATCACGAAAAAACTCATATTTCGTTAGAAAGCTTGGAAAAGATTCCATCTTATGCATCCTTATCTTCTATTATCGGTGCCTATTTGATGGAGGAAAACATTGAAATCGATTTAGAAGAAGAGAATCGGGCAAAATTAGATGAGGAATATGATCCATCAGAAGAGGTCTACTTTACAGAGGACATTGTAGGAATGTACTTGAAGAGTATTCACCACCCACTTTTGAATCCAGAAGAAGAAAGAACGCTTTTTGAGGAGTATGGACAGGGAAGTGAAACGGCGAAAGCAACCATCATTGAACGAAATTTACGACTCGTTGTTTCGATTGCGAAGAGAAGAGTTGGACGAGGACTAGAATTTCTCGATCTTATTCAAGAGGGAAGTATTGGTTTGATAAAAGCAGTTGAACGCTTTGATATTACGAAAGGGTATAAGTTTTCTACCTATGCGACTTGGTGGATTCGGCAAGCAATAGATAGAGCAATTGCGGATTATGGGTCTAATATTCGAAAGCCTGTTCATATGGTAGAAACCATTCATCGTCTAGAAAGAATTAAAAGAAAACTAACTAATACGTTATTACGCGAACCCACAATAGAAGAAATTGCCCAAGAAGCAGGCATGACCAAAGAGAGGGTAGAAGAAATTTTTAAAATGGGAATGGATACAGTTAGTATTAACCAGAATATTGGGGATGAGGATGATTCGGAATTACAAGATTTCATTGCGGATAGCACGGATGACTATGAATCTGTGATGAATATGGAACTTCGTCAAAAATTGTTTGAGGCGATGGAAGGATGTAATCTTAGTCCACGTGAGAAAACGGTTATCATTCTTCGCTTTGGATTAGATACAGGAGTAAGTCGAACCTTAGAAGAGGTAGGAAGAATTTTTAATATTACGAGGGAAAGAGTTCGACAGATTGAGGCAAAAGCTCTTCGTAAGCTTAGAAGGCCAAACGGAAAATTAATGTTGAATGCTTTTCGAGCTCATCCCGATAATGAAAAAGTGTTGCGTGAGAAAGCTCATTTTCCAGTTCAACCAACTTCGTACGCGACCAGCAAGGATGAGAAACGTGTGGCAAAGAAAATAACAGACTATCTTCCTTATGATATTGATAGAATTTCGCTCAAGGTGTCTTATTTACAGTATGAATATCAAGAAATTTTAAAAAGAAAATTTGGAAAATTCCTAGAAAATCCAGAACGAATCTTGCAAGAAGCAGATGAGTATTTATGGCACGAAGGGATTCTTCCTTTCTTAAGAATTTCACTCGAACAAAAAGATAAGCCACAAGAGGTAGCAGAATTAGAACAATATAAAAAGCAAAAAGCCATGATGCAGGAAAGAATGATGAAACTAACTCCTTCTAAAATGGACCCTTCTAAAAAATATCAAGCTGTGAAGAAACCGGTTGCTTCAACACTAAAGACATCTGTTGTGTCAACCGCAAAAGAACCGTTAGAAGGACGAAATAATGATAGACTAAAGAAAACTGCTATGGAAGTGGTTCCTGCTATAGCAAGTGAGGAAGAACCAAAGAAAACAATAGAGCCAATAAAAGATGATAAAGTAGAAGAACAAAGGGTAGAATCGCAAGCAAAAGAAACAACTACGACAGTAACGGTAGAAGAAAAACCAAAAAAGAAGAAATCCACGCGATTGAAAAATGATGGAGATGGGGGAAAACAGATGAATTCAAAAAGGCAAAGAGGAGGAAACTTCTATAGCTATTTTTCCTATTCGAAAGAACAAGTGGATAGTGTTCTTTCTGTCATAACGGCAAGAGAACTTTCTATTGTTCAGAAAAAGCATGGGGAATCACTAGAAGAATTCCACGGTGGGAAAAGTGTTACTAACAGTGAAAATGTAACTATTTATCAAAGAATAATTCCTAAAATGCGGAAAGAATTAGCGGCAAGGTATGGGGAATTAGAGTTAGAAGAAAAGAAACAAGAAGAGAGTACTACGCCTTTAGAAGTACCTGCACCTGTCGTAGAATCTGTATCTACAAAAGAAGTTTCCAAAGAAGAAAGTATGGAGTCTTCTTTAGAGTCACCAAAAGCCTCTTCTCGTCCTAAGACTAGAAGAAGTTTAAAGACAATCTATATTTATTTTGCAAAAGAAAATCCTCTTCATGTCGATTATGCACTTAATCATTTAGCTCCTTCTGATCGAGCAATCTTTGATCACCTTTATGGAGAAGACTATCATCAACCACAAAAGGGAACGATTACTAACGCCGAACGAGCACGTCTTCATAGTCGCGTTCTTCCAAAGATGACACAAACGATAGAAGATATCAAAGCAGGAAGAATTGTTTTATCAGAAGAAAAGAAACCAGTAGAGATTCCTGTTCCAACAGTAGAAGAGGTTACCTCTACCGAAGAAAAAGATTTGTTTGCTAGTCTACCGATTTTGCAAGAAACCTTTACGAAGAAAGATTATGAAGCTTTACGAGAATATCTTCAAAGACCAGAATTTTTGGAGCAAGTACATAATCTTCCTCTTCAGGATTGTGTCATTGCCGCCATCTCTTTATCCCTACTAGGTAATAAAACGGTTTCTCCAGCTGTCTTAGGAGAGTTATTAGGACTTGAGGAAGAAGAAGTAAAACAATCGATGAAAAAGGGACTTTTCACAATCAAAGAGCAATTTGATCAAAAGGTCGATGAAGCTTCTTCTGAATACGTGAAAAAGATAGGAGGTCTTCTACCAGATGGGCAAAAACAATAAGAAAAAAAGACAAGAAAAAGTTTATTATCCCATCGAAGAAGAATTACAACGCTTCCTTAAGAAATATACGAAATTAGAATCTTTTATTGAAGTAGAATTCGTAAGAGGTATCTTCCAAGAATCGATTCAAGATTATCGTCCTGAGGTAGATATCAGTTGGAGTATTTATGCCAATTTTTATGTAGAAAGAAAATTTTTCTTGAAGATAAGAGAATTAATACAAGCAGGGGATATCGATTTAGAAATTGCTGTCATCTCGCAATTCTCTTCTACTTCTCGAATGCTTCTTCGCCAGTTAAAATATACGAAATCAGATTTTGATCAGGTAGCGGAATTAGGAATTACGAATACGATTGAAAATTATGATGGAACAAAAAGTTTTCAGCTCTCTTTGTTAGCGGAATTAAAAAGAATTTTAAATCCATCTTTAGTACCTCCTAAAAAAGAAGAGAAGGTAGAACCAGAGGTTGTTATCAAAGAACCAGAAAAATCATTATTGCCAATTCTAGAAGAACCTGCGGTAAAAGAGGAAAAGAAGAAGGAGATTGTTCTTCCTAATGATGGCATTCCTCGTCTTCCAACGACGTTAGATTCCTTAATTGCTTCTTTAGATATTGTGAAGGCATCGCCTATTCAAGAGGAAGAATATGTTCAGTTTTTAGCGTTAAAGTACGGATATTATCAACAACAGTTTTTCAACTTAAAAGAGATTGCCGAAATTCTTGCTATAGATGTTGAGAAGTGTCGGACGTATTATTTACAATCCCTACAATTTGTAAAAGATTGGTTTGGTCTTCAATTAGACCGGTATTACACTTATATCATAACGAATAAAAAGACGAGTGAGTAATCATTCGTCTTTTATCGTGGGAATGGTATCTTCCTTTTTATCGCTTTGATAGGTAGGTTCGGTTCCCTTTAGGTAGTAAAACATTGTCGCGTTTTTGTCTTTTTCACTCGCCATTTCTCCGGTGATTGGATTGACGAGCGTTCCAACAACATTTTCAGGCATTGAATACCAATGATTATCGACATCTTTTAAGTATTCTTCCACGATATCCCTCCACATGGTTCGAATATCTGTTCCGTCATTTAAAGAAGAACCTCGACTGTCATCATAACCACTCCAAATGCCAACGATGATATCTGGATTGTAACCAAAGATGAGATGATCGGTATCTGTCGTTCCCGTTTTGATGGCATATCGGTGTTTTAAACTCGCTGTTAAATCATAACAGGTAGGATAATTATAATCAATGAAGTTATAATTTGTTGTACTCGTCATTGCTTCATTTAAGATATAGACTAAACTACTATTTAACGTCGGTTCTTTTTCTTCTTTATTCTCATAGAGAACATTTCCTGCCATATCTTCTACTTTGGATATTAACCTACCATTGACACGGTATCCGCCATTGGCGAAAGTGGCATAGGCTTGAACCATATCAAAAAGAGAAATTTCTTCACTTCCAAGCGCTAGAGAGGGAACGGCGGAAAGCTTAGAGCTAATACCCAATCGTTTTGCCATGTCGACTAAGGTCTGTTCTCCTAAGAAAAGATGGGTCTTAACGGCATAAATGTTATCACTATAGGCGATAGCCGCTGCCATCGTAATATTTTTATTTCCATATTTATCATTAAAGTTAGCAGGGCTATAAGTCTTATTTTCCGAAAAGACAAAAGTGGTTTTTTCACTGGAAAAGGTGGTCGATTCGGTAAAGCCATTTTCTAAAGCGGCATAGTAGAGAATCGGTTTCATCGTTGAACCAACCTGTCTTTTGGATTGAATGGCTCGGTTATATTGACTGATTGAATAATTTCTTCCCCCAGTAAGAGCGATGATGTGACCAGTATCTGGAACCATCATGATAGCGGATAGTTCAATCTCATCATTGCGAAGATTTTTTTCCATCGCTTGTTCCAATGTCGTTTGAGCATCCATGTCTAAGTAGGTATAGATTTTGAGTCCTCCTGTTTCGATGAAGGTACTAGGAATGGAGTCGATTCCTTCTAACTCTTGCATGACCGCATCCTGGTAATACATCAGTGTTTTTAATTCATTTTCTAGAAGCGTTCCATAGTAGGTAAGATCTTCTGCATAAGCTAGATTTTTTTCATCTTCCGTAATCATGCCTTCTTTGACCATACTAGTAAGAACCGTTTTTTGTCTTGCTTTTGCCTTTTCGAGATTGACAAGGGGAGAATAGTTAGAAGGCGATTTGGGAATTCCCGCTAACATCGATGCTTCAGCAAGAGTTAGATCTTTCGCATTTTTATGAAAGTAATATTTACTCGCATTTTCAATGCCATAGATTCCTCCATAATTAATGGTATTTAGGTAAGCTTCTAAAATCTCTTCTTTGGAATATTGGGATTCTAACTGAATCGTAAGCCATGCTTCTTTTAGTTTTCGTTCCCATGTCTTATCAAAGGAAAGAAAGAGATTTTTCGAAAGCTGTTGACTAATGGTAGAAGCTCCTTGTAAATTTTTGCCACTTCGAATATTGATATAGAGAGACTTTAAAATGCGTAAGAAATCAAATCCACTATGGCGATAGAATTTCCGGTCTTCTAACGCCACTGTCGCATCTAATACATAGGGAGAAATCTCGTCTAGGGAAACCCATTTGTCACTTAATCCCTCGATCATATTTCCTTCTTGATCATAGAAATAGAACTCATTGGCGCTTCGAATGACTAACTTTGTGGAGTATTTAGCGTATAGGTATAGTCCAAAATAAAAAAGGAGGAAAAATAAGCATAAAAAACATCCCCATTTCATCAGTTTTTTCCATATTTTCATAGCATCACCTATTCTTTTTTAGTATTCCAAAAAAAATAGGAAAATATGAGTGCAATTTAGAATAAAGTATGCTATAATGTGTGGGAGTTGATGTTATGGCGAAAAAAAACATTAAAACTATTTTGCGAACCAACGAAAAAGAGACGGTTTTTGAAGGGGCAGCGGTTGTTTTAAAAAACCAAATACAATATATAGAGAATAATTTTAAGATGGTCATTGACATTGCCGATGATTGTGCTACAATGGTAAGAAAGAATGTTGATTATGAGCTCTTTTTTCACTTTGAAAAAGACCATACCTATGGGACGCTTACGATTCATAATCGACAGTTACCATTAGACCTTGCTCTCAAAAAATTAGAGCTATCAGAACATAAAATTCATATCGTCTATCTCTTCTTAGAAGAGGAGTACGATTTTCGAATAGAGTATTAGGAGGAACTATGGTAGTAGAACAAATTGAAAAAGTTCTCATGGACACTTTAAAAGAGATGTCCATGGATGTAGATAGTATTCGTGTGATTTTATCGAATCGAAAAGATTTGTGTGATTATCAGTGTGATGAATCTTTTAAATTGGCGAAACGCTTTCATAAGTCTCCTTTAGAGATAGGAAACAGTATCGTTGAAAAAATAAAAGAAAGAGATGATTTTTCAGACATCTTTGAAAAAGTAGAATGTGCGCCACCAGGATTTATCAACATGACATTGAGTGCTAAAATGATCAATGATACGTTAGAAAAAATGAGGACGTCTAAAAAGTTTGGATTAAAAGAACCTGCTAAGAAAGAGACGATTTTTCTCGATTATGGGGGACCTAATGTAGCGAAACCTCTTCATGTAGGACATATGCGAACAGCTATTATTGGGGAGTCTATTAAACGAATTTTTGCCTATGCAGGACATAAGACCATTGCCGATGTTCATCTAGGAGATTATGGACTACAAATTGGGGAAGTAATCTATGGCATCCAAAAGGAAAATTTAGATATCGAAACTATCACGATTCAGGATTTGGATCGAATCTATCCTGCCATGAGCGCTCTTTGTAAAGAATCCGAAGAGATTAAAGAAAAGTGTGAGACGATTACCAAAGAGTTACAAGAGGGGAATATAGAATATCAGAGATATTGGAAAAAGATATGTGAGGTATCTTGTGAGGATATCTTAGGTATCTACCGGTATTTGGATGTTTCCTTTGACCTTTGGTTAGGGGAAAGCGATGCGTATCCCGTTATTCCTGAAACAGAAGAAATCTTTAGAAAAAAAGGATTGCTTCAAAAATCAGAGGGAGCGGTTATCGTGAATGTTTCGAAAGAAACGGATAAATTAGAAATTCCACCGTTAGTTTTTCAAAAGAGTAACGGAGCCTATTTATATGCGACTACGGATTTAGCGACGATTGTCGATCGGGTAAAAAAGTATCATCCTGATAAGATTCTCTATGTAACCGATAATCGTCAGGCTCTTCATTTTGAACAAGTTTTCCGAGCTTCTGAGTTAGCCGGAATCGCTCCTTATGAGATGTTTGAACATTTAGGTTATGGAACAGTCAATGGTACTGACGGAAAACCATATAAAACGAGAAACGGTGATTCTCCAAAATTACAGTATTTATTTAGTCAAGCAAAAGACATTTTAATTTCTAAAAAAGATAGTAACGAAACGAGTAGTGAAGAAGATATCAACCGAATTGTCAACGCTATTTTGAAGTTTGCGGACTTATCGAATAATCGTGAGAGAGATTATATTTTTGATATCAGCAAGTTTTCAGAAGTAGTGGGAAAGACGGGTCCTTATATCTTATACACTTACTTACGTTTAGATAAGATTATTCAGGATACGGATATCGAGAATCATAAATTAGGTTCTCGTATATATAATAGTTATGACCGTGATTTGCGATTGAAGTTACTAGAGTTTGAAATTGCTTTTCATAATGCGTTAGAAGCTCGTATGCCAAGCTATATTGCTGATTTTGTATATGAAATTTGCGTTTTAGCGAATGCTTTTTATCAAAATAATCATATTAATGGATTAGAAGAGCTAGAAAAGAAAAAAGATTGGGTTGCTCTTCTTACCTTGACAAATCAAATGATTCAAGAAATGTTATCTTTGTTAGTAATCAAAATACCTACGGTAATGTAGATAGATGGAGGATATGAATATGAGTTTAAAAAAGATGAAACAAGAAGAATTGGAACTATTATCCTATACGGATTTAACCGAAATGATTTTATTAGAAAATAAAAAGGCGATGAATACTGCTCAGATTTTCCATAAAATTTGTGATTTATTAGAATTGTCAGATGCTGATTATAGTAATAAAATAGGGGATTTTTATACTTCTCTTACAACCGATAAAAGATTTTTGCTTTTAGATGGTGCTCTTTGGGATTTAAAAGATAGACATGTTGTCGATATCGTTGTGGCTGATGACGATGAAGAAGAAGAGGAAGAAGAAAGCGAAGACGAGGAAGAGGAAGAAGAATACGAAGAGGAAATCGATAGTGTAAACGATGAAGACTCTTTGGATGATGATGAAGAAGATCTCGATGATTTAGTAGTGATGAGTGAGGATGAATTAGAAGAGGAATCGTAGGAATACGAGACTCTTTTTTCTTGCTTAAAAGAGGTATTTATAGTATAATCATGCTAGCGCAAGAAAGGATGAAATTATGATTGAACGATTAGAGGCTATTGAAAAAAGATATCTAGAATTAGAACAAGAATTAATGAAGCCAGAAGTTTTTTCAGATATCAAGAAAGCAACCGAATTCAATAAAGAACAAGCTTCCTTAAAAGATGCTTATCAAGCTTATCAAGAATATAAGAAAGTAATAGAAGATATGAAAGACGCTAAGGCGATGACAAAAGACCCTGAACTAGGAGAGTTTGCAAAAGAAGAGTATGCAACACTAGAAGCCAAAAAAGGAGAACTAGAATCTAAGATTGAGGTTTTGTTATTACCAAAAGATCCAAACGATGGAAAAGATGTTATCGTGGAGATTCGAGGAGCTGCTGGCGGAGATGAGGCAAACATTTTTGCCGGAGATCTCTATCGGATGTACTCTTATTATGCAGAAAGTCAAGGATGGAAAGTCGAAGAAATCAATGCGGAAGAAGGAGTAGCAGGTGGCTATTCACAAGTGGAGTTTCGTGTCAAAGGAGATAACGTCTATTCGAAATTGAAATATGAAAGTGGTTCTCATCGGGTTCAAAGAGTTCCAGAAACGGAATCCCAAGGAAGAATTCAAACATCTACGGCGACGGTACTGGTCATGCCTGAGGCAGAAGATGTCGATATCGACATCAAAGATAGTGATCTTAGAATCGATGTCTACTGTGCTTCTGGCCATGGAGGACAGGGAGTCAATACCACGCCTTCTGCTGTTCGTATTACCCATTTACCTACCAATACGGTAGTTACTTGTCAAAATCAAAGAAGTCAGATTCAAAATAAAGCAGAGGCTATGCAAGTATTAAAAGCAAGACTTTATGAAGCTGAAATCGAAAGACAAGAAAGAGAATTAGGAACAGAAAGACGAAGCAAAATTGGAACGGGAGATCGTTCTGAGAAAATTCGTACGTATAACTACCCACAAAATCGGGTAACCGATCATCGTATCGGATATTCTACTATGCAACTTCAAAGAGTGATGGATGGGGACCTAGAAGATATTATTGAAGCATTGATTACAGAAGATCAAGCAAGAAAATTAAGAGGAGAATAAGATGGCGTTAGAATATAGTGAGGAAGAGTTAAAAGAGTATAATAAAAAGTACCTTCGAAAGTATCTAGACCCTAGCTTATTAGAAGATGGTCTTAGACGATTAGAAGAAGGAGAACCTGTTCAATACATTGTTGGCAATGTAGACTTTTATGGATATTTAATCGATGTCAATCCCAATGTTTTAATTCCCCGTTTTGAAACAGAAGAACTCGTATCTAAAACGATTACGCATCTACGGGAATTTTCAAATCCTCGTATCGTCGATATCGGTACGGGAAGTGGCTGTATTGCCATTGCTTTAAAAAAGGAAATTCCTTGTGAAATGGAAGCGGTGGATATCAGCAAAAAAGCCTTGGAAATTGCCGAGGCAAATGCCCTTAAAAATGAAGCCGATATTCGTTTCCTAGAAGGAGATTTACTAGATCCTTTACTAGGAAAATATGACTGTATTATTTCGAATCCTCCTTATATTGCTTATGATGATGAGATTATGGATATCGTTCGAGATAATGAACCTATTTTAGCCCTTTATGCGGGAGCGCAGGGACTCGCTTGTTACGATATCATTTTAAAAAACTGTAAACCCTATTTGAAAGAAAAATTCCTATTAGCTTTTGAAATAGGGGATACGCAAGGAAAAAGATTATTAGAGATGGTTTCTCAAAATTTACCAGGTACTAGAGCATGGGTGGAAAAAGATATGCAGGGAAGAGACCGTTTCTTATTTATTAGAGAGAGTTAATTATGGATTTATGGAGCTATGAAAAAGAATTATATGCGAAAGGAATTACGTATATTGGGGGCGTAGATGAAGTAGGAAGAGGTCCTTTAATTGGACCCGTTGTGACCGCTTGCTGTGTATTACCCAAAGATTTTGTCTTAGAGGGATTAACTGATTCTAAAAAACTAACGGAAAAGAAAAGGGAGAAGTTTGCTCCTTATATTATGGAACACGCTATTGCTTATGGGATTGGTATGTGTAGTCCAGAAGAGATTGATGAGATGAATATCTATGAAGCGACTAAAGTAGCGATGAGGCGAGCGATTGATGAGGTTCAAAAACAAATTCCTCTAGAACATGTATTAATTGATGCGATGCCATTAGAATTAGATATTCCCACTACCTCTATTATCAAAGGAGATGCGAAGAGTATCAGTATCGCCGCAGCCTCTGTAGTTGCGAAGGTTACTAGGGATCACATGATGATAGAATTAGATAAAAAATATCCGGAATATGGATTTAAAGATCATAAAGGATATCCTACGAAAAAGCATCTGGAAGCGATTCAAAAATACGGATTAATTGAAGGCTATCGGAAAACGTATGGACCGGTAAAAGAGCTACTAGAAAAAGAGGGATAGGATGAAAGTATTTTTAATGTCTCATGTGGCAGATTTAGATGGGGTCATGCCTGTTGTTTTAACAGACTTAGCGTTTGAAGATTACGACTATGAACTGTTAGATATTCCAGAAGTAGATTCTTTTATCGAAGAGAGATTAGCGAGCGATTTTTTTGCTTCGTATGACCAGGTATTTCTTACTGATTTAGGGATTTCTAAAGAATTAGCGGATAAGATAGAGAATTCTTCTCTCAAAGAGAAATTTCAAATTCTTGATCACCATCAAGGAAATCTTTTTTTAAATGACTATTCATTTGGTCATGTCGTCGTTTCTGAGAATGGTATTTTAGAATCGGGAACGAGTCTCTATTATAAATATTTACTTACTCATTGGGCAAATACGCTTCTTGCTCGAGATAGTGTTTCCTACATGGTCAGTCTTGTCCGTCTTTTGGATACATGGGAATGGAAGAAATATGGCGTAGAAGAAGCTTTAGACTTAAGTACACTATTGGTCTATTATGGTAACGAGAAATTCATTCAAAACTACTGTCAATTCTTACGAAAGAATCGGGAATTTTACTTTGTGGAAGCTGAAAAAGTTTTGATAGAAACAGATCATCGTAAGAAACAAGAATATATTGAAAAGAAAAAAGAAACCATGTTGAAAAAAGAGATAGCTGGATATCGACTTGGCATTGTTTTTGCGGAACAGTATATCAGTGAACTTGGAAATGTTTTAGCGGAGACCTTTCAAGAGGAAATCGATGCCGTTATGATTATTAGAATGGATCGAAGTATCAGTTTCCGAAGTTGTAAAGAAGAGGTTGATGTGAGTCGTTTAGCGCAACTTTTCCATGGTAATGGACATGTTCATGCTGCTGGAGCTCCGCTTCCAGAAGATCTTTATGAATTGGTTATCAATCATTTAATAGATGGGATGGTAAAATGAAAATAGATGTTGTAAGAGTCGGATATTTAAGAGCGAATTGTTACCTTTTAAAGAAAGAAAATTGTGTTTTGGTAATCGATCCGGGAGATGAGTATGAAAAGATTCAAGAAGCGATTGGCAATCATCAGATTGTCGGTGTTTTAATTACCCACCAACACCCTGATCATGTCGGTGCTTTAGACTTTTTTGAAGAGGAGAAAGTTTATGATTTTTCTAACCTCAAAGAAGGGGGAATGGTTATAGAACCTTTTACGTTTGAAGTCATTCAAACGCCTGGTCATAAAAGTGATTCTCTTTCTTTCTATTTTGAAGAAGAAAACGTGATGTTTACGGGAGACTTTCTCTTTAAGGGAAGTGTCGGCAGAATGGATTTACCAACAGGTAGTTTAAAAGAGATGAAAGAAAGCCTTCAGAAAATGAAGAAATATGATCCTAAGATAGTGATTTATCCTGGTCACGGACCTTGTTCGATACTAGGCGAAGAATTAGAAAATGCACGAGAAATAGTAGGCGATTAGATGTTAAGAGAAACACTTAGTTATGCAAAGGAATTGTGGGTAGGTGCTATTTTTGGAAGAAGTATAGCCCATTCTTCTTTGATGACTTATCGAAGTTCCCAAGAATTGCGGATGAAGTGTAAACGATTTTCAGAGAGGGACCCACTTCTCGAAAAAGTTCTCTATGCTCTTAATGCCAAAGGAATTTCTACTTATTCCTGTTGTAAAGGACATGGTAAACATGGGGGATATTTAGCGATGAAAGTAGACCCTAATCAAGAGGAACTACTAAACCGGGTGGCAACAGAGTTATGGGAAGTGAGTCAAGCGACGATTTCTATTCATGGATACCATGCTAGTTTTGATGGAACGGTTGTCAACATCTATTTTAGCAGTGAGGAAAAAGAGACCGTACTAACCCAGTTATTACAAAGTATGGAAAAGCCTCCTGAAAAGAGAAAACATCTCTTTCAATCCCTTTTTGAATGCGTTTATTATCAATCGAAGGCTCATCAGGATTTGATGTTTGGTCTTTACATGACCCCACACGAAGGGGGATATCAGGTGGAAGTAGAGTCACCTTTCATGTTCCATTCGATAAATCGTTCTATTTCTCTTGATAATTTAGAACGAATTGTAGAGTTGATGTTAGATATGCAACAATCCTTTTCTAAAAGAATTGTCACGGAAGAGGAACTAGAGCAGAGATTACAGGTTTTAAATAGTGTTCTTGTGGAAAGCGTGCAAGAGGGAAAAGGATCTCTAAAGGATTATTATGAAAGCTTGACAGAGGATGAATTAAAGCGTTTGATGGAAAGTAAAGGGGAATATGAAGGAGCGATATTGGAGTTAGTCAATCAGTATCGAAATCATTGTGTTACAGATGAAGGATGGCAGAAGTATAACTTTTATGTCATGAATTGGCAAGCTTATTTAGAGGCTTTAAAACGAGAGGAATCTTTGCAGGCCAAGCGAGAACTCTCTTTACAAGAACCAAAAACCATGTTATAATAAGCATGTTTTGAAAGCGATAATGGAAGAGTAGTAATAAAGAAACGGACCAAAGAGAGTTCCCGGTTGGTGTGAGGGAATGGAACGACTTTATGAATTCACTTTCTAGCGTTATAAAAGAAAATTTATAACGGTGACGCGTTATAGTCTTAGAGTTATTATGAAAATAGTAAAAATTAAGGTGGTACCACGGCAATTCGTCCTTAGAATGTGGTACCTTTTTTTTATTTAGCTTTTAGGATGATAAAATAACGCGATTATCAAAAGGATTAGAAAGGAAAAGAAAGATGAAAGATTTAGAAAAAATATTGTCAGAATTAGAAGGAAAAATAAAAACGATTGAAAAAGAGAGTGATTTAAATAATCTTCGGGTGGAATATTTAGGAAAAAAAGGATGCATTACAGCCCTTTCTTCCAAAATTGGGGAATTGCCACCAGAAGAGAGAAAAACGTTTGGGGCTTCTTTAAATGAGACAAAAAATAAAGCCACCGAATTAATCGATGCGAAGAAAAAAGAATTAGATGGAAAAGCTTTGAGTGAAAAGCTTACTCGGGAAGATATCGATGTTACGCTTCCTGCTTTAAAAGTTCCTGTTGGAGCTCCTAATATTTTAGAGAATATTATCGAAGAGGTAGAAGATGTTTTTATGTCTATGGGATACGATGTAGTCGATGGGCCAGAAATTGAAGAAGACCGATATAATTTCGAACTTTTAAATATTCCGAAAGGCCATCCAGCACGGGATGCTCAAGATACTTTTTATATTGAGGATGAGACGATTCTTCTTCGAAGCCAAACTTCACCAGTACAGGCTCGTACGATGTTAGCGGCAGGGGGAAATACGCCTATTCGCATGATTTGTCCAGGAAAAACCTATCGAAGAGATGCCGATGATGCTACCCATTCTCATCAATTCATGCAGATAGAAGGATTGTTGGTAGATAAAGATATTAGTCTATCCGATTTGAAGGGAACTTTCGATGTCATTGCCAAAAGATTGTTTGGAGACGATGTAGAAACGAGATTCCGTCCAAGTTATTATCAATTTACGGAACCTTCTGTCGAAACGGATATCTCTTGCTTTGTATGTAAGGGAAAAGGATGTTCTCTTTGTAAAAATACAGGATGGATTACCGTTAGTGGAGCGGGAATGGTTCATCCAAACGTTCTTCGGGATTGTGGGTATGATCCGAAAGTATGGTCTGGTTTTGCCTTTGGCTTTGGAGCTGAGAGACTCGCTATGTTAAAGTATGGAATTAACGATATTCGAACATTCTATCAAACAGATTTAAGAGAATCTAGTACTTTCGATAGAAAGGATGTGTAAGCATGATTAGTTTAAATTGGGTTAAGGATTACGTTGATATTGAATCCGAAGATTTAAAAGAATTAGCGGTTAAAATTACGAAAGCAGGGGTCAATGTAGAAGCGGTCATGACTTCGCATATCGACCATTTGGTAATTGGAAAAGTTATCAGTTGTGTCAATCATCCCGATAGTGACCATCTACACCTTTGTAGTGTGGATGTTGGTGAAAAAGTTGTTCAAATCGTCTGTGGAGCCTCTAATGTTCGCGAGGGAATCAAAGTCATTGTGGCTCTTCCTGGATGTATCTTACCAGGAGAGGTAGAGATTAAGGCTGGTAAAATTCGTGGACAAGAGTCAAACGGAATGATTTGTGCGTTATTTGAACTCGGGGTAGAAGAAAAAACGGAAGAGACTTATGCGAAAGGAATTGAAGAAGTACACTCTTCTTTGAAACCGGGAGACGATGCGAATATCTATTTGGGAACAGATGATACCGTTTATGAGTTAGATGTTCATAAACATCGGAATAACGATTGTTACTACCACATCGGTTTTGCCTATGAAATTGCTTCTATTTTAAATAAAAAAGTGACTTTACCAGATGCTAGTTATCAAGAGATAAAAGACAATATTAAAGATTATATGCATTTAAAAGTAGATACGCCAAAGTGTCCATATTATACTTGTAAAATGGTTCGGGATGTAGTCATTAAAGAATCTCCAGAATTCATTAAGAAGAGATTAATTGCGGCAGGAATGCGTCCTATTAATAACGTTGTCGATATTTCTAACTATGTCATGTTAGAGTATGGTCAACCTCTTCACTTCTTTGACAAAGATAAACTAGGAGATAACATCTTAGTCAGAGATGCCAAAGAAAAGGAAGAAATCATTACCTTAGACGGTCAAAAACGGATTTTGAAAAGTAGCGATATCGTCATCACCGATGGTAAAAAGCCTGTTTGTATTGCTGGTGTTATGGGTGGTGAGAATACTGATGTCGATCTAAACACCAAAAACATTTTGATTGAAAGCGCTATCTTCGATGCCGTTAGTATTCGTTATACAGCTTCTAATCTAAACCTTAAGAGTGAGGCTTCTATTCGTTATGGAAAAGGATTGAACTTCGAATATACGGATGCTGCTTTAAATCGTGCTTGCCATTTACTAGAAAAGTATGCAGATGCGAAAATTTTATCCGGTGTTATCAAACATGATAAAGTAGATAAAAAAGAGAAAGTAGTTACTTTTGAAACGAAAGAAATTAATACGCTTTTAGGAATTACCTTAACCGATGATGATGTGAAAGTAGAACTTGCCCGCCTTGATTTTCCTTATGTAGAAAAGAAGGGTGTATTTAAAGTTACGATTCCAAGAAGAAGACTCGATATCGATCCGAACATTAACGATATTGCCGAGGAAATAGGAAGACTTTATGGTTACCACAATCTCGTTTCCACGCTTCCTCTTGTTCCTACTCGTCGGGGTGTTTATGTAGGAGATGTAAAAATTCGTAAAACCATTTCTAGACGCCTTCGGACGCTTGGTTTAAATGAGACGAAAAACTATACGCTAACAAGTAGTGAGGCAGCCTCTCATTTCCGTTATGAAAACAAAGAGGCAGTTGTCCTTCCAAATCCAATGAGTTTGGATAAAAGTGTGGTAAGAACGAGTACTTTGCCATCATTAATCGGTGTCTATGAATACAATAAAGCTCGTCAAGTAGAAAATATTCTTCTTTATGAGATAGCGAAAACGTATGATAAAGATTATCAAGAAGATACGAAAGTCGGTATCTTGATGAAAGGAAATTACCTTGAAAATGCATGGCAAGGAATTCATGTAAAATGTGATTTTTATTGCATTAAGGGAATTATCGAAAATTTATTGGATTATTTAGGATTTAAAAATCGTTATACGTTTGAAAAAGCGACTATCCCTGATTTACATCCAGGAATGAGCGCTATTATAAAAGTAGATAAAGAGATGCTAGGTGTGATTGGTAGAGTCCATCCAAGTTATCAAAAAGATGAGATTTATGTTGCAGAAATTTCTATGACAAAGCTCTATCAAAAACAAGTAAAACCAATTAAGTTTAAAGCATCTTCTAAATATCCAGAAATTAAGAAAGACGTTGCCTTTGCTGTTAAGAAAAATGTAGAGGCAGAAACACTTATTCAACAGATTCGAAAATCTGGTGGAAAGCTTCTAAGTGAAATAGAAATCTTTGATGTCTATGTGGGAGAAAACGTATCAGAGGATGAAAAATCCATTGCTTTTTCTCTTACCTTCAAAGATCCTACCCGTACTTTAAGTGATGAGGAAGTTACGGAAGTATTTGAAAAAATTATTCGAGAAGTAGAGGAAAAAGTACCTGCAAAATTGAGAAACAAATAGAGGGAATTTCCTCTTTTTTTTGGTGGACAAAAAAAAGACTTTTTGGTATACTAGATATGATAGTAGGAGGATTTATGAAACAAGATGGATTTTCTTTGGTAGAATTGTTAGCGGTCATTGTTATTTTAGCGCTTATCGCTTTTATTGCGGTACCTTTAGTTTTAGGAATCATAGAAGATTCTCGAAAAAGTGCTTTTGCTTCTAGTATTGAAGGGGTAAAAAAAGCGATTGAAAACGATTATAGTGATCGTAATTTCGATGTGACTAGCCAATACGTTTATGAAGATGGACAGTTATTTTTAGTAAAGGGTTCTAATCGTACGTCCATTCCTATTTCTGGCTCTCCTAGTGGTAAATCTAAGGGAGTTGGTTCCATAACTGCTACTGGTACTGTTCGAGTAGCTATCTATTCGGATAGTTATTGTGGATATACGGGAACAGCCGATCATTCGGGAGTAACCATTGTGGATGCTAGTACCATTACGGAACAGGAATGTCTCAATAAAATAAATTAAAAAAAGGAAGCCATTCCTTTTTTGTTGGGTAAGAGGTGGATGTATGGGAAACGATATCGTATCTGTTTTTATCGATCGAAAGAAAGCATTGATGACGAGTACTATCCAATTATTTATGCAGTATTTTGTCGATGAAAAAGTAAAACTAAATCGGACGATTCAAAAGTTTGTGGCGATTTATTTTCGCGACTTTTACCAAAAAGAAGAAATTGATGAACAGGAATTAAACCGATATTTCTCTTTACCAAATGGGAAAGATAGTGATCTAAAAAAAAGTCTATTATCCGTCATTTACTTTTATCATGAATCTGGTATGGAAGATAAAATAGAAGAGGATATTCGAACCATTGTGCTTCTATCTAACTCTTTTTATCTCTCTCTTCTTTTATCGCGTGAGATTGATAAAAATTATGATAAGGGCGATGATTGGGTTCCTTCTTTTTTTAAAAAATATCAATCTAAAATGCGACTTTGCAAAGAAGAGAAAAAAGAATCTCTCATAGAGGAGATAACCTATATTGTCAAAAAAGAAACCCTTGCTTATCGAAAGTTTTTTAAATGTTTAGAAGAGGCCCAATATGGGATAGAGTTAGAGCCACTACTTGACTTTGCTAACGGTTATTTGGTACGTGGGAATTATGATATAAAAATGTTATCCCGTTATTCTAGTAAAGAGATTGAACAGGTATATCATCATAAAAACTTTTCTTTAGAGCATCTGTTGATTACGTTAGAAAGACTTTCCTTTGAAATGGTAAAAGGGATGACAAAACAGGAAGAAATGAATCATTATTTCATCCATCTTTCTTTTGACTTTCTAGAGCGAGAAACCTTTTATGAAGCTTTCAAACGGGTAGCGACTTCCTCTCTTTTTAAGGAATTTGTCGTTTTGACATTTTCGTACCGTGATCTTTCGAAACATATGAAAACAGCCGAAAAATTAATTCAAGATGGTTTTCGGATAGCGGTTAAAGATCTATTCGAAGAAGAGATTCCGAAACGTCTCTTTGAACTAGTAGAATATGTCTTTATTCCTAGGTCTTTTTTAGAGGAACACAGTCGGTATCATACTTTATTTGAAAATGAAAAACTTCGGTTTATTCTATTTGAAGGAGGGACGCTATGAATCAAGAATGGCTTCGTTGTCTCATGGATATGCCCTTAGAGGAATATGAAATTTTTAAAGAAAAGACAGCGGTATCGATGAATGCAGATATCTCAAAAGGAGTCGTTCAAAAAGACTATTCTTGGCTAGGGGTAGTGGAAAGATATCTTCCTTTTTTGAAGTTAATGATGGAAGATCCTTATGCCTTGTGGTCAGAAGAAGATTTAAAGAAAAATTATGAATGCCGATTTCTCTATACGCTTTTTGGACGGTTAGAAGATTTTTTAAATCGTCAGTATGAGAGCATTCAAGAAAAGAAGAAACGAAAAAATCAAAGTACGCTTTTTATAACAGCTGATACGTCCTTAGAGAAGCAGGATGTACATTATGAACTTTCTCTTACTGTAAAATCGAAAGAAAATGAAAAAGAAAATCTTTCGTTAGAAGAGAGATTACTACAAGCTTTATTGTTTTTAGAACCTTTAAAACATAGCCAATTTATGACACGGATGAAGGGAGCTTCTCTTGTGCGTTCGCCAATCCGTCGAAGTGTTCTTTTAAGTAGTCATGATAACTACCGCAAACTCTTAGAACTATCAGAGTTTTTAGATAGTTATGCGATGTTAGAAAAAGCCTTTGCGGGAAAAGAAAAAAAGAGCGATGAAAGTGCCTTTTTCATTCCGTATTTTATGAACTATTCTTTATTTTTTGAACCCGCTTTGTATCAAGATAGCAGTTTGGAATTTCTAAAGAAATACTTAGAAGGATTTATCAGAAAACTAGTAGAAGAAAGTTCGATTGATGAAAAAACTTTTAAGAAAATGGTTCAAAAACTATTTGAAGAAGAATACGCGAAAAAGAAAAATAGAGAGAAGAATATTTCGCAGATTTTTACAAAGAGTTTTGACAATTATCAAAAGCAGACAAAAGATGCCATCCGTATTTTTAAAGGGTGACACCTTTTTATTTGACAAGCTTTTCCCCGGGGTGTTACAATGGCATTGGTGATAGTGTGGTAGCAGAAGTTCTTGTTGAAGTTAGCGCAAAACAGATCGATGCAACGTTTACTTATCGAATCCCACAAGGGTTAGAAGAAATGGTTGCCGTAGGAAAAAGGGTGTTGGTTCCCTTTGGCAAAAGAAAGGTCGAAGGATTTGTTTTAAGCATCGAAAAAAAAGATGTTGATTTTCCTTTAAAGGATATTGAAGAAGTCGTTGATGAAGAAGTCATTTTGAATGAAGAGTTATTAGCGTTAGGAAAATATATCAGTAAAAAAACGCTTTGTAATTTGATTACCTCTTATCAAGCCATGTTACCACGCGCTTTAAAAGCAAAACATGGTCATAATGTCTCTATCAAGGAACTTTCTTATATTCAACTAGTCGATTTTTCTTATGTTCCTAAAACAGTGAAACAGAAAGAATTAATCGATATTGTTTCATCAGGACCAGTTTTAAAAAAGGAATTAAATGACTATGCGTCCACTTTAAAATCGCTTCTTCAAAAAGGCATTTTGAAAGAAGAGAAAAAAGAGATTTATCGATTGAATAAAATGGTGGAGATCTCGAATACTCGACCAGAATTAACCGAAGAACAGGAACAGGTGATTGCAAAAGTACTATCTAAGCAACACACTTTCGCACCTTTTCTCCTTCACGGGGTGACTGGATCGGGGAAAACAGAAGTCTATATGCGTTTGATTGAAAAGGTTTTAGAAGAGAAGAAAGAAGCGCTTGTTCTTGTCCCAGAAATTAGTTTAACGCCCCAGTTAGTCGATACGTTTGAAAAACGATTTGGAAATCAAATTGCGATTCTTCACTCTCGTTTAAGTGAAGGAGAGAAGTATGATGAATGGCGAAAAATTGCCCGTGGCGAGGTATCGATTGCGATTGGTGCTAGAAGTGCAATCTTCGCTCCCTTTAAACATTTAGGGATTATTATTATCGATGAGGAACATACGGTTACTTACAAACAAGAAAATAATCCCAAATATCACGCGATTGATATTGCTTTAAAAAGAGCAAAAACGCATCAAGTACCTCTTTTATTAGGAAGCGCAACACCTTCCTTAGAAAGTTATACGCGAGCAAAATTAGGAATTTATGAATTGTTGACGATGAAAAAACGGATTAGTCAAAAGATGCCACAAGTTGAGTTAGTCGATATGAAAGAAAATTTAAAGAAAGGCTATCGCATTTTCTCCCAAGAATTAATCAGTGCTTTAACATCTTGTTTTGAAAAGGGAGAACAAGCCATTTTACTTCTTAACCGAAGAGGCTATTCGACGGTTGTTGTCTGTCATGATTGTGGATACAAAGTCGTTTGTCCAAACTGTGATATTCCTCTTACGTATCATAAGAAGACAAATTCTATGAAATGTCATTATTGTAATTATACAACGTCGAAACCTCATATATGTCCGGAATGCCATAGCCAAAAAATTGATGAGTTTGGACTGGGAACCGAAAAGCTAGAAGAAGAATTTCACAAACTTTTCTCTGTTCCTAGTATTCGCATGGATATCGATACGACTTCTAAAAAGGGAAGTCATGATAGAATGATTAAAGATTTTGCGAGTAAGAAGTATCAAGTATTGATTGGAACACAAATGATTGCGAAAGGACTAGACTTTGAGGATGTCACTTTGGTAGGGGTTATCAATGGGGACGCCAGTTTAAATATTCCTGATTTTCGAAGTGCGGAGAAGACTTTTGATCTATTGAGTCAAGTAGCTGGAAGGGCAGGGCGGTCTAAAAAAGAAGGGCACGTCTACATCCAGGGATTTAATCTAGACCACTACAGTATTGTGGCCGCTAAGAATCATCACTATGAACAATTTTATGAGGAAGAGATGAAGATTAGAAAAGCTCTTCGCTATCCCCCTTATGAGAATTTAGCGATGTTGAAAGTCATTGCGAAAGAGGAAACACTCTGTTCGTTAGAAAGTGATAAAATTAGAGACTATTTGCAAAAAAATCTTTCGTCATCTGTGGTCATTTTAGGACCGACGGCAGCGCCTATTCCTAAATTTAACAATTCCTATTATTATCAACTTCTTCTTAAGTATAAAAGTTCGAAAGAAGTGTATCCAACGTTAGAATTTCTCCATAAAAAATATCAAAAGAATTCGAAAATTACCCTGGATATCGATTTATCTATTTAAAAAGATTGGATTTTCAAAATTAGTGCTTGATTTGTCGTACTTTATGATATAATGAAAGTAGTCAGGGATATCGTGAAAAGGAAAGATGATAGGATAAAATTTTTCGCAGATGAGGTGATGGTATGAATCAAAGTAAAACAGAAACAGCAGAAATTTTAGATGAATTAACGAGTATTGAATATGACGATGACGATGCACTTACGCTTTTAGATGATGAGGAGACGCCAAGTGTATCGAGAGTAGCAATGGAAGATGCGGATTTAGCGTCCTTTTATTCCGATGTTTCCGAGACGAAAGTAGAAACGCCAAAAAAAGTAGAAACACCAAAAGTAGTAAAAGAGGAACCAAAAGTAGTCGAACCACCAAAGGTAGAACCTATTCCAGAACCAAAACCACCAGTGAAGGAACCTGCCAATATCGATGCATATTTGAATAAATCAATGGAAAGACCAGAAGTAAAAGTAGAGAAAGTAGCGTCCATTCAACCAGATACACCACCAAGGGTAGAGCCACCAAGACCTGAACCTGCTCCAACGCCTGCTCCTGTCAATGAAAAGGATAGTTTAAATCAGTTGTTCGCGAAAGTATCTAGTAATGTGAAAGGGGCCTCTGATTTAGTCAATCGAAACGCAGAAATCAAACGGAAGATTGATGAACGATTAGAGACTTTAACGAGACTACAAGCAGAGCATGAGAAGAATAAACAGAAGGACTACGAGGAGATCAATGCTTATAAAAATGATGTATATAATAAGTTAGTTGCGAAAAAAGAAGAATTAGAAAAACAGATGTCACAGTTAAAACAGCTTCAGATTACTTTTATGCGTGAGAAACAATCTTTTGAAGAAGAGAAAAAGAAAGCGCAAGAAGCCCTTGCTCAAAAGGAAGAAGAATTGAATCGCTCTTATCAAGAGAGAGTAAAGAGTATTGAACAAATTGAGAATGGCTTAATTAAGAGAAAAGCGGATTTAGATCAAGAAAGAAGTCTTTTACAACAAGAAAAAGAGAGTGTCGAAAAAGAGAAGAAAGAATTGGCGGAAAATCTTGTTAAGTTCAATCAATTAGTCGACGATTTTACCAAAGGGGTAGACCGTTTTAACGAAACCAATTAATCAAGCTTGTTTGCTTGATTTTTTGTTTTCATTTCTTTATAATGAAGATGGTGATAATATGGCATTCTTATGTTTTGCGTTAGGCAATTCTAATATGGATTTAGTAAAGATTAAAGAAGGACAAGAGTGGGAGATTGACAAGTATACTACGAAATTTGAAAACTCTATGGAAATTCGAAAAAAACATTCGAAAGAATATGATGCATTTTGCCAACAATATTCTTCTCCTGGATCCGTTCGCTTTTTTAGAGAGAAGGAGGACGAAATTAAGGAGTGGAGAGTCCTTTATCGCAAACATTTAGTAGCTTTTTCTAAAATAGTGGAAAATCCTTCCTTTATGGGAGAGTTTGTACGCAGAAAGCCAAACTTTTTTTCAGAATATGATAGAAGGGTTATCTTATACTATCGAAAACAAATGGGAAGCCATATGCGAAAATATTGTAGAGATAAGAAAAAAACAGATGAGAAATTGTTTGGAATGAAACAAGGGGGACCTAGATATTTTGAATTTGTAAGAGAGGTCATCTTTCACTATTCGTTATATCTTTCCTCTCATCCAAAAGCTCCAACTATTGAAGAGATTTATCGCCAAGAAGAGATGAAAAAAAGAGCGCTCAAAAAGCCAAGAGCAACCTATAGACCACCTACCATTGAAACAGCTTATCCAACGGCTCTATATCATCTTGCGCCACAGCTAGACAGTTCGCTAGGGGATATAGATCCCGATATTTTACTTTATGATCAAATGGATAGAGTAGAGGTAGAACCAGATTCTTTAGACCTTTTTTTGGGATCTCCTAATTTTGAAACTCGTTATGCGGAAGTTTTAGAGAATCAAAATTTTTTCCTTTTAGGAGATAGAGCTTCTTCTAAAGAAAAAGAAGAGGAATATCGTCATTGGTATCAAATCTGTGAGGATTCTTTTACAGGAAAGGTCATTGCTCCTATCATAGGAGTTCATGCCTCTCAGATTAGCCAATTTGAATCCGCTAATCACTGCCTTTTCCTTCTTTGGGAAAAAAATCGGGAAGTGGAAAAACAAATTGCTATTGCTCTTTATAATCATGCCGATGTTGCTTTAATTATCTATCAAAAGGAACTCGTTTCCTACTATCAAAAAAAGTTTCCAAAGGCAACTATTATTTTTGGTGAAGAAAAAGAACGCAAAGAAGGGTTTAATGATTTTATGATAGCGCTTTATAATCAAGAGTATGGAAAGAAGTATCGGTTACATTGAAAAAAGAAGTGGAACAATTTTTAAATGTATTAAAATTTGAGAAAAATTACTCTCCATATACCGTCTTAAATTATCAAAAAGACTTAGAGGATTTTTGTCACTTTGTAGAAGCAAAAAAATGGACTTTTCAAGATTTAGATTACAATGCCATTCGCGAGTATTTAAATGAATTATACGATAAGTCTTATGCGAATAAGACGATTTCTCGGCATGTCAGTACGTTAAGAAGTTTCTTCAAGTATTTGAAAAAAGTAGGGAAGATAATGAATAATCCAATGACTCTTATCTCTAATCCAAAATTGGAAAAGAAACTTCCCAAAGTAGTTTCGTATTCTGATTTAGAGGCTATTTTGCATGCCTTGGATGATGGTAGTGTATTAGGGGATCGAAATACCCTGATACTGGAAATGTTATATGCAACAGGAGTTCGTGTTAGTGAATTAGTTTCCATCAAAATGTCAGATATTCAATTTCAAAAACAGGAAATTCGTATTTTAGGAAAAGGAAATAAAGAGCGTATCGTTTTATATGGGACACGCTGTCATGACCTGATTCAAATCTATTTAAAAAGAAGCTATCCTAGCTTGAATCAAAAAGGATCTGATTATTTCTTCTTAGGAGTAAGGGGAAATAAAATGAATGAGCGGCAAGTCCGTAAAGTAATTGATGAAGCAGTTTTAAAAGCAGGGACGAAATTACATATCTCTCCCCATGTTCTTCGTCATACGTTTGCGACCCACATGTTAAATGAGGGAGCCGATTTAAGAAGCGTTCAACAACTGTTGGGACATGAGTCACTTAGTACCACAACTATCTATACCCATGTTTCCAATGAACGTCTTCGCAATGTTTATTTACACACGCATCCGCGTGCTTAGGGGGATTTATGTATCGGGAAGATATTAGAGAGTTAAAAAGTCAAAAACGAGAAGCAAATAGAGAGATTTTATGGGAATTTGTCCGAATCTATCTTCGAATGAGATTATTCTTTCCTCACTTTCAAAAAGAAAGAGACAATTTAGTTGCTTTGGTTCAAACCTATTTTCAAGCAGATCAAAACGAAAGTGAAGTGTTAGACTCGATTCGAAAGTATTATGGCAAAAGAGAGGATCATGAAGGTATTGATGAACTATTAGATGATTTTGATGGCCGATTTGAAAAAATCTATCAATACTGCCAAGACACTTTTGAGGATTATGAGGAAGTCCTTTTTGACTACTGGGATCTCTTTTCTTTGCTAGAGCTTAGGTTACGTTCTTTGATGACGGGAGAGATGTATGAACCGGGAAAGGAGTACCGCTATCGCATGATAGAGTCACCCATTCGGTTTCCTATTTTTGATGAACCTTACAAACAAAAAATGTTAGAGCTGATTCCTCATTTACCAGAACCCGAGGAACCTGAGGAGGTGGATTTTTAATGGCCAAACTTTATTTTCGATATGGAGCGATGAACTGTGGAAAGACAACTTCTCTTTTACAGGTCGCTCACAATTATGAAGAAAAAGGATTGAAAGTCGTAATTGTGAAACCTTCGATTGATACCAAAGGGGGAAAGTGCATTGTTTCTAGATTAGGAATCAAGCGAAAAGTAGATGTATGGTTAAAGCCGAAAGATAATGTCCGCTCCTCCATTGATACGACGGATGTTGCTTGTGTTCTTGTCGATGAGGCACAGTTTTTGACTCCCAATCAGGTTCAGGATTTATGGGTACTTGCGAAAATCTACAATGTTCCCGTTATTTGTTATGGTCTTCGAACGACTTTTCAAACGAAATTCTTTCAGGGAAGTGCTCCTCTTATGGAACTAGCGGATGAATTAGAGGAACTCGTGACGATTTGTAAATGTGGGGAAAAAGCAAAGTTCCAAGCTCGTAAAGTTAATGGCGTTTATGTAACGGAAGGTAGCGAAGTTGCGATTGATGGAGAAAATTCCGTTACTTATGAATCTCTTTGTGGAAAGTGCTTCATTGAAGAGGTTTTAGGAATCCATGAATTATAGTATCAAACGAGAATGTCAAGTAAAGAGAAAAATGTACGGCTTTTGTGCATTTTTTTCTTGCCTGGACTAGGTAGGAATGTTATAATAGTACGTGTTAGGAGGAAAGAAAGATGACAAAATACGTTTATGCCTTTAAAGAAGGTAACAAAGATATGCGTAATCTATTAGGTGGTAAAGGCGCAAACCTAGCAGAAATGACTAGTATCGGTTTACCAGTACCTCGTGGATTTACGGTAACAACAGAGGCTTGTACAAAGTATTATGAAGATCACGAAACAATCTCTGAAGATATCGAAAAAGAAATTTTAGAGCATTTAGAGGAATTACAAAACATAACAGGTAAGAGATTTGGAGACTATCATAATCCACTTTTAGTATCTGTCAGAAGTGGTGCTCGTGCTTCTATGCCTGGTATGATGGATACGGTATTAAATTTAGGATTAAATGATGAGGTTGCGAAAGGATTTGCGGAAGCTACGAATAATCCTCGTTTCGTATACGATAGCTATCGTCGTTTTATTCAAATGTTTGCGGATGTCGTTATGGGATTCCCAAAAAGTTCTTTTGAAAGAAAATTTGATGATATTAAAGAATCAAAGGGAGTAAAATACGATACCGAACTTTCTGCAGAAGATTTAATGGAAGTTGTCGATATTTATAAGGAAGAATATCGCAAGCATGCAGGAGTTGATTTCCCACAAGATCCAAAAGATCAAATGATGGAAGCTATTAAAGCTGTATTTAGAAGTTGGAATAATGACCGTGCGATTACTTATCGTCGGCTAAATGATATTCCATCTAGTTGGGGAACTGCTGTTAACGTTCAAGAGATGGTTTATGGTAACCGTGGAGATGACTGTGGAACAGGTGTTGCGTTTACAAGAAACCCAGCTACTGGTGAAAAAGCTCTCTTTGGTGAGTATTTGATGAATGCCCAAGGAGAAGACGTTGTTGCAGGTATTCGTACGCCACAACCAATCGATACCTTGAAAGAAACAATGCCAGAATGCTACAACGACTTTGTAAAGATTTGTGATATTTTGGAAAATCACTATAAAGATATGCAAGATATGGAGTTTACAATTGAAAATGGCAAACTTTTCATGCTACAAACTCGTAATGGAAAAAGAACAGCAGCAGCTGCTTTAAAGATTGCTGTTGACTTAGTAAATGAAGGAATGATTACGAAGGAAGAGGCTCTTCTTAAAGTAGAACCAAAACAATTAGATCAATTACTTCATCCAAATTTTGATGCAGAAGCTTTAAAGAATGCGACTCCAGTTGCTCATGGACTTGCCGCTTCTCCAGGTGCTGCTACCGGTAAAATTTATTTTACAGCAGAAGATGTTATGGCTGCTCATGAAGCAGGAGAGAAAGACTTATTATTAGTTCGTCTTGAGACTTCTCCAGAAGATATCGAGGGAATGAATGTTGCTCATGGTATCTTAACGATTCGTGGAGGTATGACTTCTCATGCTGCCGTTGTTGCTCGTGGTATGGGTACTTGCTGTGTTTCTGGATGCGGTATGCTTACGATTGATGAAGAGGCTAAGACGGTTACTACTCCAGATGGAAAAGTATTCCATGAAGGAGATTGGATGAGCTTAGATGGTTCAACTGGTAATGTTTATGGTGAAAAGATTGCGACTGTTGAACCAGAAATCGTAGGAGATTTTGAAACATTCATGGGATGGGCAGATTCTGTTCGTAGATTAAAAGTTAGAACGAATGCGGATACCCCAAGAGATGCTAAACAAGCACGTAAATTTGGTGCCGAAGGAATTGGTCTTTGCCGTACAGAGCATATGTTCTTTGAAGAAGATAGAATCTTTAACTTCCGTCGTATGATTGCGGCTGAAACCGTAGAACAAAGAGAAGAAGCTTTAGAGAAAATTTTACCATATCAAAGAAATGACTTTGAAGGATTATTTGAGGCGATGGAAGGAGATCCAGTAGTTATTCGTTACTTAGATCCACCTCTACATGAATTCTTACCTCATACTGATGAAGAAATTCGTCCACTTGCCGAAAGTCTTGGTATGAGTTTTGAAGCTTTAAAGAATCGTGTTGAATCTCTAAAAGAATTCAACCCAATGATGGGTCATAGAGGATGCCGTTTAGCAATTACTTATCCAGAAATTGCTAGAATGCAAACAAGAGCGGTTATTGAAGCTGCTATTAATGTAAATAAAAGAGGTATGAATGTTGTACCTGAAATCATGATTCCACTTGTAGGAGACGTTAATGAACTTAAGTTTGTTAAGAAGGTAGTAGTAGAAACGGCTGATGCTGTTATTAAAGAAGCAGGAGTAGAACTTCCATATCATGTTGGTACGATGATTGAAATTCCAAGAGCTGCTTTAACAGCGGATGAAATTGCGAAAGAAGCAGAGTTCTTCTCATTCGGAACAAATGACTTAACGCAAATGACTTATGGATTCTCTCGTGATGATGCTGCTAAATTCTTAAGTTACTATTATCAAAACAATATTTTTGAAAATGATCCATTTGCTAAAATTGATCAAGTTGGTGTTGGTCAATTAATTAAAATGGCTGCTGAAAAGGGTAGAAGTGTAAGACCTGATATCCATTTAGGAATCTGTGGAGAACATGGAGGAGAACCAAGCAGTGTTGAATTCTGCCATAGAGTAGGACTTGACTATGTATCTTGTTCCCCATATCGTGTACCACTAGCAAGACTTGCTGCTGCTCAGGCTGCCGTTAAAGAGAAAATGGGAGAATAATAAAAATGAAGACTAAGGAAACTTAGTCTTTTTTTGTGATATAATTAAACAAGGTGATGAAAATGAATTTAAGAAAAGTAAATAATATTGATATAGAATTTGTTATAAATAATAAACTTGTAAAATTTTCAAAGAGTAAAAAAAGCAATGAATATATTATAGTTGCGGGAAAAAATAAATATAGATTTTCATCATTTAAAAAAGCAATAAATGCTAATGTTGTAAAGTCAAACTATAATCAGTGGTTAAATCTTAAGGATTTAAATAAAATTGATAATTATACGAATATGATATATAACTATAAAAATAAAATTGATAAAATTGAATTAAAAGGATTAATAGAAGGAAAAAACATTTTTATAAATAAAGAACTAGATATTGTAGAAAATAAAACATTAATAACTGATTATGATGACGAAAATGACGATGTAGAAGAAGTTGTTTGGTAACAGAAGGTGAAAACATGACTGATAAAGAAAAGGAAAATCCAACAGAAAAAATATTGTATTCAAAAGAATATAAAATTAAAGGAAACATAATAGGAATTTTAGTTGATTGTCAATATAAAGAAAATAAAAATATAAGAGTTATATTTTTAAAGTATGCTTTAGAATTTGAACTAAAAATTGGTGATTGTGATATAATTGCTTGTAGACTGGTGATGAATTGTGGCTAATTATGTTTCAAATAAAGTAATATGTACTAAAACCTTTTTTAATAAATATTTTTTAGATCCTTATTCTCTTGGTAAAGAAGATTATGATTACTGTAAAAAAGAAAAATATATTTCTTTTAATAAGTTATTTGGAGTAAAAGATGTTAGTGAATATTATGAAAAATATGGTGAATATGTAGATTATGGTTATTAGTATTGTACTAAAGAAATAGATAACGAACATATTGAATTAATGTTTCAAACAAGATGGCGATATCCGATATGTGCAATCATCAAAGCAATTGAATTAGATCATAGTATTATATGGTATGTTGTAGAAACAAATCTTGTTTACATGTCAAAATTTGAATGGGAAGATAATAAAGTAATAGAAAAAACTTTAAATATAGAAGATGATGATTTTGATGCTTGGTATGATAAAAATATCTATAATGAAAGCTCTTTCAATATTCACAAAGCTGATGATTCAGTTTGGTACTATGATTATGAAAGTAGAAAAGATTGGATGACTTGGGAATGCGATGATTTAATCAAGCGATATAAGAATTGTTACCCAGCAAGTGATTATCGCAAGTGGTTTGATAAAAAAAAGAGATAAACAGTCTTAGACTCAAAGCATTAAAAAAGTTATTACGGTTGAGAGTAATAACTTCATAAATTAAACATTGGAAAACTTAAAATATTGATAAAATTTTGATAACCACCTTGCCATAACGATAGTACAAGTTGTATTAAAGAGCAAATGGAAGAATAATAAAATGAAGATTAAGAGAAATGAAATGCACCCTTTGGAGTAGACATTAATAAAAAAGACTTTAAAAAAATATGATAAAATACACTTCCGAAAGGAGG
>CANQRL010000012.1 GCA_947626275.1 uncultured Bacilli bacterium
CCTTTCGGAAGTGTATTTTATCATATTTTTTTAAAGTCTTTTTTATTAATGTCTACTCCAAAGGGTGCATTTCAAAACTTTGATCTTTTTTTATTATTCTTGATTTTATTATCGAAATTTCTTTAAAAAAGTTGATTTTTGTTGACAAAATATAGACAAAATTTAAGAATCGTGTATAATAATGAGGTAGGAGTGGTAGGCTCCAAAATTTAGGGGAAAAAAGGAAGGAGAATGTTTGTGAGCAATGAAGATAATAAGAAAAAGCAGACAGGAAATAGACGTGTAAATAATAAGTCTAATACTACGAAAAATACTGTTAATGCTAGAAATAATGCGAATAATGTAAGTAGTAAAGCTCCTGTTGCTAGAGAGATTAGTGCTAATCAAACACCGAAAAGAGAACCTAGTTCTATTCGTCAAGAAGTAGCTGTTCCAAAAAAGAAAAAATCAAATGGAAAAGCAATAGAATTAGGAATTATCTTTGTCCTATTGGTTGTGTTAATTCTTCTCTTATTGTCATTCTGCCATAAGGATAGCTATGAAGTATCTTTTATGTCTGATGGAAAAGAATATACTTCAGAAACCGTTCGTAAAGGAAACGATTTAGAAGAACCAGAAGCTCCAACAAAAGAGGGATATAAATTCTTAGGTTGGTATCTTGATGGTGAAAAGTATGATTTCAGTAAAGAAGTAACTGAAGATATGAAGCTTGAAGCGAAATGGCAAATTAATACCTATACTGTAACGATTGATGATGGTATGGGTAACGTTACAAAACAAGAAATAGAGTACAATCAAAAAGTAAAAGAACCATCCGTTTCTGAGAGAAAAGGATATCATTTAGATGGATGGTATGTGAAGAATAATAAATTCGATTTTAGTAAAGGTATCAAAGAGGATATTACTATCGAAGCAAGATGGCTTGAAAATGAGAAAGTAAGCTATCGTGTAGAGCATTATCTTATGGGATTAGATGGCGAATATGCCTCTTACGATAAGGTAGATTTATTATCAGGGTATAAAGGAAGTACAGTTACCCCTAGTACGCGTTATTATCCTGGATTTAAAACTCCTCAAAAATCATCTGTTGCATTAGCAGATGATGGAAGTACGGTTGTTAAATATTATTATTCTAGAAATAAATATACTTTAACCTTAAAAGGTGAGGAAGGAATTTCTTCTCTTAAAGGAAAAGGAACTTATTACTATGGTGAAAAAGTCGCTGTTGATGCGAGCGTTGAAGAAGGATTTAAATTTGCTGGTTGGTCATCTAAAGTAGTAAAAGGAACCTATACTATGCCAGCATCTAATGTTACTTTAACAGCTAAAACTAATCCAATAGAGTATACAATTGTTTATACCGATGGTGTAACTGTTAAAGAAGAAAAACATAAATATACGGATGTCTTCGAATTAGCTGGTGGAGATTTATTCCAAAAAGAATATCGTATTAGTTATGGTTATGGATATGGTAGTACAGTTGATGTAGAATCACCAAAAGCTACTTATGATAGTTGGATTCAAGATGAAAACACGACTTATGATTTAAAGGAGAAAGTATCTAAATTAACGACAGTAGATGGAGATAAAATTACTCTTACTTTAACATGGAGTTATCCAACTCTTAAAACTATCGAAAGAGATTATTATGATTTCTTAGGTTGGGTAGATGAAGAGGGAAATCCTGTTTCTGAAATTAATGAAGAAACGCCACAGAATTTAGAACTTACGGCTACTTGGAAAGTATCTAATAATACGATTGTCTTTGAATCAAATGGTGGATCTGATGTTACACCTTTGACTGGAGAAACCGGTGCAAGTGTTACAAAACCAACTAATCCAACTAGAGTAGGATACACATTTGCAGGTTGGTATAGTGATCCAGATCTTACCCAAGAATATACATTTACAACAATTCCAGAAGAAGGAATTACAGTTTATGCAAAATGGGATATTATTCACTATAATTTAACATTTGATGAAAGTTCTTATGGTACTTGTGATAATTGTGAAGAGAAAACTTACACAGTAGAAGATGAACCAATTCAATTACCAACGCCAGTAAAAGACGGATATACTTTTGCGGGATGGGTTTACGAAGTAGAAGATGATGAAACTGGAGATACCGAAGAAATAAATGTAGGTACTGAGTTTACTGTTCGTCCAGAGGATACTGAGTTAAAAGCTCTTTGGTCATACGAATTAGTTCTAGCTCCTGTTGATGGTACTTTAGTGGAAGGAAAAGAAGTTCCAAAGATTATTTTCTATTACGGAAAAGATAATATTATTCCAACTGGTGATTTCTATGAAAAAGAAATTAAAGTTACTTGGAAGTTTGATGAAGGTAGTCAAACAGTAGATACTTATCACCCAACAGTAAAATGTTGGAAAGTAGGAAATTCTTGCTATACACCAGAACAAACAGTAAATAATGCTTTTACTCCTGTTAATGGTAAAGTAACACTAGAAGCTACTTATGAAGTTACCATTGAAAAGTTAAAGACAGGAACCAAAACAGGAAAAGTTCTTGGTGAATGGATTAACGAAGAAGAGGAAGAAGTAGAAGCACCTCTTAAGGTATCAGAAGATACAGTTTTAACTGCTAAATGGTATGATGAAATGACTTTAAAAGCTTTTGATGAGAAAATAAAAGCTACTTTAAGTGATTTTACAACTAGTGTAAATACGAAAACAAATACCATTTTTGTAGAGGCTGAAGAAAGTAAAAAAGCTACCGAAGGTTTAGAAAAACTTGTAGCGAATATTGCTCAATTAATTACTGATGCAACGGTTGATGAAATCGATTTTATCTATGGTGGAGAAACTTTTGCCTTAGATACGACAAGTACAGAGTCTATTACGAGTACTATAAAAGGTGCACTTAATAAGATATTAGGTACTCAAGATGGTGATCTTGCTAATAAGACAATGAAAGATTTAGATGGAAAAGCAATTTCTATTAAAGTTCTTTTAGGTGATGAATATAGAACTTCTTCTGGATCAGAAGAACTTACTTATAATCTTCATTTTGGTAAGAAAGCAATTTCAAGTAATACTTTTAATGCAGCTGCTAAAAATATTATGGAAGGTAATATCAATAGTCAAGGAACTAAGTTAGAGAAATATGTATTATCTGTTGATGGTAGCAAATTAACATTCTCTTTCTATCATGGAGCAAATACAGTATATGACACCTGTATAAGTGCTGGATTAAAGACAGCTTTCCAAAATCTATTTATGATAGAAGGAATTGAATATGTCACTTTGACATTTACAAATCCATCTGGAGCAGTCATGACAGTAGATGCCAATGCTGAAAATGTTTCAGAAGATCATTGGTTAGACTTTGCAATTGGCTTCTTAGATCCATTTGAAGCTGCTATTGGAAAAGATGCTTTCAAATTGACTAACGATGATTTAAAGGTGTTTACAGAAAAAGAGGGAGCTCTTATGGTAGAGGTACATACTTCTGCTAATTATAAGTTTGGCGAAGGATTTAATGATGTAAAAACGGATAGTGAAGATGGTACACAATACCTTTCTTACGAGATTAAATTCGCACCACTACAAACAGAAGCAGCACCTGCTACAGGGAAAGGAAACTAGGAAACTAGTTTCTTTTTTATTTTCCTTTATTTTTGTTGACAAATAAGGGGTTATGTGTTAAAATTTATAACTGTGTAGAGCCTCATTCTACAACCGCGCAGAGAGGAGTATATGAGAAGGACCTTGATGGCGAGTCTGAGATTTTAAAAGGAGGATAATATGAAAGCAGTTATTGAGACTGGTGGAAAACAATACTTAGTTGAAGAAGGAACTGTACTTTACGTTGAAAAATTAGATGAAGAAGCAGGAAAAACTGTTACTTTTGATAAAGTTTTAATGGTAAATGATAAAGTTGGTCAACCTTACTTAGCTGGAGCTGTTGTTACAGGTGAAGTTGTAAAACACGGTAAGACGAAGAAAATCATCGTTTATAAGTACAATCAAAAGAAGAATTATCGTAGAAAACAAGGACATCGTCAACCATATACAAAAGTGGAGATTAAAAGTATTAAAGTAAAATAGTATGATTACCATAACTATAAAGAAGAAAGATGATAAATATCATTATATAAGAGTAGAAGGACATGCCGATTACGCGGATGAAGGCTATGATATTGTATGTGCTTCGGTATCTTGTATTTGTATTACAACCATAAATGCTTTGATAAGTATTGATGAGGAATGTGTTGTATATACAGAAGATGATGGATTTTTAGAAGTAGGAATCATGAAGCATGATGCGGTTATTGATAAGCTAATAGAAAACATGTTAAACCTATTAGAACAACTTGCTGATGATTACCGAGATTTTATAAAGATATTAAGATAGGAGGTGCTCATCGATGAAATTGATGACATTAAATATCCAATTATTTGCCCATAAAAAAGGTCAAGGTTCCACAAAAAACGGTCGTGACTCTATCTCTAAGAGATTGGGTGCGAAGGCTGCTGATGGAGAATATGTATCAGGTGGATCTATTCTTTATCGTCAAAGAGGAACTAAAATTTATCCAGGTACAAATGTAGGTATTGGTAAAGATGATACTGTTTATGCTAAAATTAGTGGATATGTAAAATTTGAACGCGTTGGAAAAGATAGAAAACAAGTAAGCGTTTATCCAGAAATGTAAAATAGGCATTGCCTATTTTTTTTCTTGGTAAGGGTTGACTTCCTATAACGATTTGTTATATAATGATGTAATTTTGGTTAGGAGATGTTAGTATGAGAAAAGACTTAAAATTGGATGCAACAAATTTTTGCTATCATTCATCTGACATGGATGTTTATAAAGTAGGAACAGATCGGATTAGAATTTTTTCTACTACTGATAGATTTATTTCTGAGTCAACTTGTTTAAAAGTTTCTGAGATATCTACTCAAGCTTTGTTACTTCCTAGATATCCTGTCTATCAAGACGGAGTTTATTGTGGGTGTGCGACTGATTGGAAAAAAGGAGATTGGATTTCTTCTTTCGCTAGTAAGAGCATTTACTTAAAAAGATCGTTAATGCGAATGCGTGATGAAATTGTTTATTTATCTAGTCTTGGGTATGACTTGGTGAATATGCCGTTTTACTGTTCTTTTTCTAATGGTAGAGAGTTGACCTTTGATGGAACTTATTATATTCAGGAAAGTCCTATCCCTCAAGAACAGTTAGAAAAACAAAATTGTGATCTTTTAGACGAATATATCAGCGATTTAGTGTATAATGCGATGAGTGAGTTTGCCATAGACTCTGATTTAGTTTGTACGTATTTATATAAACAAGATAGATCTTCTTACAATCGTATTATGGAAGCCTTAACAGAGGGGGAAACGGATTTTGCTGGGAATGCGATTAAAAAAGATATTCATAGGAAAGTGTTGAGATAATATGCCAGAATTACCAGAAGTAGAAACAGTCAAAAGAACGTTAGAGCGTTACCTTATTGGAAGAAAAATAGTCAATGTTGCTGTTTATTATCCGAAGATTATCGCCAATCAGACGAAGGATGATTTTATTCGTCACTTGAAGAACGAAAAAATAAAAGAGATGGATAGACGAGGAAAATGGTTAATTTTTCATTTAGACCATTATGATTTAGTTAGTCATTTAAGAATGGAAGGAAAGTATTTTTTAAAAAATCCCAAAGAAGAGCTAAACAAACATGAACATGTTACTTTCTTATTAGATAATGGGAAAGAATTACGTTACCAAGATACGCGAAAGTTTGGACGGATGTATTTATTCCCTAAAGGGGTGTATTTAGAAGAAAAGCCTCTCAATGAAGTTGGATATGAACCTTGGGATAATCGTCTCACAGAGACGTATTTAAAGGAAAAATACAGAGGAAAAAAGGTTCCCATTAAAACGGTCTTGTTAGATCAAAGCATTATGGCAGGAATTGGGAATATCTATGCTGATGAGATTTTATTTGTTAGTCATATCCATCCTTTAAAACTTGCTTCCCAATTGACGAAGAAAGATTGTTGTTCTTTGATTCAAGCTACGCGGATGATTTTAGGGGAAGCTATTGAGATGGGAGGAACAACGATTCGTAGTTATGAATCGGAAAAAGGGGTTCATGGAAGATTTCAGCAACATCTTTTGGTACATAATCAAAAGTTCTGTTCCACATGTGATACTCCAATTGAACGAATCATTGTTGGAGGAAGAAGCACTTACTTCTGTAGTCACTGCCAGAAAAAGAGGTAGGGAAGTAATTGCTTCTTTTTTTGAGAAGCTGTATAATGAGAAAAGAATAGGAGAGTACTATGTCAAAAGAATATATTCAAAAATCCGCTTCTTTTATGATTTCTTTCTTTATAATTGTTATTCTTGCTATTTTCCTCTCTCTTTTTGTGATTCATCAACAAGAGTTTGAAAAGAAGGAATCAAAAGAAGAAAAGAATGAGGTAGAAGAAAAGGAATATCAAATTTCTTATCAAGAAGAAAATTCTCAATACGAAATTTTTAAAAAAGGAGATTCCGTTACGGTCAAAGTAGAGGAACAAGTCGTTTGCATTCAAGCACCTTGTAATCCGATTACCTATCAACACGCTATTCGCTTTGAAAAAAATAAAAAAGAAGTTCTTTCTTTTTTAGAGGATTTGTTTTCCAAAACAACAGATACTCATATAACGATTACTACTAATCAGTTAGATGATGCACAACAAAGAATACTAGAAGCAATCATTTATAATGATGAGACTTATTTAGAGGAACCAAAAAAAGAACTTTATTTTACCTTACAGTCCGCACGGATTGACTGTCCAACTGTCCTTTTAAAAGTGTACCGGGATAATACTTATGAATATATTTATGGAAGTACTCGGGATGGTAATCTCGTTAGTAAAGAAGGAACTTATGCTTATCCTGTCTCTTCTTTTTTAGAAGATAGTCGAAATGAAGAACCAAATGAGATAGGCCCTTATCGATTAACATTCGCATCCGGGGAAGAGAAGTATCTCTACGACAATACTTCAGACATTCAAAAATTCTTAGAGAAAATTCAGATTCAACTAGATACTTGCTCGACGGTTTTAGAGAATTCATAAAGTACCAAAAAAAGGTACTTTTTCTTTTTCGTAAAAAAGGAGAATAAGAAACATTTGTTCAGCCTTATTTTTCAAGGAATTTGAATTTTCAAAAAAATAAAATTTTTAATTTTTTCAAAAATCAAAAAAATAAAAAATCAAATTTTTTGAAAAAAATAAAATTCTAACAAAAAGGTAACATAAATGAAAAATATATTGAAAATCAAGGAAAATAACGGTTTCAAGTGTCAAAAATACACGGAAGATAAAATTTTAAAAAAATGAAAAATTAAAAAATGTAAATTTTTTGAAAACTGATTTTTTATAAATAAACGGCAAAAGGTAACATCATGCAAAAACCACTCAAAAAGTGATCAAAAAGTATTGATTTCTGTAAAAAAGGAAGAGTATAATCTAGTTAGAAGGTAGGAGGATTCAAGATGTCAGATACATATACGAAAATCACTCTTGACGTCATCAAGAGAAATGGCAAAAAGGTAGACTTTGATGCTAGTAAAATTGCTCTCGCTATCAAGAAAGGATTTGATAGCGTTGTTACAACAAATGAAAATGCAGAAGAAGAAAAGAAAGTTTATACAGGAAAAGACGTTAATAAAGTTTACCTAGGGGTAATCAAAGCGATTGAAAAAAAATATAAAGATGAAACGAAAATTAAGATTGAAGAAATTCAAGATTTAATAGAAGAAGAATTAGGTCGTCAAGGATATGAAGATGTTCGAACTTCTTTCTCTGAATATCGGGAAAGAAGAAATCAATCTCGAGAATTATTCGCAGATGACAAAAGACTTCATAAATTCTTAAAGACATTAGAGGGTCTTGGACTAAAATCTGCTAATGAAGATGACACCAAAAGAGAAAATGCGAATATCGATGGCGATAGTGCCATGGGAACGATGCTTCAATATGGTAGTACCGTTTCTAAGGAATTTGCCAAAGCTTATCTTATGAAGAAAAGATTTAGTCAAGCTCATGATGAAGGAGATATCCACATTCATGATATGGACTTCCTTGCGATGGGAACGACTACTTGTATGCAAATCGAACTAGATAGACTTTTCAAAAATGGTTTTTCAACTGGTCATGGACATCTAAGAACGCCTAATAGTATCGGTTCTTATAGTGCACTAGCAGCGATAGCTATTCAGTCTAACCAAAATGATCAACATGGTGGACAGTCTATTCCAGCTTTTGATTATTATATGGCTCCTGGTGTTTTGAAAACTTTCAAGAAAGAATTTAAACAACAAATTTATGATTTACTAGATTATGAAGATTTATTCCCATTTATTAATATGGATAGAATCACAAGAGAAATTGATAAGTTGCCAACCCTCGATTTTGAAATCGAAAAGTTTGAACCAATTTATCAAGAATCAGAACAGATTAAAAGATTATTTGTAAAATCTTATGAAAGAGCTCTTGCTAAGACAGATAGACAGACCTATCAAGCAATGGAAGCCTTTGTTCACAATCTAAATACTATGCATTCTCGGGCAGGAGCGCAAGTACCATTTTCATCTATTAACTTTGGTACGGATACTTCAGCTGAAGGAAGAATGGTTATTAAAGATTTCTTAGAGGCTACTTATGCAGGACTAGGAAAAGGAGAAACACCAATTTTCCCAGTATCTATCTTTAAGGTTAAAGAGGGAGTTAACTACAACCCAGAAGATCCAAACTATGATTTATTCAAATTAGCATGTAAGGTATCTGCTAAAAGATTATTCCCTAACTTCTCTTTCTTAGATGCTCCATTCAATTTAGAGTATTATAAAGAGGGAGATTACCGGACAGAAGTTGGTTATATGGGTTGCCGTACACGTGTTATGGCAGATGTAACTGATCCAAATAATCAAACAACTGGTGGTCGTGGAAACTTGTCATTCACGTCTATCAATTTACCAAGACTTGGAATCAAACATGGTATTTGCTTACATGAAAGAGATAAAGCAGATATGAAAGGATTCTATGAAGACTTAGGTGAAATGATGGACTTAGTAAGAGATCAATTACTAGAGAGATTTGAAGTTCAATGTAACAAAAGAGTGTATAACTTTCCATTCTTATTAGGTTCTGGCGTTTGGACAGATGGAGATAAATTAAAACCAACCGATCGCTTGAGAAAAATTTTAAAGCATGGAACGTTAACGATTGGATTTATCGGTTTGGCAGAGACATTGAAAGCTTTAATTGGTAAACATCATGGAGAGAGCGAAGAAGCTCAAAAGTTAGGTCTTGAAATCATTTCCTTTATGCGAAATAGGTGTAATGAATATTGCAAAAAATGGAATTTAAATTTCACATTGATTGCTACTCCTGCAGAAGGATTATCAGGAAGGTTTGTCAATATTGATAAGGCCATTTATGGAAATATTAAAGGAGTAACGGATAGAAGTTATTATACGAATTCTTTCCATATCCCAGTATATTTCAATATTAGTATTAAGAAAAAAATCGAATTAGAGGCGCCATATCATAATTTAACAAATGGTGGACATATTTCTTATATTGAATTAGATGGAGATACTGTTCAAAATGTTGAAGCATTTGAAAGCGTTATTCGTTTAATGAAAGAATCTGGAATTGGTTATGGGGCAATTAACCATCCAGTTGATAGAGATCCCGTATGTGGATATGTTGGGGTTATTGGAGATGTTTGTCCAGGATGTGGACGAAAAGAGTTTGATAGTGTACCACTCGAAGAAGTGAAATCACTAAATTGTGGATGTTAAAAAGGAGGATTTATTTATGGAAAAATTAGTTGGTGAAGGTGTAGGTTTTGAGAGAATTAGAAGAGTAACAGGATATCTTTCAGGAGATGTAAAACGTTTTAACAATGGAAAGAGAGCAGAGGAAAAAGATAGAGTAAAACACTCTGGCATTAATGAAGTAAAGAATGCTATGAAAACCTGCTCAGCAACGAAATAATGACCATTCGTTTAGCGAGTGATTTACAACCCGATAGTGTGGTAGATGGAACTGGCATTAGGACCGTTATTTGGACCCAAGGATGTGGTCACGCTTGTCCAGGATGCCATAATCCTGATACTCATGACTTTGACGGTGGATGGGAAATCGAAGTAGGGGATATTTTAGAAGAAATAGAAGAATTGGAAGCACAAACGGGAGTTACTTTTAGTGGGGGAGATCCTTTCTATCAACCAGAAGCTTGTGCAGTTATCGCCAAATATGTGCATAAAAAGAAAATGAATGTTTGGTGTTATACGGGATTCTTGTATGAAGATCTTCTTGCTATGAGTAAGAAAAATCCTGCTATTATGGATTTCTTAAAACAAATTGATATCTTAGTAGATGGTCCCTTTATTTTAGCCAAACATAGCTATAATTTAAAATTTCGAGGATCTAGTAATCAAAGAATTATTGATGTTCCAAAGAGTTTAAAAGAAAAGAAAGTAGTTATTGCCATGGTAGATGATGTTGAGGCAGATTCCAATCGTGGAAGATATCAAAGAAAAGGTCTATATGTATAAAAGAATGAGAGATCATTCTTTTTTTTCGCAAAAATAACCAGAAAGGAAAGAAGAAAGAAATAGAGTGGAAAAAAGAGAGAAAACATATTATAATAGTTATTAGGTGATAACATGAATCAAGAGATAAAAGTTGTATTTATGGGAACCCCTGATTTTAGTGTTCCAGTATTAAAAATGTTAATTGAGCAATATCGTGTAGTTGGTATTGTTGCTCAACCGGATAAACCAGTTGGAAGAGCGGGAAAAATGAGTATTTCTCCTGTGAAAAAGGTGGCATTAGAGGAAAATATCCCTCTTTATCAACCTGTCAAAATTCGAAAAGAATATGAAGAAATTCTCGCCTTAGAACCGGATGTTATCGTGACGTGCGCTTATGGACAGATTATTCCTAAAGCTATTTTGGATTATCCAAAATATGGATGTATCAATGTTCATGCCTCTTTGCTTCCTAAACATCGTGGGGGAGCACCTATTCATCATGCCATTATGGAAGGAGATACCAAAACCGGTATTACTATCATGTATATGGATGTGGGAATGGATGATGGAGATATCATTAGACAAAAAGAAATTCCTATTTTAGAAGAAGATACGGCTGAGACATTATTTGAAAAATTAAGTGTATTAGGAGCCGATTTATTAAAAGAGACTTTACCAGATATTCTTACTGGAAATGTTCAAAGAATAAAACAAAATCCAGAAGAAGCTACATTTTCTTATAATATTAGTAAAGAGGATGAAAAAATTGATTTTATGAAAACGCGAAGAGAAGTTTATAATCACATTCGTGGATTAAATAGTTTTCCTGTTGCATACACTATCCTAGATGGAAAACGTATGAAGGTTTGGGAATCGAAAATGGGTGATGCGAAAACCAAGCAACCTTGTGGAACGATTACGAGTATTGGGAAAGAAGGAATTGGTGTTGCCACTCTAGATGGTGAAATTTTTCTAACAGAAATACAGCCAGAAGGAAAAAAGCGAATGAGAGCAGTAGACTATTTAAATGGAATTGCGAATAAAGAAAGTTTAGTAGGAAAAGTATTGGAGTAGGATATGAAGAAAAAAGGAAGATTGCAAAAGATAAAAGAAGCTTATCATCAATATAAAGAATTGCGAAAAGATCCTAGAAAAAAGGCTCTTATGCAATTAGGCGCTTGGATTGTTGGCTTTTTCCTCTTCTATGTGATTGCAGTAGTGATCATGCCACATCCTACATCTCACTATCACAGTAGTAGTTCTTCTAATGAGAATTTAAGTGCGTTAGAGAAGTATCAACAAGTAGAAAGCTTTGAATATACGATGAATTTCTCTTATCAGGGAAAAGAAGAAATGATAGAAGGAATCTATTTTCAGCAAAAATATTATTTTACTTATCTAGGAAAATCGTATATTGCCTTTGATGATAAAGTATATGAGGTAGATAGTGAAAATAAACTTTTAAAAGAGACTACAGAGATGATACCTTCTCTTTCTACTTATGAGCTTTCTCAAAAGAATATCGCTAGTTGGCTAGAGTTAGCAGAAAAATTAGAACAGAGAGAATATAAGGAAGGAAAGATAGAGACTCGCTACCAGTTCCAAGATATTCCATTTACCGTGATAGAGGAAGAGAAACAAGTGACAAGCGTGGATTTGAATTTGCAGAAATATCTTGCTAGTAAAGGAACTGCCTATGATTCTTTCCATGTGACCATTGAATATAAAGAGATGGATGAGATTACTTCCTATGAATCTTCTTATTCTGATTATCAAATCGTAAAGGGGGAACAAGATGTTACCAATTAAAACCGATTCTAGAAAAGTAGAACCAGGGGATACTTTTGTAGCGCTCCGGGGAATTTCTAGTGATGGACATGACTATATTGAAAAGGCGATTGAACGAGGAGCAAGTCATATTGTGGCAGAAGAGGGAAACTATTCAGTTCCAACCACGATTGTTCCAGATACTCGTAAATACCTAGAAGATCTTTTATATGAACGATATCATGAGTGTTTAGAAAGTATGACCATCATTGGGATTACGGGAACGAATGGGAAGACAACGAGTGCTTATTTGCTCTATCAAGCCCTTAATAAGTTAGGAAGAAAAGCTTCTTATATTGGAACCATTGGCTTTTATAAGGAAAAGAAAATCCGAGATTTACCTAATACTTCTCCTGATTTGGCGGAGATTTATGAGATGTTGATGGATTCTTATGAATCAAAATGCCAGTATGTCGTGATGGAAGTAAGTAGTCAAGGACTTTCCTATGGCAGATTAAATCGCATTGCTTTTGACTATGCTATTTTTACGAATTTAACCCAAGATCATTTGGATTATCATAAGACCATGGAAAATTATGCCAAAGCAAAGCAACAACTTTTTCATCAAGTGAAGAAAGAAGGAAAGTGCTTCGTCAATGTCGATGATTCTTATCATTCCTATTTTATGATAGGAAATGTGGTTACCTATGGATTTCAAAAAAGCGACTATCAAGCAAGGGAAGAACGAATGAATGAACTTGGCAGTACCTTTACAGTAAATAATTTACATATTCGCACTAGTCTGATTGGAAAGTATAATATTTATAATGCTTTATGTGTGGTTGCGCTTCTCGATTCGATGGGGATTGCAGGAGAAAAGATAGAAGAAATTATGCCAATATTAACTCCTCCTCCTGGTAGAATGGAAATCTTGAAATGGAAGGACAATACCATTATTATCGATTATGCTCATACTCCTGATGCGATGGAGAATGTCTTTCGTACCGTTCAAGAGATTCCCCATCATAAGACCTATGTTGTGTTTGGATGTACTGGAAGTAGAGACTCTAAGAAAAGACCTATTATGATGCAGTTGGCGTTACAATACGCAGATTTTGTCGTAGTGACGAGTGATGATTTACACGATGAAGAGTTTTCTAATATCGTTCATGATATGTTACTTGGCAATACCAAAGAACATTATCATGTGGAACAGAATCGCTATGAGGCAACGAAAATAGCTTTAGAACGCCTAGAAGAAAAGGATATTTTATTAGTGCTTGGAAAAGGTCATGAGGAATACATTTTAGTAGGCAAAGAGAAAATTCCTTATAATGACAAGAAAGCCATTCAAAAATTATTAGAAACGATGGAAAGAGAAACGATAGAGAGTTGATAACCAACTCTCTTTTCACGTCTTTGGGATTTTAACATAAGATATACTGAGGTGTTCTTATGTTAAAATGTGATTCAAGAGAAGTAAAAGAGGGAGATACCTTTTTAGCGCTCAAGGGACAACATTGTGATGGACATGATTTTATTGAAGAAGCAATTGCGAAAGGAGCAAGTAAGGTTATTGCCGAAAGAGGGACTTATTCCGTTGAGACGGAAATTGTTTCTTCGACAAGAGAATACTTATCTCATTATTTAAAAGAAAATTTGGTTCCTATCAAAGTAATTGGTGTAACCGGAACGAATGGGAAGACAACGACATGCTTTTTAATTTGGCAATTGTGTTGGATGTTAGGAATTCCCTGTTGCTATATTGGAACGTTAGGCTTTTATACCAAAGAAAAGAAACGGGATTTAAAAAATACCACGCCAGGAAGCTTAGAGCTATTAGAACTTTTTCAAGAGAGCTATCAAGAAGGATGTCAGTATGTCGTGATGGAAGTAAGTAGTCAAGCTCTTGATCAGGGACGAGTTGATTTTTTAACTTTTGATTATGCCATTTTTACCAATTTAACCCAAGATCATTTAGATTATCATTTAACCATGGAAAACTACTTGAAAGCCAAACAAAAACTTTTTGAAAAAGTAAAACCAGATGGTATATCGATTATCAATGGAGATGATCCTTGTAGTGCTTATTTTGAAAAAGGAAATTTTGTCACTTATGGATATTCTTCTTGTGATTATGAAATAGAAGGGGAAACACCTACTTTTTCCATCAATGAAGAAGAGTATCAAATGCATCTTTTCGGAAAGTATAATATATATAACATGACAGCGGCAATCTGCTTGTTCTACCAATTAGGATATACGTTTCAAGATTTAAAAGATAGCGTTTTTAAGTGTGGCTCTCCAGAAGGAAGAATGGACGTAATTCCTTATGGGACCAATAAGATTATCGTGGATTACGCTCATACCCCAGATGCGATGGAGAATATTTTAGACTGTGTAAGAGAGATGGATTACCACAAGATTATTACGATTGTTGGTTGTGGAGGAGATCGTGATAAAAGTAAAAGACCTATTATGGGAGAAATTGCTACCCGAAAATCCGATTACGTCATTTTTACCAGCGATAATCCACGAAGTGAAAACCCGATGCGTATCTTAAAAGATATCGTTAAGGAACTTGACAGTGTGAATTATGAAATAGAGTCAAATCGGGAGATTGCTATTAAAAAAGGTATACAATTTCTTACAAATAATGATATACTATTAGTGCTTGGAAAAGGTCATGAAAAGTATCAAATTATTGGAACTGAAAAAATATTTTTTGATGATAAACAGGTGATACTAGATAATATTTAGGAGATGATTCAATGTACGTTATAACAAAAGCAATGCTAGCACTAATGATTGGATTTGTTATTTCTGTTGTTTTTGGACTGGTAGCCATACCATTATTGAGGAAAATAGCAAAGCAAAAAGTGAGTACTTATTTAGAAAAGAGTCATCAGGAAAAAGATGGAACGCCGACAATGGGAGGAATTATTTTTATTCTTCCAACCATTGCCGCGACAATTATCCTCTTACTTATGAATAAAATTGAATTTTCGTATAATTTACTGATTGTCATGTTTGTCTTTGTCGCTTATGCGATTTTAGGATTCATCGATGATTTCTTAATTATTAAACGAAAAAATAACGTAGGATTGACAGAATTTCAGAAGTTAGCAGGACAGTTATTCATCGCTCTTATCTTCTTCGCTATTTATATGAAGGGCGGAGCAGAACCTGTCTTAGATATTTATATCTTGAATATTCGGGTAGACATGGGCTGGTTTTACGGCGTCTTCTTACTATTTACGTTGATTGCTAGTAGTAATGCCGTTAATATTACCGACGGTTTAGATGGTCTAGCGGGTGGACTATCCGTCATTGCTTTTTTAACGTTTGGAATGATTACTTGGGCGAGTCGAGGAATTCCTGGAAATGTCGATATTGCCGTATTCTGTTTCGTTTTAGTAGGAGCTCTTCTAGGATTCCTTGTTTATAACACCCATCCCGCTAAAGTGTTTATGGGAGATACGGGTTCCTTATCTTTAGGAGCGACTCTCGCATCCGTTGCCATTATTTCTAAACATGAAATTACTTTGTTAGTAGTAGCAGGCGTCTTTATTTTTGAGACCTTAGTTTGTATTATTCAAATTATTAGTATGGTATATTTTAGAAGAAAAGTATTTCTCATGACGCCTTTTCACCACCATTTAGAGAAACTAGGCTGGGATGAAAGAGATATTGTTAAACTATTCTGGGTAATCGGTTTAATATTAAGTATGTCAGCTATTATTTTTGGAGTATGGATTTAAAGAAGGAGGTTCCTTCTTTTTTTACTGTGATAATCTAGCTTTTCCTTATTGTAAATTTTCATTATTATGATATAATTGATAATAGGTGAATAGTATGTTAAATAAGACTAAGGTAGTTGTTACTATTGGACCCGCAACAGTTGAAAAAGAACAAATTAAACGTCTTATGCAAAATGGCATGGATGTTGTTCGTCTTAATATGAGTCATGCTAGCTATAACTTTTGTACGGATGTGATTGAGAAAGTAAAAGAATTAAATCAGGAACTCCATTTAAGTGTAGCGACTATGATTGACTTGATGGGACCAGAAGTTCGAACGGGAAAATTTACAAATGGGCAAGCTTATTTCCGAAAAGGAGATAAGGTTCGCATTTATATGGATCCGGTTACGGGAGATAGTACGAAGTTTTCTGTTAGCTATAGTGACCTTATTAAAGAGGTGGCATACAATAGTATTCTCAAAATTAAAGATGGTCTTATGCTATTTGAAGTAATTGACATTAAAGAAGACTTCATCGTCTGCGATGTTCTAAGTGATGGAACGATTGAGGATAATCAAACCGTTTCTGTTGAAGGAAGAAAACTTCATTTACCAAGAATGACGAAAAAGGATGAGACGGATGTCATTTTTGCTCACAAGATGGGCGTAGACTTCCTGGCCTTATCCCATGTCAATGGAGCAGAAGATGTTTTATCTGTAAGTGATATCTTGATTGGTTTAAAAAATGATCACATCGGACTCATTTCCAAAATTGAAAGTGAAGAAGCGGTAGACCATTTAGACCAAATCATTCGCGTTAGTGATGGGATTATGGTAGCGCGTGGAGATTTAGGGGTAGATATTCCTCTTGAGAGAATTCCTGGCGTTCAAAAGAAAATCATTGATAGATGTCATAAAGCAGGAATTGTCAGTATCGTGGCAACTGAACTTTTATCCTCTATGGAAAGTTCTATTCGTCCAACGAGAGCTGAGGTAAGTGATGTTGCGAATGCTGTTCTAGATGGAGCAGATGCTGTAATGCTCAGTAATGAAACAACGGTTGGAAAATTTCCAATTGAAACCTTAAATATGATGGAAAAGATTATCAATTCTGCGGAAAAAGATATCGACTATTTAGATTTCTTAAATAAAAAGGATGAAAATGATACCGATATTACAGGAATGATATCTCATAGTGTGGCAGAATGTGCGGGCAGACTGAAGTGTTGTGCCATTATTGCACCAACGATGAGTGGGTATACGGCTCGTAAGATGAGTAATTGTCGACCTAGATGTCCAATTATTGCTGTTAGTCCAAATGAAGATACCGTCAAATCGCTACAACTTCATTTTGCGGTTAACCCTGTATTAATCGATGAAATCAAAGATTTTGATAAGATTATTGAGGTATCGAAAAAGGTAACCTTCGAGTTAATTTCTACCTCTCCAGGAGATCGAATTATTATTACCGGTGGTTATCCATTTAAGGATGTAAAGACAACCAATTTTATGAAGATAGAAGAATTATAGAAAAAGGGTGAGACTATGTATGATTTAGGAGATCAATTTGCGCTAGATTTAGGGAAAGCCAAAGCGAATCCTTATAGTGTGTTAACTGGCGAGAAGTATCGAATTACGGTTTTAACAGAACGGTTGGTTCGATTGGAATACAGTCCAAATGGTGTCTTTGAAGATCGTCCAACGGAATTAGTATTCTGTCGAAATTTCCCACAAGTAGAAGTTTCGGTTGCTAACCAGGGGTCTAATATTATTGTTGAGACCAGTTATTTCCGTTTGACGTATGTTAAAAATGCACCTTTTAAAGGAACGACGGTTAACAAGACCGCTAATTTAAAAGTAGAATTAAAAAATACCGATCGTGTATGGTATTATGGACATCCTGAAGTTCGAAACTATTTGGCTCCTGTTTTACAGGCTACCGATAGTAAGGATGACGATCCTAGATATAATATGAAAGGATTGTATTCTATCGATGGATTTGCCTCTATCGATGATTCTAATTCCAAAGTATTTAATGCACGGGGAAACTGTCTGCTTAGAGAGAATCCAGAAATCGATATTTACTTATTTATGTATTTCCGTGATTTTACGGCTTGCTTAAAAGACTATTACATGTTAACCGGATACCCTGCCTTAATTCCAAGATATGCCTTAGGAAACTGGTGGAGTAGAAACGATAATTACACGGAAGAACAATTAGAAGAGTTAATTACCAATTTTGAGACGAATGAAATTCCAATGTCTATTATCATGTTGGATAAGGATTGGCACATTCGTATTCGGGAAGGGGATAAGCATTTAAAGACGGGATTTACGTTTAATGCTCAAAATATCCAAGACCCAGGAAAATTAGTAGAACTAATGCACTCAAAGGGAATCCGCATTGGTTTGAATATCAATCCAACCGAGGGATTATATCCAATTGATACGTATTATGAAGAGTTACGAAAATATCTAGAACCTCTTCCAAATGGTGTTATTCCTTTTAACGTATATGATCCAAAGACAGTGGATGTTTACTTAAAAATATTAATTCACCCACTTGATAACTTTGGTATCGATTTCTTCTGGATTGACTGGTATGACAAAGATAGAACAGAGGAATTAGCGCTTTTAAAACACTATCATTTTTATGATATGATGCGAAATTATAAACGTAGACCAATGGTGTATGGCTATAATGCTTCTATTGCGCCTCACCGGTATCCTGTTTTATATGCGGGAAAATCAACAGTAAGTTGGAATACGTTACGGGATATTCCTTTCTTCAATGGAAAGGCAACCAATATCGGTGTTTCTTGGTGGAGCCATGATATCGGTGGATTCTTCTATGGAGTAGAGGATAATGAATTATATGAGCGATACATTCAATTAGGAACTTTTTCTCCCATCTTGAAGTTGAGTGCGGATGTCGGACGGTTCTATAAAAGAGAGCCATGGCGTTGGGATATGAAGACTTATGCGATTGCGAAAGATTATTTACAATTACGTCATCAATTAATTCCTTATCTATACTCAGAAGCTTATAAGTATTATAAGTATGGAATTCCTCTTATCCAACCAATTTATTATCGATATCCAGAACTATATGATGATTCTTTATATCGGAATGAATATTACTTTGGTAGTCAGTTCTTTATCTGTCCAATTACGACAAAGAAAGAATTGGTCATGAACCGTGTTATTCAAAAGTTCTTCTTACCAGAAGGAACTTGGTATGATTATGTAACTGGAAAGAAATTCCCAGGTGGAAGAAAGTATGTATCTTTCTTTAGGGATCAAGATTATCCTGTCTTTGCGAAAGCTGGTGCGATTATTCCACTTGCTCGAAAGCCAGAAAACTTGAATGATACGACTCCACCAAAGGATATGGAAATTCACATTTTCCCAGGAGAGAGCAATAACTATCGACTATATGAGGATGATGGAGTAAGCGACTTATATCTAAAAGGATATTATTTGCTATCATTGATTGATTATAACTACTTACCAAATAACTATACGGTAATTATTCGACCTCTAGAAGGTAAGAGCGGAATCGTTCCCGAAAAGCGTAATTATAAGATTCGCTTCAGAAATACGAAGAAGTCTGAAGATGTAACAGCTTTCGTTCGTGATGCGAAGATTGAATGTACGACTTCTGTCGAAGGACCAGACTTTATCGTTGAGGTAAAAGATGTTCCAACTACCCAACAGTTGACGATTAACTGTAAGGGTAAAGATATCGAGATAGATGCGATTCGTATCATCATGGAAGATATCGAGTCTATCATTAGTGATCTTCCAATTCCAACGAAGACAAAAGAAGCTATTTATGATTTATTCATAAGTGATGAACCAATTCAAAAGAAGAGAATTGCGATTCGTAAAATGGGACAAGGAAAAGAAAGTCTCGATACAAAATATATACAATTATTTATAAAATTACTTGAATATATTAGCCAAGTGTAATATAATAATGGACATAAGGCGTTGAAAAAGAGTAGTAACGGTGGACTATTAGTAGAGAGAAAGTGGTTGGTGAAAACTTTTAATAGGAAACGGTGAACTCGCTTTGGAGCTTCTCGTAAGAGACGTTAATCTGCGTTAAAGAACAAGTGCATAATAAGAGTATTATGAAGAAGGGTGGTACCGCGATGATTCGTCCCTTCATCATGATACTTTTTTTGTTAGGAGGATTATGAAAGAATTAATAATGTGGCTAGGACTGCTGCTTCTGATTTACTTATTTTATGAACTATTTGTGGTTCGAAAAGAAAAAGCAAGAGAAAATATGAAAGAGGGAAAAGAGCTCACTCTGTTATCGAAGAGATATCATTTAGATTATCAGAAACTAAATTTGAAGTCTGTCATTCGGACAGTTGCGCTTGCAAATGCTTTCATTATTTCAACGGTAGTAACCGTTGCTTGCCTATTACGATATTGGATTACTAATTTTATGCTTTGGATGTTATCGATATTAGGAGTGGGACTTATCTTATTAATTCTTCTCATTCTAATCGTGTATAGTAGAATTGGCAAGCATTATCAGAAAATACAAGAGGGAGGAAAATAAAATGAATTATGATTTTAAGAAAATAGAAGCAAAATGGCAAAAGTATTGGGATGACCATAATACCTTTGAGGCGGTAACAGGTAGTGAAAAGGAACCTTACTATGTTCTAGTGGAATTCCCTTATCCATCAGGATCTGGTCTTCATGTAGGACATGTTAGAAGTTATACTGCTCAAGATGCCATTGTTCGTATGAAAAGAATGCAAGGGTATAATGTTCTATACCCAATGGGATGGGATGCTTTTGGTGCTCCAGCCGAACAATATGCGATTCAAAACCATATTCATCCAAAAGATGCGGTTAGAGAAAACATTAAGACATTTAAGGGACAGATGAAATCGCTTGGATTCTCTTTTGATTGGAATCGGGAATTTGCGACAACTGACCCAGAATACTACAAGTGGACACAGTGGCAATTTTTACAATTCTACAAGCATGGAATGGCTTATAAGGATACGGTACCAGTAAACTGGTGTCCAAAATGTAAATCCGTTCTTTCTAATGAGGATGCAGCAGGCGGTGTTTGTGAGCGTTGTGGGACAACGGTTGTACAAAAGGAAAAGTCTCAATGGATGCTTAGAATGTCTGATTACTCAGAAGATTTATTAAAAGGATTGGATGATACTAACTTTGCTGAAAAGGTAAAATTAGGTCAAATTAACTGGATTGGTAAATCGGTTGGAGCACATGTAGACTTTAAGATTGAAGGACATGATAAGACATTTACCGTATTTACGACCCGTTGTGATACTCTTTATGGAGCAACTTACTGTGTATTCGCGCCAGAACATCCTTATGTAGATGAAATTACAACCGAAGAACATAGAGAAGAAGTAAGAGCTTATAAAGAAGCTTGTACATTGAAAAATGAGATGGAGAGAACCGAGCTCAATAAAGATAAAACGGGTGTATTTACAGGAGCTTATGCGATTAATCCGGTAAATGATGAGAGAATTCCTATCTATATTAGTGATTATGTTTTAGCAAGTTATGGAACTGGTTCGATTATGGCTGTTCCTGCCCATGATGATAGAGATTATGAATTTGCCAAGAAATTTAATCTTCCAATTCGTCAAGTTATTGCGAAAAACTTTGTTGGAACTGGGGATTCCGCGATTCGTCCGGATGCCCCTATGACCGAACGAGAAGTGGTAGTTGCTGTTATTAAACATCCAGAGGAAGAGAAATACTTATGTGTTCATAACCGTAAATTCGGATGGCTTAACTTTGTAATGGGTGGTATCGAAGAAGGAGAATCCGTAACCGAAGCGGCTATTCGTGAAGTACAAGAAGAAACGGGATATCAAGACGTTGAAATTGATCATGAGATGGAATTTGTTTACTATGATAATTTCTACGCTGCTCATAAAGAAGTAAACCGTCACATTTTAACTCATACAGTAGTAGGTACGTTAAAGAGCCTTAACCAATTAGAAAGAAGTACAGAAGAAAAAGATATTGCCGATGTAGAGTGGATTTCTAAAGAGAAATTGATAGAGTCTTTATCTACTCCTGCCCATCAATATGATGCGGAAAGAGCCATTAATGGGGAAGGCGCTATGGTAGATGATGGCGTTCACATTCACTCTGCCAACTTGGATGGACTTGATAAACAAGAGGCTATTGATACCATGATTGCTTGGTTAGAGGAACATCATTGTGGAACGAAAAAAGTAAACTACAAGATGAGAGATTGGATTTTCTCAAGACAGAGATTCTGGGGAGAACCAATTCCAATGATTCATTGTGATAGTTGTGGATGGGTTCCTATGAACGAGGAGGATTTACCACTTCTTCTTCCAGATGTTGCAGAGTATGAACCTACCGATAATGGGGAAAGTCCACTTGCTAAGATTACCGATTGGGTCAATACGACTTGTCCAAAGTGTGGCGCTCCTGCTAAAAGAGAAACAGATACCATGCCAAACTGGGCTGGTTCTAGTTGGTACTTCTTAAGATTCATGGATGCTCATAACGATTCTTGTTTTGCTTCTATGGATGCCATGAAGTATTGGAATCGCGTAGATTGGTATAACGGTGGTATGGAACATACGGCTCGTCACTTACTCTATGCTCGTTTCTGGGTTCAATTCTTATACAATATTGGTCTTGTTCCTCATAAAGAAATGATTTGGACGAGAGTTAGTCACGGAATGATTTTGGGTTCTAATGGCGAGAAAATGAGTAAATCAAAAGGAAACGTTATTAATCCAGATGATATTGTGAAAGAAATGGGAGCCGATGCTCTTCGTACCTATGAGATGTTTATTGGTGATTATGAAAAAGATGCGTCTTGGTCAACCAATGGATTAAAGGGATGTAAAAAATTCCTCGACCGTATTTGGAGATTACAAGAAAGATTGAATGATAAAGAAGGATATACGAAAGAAACACTTATTCATCAAACGATTCGTAAAGTAACCAATGATCTTACTAGTATGAAGTACAATACAGCGGTATCTGCCTTGATGATTTTATTAAATGAATTAGAGAAAGAAGATTCTATTACCAAACAGGATTTACGTACTTTAGTTCATTTGTTAAATCCTATTGCCCCTCATATTACGGAGGAGATTAATGAGTTAAGTGGTCTAGGAGAGATGCTTGCTATTTCGCCATGGCCAGTTTACGATGAAGCGAAAACAGAGGAAGAATCTTACGAGTTAGTTGTTCAAGTCAATGGTAAAGTAAGAGGAAAAATGACCGTTTTAACAAGTACAACAGAAGAAGAAATGAAAGAACTTGCTCAATCTATTGATAATGTTCAAAATTACTTAGAGGGTCATGAAATTGTGAAGATGGTTGTTATTCCAAAAAAATTAGTCAATATTGTCATTCGCTAAAAAAGAAGAGAAATCTTCTTTTTTTAATTACTTTTTTTTCATTTTATGGTATGATTAATATAGGTGATGATAGATGAAAAAGGACGAAAAAGAAACAGAAAAGAAAGTAACAGCAAAAAAAGAAGAGAAAGTAGAGAAAAAGAAGCAAGTACGGGAAATAGAAGATAGCAATATTCGTAAGAATGTGATGTCTGTTCGCGAGAATTCTAAGGTGTTATGGGATTATCTATTAGCTAAATTAAAGGATTATCGCTATGTTATTGCAGTAGATGTTCTCGTTTTCTTGTTGTTATTCTTCCTTATTCCAACGGTTATTTTGAAAGTAAAACCAGTCGTTTGGATGATAGCTTTTGTAGGGTTCTCTATAATTCCTACCGTAGTAGCTTATTGGTTTCATAAATTTAGAGAAAAACAAATTATGTTTAGTTTCTTCTTTATATATTTCTTAATTTTCTTAATACTAGATAGATGTACCATTATCGATTTGTATGGAATTACTTCTCATGGGGAATTTGATTATACAAAGCCATGGTTGGATGCTGTTTTTGTTACTTGCATTATCGTATTTTTCCAATATCTCGGCGTTATGTTAGTAAATGTCCTTCAGAAGAGTGGTAAAAAGAAGAAAAAAGTAAAAAAGATTAGAAAAGTAAAAGAAGTAGAAGCATAAAAAAGGAAATAGATAAAAAAACAATAATCATTCAGTAGAGGAGGAAATCTATGAAGAAATTATTGTTACTATGTTATCTATTTCTTTTTTTTGTGGAGCCAGTATTGGCTAATGATGAATTACAGTTTTATTTTACGAGTGAATCCGTAAGTGATATGTGGATTACAAGAGTTACGAAAGATATCACGATGTCTGATCATCCCTATATTTTAAGGAGGAAAAGTGATAAAAGCTATGTCTATTGCCTAGAACCAGTGGTGATGCTAAATCAAACGGATGATTATAAGGCTTACTTTGAAAATGAAAATGTTTTAAACCTAACGGATGACCAATGGAAGCGAATTTCCGAGCTTGCCTATTTTGGATATCAATATCCGGGTCATGAAGATAAAAAATGGTATGGCATTACCCAGTTCTTAATTTGGAAGACGGTTGCTCCTGATATGACGATGTACTTTGCCGCTAAGAAAAATGGAAAAAAGGTTTCAACCTATGATAAAGAGATAGCAGAGTTAGAAAGTTATCTTAAAAATTATCATGAACTAGAAAAATTAGATAAGGAGAAATTGACTTTTCGTAACCAAGAAGAATGGCAAAATTATTTAAAAGACAATCCCTTTTTACAGGTTCTAAAAAGAACAAGGGCTAGTTCCTATCACTTTGAACTTCCTAAAAATGGGATTGCTTTTGGAGCAGATATCGTCTACTACCATAAAAATGGTCAAAATGTCTATCATCCAGGCGAGTTAAAACCGCTTGGCATTACTATCGAAGTTGAATTTTTAAAGGGAAGAATTCATCTTCAAAAGAAGAATGAGGAAAATGTGTTTCTATCGAAACAAAATAGCTTAAAAGGTGCTCAGTACGGCATTTATAAAGATGGTATTTTATTAGAGACGTTGGTAACAGATGAAGAGGGAAAGGCGACGAGTAACCCTCTAGGATATGGGTATTATACCGTAAAAGAGTTAAAGGCACCCAATGGTTATCTCATCGATGATCAAGAATATACCATCTATTTAGAGGGAGAAGACTATTCTTTTGAGGTAAAAGAAAAACAAATAGAAAAGGATATTCGTATTCAAAAATGGTATGGTAGTGGGACCTATCAAGTGGAACCAAATGCGACTTTTGAAATCTATCAAGGCGATACCCTTGTCCTTACCGTTACAACCGATTCTTCTGGTATCGCGGAAGCAAAACTGCCTTATGGAGACTATCGCATTCATCAAGTGACAGGTAAAAAAGGATACGAAAAAATCAAAGACTACTATTTTACGGTTGATGAAAAATTTGAAAAGGTCATTGAACTTTTTAACAAAGAAATCATAGAAGAGGTACCAAATACCGGAATCTATAGGCCTTTTGTAACCCTTTTTTTACAGATAAGAGAGTGGGGAGTGGGTCTATATGCTTCCTAAAATGACTTCTATTTTTTCCCTCTTGACCTCTCTTTTCCTTCCTGTTTTAAGGCAACAACTTCTTCCTTTTCCTATACCTGATTTTCCCTATGCGGAGAAGGAAGTAGAAATTCCTTACGCTATTTTATCGATTCCGAAGATTCAATTAGAAAAAGAATTGTATGCGAAAGACGATGAGCGAAATGATTTGGATACCAATATCATCTTTCTTCCAACTAGTGCTTTGCCAACGGAGGAAAAGGGAAATGTCATTCTAGCGGGGCATAGTGGATTTGGAAATATTGCCTATTTTAAAAAGCTATATCAGCTTCAAAAAGGAGATGAAATTGCTTTAACTTACTTAGGAAATGAGTATCTCTATGAGGTTTCTCGTACTTATCAGGTGGCGAAAACAGGTAAGGTAGAAGTAATAAGAGATCCTCAAAAAGAAGCGATTACGTTAATTACTTGTTATGGAAAGAAGAAACAGCTAGTAGTCATAGGAGAACGAAAAAAGTAGCTACAAAATAGCTACTTTTTGATGTCCATAATAACGGGTAAAATAATTGGATTTCTACCTGTTTTTTCATAGATATAATTAGATAATTGAGCGCTAACTTCCGTTTTTACTTCCGTATAGTTGACATGGTTACTAATTTTGGATTGAATCGCTTTGGTACTAAGGATTTCTAGCTCTTTAATCAAATCTAAATTTTCTTGAATAAGAACAAATCCTCTTGTCGTAATATTCGGGTTACCAAGCAACTGATTTTTATTGGTATCAATGTTGGCAATCACGACTACAATTCCATCACTAGACATGATTTTTCGATCTTTCATAACAGCGGAACCAATTTCTCCAATACGATTACCGTCGATATAGACATCTCCGGCTGGAACCGTTCCTTCTTTTTTCACAACGCCTTTATACATAGAAAGGACATCCCCATTTCCTAGTACAAAGGTATTTTCTTTTGGAATATCGCATTCTATTGCTAAATCGGCATGTGTTTTTAGCATTCTATACTCTCCGTGAAATGGCATGAAGTATTTCGGATTAAATAATCGAATCATTAACTTTAATTCTTCTTGATTACCATGTCCTGAGGTATGAACTTCACTTAGAGAAGTATTAGTACATACTTTTACTCCTTGTAAATAGAGTTTATTAATGGTTTTGGAAATACTTAAAGCATTTCCAGGAATAGCAGAAGAGCTTAGAATAACAAGATCATCTGGTTGTAATTTTATTTGCCGATGACTACCATTGGCAATTCTAGATAGAGCTGCTAGTGGCTCTCCCTGCGTACCGGTACAAAGAAGACAAACCTTATTTGGCTCTAGTTCATTTGCTTCCTCAGGGGTAACAAAGATATCCCGATGATGGATATATCCTTCATTTAAAGAAATCTCAATGTTGTTTTCCATACTACGTCCGAAAATGGCTATTTTTCTACCATTCCGTTTACAGGTATCAACGATGTGTTTTAACCGATAGATGTTAGAAGCGAAGGTAGCAATAATAATTCTACCGTGATGTTCTAAGAATATTTCAGATAACGTTTCATCTACTTTCGATTCGGAAGCACTAAAACCTTCTTGTAGTGCATTGGTACTGTCACTTAGCAATAAGGTAACACCTTTGGAACCAATCATGGCCATCTTTTGTAAATTCGCCATTGGTCCAATAGGGGTTAAGTCGAACTTAAAATCTCCTGTTGTGACAATTGTACCATTTGGAGTCGTAATAAAAATTCCATGAGAATCTGGAATAGAGTGGGTCGTTCTAAAGAATTCCACTGTCATCGTTTTAAATTTTACTTTGGTTTTTTCCGTATATACAAATAAATGATCATAATGGATATCTCTATCCTCTAGTTTTTTTCGAATCAATCCTGCTGCCTGTTTTGGTGCATAGATGGCAGGAATATCGACCGTTTGTAATAAATAAGGAATTCCTCCAATATGATCTTCATGCCCGTGCGTAATAAATAGCGCTTTTATCTTTTTCTCGTTTTTCTTTAAAAACGTAAAATCTGGAATAATATAATCTATTCCAGGTAACTCGTTAGAAGGAAAAGTAATCCCAACATCGGTAATAATCAATTCGTTATTTGTCATGATGCAGTACATGTTTTTTCCTACTTCCCCGAGTCCACCTAGTGCGAAGATTTTGGTATCTCCGCCATCTAAAAATTTCAAAATTTTCTCTCCTTTCTAAAACTTTATAAATTCGACTTTACCATTATACCTTTTTTTTCTTCTTTTGTCTACCTTATCTTGACTTCTATCCAAAAATATACTACCATTAAATTACAATAGGAGGTCTGCCCATGGAGAAGATGCCATTATCCTTTGATTATGACCCTACTTTACGGATGTTATTCGCTTTTTCTAGCTATGTGGTAGAGCATCCACAATGGGTAGAGGTAAGCCAGTATTCCAAGAAAAATAAAGAGATTGCTACTCATATTTGGCCAGAGGAAGAATATGTTGACGACTATTTTTTAGTAGGAAATAAATTTTATTCGTGTTCGATGGAAAAAGAAGATACCTCCATTTGTTGTCATATCAAAGAGTTCTCTCGTTTTTATGATTTGGCAGACTCTTTTTTGGAACTTTCTTTTTCCTACCATTTACCGAGTGGGCAGATTATTGATTTGTCCAAAGTAGGAGAGAGAAAAAAGAACAGTTATCAAAGGGTAAAAACTTCTTAATTGGGAAAGAAGAACGGATTTCCCTTTTCCTTTTTTATGCATTTGTGATAAAATGGTATTGAGGTATAACAAGGAGGTTTTTACATGGGGTTATTTGATAAGTTTAAGAGTATTTTTAGTACAAATAAACAGGTAAAGGAAGAAGTAGAAGTTTATGATAAAGGCTTAGAGAAGACTAGAAAAGAGTTTGTTTCTAAGATTAGCCTTTTGAATTTGAAATATAAAAAAGTGAGTCCTGAATATTTTGAGGAATTAGAGGAAATTCTTATCATGGCGGATATTGGCGTCAATACCGTTATGGAATTTATTGATCGATTAAAGAAGAGAGTTAAAAAAGAAAATATTGAAAATAGTGAAGATTTAAAAGAAATCATCGTCGATGAGATGTTTATTATCTATGTCGACAATAGCATTATGGTTAACAAGATTCAATTTGCTTCAGAGGGACCAACCGTTGTTCTTTTTGTCGGTGTGAATGGAGTTGGAAAAACAACGACGATAGGTAAGATTGCTTATCGTTTAAAGGAAGAAGGAAAACGGGTCTTATTAGTAGCGGGAGATACCTTTCGTGCCGGTGCGGTAGAACAGATTATAGAATGGGGAGAAAGAACCGATTCCCCTGTTATCTATAAGGAAAATGCCGATCCTGCCAGTGTCATTTTTGATGGTGTGACGAAAGCGAAAGAAGAAGGGTATGATGTCGTTTTAATCGATACCGCTGGACGGCTTCAAAATAAGGCCAATTTGATGAGTGAATTAGAGAAGATGAATAAAGTAATCGGTAAGATTATTCCTGATGCTCCACATGAGACATTATTGGTCATTGATGCTACAACTGGACAAAATGGAATTAGTCAAGCAAAAGAATTCCAAAAAATTACCGATATTACAGGAATTGTTCTAACAAAACTAGATGGTACAGCAAAAGGAGGAATTGTTCTAGCTATTAAGGAAGCTTTAGGAATCCCTGTTAAGTTTGTCGGGATGGGAGAACAAGCCAAAGATTTAAGAACGTTTGATATTGAAAAATATATCTATGGATTATTTAAGGATATGTGAGGGTATTTATGAATGTAGAAGTAATAGAACTAAAGCCTAAAAAACAGCCATTATCCATTGTTTTACAAATCATTTTTGTCGTTGCGGTTCTAGTAACGGGCATTATGACTTTGTTTGCTAAAAAGTGGATGTTTCTTCTTTATGCGTCACTTACTTTAGCGCTTGCTACGATGGCATGGAACAATTATAAATTGGCAAAAAGAAAGTGGATTCCTATTTTATATTTAGCTTTTTCGATTGTGACACTAGTGTCTTTCATTTTGGAGCTTGTATGATTGATGAAACGGTTTATTTAGGAATTCTCTACGATTATTATGGTGAACTCTTAACAGCGAAACAAAAAGAAGTTTTTGAAGCCTATTACTTTGAAAATCTAACACTTCAAGAAATCGCTGATGAGCATAACATTAGTAAAAATGCGGTTCATAAAACCTTAATGAGCATGGAAGAAAAACTAAAGTATTACGAGGAAAAATTAGGCTTTTACCAGAAAGCAGAAAAAATAAAAGAATGTATTAAAGATGAAAAACTTTTAAAACAAGTTTTAGACATTTTATAAGAAGGGTGAGAATATGTTTGGAAAAATAGTGTATATTAGCGATAACGTTGCGCATGTATCTATCCCAAAAGATGCACCAGTCATCATGAATTTGATGAATATGCATGTGGTTTTCGAGGACGAGGATAAGAAGATTTTAGGTGAGGTAGAGGATATCTCTGCGGATGTCATTAAAATTCGATTTTTAGGAGAGTTAGCGGACGGTCAATTTATTGGTGGTGTTTTAAGAAAGCCAAATCTATCTGCGACCACTAGAATTATTCAACCAGAGGAATTGAAAATTATCATGGGAGAGAAAAAAGAAGGCGCACTTCTTCTTGGAATGAGTCCTCTTTATGAGAACATGCCAGTTATGGTAGAAATCAACGAACTCTGTAGTAATCATATGGCTATCTTTGGTAATACCGGTAGTGGTAAATCTTATGGAGTTGCTAGATTTGTTCAAAGCTTGTTCTATAATCCAGATTTTGTTCCCGTTAAGTCCAATTTCATGATTTTTGATGCTTATGGAGAATATCACAACGCTTTTCAAAATATTAATCAAATTAATCCAAAATATAACTTTAAGTTTTATACAACTAACAAAGCCCAATTAAAAGAGGGAGGAGAACTTCTTAGAATCCCTCTATGGTTGTTATCAATTGATGATTTTGCTTTACTTTTGAATGCAGAAAAGCACTCTCAATTACCAATTATTGAGAGAATGTTAAAGTTGGTTCGTGTCTTCGCAACGGAAGGTGATATCAGTACTCGTTATAAGAATCACTTAATTGCTAAAGCGATTATGGATATCATGTATACCAATCAAACATCAGCTAGTAAAAGAAATGATATTTTCTCTATCCTAGCTAGTTGTTCTACGGATCAATTTAACTTAGAGGCGCCTGTTCAAGGACTTGGATATGTACGAAAATTTAGGGAATGTTTCTTAATTGATACCGCCGGTCAATTTACGGAAAGTGTTTTAATTACTCAGTATATTACTTCTTTTATCGATGATAATTTGGAAAAATATGAGCCTTCTCCAGATCATTTCTTTACCTTAGATGATATGGAAAAAGCGCTTCAATTTACGTTGATTTCAGAAGGACTTCTTAGAAATGAAAGACTATATGATGAAGCGATTACTTTGAAGGTTCGGTTACACTCTATTGCGATAGGGGAAGCCAAAGAATTCTTTAACTATCCACAATATATTAATATGGAGAACTATGTAGCTTCTTTGGTTACTAAGAATGGTAGAAAAGCCCAACTAGTAAACTTTAACCTAGAGGATGCCGACGATAGAATTGCCAAAACGATTGTTAAAATTTATTCGAAGCTTCTCTTTGACTTTACGAAGAGACTAAATGTAAGGGCATCTATTCCTTTCCATATCGTATTAGAGGAGTCTCACCGTTATGTTCAAAACGATAGTGATAATTTCTTGCTTGGATATAACATCTTTGAACGTATCGCGAAAGAGGGTCGTAAGTTCGGTCTATTGTTGTTACTTATTTCACAAAGACCAGTAGAGCTTTCGGAAACCGTTATTTCACAGTGTACTAATTTCTTAATATTTAAGATGTCGCACCCAAGAGATTTGGAATATTTGAAAAAGATGTTACCAAATATGAGTTCTGAAATTATGGAAAAGCAAAAGAGTTTACAGCCAGGTACTTGTGTTGCCTTTGGACGAGCTTTCAAAATACCAATGATTGTAAAAATGCCACTTCCAAATCCAGAACCATATAGTAGTAATGCGGATATTGTTGGTAGATGGACGCAATAAAGAAAGACGAATTCAATCGTCTTTTTTTTGAAATAAAATGATTATTATGGATAATACCTTTTTCATAAAGTAATATAGGTGATGATATGAAATTTATTGCGCATCGAGGAAACGACAATCATTCCTATTTTGAAAATAGTGTGGAAGCTCTTCTGTGGTGTTTAGACCAAGATTATATCGATGGGGTAGAAGTGGATATTCGAATGACGAAAGATAAGAAATTTCTCTTATTTCATAATAGTACCTTATTAGAACTAGGAAATCGTCTACATTTCATTCAAGAAGAAACGTTAGATGAGATACAAAAAATAAATTTAGGGACTAAAAAAAATCCTCGTCATTTGAATTCTTTGGAGGAGTTTTTAAGTCGGGTCAATAGTCAGAAGATAATTGTTTTAGAAATCAAAAAAGAAGTTGGTAGCTTTCAGCCTTTAGCGAAACCTCTTTTTAAAATATTAAAAAAATATGCACATTTGAACATTTATCTCTGTAGCTTCAATTCTCATATTGTCAACTTATCAACAAGTATGTGTAAATTTTCAATTGGTTTACTGGTTAGTGATTTTATCAATAAAAATAAAGATTATCGGAACTTTGATTTCTTATCGGTTTCGAAAGGAGCCTATGGTGATATCCCATCAGCAAAGAAAAAGATGGTATGGACAATTCGAAAAAAAGAGGAACTTTCAAAATTAGCGGATGATTTATACATCATTACCGACTGTGCGTATCATTTGGTATCAGAGTAGGCATTATCAATGATGATGGTAGCGTGTCTATCTATTCTTTTAATGAGGTGAATAATCTTCCTTTTCCTTTTTCTCGTTGTGGTAATTAATAGGATATTTTTTTCGTTTTCTAATTCTTTTCCTAGCAACTCAATAACAGGATAGTTTTGTTCGCGAATTTTTTGAGGAAGTTTTTCTTTCTCTTGATCCGTAATAGCGATAATCATATTACTTCCTAAAGCGAGTTTCTCTTCAATTAGAGAACCTAAGTAGGAGCCGAGGAATGTCCCTAAAGAATAGATGAGAATTTTCAAAGGATCTTTTTGAATATCGATAATGACTAGAGAAGTAGAAAAAATCCAAGAGAAGGACATGAGAAAATTGAGAAAAGCTCCTAGAAACTTTTTTCCGTTGGCGATGACAATAATCCTTAAAGTAGCAAGAGCATTCTCGACAATCTTTAGGGAGAAGATAAATAAATAAGTCATAGTACCACCTCTTTATTATTGTGTAAAATGAAAACAATTCTATACGAATTAATCATTCCTATGTTATAATAATAACTGGTGATGAAAATGTTTGAAAGCTTAGGAGAAAGATTACAAAATGCCGTTAATAAGATAAAAGGGTATGGAAAAATAACAGAAGAAAACATTAGTGATGTCACACGGGAAATTCGTCTTGCGTTACTAGAAGCTGATGTCAATTATAAAGTTGTTAAAGAGTTTGTGAATAATGTTAAAGAAAAAGCCTTAGGAGAAGAAGTTGCCAAGTCTTTAAAACCAGGGGAAATGTTTGTTAAAATCTTGAAAGACGAACTTGTTGAATTACTCGGTGGGGAAAAGGCAGACCTTTATACTGCTGGTAATCCTTCAATTCTTATGCTTGTTGGATTGCAAGGTAGTGGTAAAACAACAACGATAGGAAAGCTTGCTAGAATGTTACGGAAAAAGTATAAGAAGAATCCTTTGCTTGTCGCTTGTGATGTCTATCGACCTGCCGCTATTGACCAATTAAAACAGATTGGAAAAGAATTAAGTATTGAAGTTTATGAAGAAGGAAAAGGAAATCCGGTTGAGATTGCCAAGAGAGCTATTTCCTATGCGAAAGAAAACCATTATGATTATGTTTTAATCGATACGGCTGGACGTCTTCATATCGATGAAGAGTTGATGGAAGAACTCCAAAATATTCAATCCGCTATCCAACCACATGAGGTAATGCTTGTTGTAGATAGTATGACAGGACAAGATGCGATTAACGTGATTGAAGGATTTAATGATAAGCTTTCTCTAACGGGTGCGATTCTTACCAAATTAGATGGTGATACTCGTGGTGGAGCAGCGCTTTCTATCCGTCATTTAACAAATGTTCCTATTAAATTCATTGGTATTAGTGAGAAGATGGATGGATTAGATGAGTTCTATCCAGATAGAATGGCGACGCGTATTCTCGGTATGGGTGATCTCATGACGATGATTGAGAAAGCAGAAGAGGTTATTGATCAAGATGAAGCCATGAAATCAGCTAAGAGAATGCAAGAGGGAAAATTTGATCTAGAAGATTTCCTAAGTACCTTGAAACAAATAAAAAAGTTAGGGCCACTAGAAAATCTGATTAAGATGATTCCAGGAGTACCAAAAGAAGCAAAGAATATCAAAGTAGATCCGAAAGATATGGCCCATATCGAAGCCATCATCTTATCGATGACACCTTATGAGAGAAGACACCCTGAGTGTTTGAAAGCTACTCGTAAACAGAGAATTGCGGCTGGTTCTGGAAGGACAGTAGAAGAAGTAAATCGTTTGGTAAAGCAAGTTGATCAAATGAAAGTAATGATGAAACAGATGAAAAACGGAAAAATGCCTTTTTAGGTATTTTTTTCTTTTATAGTGAATTTGTTTATGCGCTTTTTCCTTTTTCACATAAGATAGATTAGATAAGGGGGAAAAGAATATGTTTAATCAAAATTGTTGCCATAACAATATGTTTGGAATGCGTCAAAATCAAGGTTGTCAAAGACAAATTCAAGAAGTGGTAGAGCCAACAATCAATAAGTGTGTTGAAAGAGTTTTTGAACATGAAGTACCACACGTTTGTCCTATTCATACCCATGTAATTAACAAACATGTGTATAATCATACTTATACACCAAGATTCAGTTGTTCAGAAGAAAATCAAATCATCAATAATGATTGTGGAAAATGTTCTGGATTTATGAATTAAAAGGCACGCAAGTGCTTTTTTTTAAGGAAAATTCTATGATATAATGGTTTTGATAGGAGGGTGATAGAATGGATCAATATTTAAAAGCGATTCAAGAAGCCGAAAAGCAAATCACTCTCCTATGTCAAAAAAAAGAAAAAATTCAAAAAATTCAAGAAACCAAAAAATCTCTACTAGAAAAAGAAAAAAGAGAAGAGAGCAAAATCGATGAATCTCTTCAGGAAGAAGAAAAACGAAAATATTTTTTAGACCATAAACGGGATTTATTAAAAGAATATTTTAAGAAAGCACTTTCTTTTGGACTTCGAACAACGGCTATCTTTTTTCTCTTCTTTCTAGGAGTGAAGTGGTTAGAGGCTCCTCCATTTGATTTTCCTGTCTTCGAGATGATGAAATGTTTTCTCGTGATGATGACTGTTTTGGGGGGAACAGAATTTCGGTTTGTTTCACAAGATTTCCGAAAGCTAACAAAAGGATACAATGGCGATGTCGATGAAGAAATAGAATCTTTCCATCAAAGAAAAAAAGCTTCTCAAGAAAAGCAACAAGAGTTGACAGTCCAACTACAAGAAAATGCAGCTTTGTTAGAGGAAATCGTTTTAGCGCAGCAGCAAATTGAGAAACAAGTAGGGGAGTTAAGAGAAGAGCGTCAAAGACAAATTGAAAAGTTAATCGAAAACTTAGATACATATCTTCCCCATCGGGAATTTCCTACGATTGAGATTTCTAAACTATTAGAAAAGAAGATTCATTAGAATCTTCTTTTATCGTAAAAAGTACTCAAAGTATTCTTCGTAAGTAATGTTATTTTCATAAATGTATTTGGCAATCTCTTTACCAACGTAGCGGTAATGCCAAGGTTCATACATGTATCCTGTTAAATATTGTTTATTTTTTGGATAGCGAAGAATGAATCCATACTTATAGGCATTTTTACTAACCCAAGTAAATTCTTTAGAGGATTCGAAATCCCCAATACTATGATTTTTGGATGTTCCTAAATCCATTGCCAATCCTGTTTGATGTTCAGAATATCCAGGACGAGCAGAATAGGTATCCGCTTCTTTTACGCCATCTCTTTTTACATAGTTATTGTAGAGTGTTGTCTGATAAGAATAAGAACGATAAGGAGATTGAATATAGGGATATAAGCCTTCCTTTACCGCATCATTATACATTTCTATGAAAGCATCATAAGCTTCCTTTTTTAAATATCCTCTTCCGTGTTTACTATTTACGGCAACAAGATTACTTGGAACGTAATTTTTATCGAGATAATAGTATTTATTGACAATTAATAAATCTCCCTTTCCTAAATCGCTAGCTGTAACATCTTTGTAAGCTGTTAGGTCGATATTACTATTAACTCGAGTGATGATTTCATCCGCACTCAAATTTTTATGACTTAAGTAATATTTACGATAGCGATCCATATTTCTATCAACCATATATTGTTTTCCTAGAAATAGGGCAGTAATTTCTTCCAATGGAATATCCTCCTCTTTCGGATCTTTCGTGTTACTGCTAGAGTTACTAGAGGAATTGCTATTACTGTTTTTATGGCTATTTTGATTACTATTGCTATTGCTATTAGAAGTTACTTCTCCACCAACCGGTTTTAAATTTGCATTGGGGTCTTCTTCTTCCTTGTTGGTGTTGACATCGATAACTATTTTTTCAGCATCTAGTTCTTGATGTTCTTCATAATATTTTAAATAGTCATCTAGGTATTCTTCTTTAAATTTTTCATGATGAATGATATCGTGTAAGTCCGGATTATAAGTGATATCTTCTAATCCATGGTTGACAAAGAAAACGATATCATAAGAAGTAGCATTTGGATAACGATTTAAAAATTTTAAATAGTAAGAAAAGTATTTCTCTTGAAAGTCCTTCTCATTTAGAATATGTAATATCGTCTTCTGATAGTCGTATTCTAGAACGATTTCTAGATTCTTTTTCTCTAGATGACTTTTTAATTCTTGAATTTCTTCTTTCGAATAACCATGTTCTTTTAGTTTCGTATCAAATGATTTGTGTTGAAAAAGGTATACTCCAAGAAATAGCCAGAAGAGAATAAAGATGATAAGAAAGAGAATAATTCCCTTTTTTAATTTTCTCTTCTTTTTTTTCTCCATAATTATTCTCCTTCTATAAAGTAGGCGTAGTATTCATCAAAGGTAATATCATGTTGATAAATGTAGGTAGCTACTTCTTCACCGACATAGCGATAGTGCCAAGATTCATATTCGTATCCGGTTAGGTATTCTTTTCCTTTTGGATATCTTAGAATGAAACCATATTCATGAGCATGTTTTTGTAACCATGCAAATTCTTCGGTTGCTTCAAAAGTAGTAGAATTGGCTCCATAAGTCATAATATCCATAGAAAGTCCTGTCTGGTGTTCTGAGAAACCTGGACGAGCTGCCATTGCATCGGTTTCTTTTTGACCATACCACTCTAAGTATTTTGCATATAAGTCATCTTGGTATTTGTAACTACGATAGGCTGAATTAATAATTAAATCTTGTCCATCTTCTTTTGCAGCATTGTACATAGAGACAAACTGAGAATAGGCCTCTTTTCGTAACTGTGGATTATCGCCATAGGCATACCAGTTCTTAACATTTTCTAGGTCTTCTGGTTCATAGTTATCTGGTAACTTATGAAATTTATTGGATAGTAGAAGAATATCCTTGCTGACATCTACTTCCTCGTATTCGGAATACCATTCGCGATCAGCATTTACATTGATGATTGCTACAATATTTGAAAGTTCTTCTTCTGGATGCTCTTTTTGATATGCCAAATATTCATCCAAATGTTTTTTGAGATAGTATTGTTCCTTCATAAATTTTAGAATGTTTTGATCGACATCTCTTGCTAAGATAGCATCCAACTCTTTGTCACTTAATTTTTCGATTAAATAGGCGGTATCTTCTTTCGAATAGCCATGATTTTCTAGTTTATATTCATACGTTTTTTGATAGTCAAGTTGTTGTTTCCAACGGAAAATACCTGCAATGAGAACGATGATAACAACAACGATTCCCACAGCGATAATAACGTTTCTTTTTTTCACTCTTACTTTTGCCATATATCCTCCTATATTTCTACTGTTATTCTACCACAAACGCCGGAAAAATAAAACTTTTATTGTGGCAAGTTTTAGAATATGATATAATGAGGATGAGGTGATATAATGGGTTTCATTATTGTAATTCTTTTTATTGTTGGAGTTTTGTGCCTTTGCTCCATAAGACAGATTAATGAGTATGAAAGAGGTATCAAATTTACATTAGGAAAGTTTTCATCTATTATGAATCCAGGATGGAATTTAGTTTTTCCTATTTTTCAAAGCTATAGCAAGGTAGATATTCGTACAAGAGCAGTCGATGTTCCAGAACAAGAGGCGATTACGAAAGATAATGTTTCTGTTCGCATTAACGCTGTTATTTACTACAAGGTTTTTGATGCTAGTAAGAGCGTACTTGCTGTTCAAAATTATTTTTATGCTGTTAGTCAACTCGCGCAAACGACGATGCGAAATGCTGTTGGTGCGGTATCTTTAGATGAACTTTTAGGAGAAAGAGAAAAGATTTCTTCCGAGATTTGTAACATCATTGATGAAGCAACCGATCCTTGGGGAATTAAGGTAGAAAATGTGGAGTTAAAAGATATCTCATTACCAGAAGAGATGAAAAGAGTTATCGCAAAAGCAGCGGAAGCAGAAAGAGAAAAAGCAGCGGTTATCACAAAAGCAGCAGGAGAAGTAGAGGCTTCTTTAAATTTAGCGAAGGCTGCTGATACGATGAATAAAACACCAGGCGCTTTACACTTACGTACCTTAGCAACTATTAATGACGTATCTTCTGATCAATCTAATACGATTATTTTTGCTCTTCCAGTGGAAATGCTTCGCGCTTTTGAAAGAGCAGGGGAACCAAAGAGTCCAAGTTTAGAAGATATTGCTCGATTGATAGAAACGAAAAACAAACAATAAAGTATCTACGGATACTTTTTTGTCAGACTGTTGACAAATAGGTAAATATTTTTACTTATTTGTCTTTTTTTCGTAAAAGTTGAGAAATCTAGGTGACT
>CANQRL010000013.1 GCA_947626275.1 uncultured Bacilli bacterium
CCATACTACCTTCCTTTCTTATTTTTTTGTCACCATTAACAATTCCTTCATCATTAACCAACTATTTCGCCTTTACTTTTGACTGTCATATTTCATTGGAATACGCTTTCATCCATTGACGAAAAGTGTCGATGAGGAGTATAATGAAAGTACGTCAGTTATAATAAAAATAGGCTGATAGTATAAGAGAAAGGAAAGGTAAAAAAATGAAGAAATTTGGCAAAATGGTGATGCTTACTGTTTGTACATTTTTCCTTTCTATGGTACCTACTTTTGCTCGGGAATTAAATTTAAAAGAGTTTGCCGAAGAAGTAGAAAAACGCCAACCTAATGCAGGATACGTTTATATCATAGGGGAATATATCTTCACTTCAAATCATGAACTTACCGTTCAGGATGTTATGTTTGCAGCAAAATCTATTGATGTTGAAGATACAAATGGTAAGACAAACCAAGATGACATCTATGGCGAAATGACGATTTCTTACATTGAAAAAGATGGGGATGATTGGGTTATTGGTACACCTGAAATAGGGGATACCCAAATCGAATTAGATGATGAAAAAGTGATTCATGCATCTTATATCGATTATGACCCACTTCCAGAACCACAACACTACAAAGTAACATTTGATAGTGATAATGAGGAAGAAAATCAAGTTGTTGAAGTCTTAGATGGACGTACTGTTTCTAAACCAACTGATCCAGTAAAAGAAGGATATAAGTTTGCTGGTTGGTATTTGGATGATGAAGAGTACGAATTTACGACCGAAGTACATGACAATATCACCTTAAAAGCACATTGGCAACTTGTTATTGATACCGATAAAATGTTAAAAGAAGCGGTAGAAAGTTTTACAAGTGATAAGTACAAAGCGCTTTATGATGTTGATACAGGAAATGTTACTTTTGATATTTTAGATGAACAAGCATTATTATCTAGTATTACTAGTACAGGACTTGTTTCTTCTATTAGAAAAGCACTTCAAAGTGGTAATATCAAAGCGATTACTGTAACTTATGAAGGTGAAGATTATGTCTTTGATGATGGCTCTATGGAAGCAGGACAATTATCAAAAGCTTATCAAAAGTTAAAAGAACTTTTAGGCGCTATGACAGGTGCTACTTCTCAAGAAGAAGCAAAACTTGGCAGCTTAATTGGTAAAAAGTTAACATTAACTTTTGAAACAACAGATGCTGCAGCAATCGATGAGAAGTGTAAGGAAAGTTACGCTATTGATTTTATATCTTCTGTCAGTACTTTAGTAATTACTTTACCAACAGCAGAGGATAACAAGAAAACAGATGAGTTTATCGGCTATAAAGGAAATGATAGTACTCTTAAATTAGAGAATAATGCATTATCTGGAACTGTAAAATATCATACTGATGTTTACTTTAATGGTAAAGGAAATGGCAAAGTTCCTGGATATTATGCTTCTATTGTTTTACAAGTACCTCATGCTACTGATAATGTAAAATTAGTCGTAAATGGAAAAACACTTTCTAAGAGTGAATTTGATACGAAAGATAGCATTATTGTAATTATTCCATTTGACCGTGATAATCAAGGAAATAAACAAATTACGGTTAAAGTAGATGCTGATGGAGAGGGTACTGCCTTTACAGAAAAAGACTATACAATAGATTGTAGTGGACTTACTTTTGAAAGAGATTCCGTTTTCAGCTTATCTTCTATGGATGGTGAGAATGAAGACTTTGGATATGGATGGCATGAAGAAGAAGGTTATTCTACCAAAGTAGAAAAAGTAGAAGGGGATAAACCTACTTATAAAGTAACTGGTGTTCTTCCAATTTTTGATGAACAAGATTGGGAAGATGATCCATTTGATGATAATACTAGCAGTGTTTATTATTTAGGCCTTCGTCTTAAATTAGAAGATGTTCCAAATCAAGAAGAGGAAAGTACAACTGGTACTTATACGGTTAAATTCTTCCATGATGGAGAAGAAGATGCCGATGGATTTATTAAACTAGCTGCTTCTGATTTTGATGAGACGAATGAAATTTATCTCTTAATAGAACTTACTCCATTTAAAGAAGGAGTTCAAAAGAACTTCGATATTAAGATTGATATAGATGGGGAAGAACAAGAGTTTAAAGAGTATACCGTTACTGTTGATTGGAGTGAATTAAAATTCCAAGATGAATCTCGTGGTGCGGGAGATTTTGATGTAATAAAGACTGAAGATTTAGGAGCTGAAGCTCCAGAAAAAGCAGAACTTACTTCTTATGGTTATAATGAGAAAACTGATGATGAAGTAACTGTTAAGATGGATAATAGTCAAGAAGACCAAGATCCTACCAAAGAAGGATTAGAAGGAGCTATTAGGGAACAAACTTTAAAAAGTGGATTTACTAATAACACAGGATATTTTGTTCCTATTAAAATAGTGTTCCCACAAGGAGAAGAATATCAAGATTATAAAAATACTTGGACTTTAATTTTAAATACAGAAGGTGGAAGTACTAAAGAATATAAACCAACTGAGGCAGAATATGCACAAGGTTGGGTTATGGTATTATTTAAATTAAATGATACTGGAGATAAAAAGATTAAATATTCTATTGATTTTGATGGATCATATGATAAAGGAAAAAACACGGGAGCTGTTTTCTTACCATATGAATATGAAATTTCTTATGATTCATTAACATTCAAAAATATGCATGAAGTAAGTTTTGATGGAATAGATGATACCATTACTGTATGGGATGGGGATTCTATCACAGAAGACATACTTCCTGAAGCAACTCCAAAAGCAGTAGATGACTATCATGAATTTGCTTATTGGAATAAAGAAGATGGTACGAAGTTTGATACGGTTGAAATTAATTCTGACGTTGAAGATATTACTTTAGTACCACATTGGAATATATATTCTGATGAATTTATTAGTGATGTGATTGCAGATTTAAATAGTACCGAAGATGGTTCTCAATCACCAGATTTCTCTGAAAAATTTATATTTGAAAGAGATGCACAAGATGGAAGCAAAATTACGATTCGAGTAATTGATGCAGATGTCACTTTAAATGAGATGAATACGACAAGTATTCCTGGTGCGATTGCTTACATCTTATTACAAGATGAAATCCAAGAAATTTCACTTGAAGTAAATGGTACAAAAACGAAAACCTTTACTAAAGGAACACAAACAGATAAAGATGCTTTAAAAGCTGATATTCAAAAGGCTGCTCAAGAATTGTATAAAGAAATTTTAACAGAAATTTTATCTGGAAAAGAGGATACAGAAGTAACTTTAGCAGAACTTGCTGAACAGGAAGGTTATGAAAGTTTTACATTGAAAATCAATCCTGACAAAGTAGCTAAAACAGTTACTCTTGCAGAAAAAGCTACAAATGGTATCATGCTTACAGCCGATACACCAGTACCTCTTTCTTATACATTTACTTTTGTAGCAGATGATAGTATTAAAGCTATTAAAAGTGAAGAGGCTTTAAAAACTGCATTACAAGATGAAAATATTTCTGAAATAGTAATTGCTGAGGGTTTTGAAGTAGATAAACCACAAGAAATTACAAGGAATAATATTACTATTACTTCTTCACCAAATAATACCCATACTTTAACTGGTAAAGATGGAATCGATACGATTTTTGATATTAAGGGACAAAATGTAACGATTAGCAATTTACATTTAAGTGATACAAAAACAGGTATTACCGTTGAAAGCGGTGCATCTGTTAAAGCAGAGAATATTAGCTTTGATAATGCTTCTGCAAGCGCGATTGCTAGAATTTCTGCTAGTGAAGAAGAAGGCTCTGCTGTTCTTGTAAAAGAAAATGGTTCTTTTACGGGATCTAATTTAACTTATACTAATGAAAAATATATGAAGCCATTAGTAAAAGCAGAAAATGGCGCTACTGTAAGTGTTACTTTAGCAGACGGAAAAACTGCGCAACCAACAACAGTAGAAGAAGTAGTTCCTTATGTTGCTCCTTCATCAGAAACTGATAATAGTATTGGTGAGGTCAAAAAAGCAAAAGCTGGATATAATTATAAACACTATTATTTAGATAGTAATGTTGCTAATAGATGGATAAAGGTTACTTATATTGGAAATAGAGCTGTAACGCATGCTCCTCTTACTTATACTTTATATCATGATAAAGAAAAGGATGGGGAATATTTAAGAGAACCAGAGAAGAATATCAATTATCTTACAACATATTCTAATGGTAGTGCTACTTATACGATTAGCAAATGGGAAACTTTTGCAGGAAAAGATTATGAAACAGGAAAAATCCCTGTATCTGATATTACAGGAAATGAGGCAACTTTCTCAGCTGAATTAACTGCTACTTATAAAGAGCATGTTAAAAGAGTAGAAACGGAAGAACAGTTAAAAGAGGCTCTTCAAGCAGAAGGAATTACAACCATTATAGTTGCTAAAGAAATTGATCTTACTTCAAAATTAGTGATTGAAAAAGAAGGCGTAATTATTTCTGGAACAGAATCTGGTTCAAGAGAAATTACGGGAGCTTTAAAAGGACAAATCGAAGTTAAAGCTAATAAAGTTGTTTTCTCTGAGATTAAGATTGTTGGTTCTGGTAATGAAGTAGCTAATGGTCATGTAGTTACGATTACTGGAAAAGAATTTGATTCTAGTGAATCAGAGTATAGCGTTGAATCTGGAGATTTCGATAGTATTTTATACTATGATGTAGAAGATCCGGATAGTGTACTTTTCTATAATACGTTTAGTGGTAATGGAAAAGCTAAGACTTATATAGAGTTTAGTAAAGAAGTAGATGGAAATGTAGAGACAGAAGGACAAGTTTCTACGAATGGTTCTTCTCTTACGGGAAACTATTTCAAGGATGATGATAATGCGGTTACTTTCATTAAAATGAAAGCTATTAAGAATGATACTAAACTTAATGTAAGACAAACAGAAGTTGTTTCAAAGAATACTGGTACAAAATTTATAGAATTAGATGCTAAACCTAAAGGATCTAATGTTACATTAAACTTCGGTTCTTTATGGGTAAAAGAACGGGATAGTGTTACTATTTATGTAAATAATTCTACAGAAACAGATGCTTCTGGTATTACCATTAAAAGACCTTCTGCTTATGAGAATAGAATTAAAGTAGAATATACAAATGGTGAACCAGAAGAAGGTAAACGTGTAATTATCACGGAATAAAAGACCAAAATTTGGTCTTTTTTTGTTTGAAAAATTGACTCTTTAAAATAGGAAAAAATTGGTTGGCTTTTTTGTGGCTATTGGTCTTTCATTCCATTGACAAAAAATAGGAAAAATAATATACTATAGTTGCATCAGTCTTAAGAATTTGGACTGGTAGAATAAGAGAAAGGAAAGGTAAAAAATGAAGAAATTCGGAAAAATGACATTGCTTGCCCTATGTACATTTTTAGCTTCTATGTTGCCTACTTTTGCTCGAGAACTAACGATGAAAGAGTTCGTAAAAGAAGTAGAAGATAGACAACCTAATGCTGGATATGTATATATCATAGGGGAGTATATCTTTACATCTAATCATGAACTTACTGTTCAAGATGTTATGTTTGCTGCCAAATCTATCACGGTAACAGATGTAAACGGTAAGACGAATCAAGATGACATCTATGGTGAGATGACCATTTCTTACATTGAAAAAGATGGTGATGATTGGGTTGTTGGTACACCTGAAATAGGGGATACCCAAATCGAATTAGATGATGAAAAAGTGATTTATGCATCTTACGTTGATTATGACCCACTTCCAGAACCTACCCACTATACAGTAACATTTGATAGTGATAATGGGGAACCATCAAAGACAACTGCTGATGTTATTGAAGGTCGTAATGTTCATGAGCCTAGTGATACACCAACCAAAGAGGGGTATGTATTTGATGGTTGGTATACAGAATCCGGAGAAAAGTATGACTTTACTACTCCAGTAACTGAAGATATTACTTTAAAAGCACATTGGTTATATGTAGTGGATACGGATAAAATCGTAAACGATGCGGTTGCAAGTTTTACAGGTGATTCTTATAAAGCTACATATGATGAAAATACTGGTACACTTACTTTTGATATGTTAAAACCAGATGCTTTGTTATCTTCTACTAATGGAACTGGAATTGTTGCTGGTATTAGAGACTTATTAAATGAAGGTCATGTTGCTTCTATTACAGTTACTTATAACGGTCAGGATTATGTCTTTGATGATGCTTCTATGAATGGACAATATTCTAAAGCTTATGAGACATTACAAACTCTTTTAGCGGCCGTAACTGGTAAAAGCTATAATACTGCCATTCAAGAAGAATTAGTAGATAAAAACCTTACGTTAAAGTTTACATTATCTCCTGATAGTACTTTAAAAGAGGGTTCAAAAGATTCTTATAAAGTAAATATGGTTAGTTCTATTTCCATCGTAGAAATTTCATTACCAACAGAAAGTAATGATCAAGAAACTAATGACTTTATTGGATATGCAGGAAACGAAGAGACATTTGCTGTAGATGGTTATAAATTCTCTGGTAAAGTAAAATACCATGATGATGTATACTATAATGGTAAAGAACAAGCTCCAGTACCAGGATATTACTTCTCTTTTGTATTACATGTACCACATGCAATAGAAGGGGCAACTCTTGAAGTAAATGGTAGTAAGTTTACTTATAGTGATTTAGATGAAAATGGTAATATCACGATTATCTTTAAGGCTGATCCAGACGCTGAGAAAAAAGAATTTAAAGTAAAAGTAGATGCGGATGGAAGCGGTTCTACTTATACAGAAAAAGAGTATACGGTAGATTATAGTGGCGTTACTTTTGTAAGAGATTCTAAGTTTACGATTGCTGGTGTTGATAAGGAATCAGCCGATGATGACAATAAGACTTCTTGGGATGGTTGGTCTGAAAAAGAAGGATATCAAACTACATTTACAGTAGATAAGCAAGATCCTCATACAGTAAAAGTAACAGGATTACTTCCAATCTTTAATCAAGAAGATTTTGAAGGTGATGAATATACAGAAGATGCTTTATATTATTTAGCGTTTAAATTACAAACGGAATTAGGAACAAAGACATCTTCTGCGATTACGGTTAAATTCCTTCATGATGATACAGAAGAAACCATTAAAGGTACAGACTTCAATGCAGAAAAAGTTCTTTATGTCTTAAAGAGTTTAGATACAACGAATGTTGATGGAGACCCTATCCCAGCAGCAGATAGAAAGTTTACAATTACTCTTGATTGGGATGGAGAAGAAACTACTGGTAAAGAACAATATGAACCATATACGATTACCGTAGATTGGAGTGAATTAACTCTCCAAAGCTACTCTATCGGAGATTTTGGTAACTATGATGTTCTTACAGAAGAAACTATAGGAGAGAATAGTCCAGAAAAAGAAGCTTTAGATGGATATAGTTTCCAATTTGATGCAGATTCTAAGGTTGAAGTTAATATGAATAGCTCTCAACCAGAAATTGGGCCATATAAAGATGGAATCAAAGGAACCATTAAAGAACAAGCTTTGAAAACAGGTACTTTTAAAGAAGATAACGGATACTTTGTACCTATTAAAATATCTTTCCCTGGAAAAGATGTTAAAGAATTAGAAAAATATCAAAATACTTGGACATTAATCTTAAATACAGAGGATGGAAATAAAAAAGAATATACTCCAACTGCAGAAGAATATAAACAAGGTTGGGTTATGGTATTATTCAAATTAAATGAAAGTGGAGAGAAAAAGATTAAATACTCTATTGACTTTGATGGACCAGTAAAAGATGGAAAAGGATATGACTTCTTACCAGAAGAGTATACTATTTCTTACGAGAACTTATCATTCGTTAAGGAAGAGACAATCACCTATAAGTATACGGATAATAAGGGACAAGTACATACTGAACAAGTCAATGTTTATGAGGATGCTACACCTAAAAGTTTAGCTAGTGAAAATACAGACTATCGTACTTTTGATGGATGGTACAATGAAAGAAATGAAAAAGTAGAATCACTAGAAGAATTAGAAGGAGCAACTTTAACAGCGCATTGGAATTTAAATGTAGAAAAATTTATGGAAGATGTAGTTAATGATTTAAATGATTCTGATACTACGTATTCCAATGATTTTACTGATAAATTCCATTTAACGGCAGATGGAAACAAAATTACTATTCATTTGGACGGTGCAAATGTACCATTAACTGAACTATCAAATACAAGTATTCCAGGAGCTATTGCTTATATCCTTCAAAAAGGAGAAATTGAAAGCATTACGCTAAAAGTAGGAGAAGCAGGGGAAGAAGTAACCTTTACTTCTGAAAGTGCTTCTAAGGTATCAAAAATGGCTAATGAGGTTTCTAATAGAGAACTATTGGATGAAGAAGGAAGTGCCTTAAAAGCCGGAATTATCGAAAGTGCAAAAGCTGCATTTGATAAAGCATTAGAAAATCAAGAAAAGACTGCAACTTTAGATGAGTTGGAGTTTGATGGCACCTCATTTACTATTAAAATTGATGGTGTAAAAGATAATAGTGTTAATTTAGTAGGTTCTGATGGTCAAGCATTAGAAGAACAAGAAAAGACCTATACATTTACTATTGATTCTAATTTTGCTGTTGTAGATCAAAATGGTACGCTAGGTGCTAAAGATATTAAAACAGTAATAGAGAAAAATAAATATGATACTATCTATATTGATGGTGATTATACTTCTCAAGAACCAATTGAAATTACTGCTGAAAAAGATGTTACAATTGAACCTATTACGGTGGCTAGTCCAGTAAGTCTTTTAAGTGAAAATCCTACTCCAACTATCAAGGTAGAAGGAAAAGATTATGTTATCGATGTTAAAAAAGGTAATGGAACAGTAACGCTTACAAACTTAAAAATTACTGGTGCTAAAAAAGCACAATTAATGGTAGAAGAAGGAGCAACTGTTGTTGCTGATCACGTTGATGTTTCAGGCGCTCTTGAAGAAAATCAACCAAGTAAAGATAATGATGATATGCACGCTGCTATTTTAGTAGGAGGAACTTTAACAGCTACGAATATTACTAACACGAATGAAAATTATAAGAATCCTACGATTGCTCGTGTAACAAGTTTTTCTTATCCTGGTGCAGTAGGTGGAGAAGATGAAGAAACTCCTGGAGACCAAAAATTGCATCCAAATGCAGTTATTAAAGCTCAAGGAATGACCAAAAATGATGTATATAATATTATCGATACAACTTCTAATGAGAAAATCCACAGCGTTGCTGAGGCATACTATGGAAATTTCTATTATCTTGATGCTAACCATTCTATGATTTATTTCATGGCTGTAAAAGATCAAACACATAAAGGTCGTCCATCTCCTTGGTTACATCTTCAAATTTATTATTATGATGATGAGATTAATTTTGAAAAGTTAGGATATAAACCTAATGAGGAACCTAAAACAGAAGATGGTAAAGTATTTGAAAAAGTAGTATTAGGAGATTCTACTTCTAGTACTGTGATTGCCGATAAAACGAAAGTTCAAACTGTATTAAAGGCTCATACAACAAATATCGTAACGGCTGTTTATAAACAACAACCTGTTGCTAATGTTCAAGTTCCAGAAGTATCTGGATTATCAACAGTAGGAAATACGTTATCTGGTGTTTTGATGGAACCAGATAAAGCAGGTAAATTTTATATTCCTGTAACGTTATCTTCTGATAAGTTTGAAGAAAATAAGACAACTGTAAAAGTTACGGATCCTAATGGAACTACAAAAAGTTACAAGTATAGTAATGATGCAGAAAATGGTATTGCTACGGTATCTACTTTAAAAACAATGAAGTTAGAACTAGAGGCTATTAAAGAGTCTAAGATTACTGGCTCTAATGGTAAAGTTTATACGATTGGATTAGATATTGATGGTGATAATGAAGAAGAAGCGGAATATACTGTAGATTATAGTAAAGTAAAAACCGCAGAAGAAATGATTAATATAGCTGCTAAAAATACACAAGATTTAAAGAGCTTAACGGTTCAAAAAGATAATGTTGTAAAAGGTGGCATTGAAAAGTTTACGCAACAGTATGATAAAGATAAAGAAGTATCTTTCTATAAGGATGATAAGAATCAAGAATATACTTTCCGTCTTAGAAATGCCCTTCCAACGCATACAGGACCTATTTTCGTTAGTGTTAAAAATAAAGAAGAAGGTTATACTTGTTCTAATAACACTTGCAGTCCTGTCTTAAATGATTGGATGTTTGCTAATTTCTTTACAACGGTAAGAATGGGATCTCATGAAATTTCTCTTTTACAAGATGTTATGAAAGAGACAAAAGAAGATTCTATTGACGCTATTGATATGGTTGAACCAGTAGAAGGTGAAGATCATACTTATACGGTAACCTTAAATAAAGAAAGATTAGTTTCTTGGTTAAATAGTAACTATATTGATGGCGCTAAAGTAAATGAAAATGCTTTTGATGGAGAAGGTAATACGGTAAGAGTAAAAGTTGTTCTTACAAATGATGACAAATATATCAAGAGTATGCAAACTATGGATACTTTCACGATTACCTCAGGTACTTATCAATATACAGGTAATAAAGTAAATGTCATTTTCTCAAATTGGGGAACAACAGAGGTTAAAGATCCACTAGTATTCTTAGCGAAAGAAGAAGGAACTGTAACGGAAGAAGCTTTAAAAGCATTCTATGAAGCTTGTAAAGCATGGCATAAGTATTCTACTGGTGCTGAGATTTATGAAGGCTAAAAATAGTTTTCTTCTTTTGAAAGGAAAGAAATAATAAAAAGAAAAGATTAAAGAAATACTTTCTTCTTTTCTTTTTTGCTTTTTCTTGACTTCACAGTTTTAAGATTTTATAATAAAATTTGATAAGAGTTTTTAAAAGGAGTGATGATGATATGCAAAAAATAGAAAAACTTTTATTTATTTCCTTGGCAATCTTTGGGATAACTTTTCTAGCTAAGCCTGTTTATGCTTTAGAAGGTAGCGAGGAAGTTAATCAAACAGATTCTTTAGCCAATAATCAAGAAACAAAAGAAGGGTCAACAGTAGTTACCGAAGAAGAGTTTTTAGCAGCTATTCCATCAGAATTTTCTGTTGATAAAACAGCTTATGAAGTTGCGGTAGAAGAAAATAACTGTAGTCTCGATTATAAGAATTGTCTATATTCTGATACTGTAAACGCATTGAATGAACAATTAAAAACAATTTTTCAAGAAAAAGGATGGGAAAACGGATTTACTCTTCAAATTGATGGTAAAGATTATGAGGTAACAATTGAAAAATATTATGTTTCAATTTTAGGATTCTCGCAATATGGCTTTGCTGAAGGACATGATAACAATCTCATTCATAACGGAAGTGTACATGTTTCTTTTGATGGAGCTTCAAGTTTAGACAAAGACATTACTATTCAATATACTAAAACAGAGAATTATAGTGAAGAGAAAGAAGCTTATGTAGAAGATAAAATTAAAAATATTCCTTCTGATTTTGTTATGACTCATCCATTTGGTGAGGCATCAAATTATTTATCTATAGAAGATTTTACCAGTAGTGTTGCTTCCTTTTTAAATGATTCTTCTATTGATGTGGTTGCTTGGAATGAACCTGGATTTTCATACCCTTTTGATGTTACAGTTGTTACTAGACCAGTATTCTTTTTCAAAGATGGAAATCTATATGCTGTTAAAGAAGTAACTTGCTACTATATATCTGAAATTTTTATTCCAGAAACGGTTTTAGATACGACGGAAGATTATGTTGCTTATCTACAGCAAAACTGGAGAAATTGGTTCGATGAAACCGAAATTGAAATTACAAATGTAACTGTTCAATTTGATGAAGAATGGAATTTTGATGAAAGATACAACGGAAGCATTTATACCTTTATAGTTTCTTATGACAATGAGCCTCATAAATTTAAATATGTTGTAAGTAAAGAAGAGACGAAGAAGGTAGTTGATCATGTTGGCGTTCCAGCGGATGATGATCTCGTGATTACGGGAGAAGAATTAGATCCAAAAGAAGACGTTTATCAAGAAATGCAAGATAAAGCAACCGAAAAGGGATATGGAGACACTTTTGGTAGTTATGAACTTAAAGTAGAAAGTGGCGAAATTGGCGAGGATGGTTTGACGGTTACTTTTAGTGTAGGCGACAAGTATAACGATCAAAATGCCTATATTTTACACAAGAAAAGTGATGGTACGTATGAAGAGTTTATTGAAAAAGTAAAAAATGGAAAAGTACAAATTACTGTATTTGAACTATCTCCATTTATGATTTCTTTTGAAAAACAAGCTGCTTCAACTAAGCCAAGTAAAGGAAATAACCCATTAACATCTTCTATGAATATAGAAGCTTACATGTTAGTGTCTATCGTTTCTTTCCTAGGAATTCTTTATATTTTATTAAAAAAAGAGAAAGAAGCTTAATTCTTTCTCTCTTTCTATAAAATGCATTTAAAAAATCGAAGAATTTTATTGCTCACTTTTTTACTCATTGTTTTTGTTCTTTCTACCATTCCTATTCTTTTGTTTTATAAAGATTCGTATACTAGTAAGAAAGAAAATAACAATTTAGCAGAAGAAGTTCTTGACGTAGAGGAAAAAGTGATGGAAGAAAACGGGGAAGAAAAAAAGGAAAAAGTGATTCATGTCGACTTTCAAAAATTATTAGAGAAAAACAAAGATACGGTTGGATGGATTATATTTAATCATGAAAAAGTCAATTATCCTGTTGTTCGCGCGAAGGATAACGATTATTATTTAAGCCATACTTTTGAGAAAAAGAGAAATCAAATGGGAGCCATTTTTATGGATTATCGAAATTTTTCGTGGCTTGATAAAAATGTGGTCGTCTATGGACATGCTCTATTAGATGGTTCTATGTTTGGTTCTTTAAAAGATATTACAAAGAGTGATTTCTTTGATGATGAAGAAAATCACTATATTACTATTATTGATACGGATAACCACATTATGAAATATCAAATATTTAGTTATTACGCGATTGAAAGTGAAGAGTATTACATTACTACTTATTTTCAAAATGAAGAGGAATTTTCTACGTTTTTAGAAACCATTTCTAAAAGAAGTGAAAAAAATTTAGGGGTAGAAGTATCTAAAGATGACTCTATTTTGACATTATCGACATGCATTGGAGTAGGAAATACAACGAAAAGACGTGTGATTCATGCCAAAAGAGTGGACGTGAAAAGTTAGAAGAGTGTGATTTCTCACACTTTTTCTTTTGCTTTTTGAAAAACCATGTATTGGAATTTTTGGGAATTTATGGTAACATTATAATAGTGTTATATGATAGGAGGGTGTCTATGCAACAGGCAAATGAAAAAAATGGTCAAGCCGGGTTAATTTTGTTATTAATTTTAATGATTTTCTTTGGTATTTATCAAATCTTTATTGTTCCTATTTTAAATAAAGAGGAGGGCCCAGAGTCAAATTCTAATGAGCATGTTGAGACAGAAGAGGAGAAAATTAATCGTCTAGGAAATGCTTTTTATGATGTTTTTGCTCTTGATTATGAGGAAGAGAGTATTTTAACTGCAGAGGATAAAAACTATTTAGCTGAACGGTTATCTTTATATAGAATGTCGGATGCAGCTAAACTTTATCTAGGATTTAAAAATCTTGATCCGAAATATATTACAACCGATAATGGTTATAGTATTAAAGACGCTGTTAAAAATGCGAATGGAAACTATTACTATAGTGGAGACTATATTATGGTAGAGGCTTTAGAAAATTCTTATAAAGCAATCTTTGGAGATGTTCCTATTAATCATGGAACGATAACTTTGACAAATAAGCGTTATGTTTATAATGCGAATACTTCTCGTTATGAGATTTGGAAGGTAAAGAAGAAGACAGAGACGAAGGTTCAAAAGATTACGTATAAAGAAATTTCTAATAGTGCGGATGAGTTATATATCACAGAATACGTTGCTTATACCGATTATACAAACCCAGAAAATTTGGTAACAAGAACGAATCATAATGATGTTCTAGAGGTTGTTATTACAGATGAGAATGTTAAAGATTACTTACGGTATATGGATAAGTATCGTTACATCTTTAAAAAGCAAGAAGATGGCAATTATTCTTTTGAAGCAGTTGAGTATGTAGTAGATTAATATTTTTATGAAAATTGAAATAAAGAAGAGAAAAAAGAACGAAAAGAAAAAAAGTATCATAGCTTTTTTAAAGAAACGTTCTTTTTTTGTTGAGAAAAGGGAAAATGGAGATTTCTCTTTTCTTTTTTTCTCTGTTATGATGGCTAGTAGGAGGAGATAATATGCTTATTCCATTAAAAGATAGTACGTTAGACCTTACGAAGGTAAGAGAGGTTTCCTATGAAAAGGGAAGTAAGATTGAAAGATTTCAAAAAGGATCGATTATTCCAATTGTGTATGATGGGATGTTTAAAACTTTATTTTCAAGAGAAGAAAATATTAAGTTTCCTTGTAAACTCCTTTCCTATCTTTTAGAGATTCCTTATGAAGAGTTGTTGAACCACCTACATTTTACGAAAAATGAAACCGGAAATAAGGGTAAAGGGACGAGTTATCGTCAAGATTTAGTCATAGAAATAAAGGGAACATTTATCAATGTAGAGATGAATAATAATCCTAGTGCGATTATTCGAGAAAGAAATTTATCTTATTTATTTCACTTAAGAGAAGATAAAATGAGGGAAGAAGAATATAGACAAGTCATTCAAGTAAATCTCAATAACTACTGTTACAAAGAAGATGATACTGTGAGAAGAGATTATGGAATTGTAGGAGAAGACGGAAGTCTCCTAACGAATAAGGTTATTATTATCGATATCTATCTACCGAATATTCGAAAAAAATGTTATAATAAAAAAGAAGAATTAACAGAGATGGAAAGATTCTTGTTAATAGGAATAGAAGAGAATCAAAAGAAAGCATTGGAATATGTAGGAGGAGATGTCGTCATGAAAGAATTTAGTGAGAACATCAAAAGAAGTAGTGAAGAATGGGACCTAATAGAAGCCTATGATAAAGAATGGGCCATGAAAGATTGGGGAAGACAAGAAGGAAGAAGAGAAGGCATCAATGAAGGTAGACATAAGGAAAAAGTAAGTATTGCCAAAGGACTTTTCAAAAAAGGAATTGATATTTCCATTATTGCCGATTGTACAGGTCTAACGGAACAAGAAATTTTAGAATTAAAAGAAGGATAACTTCTTTTTTTCATGTTTTTTAAATTCATTCATACATTGTATTGGGAGGTATGTTATGAGTTTAAAGAAAATATTTTCAAATTATCGTTTTTCGATTATTCTTTTAGTAGCTATTTTTGCAGGAATGATTTCCGGTCTTATCTTATCAGATAACTCAATTTCATTTTTGACACCGTTTGGAACGGTATTTATGAATATGCTTTTTACGATTGTAGTACCACTTGTCTTTTTTACGATTTCTAGTAGTATCGCATCGATGAGTAATCGTAAGCGTTTGGGGAAAATATTTGGCTATATGTTATTAGTGTTTGGAATCACTAGCCTACTTGCTTGTATTTTTATGTTAGTGGGAGTATGGATTGTTGATCCGGTTGGAAAAGCATCGATTCCTCTAACAGAGGGAGTAAAAGAAAGTGTTGATTTAGCAACCAGTGTAGTAGACATGTTTACTGTTTCCGATTTTGAAGGATTACTCAATAAAAGCCACATGTTTCCTTTGATTATTTTTTCTATTTTATTTGGATTAAGTGTCAATTTAGTAGGGGAAGATGCCGCACCTTTAAAGAAAATGTTAGACGTTTGTTCTAAAGCATTTATGAAGTTTATTAGTCTTATCATGTATTATGCACCAATTGGATTATTTGCTTATTTTGCTTCTTTAACGAACCAATACGGTCCTACTTTAATTGGTAGTTATGCGAAAAGTATGATTTTTTATCTCGTGATGGCGCTTCTTTATTACTTTCTTTTCTATCCTCTTTATATTTCTTTTGTCAAAGGAAAGAAAGGAATTCGCTCTACTTTAAAGCATCTATTCTTACCGACGGTTACGGCTTTAGGAACGTGTTCCTCTTTAGCTACTTTACCGGTTAATATGGAAGCTAGTGAAAAGATTGGGGTAGCAAAAGATGTCGGTGAAGTTTGTCTACCAATCGGAGCAACGATGCATATGGAAGGATCAAGCATGGCTTCTATTTTAAAGATTGCTTTTCTCTTTAGTATCTTTGGAAAGAGCTTTGCTAGTATCGATACTGTTTTAATCGCCATTCTTATCGCTGTTTTAAGTGGAGTCGTTATGTCTGGTATTCCAGGTGGAGGATTAATCGGAGAATTATTGATTGTAACGCTTTACGATTTCCCTTTAACGGCTTTTCCAATTATTGCCACTATCGGATGGTTAATCGATGCTCCCGCAACCGCATTAAATGCTGTTGGTGATATTCCAAGTACCATGATGATATCAAAACTCGTCGAAGAAAGCAGATGACTCTGCTTTTTTTGATTGCTATGAAAATAAAAAGTGATGGATTTATTCCATCTCTTTTGTTATAATGGGTGTGAGGTGTGCTATGGAAGAAAAGATACTAAAACAAGAGGAAGAACCAAAAAAGCAAAAAAGGAAATGGAAAATATCGAAAGAAAAGGGAAAGAAAATAGGGTTCGTAGCGGCAATTGTCCTCGTTTCTTTTTTCCTACTTTGGGGAATAGGACGATTCCTTTTTAGAGATAAGAGAATCCCTTATGAGGATTTTAAAAAAACAGATGCCTTTTTCCTTTCTAATGAAGAAGGATTGTATGCTCTTTTTCAGGAATCAGGAGAGCAATTAACCGATTATTTATTTTCGTCAACGGATACCTTTTATGGGGGTGTTACCCGTGTTCAAAACGAAAAGGGAGAATATGCTTTACTCAACCAAAGAGGAAAGTTTCTCTTAAATTTTTCTGATCGTTATCTTTATCGCTACTACTCTCTTTATAAAATTGCTGGCGATGAGGGTAAAAAAGATATCTTACTTAACTATCGAGGAAAACAAACTCTAGAGGAAAAAGTGATTTCTGTTAATAATTTTTCTAGCTATGCTTTATATCTCGTTCAAATATTAGGGGATGTAGAGAAAAAAAGGGTAAGAGTATATGATTATACTGGTAAGAAGATTGATACGCTCGATGCCGATAACTATTCGATTTCAGAAGAGGTCATCCATGGATATGTCACTTTATCGACTGCTGAGAAAACGATTCTTTATAATGTCAATGAGGGAAAGAAAGTGACAACCTTAGAGGGAAAATACTGTGTTTCTAATGCGACAGAGGATACCGTTTTACTTTCTAGTTGTGCGTATTTTAATGAGGAAGATCAAGATAGAAACTATAAGGTTGTAAAAGATGGAAAAGAACGATATACGCTAGAAAAAGATACTTGTCAAGCCACGTTAACTGATAAGGGCGAAATTGTATGTAAGGGTACGGATAGTTTCTATCGTTTCGTGGATTCCAAAGGAAAGATAGGGAAAGAGAAAGCAACGGCTTATCTCGATAGCAAAAACTATGTCGTGATTGAGGATAACAATGCGACCTTTTACGAAAAGGGAAAGAAGAAAAAGACCGCTTCTTGCCTTGCCTATAGTGCGACAACAGAGGATGGCTATATTATGCAAAGCTATCCCTATGGAGAATGTAAAAATGAAAAAACGGGGTACTTCTATTACAATAAAAAAGGCGAGAAGAAATCAGAACGATATCTTTCAGCGACTATTTTTGATGAAAATGGACTAGCTATCGTTTCGAAAGAAAGTGGCAGTTATTACCTCATCAATCGCGATTTTAAAAAAGTTTCTAATGAGTATAGTCGTATTCGGGCTGTAAATGGCTTTTATCTCGTTTATCGTGATGACAAATATCAATTGATCGACAAGAAAGAAAAAGTCTTAGAGGAAGGAATTAAAGATTATACTACTTCCGTTGCCTTAAAGTCAGAAGAGGCTTTTATCGGACTTATCAAAGACGATGAAGTAGTCGTTTATAATATGACGAAAAAGAAAAAAGTGGGAGAAGCAAAAGGAACTTCTATCGTTTTGATGAACCACTATTACGTTGTTGGGAAAGAGTATTATTCTTATCTCAATGGAAAATCTTTTTATACTGCTAAATAGAAGAATCGATAGGAGGGGATACAATGTTTATCGATGAAGTAGAAATTGAAGTAATTGCTGGAAACGGAGGAAACGGTTGTCTTGCCTTTCGAAGGGAAAAGTATGTCGAAATGGGCGGCCCATTTGGAGGAAATGGAGGAGCTGGTGGCGATGTCATTTTTGAAGTGGATGAAGGACTAAACACGTTAATTGATCTTCGTTATAATAAACGCTATCGCGCGAAGAATGGAGAACATGGAGAAGGAAAAGCAAAGAATGGAAAAAATGCTCCTGATTTGATTGTGAAAGTACCTCTCGGAACGATTATTACTGATAAAGAGACGAATTTTATTTTAGGGGATTTAATAAAAAAGGGAGATCGCGTCGTCGTTGCGAAAGGGGGACGTGGTGGCCGTGGTAACATGGCTTTCGTCACCAAGAATAATTCCGCTCCTAATTTTGCCGAGAATGGGGAACCAGGAGAGTCAAAGAGACTGAAAGTAGAGTTGAAGTTGTTAGCTGATGTTGGTCTAGTTGGAATGCCTAGTGTAGGAAAGTCGACCATCATTTCGAAGATTTCTGCTGCAAAACCAAAAATTGCTGCTTATCATTTTACAACCCTTCATCCTAATCTTGGAGTCGTACGTGTGAAGGATGGTAGATCGTTTGTTGTTGCGGATTTACCAGGACTAATCGAGGGAGCTTCTCTTGGCGAAGGATTAGGAGATAAATTTTTAAAACATATTGAGAGAACACGTGTTTTAGCGCATGTGATTGATATGAGTGGCTTTGAGGGAAGAGATCCTTATCAGGATTATGTAACAATCAATCAAGAATTAGAAAATTTTGATAAGAAATTACTTCAAAAGCCACAGATTATTCTAGCTAATAAAATGGATATGGAAGGTTCTAAAGAGAATTTAGAGGCCTTTCAAAAGAAAGTAGATGCTCCTGTTTTTGCCATTAGTGCGATGGAAGGAACAGGGTTAGAACCCGTTTTAATTCGTCTTGCGGATGAATTAGATAAAATAGAGAAGACTCCTTTAATCGATGAAGAACGGTTTGAAAGTCATGTCCTTTATAAATTTCAAAAGGAACAACCATTTAAGGTTTATAAAGAGTCCGATGGTGTCTACGTCGTAAAAGGGGAAGAAATCGAAAAGATTTATCAGATGACTTGGTTTGTTACCGATGAGGCATTCTTACGATTCTCTCAAAAGTTAAGAAAACTCGGAATCGATGATAAATTAAAAGAGATGGGAATTCAAAACGGGGATACAGTTAAAATTTTGGATTATGAATTTGAGTATCGAGAATAGTTGTGAATAACAACTATTTTTTTGTCTACTCTACTGTTAAGTTTTGTGCTTTCGTGATAATTTTATTGAAAAAAGGAGAAACAGTTGTTATAATTGTATTAGGTGAGAATATGAATAAAAGAGGTTTTACTTTAGTGGAATTGCTTGCGGTTATTGTTGTTTTATCGTTAATCGCTTTGGTAGCAGTTCCAGCCATTACGGGAATTATTAAGGAAGGAAAGACAACCTTATCGGAAGCACAGATGAAGAATATTGAATTAGCGGCTCGAAATTGGGCATCTGATAAAGCTAATCTACCTAAATTAAGTGATGGATATGAATGTGTTACTCTAGAAACTCTTCAAAATGGAGGATATGCGGATATGGATATCAAGAATCCAAAGACAGGAGATCCTCTAGATGCTTCTGTGAAGATTGAGAAACAAGAAAAGAATCTTGTCTTCACGGTTTATACGGGACCTTTGTGCGCATGATTTATACTTCCCTTGAGAATGCTAGAGTAAAGGAGTATCATAAACTCCATCAAAAAAAGTATCGTGACCAAACGAACCTTTTTTTAGTAGAAGGAGAACATCTTGTCTTAGAGGCTAAAAAAGCAGGATGTTTAAAGACATTAATTGTCGAGGAAAATACAGATTTTTCGTTAGAAGTAGATACCATGGTGGTATCTCATTCTGTCCTTTCTTATCTATCAGAGTTAGATTCTCCTCAACCAGTGATGGGAGTTTGTTACAAGTTGGAGCCTCGAGAGATTCGAGGAAATGTTTTTGTTTTGGAAGATATCCAAGATCCAGGAAATTTAGGAACGATTATTCGAAGTGCGGTTGCCTTTGGGATTGATACGCTTCTTATCAGTGATCATTCTGTTGATCTTTATAATGATAAGGTAGTTCGCGCTACCCAAGGACTTTTATTTCATATGAATTTTATCATTGGTTCCCTAGAAGAGTCATTGTTGCTTTTAAAAGAAAAGGGATACCACATTTTTGGAACTCGTGTTACCCATGGAAAAGATTTGAAAACTATTGAAAAAAATCTATTATTTGCTATAATAATGGGAAACGAAGGAAAGGGCATGAGTGAAAAAATAGGGGAGTTTTGTGAGGATTATGTTTACATACCGACGAGTAGTGCTTGTGAGTCTCTCAACGTAGGGGTTGCGGCAAGCATTCTCATGTATGAGTTAAGTAAGTAGGTGTTATATGGATTATATTTATGTAGGGGATATTGTGAATACCCATGGACTAAAAGGGGAAATTCGCATTGTCAGTGATTTCAAGTTTAAAGATTCCGTTTTCATAGAAAATCGGAAATGTTACATTGGAAAAGAGCATAAAGAAGAAGTAATAGACACCTATCGTACCCATAAGAATTATGATATGGTCACTTTTAAAGATAAAAAGCATATCGATGATGTCATCATCTATAAAAATGAACCGATGTATGTCAATCGGGAAGATATTGAATATGAAGGATATTTAGATGAAGATTTAATTGGCTTAGAAGTCTATTGTGAAGAGGAACATATCGGTCATGTCGATAGCATCTTAAAGACGAATGCTCATGATATTTTAGTAGTAAAAAATGGTAGTAAGCATATGATACCTAATGTAGATGAATTTATTAAAAACGTCGATTTAGAAAATAAACGGTTAGAGATTCGTTATATGAAAGGACTCTTGAATGAAGATTGACATTTTAACCCTTTTTCCAGACATGTTTGAAGGGATTCTAAAGGAATCTATTCTAGCTCGAGCACAATCTTCTGGAAAGGTGAGCATTGCCCTTCATAACATCCGCGATTTTTCTCAAGATCCTCATAAGAAAGTCGATGATTATGGTTTTGGAGGAGGAGCTGGAATGGTTTTAATGCCACAGCCTATCTATGATGCGATCGAAAGTGTTAGAACTCCTCAGTCGAAAGTCATTCTTCTTACGCCGCAAGGCGTTCCTTATAAACAACAACATGCCTATGAATTATCCCAGGAAGAACATTTAATCTTTGTTTGTGGGCACTATGAAGGATTTGATGAAAGAATTCGTTCCTTTGTTGATGAGGAATTGAGTATTGGCGACTATGTCTTAACGGGGGGAGAAATTCCTTGTATGGCCGTTGTCGATAGTGTGGTTCGTTTAGTATCAGGAGTCATTGAAGAAGAATCTCATATCCAAGATTCCTTTCACAATCAACTCTTAGATTATCCAGTCTATACAAAGCCAGTCGATTTTCGTGGAATGAAAGTACCTGATGTTCTTTTATCAGGACACCATGAAAACATTAAAAAATGGCGAGAAGAGGAACAACTACGGAAGACGAAAGAGAGAAGACCGGATTTATTAGAAAGTAGATGATCATATGTCGGATAGACGATATTACTTTGTGACAAAAAAGGGGCAAGAAGGAAATATTGTTTGTTTTGATGGAGCGCTTTCCGACGGTTTTCAAATTACTCCTAAGAATCAGTTACAATACGATGGCATTACCGTTAATAAATTAGTCATCATGAAACCATCTTTGGTAGAGAAAATTTTAAAGCGAAAAATTCAAAAAAAATTAGAACTTTATCTCAACTATATCGTAGAAGTAATCGATAGTGATGAAGAGGACGGATCAAACGGCAATTTGAATGAGATTCTAGGAGAACTAACTCGTTACAAAGAAATTCTAAGATACCGTTATCAAAAGTATCTAGGTGAGAAATATGTGGAACTGATGAGTAAGAAAATAGAACTACTAGAATACGAATTAAAATTGAAGACGATGAGTTATACCCCATTAGAAGAGGTATATGAAAATATTCAGGAAAATACAAGAAGTAGATAAACTCCTCTTTGAGAGGAGTTTTTTTGTTAAAAAAGGTTTATCTACTAGACAAAAAGACGAAAAATAGTATAATATAGGAATTAGAGACGTTTGGGCTCATAAAAGAAGAAAGGAGAAGCAAAAAATGGCGCAGCAAACCAAAAGCAAGAAAAACCAAAAAATAGAAGAACCGATAAAAGAGCCAGATAATAAAAAAGAGAAATTTATTAAAATAGGCGTAGTTTTTGTCTTTTTAGTCGTTCTTATTATTTTGTTGGTGACTTTCTGCCATCGAAAGGATTATGCCGTTACTTTCATGGTAGACGGAAAAGAATATCGCTTAGAAAATGTTCGTAACATGGGTGAAATTGTAAAGCCAAAAGCTCCTACCAAAGAAGGATATACTTTCAAGGGATGGTATGTTGATGGTAAAGAATTTGACTTTGAAACAGGCGAAATCACAGGAGATATGCAACTAGAAGCTCAATTTACCTTAAATGTCTATACTGTGACGATTTCTGATGGTCTTGGAAACAAAAAAGAACTCGAAATTGAGCATGGTAAAAAAGTGGAAGAGCCAGAAACACCTACGAAAAAAGGATATAACTTTTTAGGGTGGTATTTAGACGATGAAAAATACGATTTTGATAAAGAGGTAACTTCTGATATGCAATTAGAAGCTCGCTTTAGTAATAAAGGAAATGCCATTTATACCGTAGAATACTATTTGATGGGATTAGATGGAAAATATCCTACTAAAGCTAGTGAGAAAATGACTAGAGAAGCACAAATCGATAGTGAAATTACTCCAACTGTAAAATCTTTTAAAGGATTTACAAGTCCTAAGGGAGAAGAGATTACGGTTTTAGAGGACGGATCTGCGAAAGTTAAATACTATTATCCTAGAAATCGCTATTCTCTTACTGTAAAAAGAGATAAGGGAATATTAGATATCGAAGGAGAAGGCAGTTACTATTATGGAGAAAAAGTAGACGTATCTGTTACTCTAAAAGAGGGATATGAATTTGTTGGTTGGTCTTCTAAGGTAGAAAAGAATACCTTTACGATGCCAGCTAATAAGACGACATTGACGGCAACAACAAAACCAATTGAATATAAAGTAGATTATGATCTAAATGGTGGAACGGGAAAATACCCAACTACTTACAATGTAGAAACACCATTAAAGTTAGAAAATCCAATTAAACCTGGATATACTTTTAAACATTGGTTAGTAAATGGAGAAAAAGTAGAGACATTAGAAGGTCTTCTAGGTGATTTAGAACTAGAAGCAGTCTTTGAAGTAAATACCAATACCCCATATAAAGTAGAACACTACTATATGGATACAGAGGGAAATTATCCAGAGAAAACTACTGATGTTGTAACTCATGAAGGTACAACGGATACTTCTGCTATTCAAGAAAGTGATAGAAAAGTACCAGAAGTAGGATTTACTTTCGATAGTGAGAAATCTACTTCCGAAGCCAATATTGATGGTAATGGAACTACCGTTGTAAAATATTACTACCAAAGAACACAACACACAGTAACTTTAACAGCTGGAACCGGTGTTGAAAAAGTAGAAGGAGAAGGTACCTACTACTACGGAAAAGAAGTAAAGATTAGTGCGACTCCAAAAGCAGGATATACTTTTGAAAAGTGGTCTAATGAGAATACTCAAAGAGAATTTACTTATACAGTTACGGATAATTTAGAATTAACCGCAACAGCAACACCAAATACTAATACTTCCTATAAAGTAGAACACTACTATATGGATACAGATGGAAACTATCCAGAAACAACTGAGGATGTTGTAACCCATCAAGGTACAACGGATACTTCTGCTATTCAAGAAACTGATAGAAAGATAGAAGAAGGATTTACTTTTGATAGTGAGAAATCTACTTCCGAAGCCAATATCGATGGTAATGGAACGACTGTTGTAAAATACTACTATCAAAGAACACAACACACAGTAACTTTAACAGCTGGAACCGGTGTTGAAAAAGTAGAAGGAGAAGGTACTTACTACTATGGAAAAGAAGTAAAGATTAGTGCGACTCCAAAAGCAGGATATACTTTTGAGAAGTGGTCTAATGAGAATACTCAAAGAGAATTTACTTATACAGTTACGGATAATTTAGAATTAACCGCAACAGCAACACCAAATACTAATACTTCTTATAAGGTAGAACACTACTATATGGATACAGAGGGAAACTATCCAGAAACAACTGAGGATGTTGTAACTCATGAAGGTACAACGGATACCTCTGCTATTCAAGAAAGTGATAGAAAAGTAACAGAAGGATTTACTTTTGATAGTGAGAAATCTACTTCCGAAGCGAATATCGATGGTAATGGAACGACCGTTGTAAAATATTACTATAGTAGGAATCAACACACTTTAACTGTTTCTGGTGATACAGGCGTTGAAACACCTGTAAAACCTAGTAAAGAGAAATATTACTACAAAGAAGAAGTTCAATTAGATAGTAAAGATGCTACTTATGTAGAGGGTTATGAATTTGATTATTGGTTAGTAGATAATGAAAAAGTAACAGGAGATATTCTTACTCTTTCTATGAAGAATAGTGATGTCTCTGTCAGCATGGTAACGAAAAAAATTGTTTATCATTTAACTTATATTAGTGAGACAGATCAAGAAGAACCAGAAGAGTATATTGATACTTTTGTTCTTGGTGAGACAAAAACATCTTATACTCCAAAAATATCTTGGCTTGGACATCATTTCACCGGTTGGTATGAAGATTTAGAGTCAGGTGAACAATTTGACTTTAATGCTCCAATGAAAGCAGGAGATATTACTCTTTATGCCAAATGGGAGTTAGATGAGGATACGATTGCGTTTGTTACTAATAAAAGAGGATTGACCATTGCCCCAATAAAGGCTGACTATGGTACTTCTCTAGCAGATAAGTGGCCAGAAGATCCAACTTACGATGGTTATACATTTGAAGGTTGGTATTCTGATAATAATACATTTAAAACAAAGGTAGAAATGCCAGAAACTATGGAAAACAGTATGGTATTGTATGCAAAATGGAGAGCTAATAAGTATACAATTACTTTTGATAAAAATGGTGGAGAAGGACAAGATGTTACTCAAACGTTAACTTATGATCAAGCAGAAACACCATTAACAACAAACTCTTATACAAAGACAGGATATCATTTTGTAGGATGGAGTAAGACAAAAGAGACTCCATCAAAAGCATATGATGATAATGCTCCTGTACAAAATCTTGCTGGTCAAAAACAAGATAATGATACCATTACTTTATACGCTATGTGGGAAGCAAATAACTATGAAGTAAAATACGATCCTAATGGTGGAAGCGGCGATATGCCTAATAGTTCCCATACGTATGATAAAGATGGCGCTTTAAGTGAGAATACCTTCACGAAAGAGGGATATCATTTTAAAGGATGGACCAAAGATACTAAGACCAATACACTTATTACCGAAAATAAAAATTATACGGATAAAGGAACTATCACTGTTTATGCAGTATGGGAAGCAAATACGTATACCGTAACCTTTAACGCTAATAAAGGAGTTGGAGAGGATAAGACACAAGAATTTACTTATGACGCTCCAAAAACAGCTTTAACAGAAAATACATTCACAAGAGAAGGATATACTTTTGATGGATGGAGTACTGAGCCTGATGGTGATAAGGTATATAGTGATCAAGACGAGGTTCAAAATCTTGCTGGTAAAAGCAAGGATAAAGATACCATTACGCTTTATGCTCATTGGGTAACTGAGAATTATACCATTACTTATAAAGATGAGTTAAATGCGGAAGGTAACAATAATAAAACTTCTTATAATATTGAAAGTGAGTCTATTACTTTATCTCCACTTACTAAAACAGGATATACTTTCTTAGGTTGGTATAAAACAAATGGAGATTCAGTAACCGAAGAAAAAGTAGAGTCTATTCCAACAGGAAGTCATGGAAACCTTACTTTAGCAGCAAAATGGAAAGAACATACTTATAAGGTTGTTTATACGGATGGTAAGGATTCTACACAACCAGTAGAGAAAAAATATACAGAGAAGTTTAACTTAGAGAGTGCTTCTAAATACACTAAGAATTGGAAAGTTACATATAACTATAATCATGATAGTGTAGAGAATAAAGAAGTAAATAGACCACTAAGTTATACAAACTGGAAAGTAAAGGATTCTAGTGGTACAACTTATCAAGCTGGAACTGAAGTAAGTATGTTAACTGCTGAAGATGGAGCTACTATTACTTTAGAGCCAGATTGGATAAATCCAACAATTTCTGATTCTGCATTAGAAACGCCAACAAGAACAGGATATACCTTTAAAGAATGGCAATTAGAAAATAAAAAAGCTAATAATACAGATACAGTTACCAAAGATATTACTTTGATAGCAGAGTGGACAGCAAAACAATATACAGTAACTTATGAGTCCAATAATGGCAAGAGTGAAACAGCAAAAGATACTTTCACTTTTGATGGAGAAAATAAAACAAAACCAGCTAATATTTTTACAAAATCTTATCAAGTAACATGGAACGATGGAACGAAAGTAGAAACAGGTGCTTTAAATGCTACTTTAACAGGATGGAAAGTAAAAGGTAGTGAAGATGGAAAGTGTTATGATCCAAATACAGATGTACAAAATCAATTATCTGCAACGGGTGATGGAAATGTTACATTAGAAGCATGTTGGGCTGATCCAACCATTACTCACCCAACAGATGAAAGAAAGAAAACTGGATATAAATTTGGCGGTTGGTATACAGATGTAAGTCAAGAAACTAGCAAAGTAAATGATGGTGATGCTGTTACTTCTGAGTTAACACTACATGCTAAATGGACACCAATTACTTATAAAGTTGTCTTTACGGATGGTAATGGAAAACAATCTTCTGAATACACGTATACCTACGATGGAAAAAATAATGTTATTCCAAAAACGTCTACTTTCTCTTTCACAAAAAGTTATAAAGTGACTTTTAAAGCACCAAGCAAACCGACAGGCGTAACCGTTCCTGATGCAATGACAGTATCTGCTAACATTAAGGAATGGAAAGTTCGTGAAACTGAAAAAACTTATAACGCATCTACAAGTGATAAAACTATTTCAGACAACTTAGCCACAGAAGAAGGTACAACAGTTTATTTAGATGCTGTATGGAATAGTGCTACTGTAGATATTACAGGTAAGAATGCAGAGAAAAAAGGTTATACTTTTAAGTATTGGATGATAGGTGATGCTTCTCAAGGAACTAGCATTACTTTAACCTCTGATATCGATTTAACTGCCAAACTAGAGGCGATTACCTATAAAGTAAAATATAATGGTACGGATGGTCAAAAGACAAAAACATGTACTTATGATAAAGATTGTCCAATAAGCAATTATCAAGATACCGCTTCTATTAATGTAAAACTATATAATGATGGAAAAGATGTTGGTATAGAAAAACAAGAGGTGAAAAAAGCGATTTGTAAGACGGCTGCGGGAGGCTCTTGTGAACAGGATGGTTCTATTGAGGTAGCAGAAGATAGTGTTACAGTTAAGAATTTAGCCAGTACTGAAAATGCCGTAGTAACGATTCAACCTGGACTAAAAGTTACTTTCCCAGAAGTCACTAAAGAGGATTGCGTTTTTGGTGGATGGAGTAAAAGTTCATCATTTACGAATGACAAGGATAATATCATTGGATACCATTTGTTAGATGATGAAGTTGCAGAATTTACAGGACAATACGAATATGCGACTGAATATGAATTTACAGAAGATACAAATTTATATGCAAGATGGTGGGACATTCCTTACATTGAATCTGTAGGATTTGAATTATATCCAATTAGTGGCGAAGGTCCTCAGTTAAAACCGGAGGTTAAGGTCGGTCATGTTGGAAAAACAAAGAAGACATCACTTTATGTAAAAATTCCAAGTAGGAGTGATTATTATGTTGATGTATTTACTTTAGCGGTAAGTATTTCTCAACCTGTTAGATTAAATAATTATGCTAAAGCGAACGAAAGGTATCCTGGAGATATTTCTGTATTTGATGCCTCAACATTGGGAAAGGAAACAATTGGTTTAGGAACTTTACCTATAGGAATAGGATTTACCTCTCAAGATGCGAAGAACTGGAGTGTTTCCCAAGAAGTGCGAGATAGTCTTGGTGGAATACTTATGGGCAATAAAGAGAGTTTTAATGGTGCTGCCTTTCCTACAATGTTAAAAAGCAGTTTTTTGGGAAATTCAAATTTAGGAGTAACGAAACATTTTGGATGTAATGGACTTGCTTGTTCCCCAAGATATGAATCTATATTGTATGAAGGAATTAACGGAGCTGCTTATTATTTCTTCGCAACAGAAGATGTATTGAATAATAAATATACAATTAACTATAAATTAAAAGTAGATTCACAAGAACAAACCGTATATACCTTTGAAGTTCCTGTTGGAACCCCAATTCCAAATATTGGAAACGAAATACAAGAGGAAGGCGGATCTTCTTACACAATTACAAAATGGACAACAGAAGATGGAACAACTTATGATTTCGATAGCAATGTTGCTGAAGATTCTAATCCAGCTTGTAAAAATAAAGTAATTACAATTGTTGGTCATACGAAATAAAATAAAAAGATTCCTTTGTAAAAAGAAGGAATCTTTTTTAGTAATTTTTGGAAAAGAAAAAGATAACTAGACAAATGATGGGAAAATAGTATAAAATAAGTGTTGGAGACAGTTTGGCTCAAAAGAAGAAAGGAGAAAATGAAAATGGCTCAAAAACCAAAGAAAGATACAAGCAAGTCTCAGCAAGATTCTTTTTCAAAAGGGCAAGATAACAAAAAAGAAAAAATGATTAAATTAGGCGTCATTTTAGCCTTTTTAGTCGTTCTTATTATTTTGTTAGTGACTTTCTGCCATCGAAAAGATTATGCGGTTACTTTCATGGTAGATGGAAAAGAATATCGCTTAGAGAATGTTCGCAACATGGGTGAAATTGTTAAGCCAAAGGAACCTACGAAAGAGGGATATACCTTTACAGGTTGGTATGTTGGTGATAAAGAATTTGACTTTGAAACAGGTGAGATTACAGCAGATATGCAGCTAGAGGCACATTTTGCTAAGAATACGTATTCTATTACGATTGATGATGGAGTAAATGCGCCAACAGAAATCGAGGTAGAGCATGGAGAAAAATTAAAAGAACCTGAGGTACCTACTAAGGATGGATATACTTTTTTAGGATGGTATGTTGGTAAAGATACTTTTGATTTTTCTAACGAGATTACAGAAAGTGCTCAAATAGAAGCAAGATGGGCAGAAATTGGGAATGCCTCTTATACGGTTGAACATTATCTTATGGGATTAGATGGTAAGTATAATAAACCAGATAAAACGGAACATAAGATGGGAAGAATCGGTAGTAAGGTAACTCCTACAACCCATACATATGAGGGATTTACTGCTCCAACGAAAGAAACAGTAACCGTTTTAGAAGATGGAGAAACGACTGTAAAATACTACTATAAAAGAAATAAATATAACTTGACTCTAAAAGGAGATAATGGGGTAGAATCTCTAAATGGAGAAGGAAGTTATTATTATAAAGAGAAAGTAAATGTAGAGGTCACCCCAAAAGAGGGCTACGCTTTTGCTTATTGGAGCAATAAGCAAGTAAATGCGGCATTTACTTATACTATATATAATAATATTACTTTAACCGCTACGACCACTCCAATCGAATATACCATCACTTATGATTTACATGGTGGTATGGGAGATAATCCAAGTACTTATACCGTCGAAAATCCAATTGTTTTAAAAGACCCAACAAAAGAGGGATATACGTTTAAGCATTGGTTAGTAAATGGTAAAGAAGTAGAAGATTTTGATGGTCTTTTAGGAGACTTAAAAATAGAAGCAATCTTTGAAGCAAATGTCAATACTCCATATACGGTAGAACATTACTATATGGGTACAGATGGAAATTATTCTAATACTCCATCTAGTAAAGAAGAAAAAACTGGTACGACAGATACTTCTATTTTAAAAGAAGCAGATAGAAAAGTACCAGAAGTTGGTTATGAATTTGATAAAGAAGAATCTACGTCTTCTGTAATTAAAGGTAGTGGGGATAGTGTTGTTCGCTACTACTATAAGAGAAAAAAACATACGTTAACGATTACGGGAGGTAAGGGTGTCGAAACTCCTCAAAGTCCTTCTAAAGAAAGTTACTTATATGGAGAAGCAATTACTTTAGATAGTAAGAATACTACTTTTGAAGAAGGATATGAATTCTCTCACTGGTTATTAGATGGAGAAACAAAAGAAGATGATACTCTTACTTTTGAAATGAAAGATGCTGATATGACAGTAGAAGTAGGAGCAAAACTAACTACTTATACTTTAACTTATATCAGTAAAACGAATAAAGAAGAAACGTTAACAGATACCTTTAAAATGGGAGATACGCTAACGGCAAAAGAACCTACTGCATGGGTGGGACATCATTTTGACGGATGGTATTCAACTCCTGATTTTAAAGAGGGAACAAAGTATGATTTTACGAAACCTATGAGTGCTGGAAATCTTACTTTATATGCAAAATGGATTATTAATCATAACACATTTACTTTTGAAAGTTTAAATCCAAATATTCCTGTTGAAATCGAAGATATTGTTCAAGACTTTGGAACTGATATCGTAAAGCCACAAGATCCTACTTATCCAGGATATACCTTTGATGGATGGTATGATCAAACAGGAACAACGAAACTAGAAATTCCTACTACGATGCCACAAGAGGGTATGACTTTCTATGCGAAGTGGCATGCCAATACCTATACAGTAACATTTGATTCAAATGGTGGAGAAGGCGATATGAAGCCACAAGGCTTTACTTATGATGAAGCTTCTCGTTCATTAACACGAAATAGTTTTACAAAGCCAGGATACCATTTCGTTGGATGGAGTACTACTAGTGATAATCAGAAAAAGGCATATGATGATGAGGATTCTGTTCAAAATATTGCAGGAAAAGAAAAAGATAAAGATAGTATCACTCTATATGCAATGTGGGAAGCAAATACCTATAAAGTCAAATATCATGGAAATACTTCTACCGAAGGTACTGATTTCGAAGAAGAATTTACTTATGATGTAGAAAAAGAATTAAATAAGAATGAATCTCATTTTACAAAGAGAGGATATCATTTCTTAGGTTGGACCAGTGATACGACTACCAATACTCTTATCACTGAAAAGAAAAACTATACAACAGGCGATGTAATAGATGTCTACGCTGTATGGGAAGCGAATACTTATACAGTAACTTATGATTCTAATAAAGGAACAGGAAGTTCTGAACCTGAAGGGGAAGTAGAAAAGACGACACATACATATGATAACACTACAGATTTAAGTAAATCTCCTTATACAAGAGAGGGTTATACTTTCTTGGGATGGAGTTTAACAAAACAGGAAACTTCCGTTGATACTTGTAGTGATTGTCTAACTGAAGCAAATAATTTAACATCTGATAATGATGGAAATGTTACTGTTTATGCGGTATGGAAGGCAAATACGTATACGGTAACCTATGATGCCAATGACGGAACCGGAAAAGTAGAACCTACTAGTCATAGATATGATACAGTTTCGCCTTTAAGTAGTTCACGATATGAACGAAAAGGCTATACCTTCTTAGGATGGAGTCAAACAAAACAAGAAGGCTCTAAAGATAGTTGTACCGACTGTATTGAAACAGCTAATAATTTAACTGCTTCAGAAAATGGTAGTGTGACTGTTTATGCGGTATGGAAAATGGATACTTATACCATTACGTATGAGGATTCTAAAAATGGTACTTTAGAAACAGAAAATAGAAATTCGTATACTGTAGAAGATGATACTTTCACTTTAAATGAGCCAACGAAAGAAGGATATACATTTAAGGGTTGGTATAAAAAAGGAAAACAGGACAAAGTAGAATCTGTTGTAAAAGGTTCCACTGGAAATCTAGAACTAGAAGCTAGATGGGAAACCGTTTCTTATAATGTTACTTGTGTAGATAAGTTAAGCGGTACGAATACAAAACAAGACTATACCGTTGAAAGTGGAGTCACTCTCTTAGATCCTGCTTCAAAAGAAGGATATACTTTTGAAGGTTGGTATGAAAATGAAAATTTTGATGGCAATAAAGTATCTTCTTACGAGGTAGGAACAACAGGAAATAAGACAGTATATGCGAAATGGAGAGAACATACTTATAAGGTAAAATATGCCGATAAAAGTGGAGAAGAAACCCATAAGTATACAGATCAATTTACTTTAAAAGGAGAATCTGAATATACCAAAGAGTGGACAGTAACTTACAATTATAATGATAATAATGTTACTACATCAACAGAAGAAAAAAGAAGCTTAAGTTATAAGAAATGGAAAGTTCAAGGAACAGATAAATCTTATGACGTTAATGCTAAGGTAAGTGGTCTTACTTCTTCTGATAACGAAACGATAATTTTAGAGCCAGATTGGGAAAATCCAACGATATCTGATTCCGAATTAAAAACACCAACAAGAACAGGTTATACTTTTGTCGAATGGCAACTTGATGGACACGGTGTAACAAAAAATAGTGTAGTAGATAAAAATATAGAGTTAATAGCAAAATGGAAAGCAAATACTTATACAGCACAATTTAAATATAACAATGGAACTGATGCCTCTACTAGTGTGACATTTACTTATGGAAGTAAAAATAAGACATTAGGTGCAGATGGAATTAGCTACACTCATATGGTTACTTGGACAAATGAAGGTAGTGAAGTTAAACAAGACATTTTGTCTGCTACTTTAACGGGATGGAAATTAGAAACGGAAGAAGATGGAACTTGCTATCAGCCTGATACCGTAATTGACGCAGAATTAGCAACTGAACAAGATGCTACTATAATCTTTGTTGCTTGTTGGGAAGAGCCAACACTTACCCTCCCAACAGAAGAAGTTGCAAAGACTGGATATAAATTAGATGGTTGGTATAATGATAACACTAAGGTAAATACAGGAGATAAAGTTACTTCTAATTTAAATATAGCAACAAAATGGAAACCAATTCAGTATAAAGTAAAATTTGTAGATGGAAATGGAAACACATCATCATATATACGTACTAGAGAATATGATAAGACAGAAAGAGCTATTGAAGCAAAACAAGTAGGTTTATCAAGAATATATACACTTACTTTAAATCCTGATAACAGTGAAGAAAAAGTAGAAGAACAGTATGAAGCAAAATTTTCTAAATGGAAAGTTTTAAATGGACCAGAGCAAGGAAAAGTTTATACTCCTAGTCAATATAGTAAAGCAAATTTATCAACTACTGATGGAGAAGAGATAACGATAGAAGCTCAATGGGAAGCTACTGAAGTAAATCTTGATGGAAAAACTAAACCATCCAAAGAAGGATATACTTTCCAAGGATGGCTTCAGGATCAAAGTACCGTAGGAAATATTATTAGTTTAACTTCAGATTTAGAGCTAACAGCATCATGGAAAGCAATCACTTATACTGCTCGGTATTTAAATAATCAGGGAGAAACAAAGAACGTTAAATGTACTTTTGATAAGGACTGTTCTTTACCAAATGCAGATTTTAATAGTAATAAATCATACACTATCACTTTTCACTTAGGTGATGGTAGTACGCAACAAATAACAACTAGCACTTCGTCTGGAGATGTTATTTGTAGAACAACAGTAGGAAATGCATGTAGAAAAGGGTCTGTTATTAATGCTGAAGAAACTGGAAATACGATTGTTAAAAATCTAACCGCTAAACAAAGTGAGATAGTTATTGTCAGTCGTGGTGCTGAAGCTCAATTCCCTAAAGTACAAGATTCAAAAGAAGACTACGTCTTTGGTGGATGGAGTACAAAGGAAAATACAGAAAACCCAGAAGATATTCTTGGATATAATCCATTGGGAGATCAAGAGACTTTTACTGGTGAATATTCTTATGAATCTAAAAGTTGGAATTTTGTTCAAGATACAGATTTATATGAAAAGTGGTGGGATGTCCCATATATTGAATCTGTTGGTTTTGAATTAAATTCGATGACTACAGAAGAAAAATTGGATTCTGAAGTTAGAACAGGAAGAAAGACAGGGGAGAAAAAGACAGCTCTTTATGTTAAGATTCCAGAAACGACAGCTTATTATGTAAATGTATTCACCCTTGCTGTCGAAACCACTCACCCTGTAAAACTTAATTATCATACTATTGCTGCCAATGGAGATATTTATGCTAGGGACGCTAGCGGATCTAAACTTCCTCAATATAAAAGCGGTATATCATTTGGAAAAGTTGAATCTGTTTTAGGAATTCTACCATTTATTACTTCAAACGGAGGAACAAGGTGGAGAATACCATACGATGAATTGTCTGTTTTATTAGGTGATGATATGCAGACTTTTACAGGAATTTTAATGGCAATGTTTACCGGACAAAAATTTGCACAAAGCTTAAAGGGAGGTTTTTTCTTGGATGGTAATAATTTAGGCGTTGCAGCAAACTTTGGATGCAACGGTCTTGCTTGTTCTCCAAGATATGAATCTATTTTAGTAGAACATCTTAATGGTGCATCTTACTACTTCTTTGGAACAGAAGAGGCATTGAATGAGAAATATACAATTCAATATAAAGTAAAAGAAGGAGAAGAAGAAACACTATTATATAGTTTTGAAGTTCCTGCTGGAACCCCAATTCCAGATCTCGGTAAAGTTGTAAAAACTTATGACGTACAGGAAACCACAGTTACCGAAAAAGATACTTATAACATTACAAAGTGGACTCTAGAAAATAGTGATACTGAATACGATTTTGAGAAGAATGTTGCTGAATCGACTAATCCAGCTTGTAATGGAAAAGTGATTACAATTGTTGGACGTGGTACAAAAGTAACGGAATAAAGGTAAGATAATTCTTGCCTTTTTCTTTTTGTGAATAAAAATACTTGAAAAAGGGAAAGAATATGATATAATAATAATGGCTTTTTTAAAGAAAACACATTTATGGATTGTATTGCCTAGTGCCATTTGGTGGTGATACGTAGAAGTAAATGGAAGATTAACGAAAGGATGTGTAATATATGGCAGTAGTATCAATGAACTTATTGCTAGAAGCAGGCGTTCATTTTGGACATCAAACAAAAAGATGGAATCCAAAGATGAAGGAGTATATTTTTACTTCCAGAGATGATATTTATATTATTGATTTACAAAAGACAGCAAAGATGATTGAAGAGGCTTATGCCGCTTTATATGAAATTGCTAAAAATGGTGGAAAGGTTATTTTCGTAGGAACGAGAAAACAAGCACAAGAAGCTACGAAAGAAGAAGCTACTAAGAGTGATTCTTACTATGTAACAGAAAGATGGTTAGGTGGAACTCTTACTAATTTCAAGACGATTAGAAAAAGAATTAAGAGATTAGAAGATATCGAAAAGATGGAAGCAGACGGAACTTTTGATGTATTACCTAAGAAAGAGGTAGTAGGTCTAAAGAAAGAGTATGCGAAGTTAGATAAATTATTATGTGGTATCCGTGCGATGGATAAGTTACCACAAGCTATGTTTATCGTAGACCCATCTAAAGAAGAAATTGCTATTCGTGAAGCTAGAAAGTTAAATATTCCTGTATTTGGTATTGTCGATACAAACTGTGATCCAGATATGGTTGATTATGTTATTCCAGCAAACGATGATGCCATTCGGGCTGTTAAATTAATTATTGGTGTTATGAATAACGCTATTTTAGAGGCTAATGGTGGTCATATTACGGATTATGTTAGTGGTAAGACAGAAGAAAATGGTAGCGATATCATGAAACGTGCGGTAGAATCTGTTAAGAGAAAAGAAGAAAAGAAACCATTTGAAAAGAAACCTTTTGATCGTAATAATAAAAAATCATTTAATAAAGTAGAAAAAGAAGCAAAAGAAGAGCCAAAAGAAGAAAGTCACGAGAAAAAAGAAGAGACTGTTGAAATGAAAAAAGCCGAAGTTAAAGAAGAAAAAGAAGATTTAACGGAAAAGACAGTTGCTGAACTTCGTGAAATGGCAAAAGCAAAAGAAGTTAAAGGTTATTCTACAATGAAAAAAGCCGAATTGTTAGAAGCTTTGAAATAAATTATTAAAGATGATTTTTTAATCATCTTTATTTTGGGTAAAAGGAGGATATTATGATAAGTGCAAGTTTAGTAAAGGAACTAAGAGAAAAAACAGGAGCAGGAATGCTTGATTGTAAGAAAGCATTAGAGGCGACGAATGGAGATATCGATGCTGCTTCTGATTGGTTAAGAGAAAAGGGTATTTCTAAGGCTGCTAAGAAAGCTGATCGTATTGCAGCAGAAGGAATTGCTGCTATTAAGATTAGTGGCAATACAGCAGCGATTGTAGAGGTAAATTCTGAGACAGATTTCGTTGCGAAAAACGAAGAGTTTACTTCTATGGTAGATAGTATTTTGGATACCATTTTGGAGCACAACGTAAACACGGTAGAAGAGGCTTTAGAACTCCCTACTAGTGAGGGTAGTGTTTCTGAGTTAATCGTTGCGAAAACTGCTAAAATTGGTGAAAAACTAAGCTTTAGAAGATTTGCAAGAGTAGAAAAGAGCGATTCTGAAGTATTTGGTGACTACATCCACATGGGTGGTAAAATCGCTGTTCTTACGGTTTTAGAGGGTACTTCTGAGGCAGTTGCTAAAGATGTTTCTATGCATGCAGCAGCTATGAGACCTATGTATGTAAGATCAACTGATGTTCCAACAGAAGTATTAGAAAAAGAGAAGAACATCATGAGAGAACAATTACTTAATGAAGGAAAACCAGAAGAGAAAATTGAACAAATCTTAGTCGGAAAAGTAAAGAAGTATTATGAAGAGGTTTGTTTAGAAGATCAAATCTTTGTAAAATCTGAAAACAAAGAAACCGTTTCTAAGTATGTTGCTGCTAATGGCGGAAAAATTGTTGATATGATTCGTTACGAAGTAGGCGAAGGAATGGAAAAAAGAGAAGAAAACTTCGCAGAAGAAGTTGCAAAACAAATGGAAGGAAAATAAGAAGAACTTATTTTTCTAACGACAAAAGTTAAAAAAGAAAAAGAAAAAAAGAACCAAAAATTAAAGGAAGAAAACGAATTCTTTCAAAATGGTTCTTTTTTTATATCTAAAAGGAAGAAATGGATATTTCCTCTTTTTTCTCCTTCTTAGTAGAATGGATGAAAAGGAGGAGTTTATGAATGATATTATTCGATTAAAAGATAGTATGTTAGATCTTACAAAAACAAGAAAAATATCCTATGAAAAGGGAAGTAGAATAGAAAAATTTAAAGGTGGCTCTATTATTCCCATTGTTAATGATGAAATGTTTAAGACTTTATTTTCAAGAGAAGAAAATATTAAGTTTCCCTGTAAGCTTCTTTCCTATATACTCGATATTTCCTATGAAGAGCTGCTTGAGCATCTTCATTTTACGAAAAATGAAACGGGAAAAGAGAAAAAAGAGGAGACTTCTTATCGGCAAGATCTTGTAGTAGAGATAAATGGTGTAGTCATCAATATCGAGATGAATAATAATCCAAGTGAAACGGTTCGAGAGAGAAACTTATCCTATTTATTTCGTTTAAGGGAAGATAGAAAAAATAAAGAAGAATATCAACCCGTGATACAAGTAAATTTGAATAACTTTTGTTATCAAGGAGAGACGAGTACAAGAGAAGATTTTTGTCTTTCAAATGGGAAAGGACTTATCTATACAGAAAAAATGATTATTGTCGATATCTATCTACCGAATATTCGGAAAAAATGTTATAATGAAAAAGAAGAATTAACGGAAATGGAAAGATTCTTGTTAATAGGAATAGAAGAGAATCGAAAGAAAGCACTGGAGTATGTAGGAGGAGATGTCGTCATGAAAGAATTTAGTGAGAACATCAAAAGAAGTAGTGAAGAATGGAAGTTAATAGAAGCTTATGATAAAGAATGGGCAATGAAGGATTGGGGTAGACAAGAAGGTATTAGAGAGGGAATTAAAGAAGGCATCAAAGAAGGCATGGAGAAAGGTAGACATAAGGAAAAAGTGAGTATTGCCAAAGGACTTTTAAAAGATCATATTGCTTTAGATAAGATTATAAAATATACAGGTTTAACCGAAGAAGAAATTTTAAATCTAAAGGAAGAATAGTTTCCTAATCGGGATAGAAGAGAATCGAAAGAAAGCACTGGAGTATGTAGGAGGAGATGTCGTCATGAAAGAATTTAGTGAGAACATCAA
>CANQRL010000014.1 GCA_947626275.1 uncultured Bacilli bacterium
TATAATTACATTTTAACTATATCATATTGCTTTTTATTTTTTATTTATTTTTGTCTCACATCATTTACAATTATACAGAAACTAAGTTCCCTAAATTCTCCGTAAACGAAGAGCATTCAAAACAACCGTAAGACTACTAATAGTCATCGCAAGCGACGCTAACATAGGATTTAAAGAAATCTTAGGTTCGAAAAAGCCCATCGCTAAAACAATCATAACCACGTTATAGAAGAAAGCCCAAAACAAATTCTCTTGAATGTTGCGAATCGTTTTTTTACTGATAGTAAAAAGACTGGTTAAAAGATCCAAGTTATCATTCATTAAGATGACATCGGCAGAATCAGTAGCGATATCTGTCCCACTCATGACGCTGACACCAATGTCCGCAAGAGCAAGACTAGGAGCATCATTAATACCATCCCCTACCATCATAACAACTTCTCCCTCGGAGATTCTTCTTTCTATTTCTTTCTGTTTATCTTTTGGTAAGACTTCCGCTACCACTTGAGAAATTCCTAATTCTTTGGCAATGACAGAGGCAGCCTTTTGATGATCTCCCGTTAACATCACGACTTGAATAGACTTCTCCTCTAGTTTGCGAATGACGTCTTTGACATTTTCTCTTGGCATATCCTTCACACCGATAAGACCGATAACTTGCTTTTCTAAAACGACATACAGAATACTGTCCCCCAAAGAGGCTAGCTGCTCTTCTTCTTTCTCATAAGGATTCGATAATCCCTCTAAAATTTTACGATTTCCAATCGTATAGTTTTTCCCGTTTAAAGTTCCTCGCATGCCCATTCCAGGCAAGTTTTCTATTTCTTTTCCTTCCCCTACTTTTTCATAACTAGCAAATGCTTGGGCGATAGGATGGGTCGAAGTTGCTTCCAAACTGGCTACTATCGATAGTAATTGGTCTTCCTCCATTTTAGAAAAAACTTTATCTACTTTTAATTTTCCATAAGTGAGAGTTCCTGTCTTATCAAAGATGACCGTCGTTACTTTGGCAACGCGTTCCAAAACCTCATTTTTCTTGATTAAAATTCCTTTTTTCGCACTATTTCCAATACTTACGACCATTGAAAGAGGCGTTGAAAGACCTAACGCACAAGGACAAGCCACTACTAATACCGTAACAAATCGTTCTAGGGAACTTCCTACTTCTTGCCCTATGATTAGGTAAAATAGAAAAGTGCCTAGGGCAAGGAGAAAAATGGTTGGAACAAAATAACTACTAATCTTATCTGCTAACTGAGCAATCGGTGCCTTTGTATTGGTTGCTTCGACTACCAATCTAACAATTTCGGAAATAGTAGAATCCTTCCCAATTCTTTTCGCTTCATACTCTAGATAGCCATCAATATTCATGCTCCCTGCAATAACTTCTGAGCCTTCCTTCTTTTTAACAGGCGTGGACTCTCCTGTGATAAAGGCCTCTTCCAAGTGAGAGCTTCCTTTTGTAATCGTTCCATCCACCGCAATCTTCATTCCTGGTTTAGCTATTAAAATATCTCCCTTTTGGACCTCGTCAATCGTGACTTCTATCTCGTTTCCCTCTCTTTTAAGAAGGGCTTTGGTAGGCGTAATTTGAACGAGCTCTTGAATTGCTTCCTTTGTTTTATCTTTGCTCTTTCGATCGATAAAACGGCCTAACTTCACAAAGTATAGAATCATGGCAACAGATTCAAAGTAAAAGTGATAAGACCCTTTATCCAAAATTGTTAAGACAAAAAGATAGATACTATAACCAAAACTTGCAAAAACACCTAAACTAACCAAAGTATCCATATTGGGACTTTTATGGAGCAAATTTTTTATTCCACTTTTGATAATATCTCTTGCATAGATTAAAAAAGGAATCGTTAAAAGAAGAAGCACCGTTCCATGCATTTTATGGGTCATCGGTATCATTGGTAACGATAACATCTTGCCCATCGAAATGTACATCAAAATAAGAACGAGTACACCATAGAGTATCACAGGCCAAATACTTTCTTTTTGCTTAGAAAAATCATGAAATTCTCCCAAAGATTCAAATCCTGCTTCTTCTACAAAACGATTTAAATCTTCTATCGTAAGAGAATCCTCATAAGTAATCATTGCTTGGGCCAGAACCAAATTCACAGAAGCTTCCAATATTCCTGGTTGCTTGCGCAAATACTTCTCTAATCCTACCGAACAAGCACTGCAACTCATTCCCCCAATACTTAAAATGATCTTTTTCATCTTATTCCATCATTCCTTGAAATCCTAAATCAGATAGCTTCTCTAAAACTTTTTCTAGTTCTTTCTCCTCCGTTTTTACGCGCACTTCTTTCGTTTGGTGATTGGCTTTTACTGCCTCTACCTTTTCCATTTTCTGTAAAGCTTTTTCAATTCTCGCTTCACATCCTTCGCAGTGCATTCCTTCTACTTTTAAAACATATTCTTTCATCAAAATCTCTCCTATCCATTAAATCTTTTAAATAAACTTGTTAACTCATCTATTACTTCTAAATTTCCTTTTTCTAAATCTCTACTAATACAAGTATACAGATGATTTTCTAAGACGTTATTTGATAAACTCTTGATTGACTTTTCAATCGCTGATAACTGAATTAAGATATCGTTACAGTATCGATCTTCCTCAACCATTTTCTTGACTCCTCGAATTTGTCCTTCAATTCGATTCAATCGATTACAAATCTGTTTTTTTTCCTCTTCCCCCCGATAGGTATGTTTACACTCTTGCATTTCATCACCACTATCAGTATATACCCGTATGGGGTATTTGTAAATAGAGGGGTATCAAAAAAGTTTGTAAAACTACAAACTTGTTTTCTTTCGATCGAACCGATAAACCGCAATAAGGGAAGAAAGAAAATCCACAACCGAAATAAAAATACCAACGAACGCATAGACGTATACGTTATACACAATCCCTAAAATATCACTGATAATATTGGTTATCCGAATCCCCTTTAGATTTCCATACCAAAGCGCTGAACTATATAGAATAGAAGCAATAAGTGGTAAAAGACTAATCCAACCTTGATACGTAAGAAAAGATAACAAGGTCACTATCAAGAGAATGATTAGTAACATGTAAAAAGGTGGTCTTTTTGGATACCTAGCAAAAATGATATTTCTAATTACGCTAAAAGCATGAACAATAATACCAGCATACGCATTTAAAAAAACATACTGAAGCGCAAAAAAAGAACCAGAAAGAATTTGATAGCTGAGTAAACTCTTTTTATTATTTTTTTGCCAACTGAAAACCAAAAAGGCAAGACCAATTATTCCTAATAGCTGAGCAATAACAAAAGACGTATTCATAATTATTTCTTATGAAAATAGGTTCCACTATGGGTTTCTGTAATATTTAAATTCTTATCGACTTTAAATTGATAGATGGCAGTATCTTCTACCCGGGTTTCATCCGTAAAAAAATGATATTTCAAAGATAGGGTTACCTTTCCCTCTTTTAAACCAGTAATTTTATAGATTTTTTGTCCTCCACAACCAGCTACATCTTCTGGGCATCCCGTATCATCATAACTCTCTTCGATTTGAATAATCCCCTCTTCTCCTACCTCATATGTCCATTCATAGCCAGTAGAAGAATTACTGTAAAGCGAAAAAGTAAAAGTCTTTTCTCCTTCGTCCTTTTTTCCACATCCTACCATACCAAATATGGCGATAAGAGTGATTAACAAATATCCTATTTTTTTCATAAGTCCTCCTATTTTCATTATAAAAAATGCTCATCAAATAGTCAAACAAAATACAGAAAATCCGCTTCCCATACTGTCAAAGAAATATCCACCCTTTTTCTCAAAAAAACATGATATAATGAATGTGGTGAGAATATGATAAAAACAATTCAAAAATATAAGGATTATCTCTATGTAGGAGCAATTTCTCTTGCTATTCTACTCATTATCTTTCTTTGTAAAGGAATTTATCCCTTTGGCAAAAACTCTCTTGTCTATGGAGATATGCAGGAACAAATTGCTAGCTACTATTACTACCTATATGACTGCTTCCATGGAAATGGTTCTTTTTTCATTAATTTTACTTCTTCTGGAGGAATCTCCTTTTTTGGGATTATTGCTTATTATCTTTTAAATCCTTTATCCCTTTTTGTCCTTTTTGTCAAAAGAAGTGACATCTACTTATTCTTATCGATTATCGTCTTATGTAAAATAATTCTTTGCAATCTTACTTGTCTTTATGCCCTTAAAAAGACATTTCCAAATAAAAATAGTTACCTCAGTATCTTTTTAGCGCTCCTCTATGGATTTTCCATCTACAGCTTAAATTACTATCAAATTACTGGATGGATTGATGTTATGTACTTATTCCCACTCGTTTTTGTAGGCTTTAAACGTCTATTAGATGGGAATAGTCCGAAGATGTATTTTATTATACTTACGCTTTCTTTATCCTTTCAATTCTATCTTACCGCTATGGTAATCATCTTCCTCTTTCTTCTTACATGCCCTTATCTTCGGGCATATGGGGAGAAAAAAGAAAGAGGAAAACGGATTCTTTCCTTAGGAATTAGTACCGTTCTTAGTATGGGAAGCGCTCTCGTTATTATTCTTCCTACCCTCTATCAAATATCTATTTCTTCAAGAGTAGGATACAGTTTGGAAAGTCTTCTAAACTCAAAGATGGGGCCTTTTCTAGATAAAACTTCCCTCTTCTTATTTGGACCTATTCTTTTTGTTGGATTGCTTCTCCTCATCAAAAATTTTCGTTCAAACAAAAAGTTTTTATCGTTCTACATTCCTTCGATGATTCTTCTCCTTCTTCCGGTTGTAGTAGAACCGATTCATAAACTTCTCCACTTTGGTTCTTATGCCTCATTTCCATATCGTTTTGGTTTCATCACGGTTTTCTTTCTCATTATAGGAGCGTATTATGCTTTCCTTCATGAAAAAAAGAGTGTTAAAAAAAGAACAAGACTCCAAAATATTTTGTCCTTAGGATGTGCGGGAGGCGCCATCATTTGTATGTTTGGCATTGCCTTTTATCGCTATGAGGCTTGTCAAAAGGCAATTGAAAGTCTTACCTTCTCACGCGATAAGATAACTTTTGTATTTATGGTTCTTCTTTTTCTCATCGCCTTTATCGCTAGTCTTTTCATCTTTATCATTCAAAAAGGATTCCATCGCTTTTCCTCTATTTTGTTAGCGAGTATTCTCCTAACGCATATTTTTATAACTAGTTATCTATATCTTGGAATCGACTTTGTTCAAAAGGATGTCGAAAAAATCTATACCACACTATCAGATATTTCTAAGGATGCTTCCCTATCTCATTATTACCGCTATAAAAATGAAGTTTCTTATCTTACCAATAATGGTGGGAATGTAACAGGAATTCCAACCTTAGACCATTTTAGTTCTCTTACCAAAGAAACGAATCAACAAACTTTAAAACAACTCGGATACTCTTCTTATTGGACGAGAACAACGTCTTATGGAGGAACTTTATTTACCGATATTCTTCTAGGAAATAAATATGTTTTAACCGAAAAAGAAAAGTTAGACGGGTACCATCTAAAAGCACAATATGACGACCTTTTCTTCTTCGAATATGAAAAAGAAATTCCTTATGGATTTATCATTACGAATGATGTAGAAAGCAATCACTATACCAATACCTTTGAACTACAAAACGCGATCTATCACTCTATGGGAGAAGAAAAAGATTTATTTACCGTAGAAAAAGAATTTGAAACTTCCAATTTAACGATAAAAGATGGAAGAATCGTAACGGAAGAAAATGCGACCATTACGTTTCCTCTTTCCATTTCAGGAAAGAAGCATCTTTACTTAGAGCTTTATAAGAGTCTTGTCAACAAAGAAAATGAAGAAATCTATCACACTTTTTCCATTTTAATTAATGGAAAGCCATTCCTAAACGATTACCCTAATAAAGACTTTAACGGGGTTGTCGACCTAGGCGTTTTTGAGGAAAATGTCACTATCTCCCTTATGGTTGATCAAGACTGTGAGATGCCATTTTTAAGTATTGGTCTTCTCGACTTAGAGGAGCTAGAAAATTGGCTTTCTAAACAGGAAAGTGATATGGACATTACGTTTTCAAATAATGAAATTACTCTTTCTGGGGAAGTAGAAAAAGATAGTCTATTATTCCTTCCCGTTCCTTATGATGAAGGATACAAAGCTACTCGTAATGGAAAAGAAATTTCTCTTACAAAAGTATATCAAAACTATTTAGGAGTTCCTCTTTCTTCTGGAAAGAATACGATTCGCATTTCTTTTACGCCAAAATATTTACCTAGTGCTTGCTTCATCAGTGTCTTATGCATTATTCTTGCCATTCTTCTTTTCCATACCAATGCCTATTCTTATCTTCTTCAAAACGGTCTTTTCAGAAAGATGGCAAATGGAATCTATCTATTCCTCTACGGAGTGGCTATCCTGTTCCTTTATCTTCTTCCAACTATTAGCTTCTTTTTATCCTTTATCATGAAAATTTCCATTTAAAAAAACTTTATGGAATAAAAATCCATAAAGTTTTTTTCTAGTCATTTTTAATTTCTCTTTTAGCATAAACAAAGTTTCCAATGCTATAGCAGATCAAAAATGTCAGAATAGAAATAATGATACCCGTACTATCTTTGATATCAACAATTGCTAACGCGGATCGATAATTGGAGGTATGATTTAAAATTGTCGTATAATCTAGATATGGAAAAATCATATAAGTTAAAATACTCGTTTGAGACCTTAAAATCAATGGCCAAGAAATGCTTGATATCGCAATTCCAAGAAAAGATATTCCTGCTACGACAAATGTTTTTTTACTAAAAAGAGATAGTGAAAAGTAAAAGGATAAAAACGCTAAAATAGGAATACTAGCAAGGAAAATATCTTTTAAAATGGTAAGTAGATAAAAAGTCTCTACAACTTTACCTCCCTTATAAACCAATGCTGGGGTAAAAATTTCATGGAATCCATAAAGATTACCCGAAATAATAATAAATAGGAAAAGACCAATGAACCATAAAGCATAACACTCTAACGTAATGTAGAGAAATTTCGCTAAGAAAATCTTTCCTCTTTTATTAGGACTTGTCAGAAGAATGTTTTCTTCTCCACTTATTTTCTCTCTTGTAAGAATATCCCCACCCGTTAAAATGATGATGATTAAAATAATGATCCCTAAGTGTTTTACGCCATCAACTGTTGTTTTAGAAGAAAGTATCGTATAATCTAAAGAGTCCTCATCGTGTGGAATAGCAGATAAAATAGCGTGCGTAGTACTATACTTTAAAATTTCTTTTTTCTCGTTTGCCAACTCTTCTTGTCGCTTACATGCTCTTTTTAATCCCTCGTAATTAGGAAAAAGTTTAAAATACTCATCTTCCGAAAGAAGATCGCAACCAGGAATCGTTTGCATTCGATACACATTTTGAACACGATAATCTTGTTCATCTTCTATCTTTTGCTCAATAATCGAATCTGCTAATTCGGGATAGTCAAGGAACGCTCCGATAAAGTAATCTGTATCTTCTTCTCTTCCGGTATCTTGATGAATATCATATCCCGATTTGATTACTTTTATCATGTACTCTAAATAGCGATAATAAATTCCCTCTTTTAAAAGTTGTTCGACATTGTTTAAATACTCTTTTTTAGCATTAATCACACTTTCTATTTCGGAAGATGGTTTTTGATAATACTCTTCTAAAGCATGATAGAAGACTTCTTCTTCATAACTATAGAAAATTTCGTTTCCATAACTTACATTATTATACTTGGAAAGAAACTCTTGAAATTCTTCATCCTCCCTATTATGGTAATATCGCTCTAATATATAGATTTCTTCTTTGACATCCATAATTTCTTCTCTTACATAATACCTCCAATTAGCAGTGGAAGGAATTTCTTGTTTGAATTTCTCTACTTCTCCAATAAATTCTCCTAAATACTGAAAATGAAGAGAAGCTAATTCTTTTTCAAGTTTCGTATTGAAAGAAACACTATTTTCTTGCAAGTCTTTTTTAAGTCTTGCATAGTTTGATCTTTGGATATCCAAAACAAGATCTAGTTCAAATAGATTGTCGTCTACGTCAACAGTATTGTCTAAAGCAATATGTGTGATAATGGCAATACTCGAAAAAAGTAAAACGACGATACAAAAAAGTCTTCTGAACCAACTTCTATTTCTGATGTTTTCAACTTTGATTAAATCCCAAATTTTCATACTTCTCCTCCAATTTGATTAGTAGAACCACTTGTCAAAGTAAAGAATTCTTCCTCTAATGTTTTGTCTTGATTTTGCATTTCTTCTATTTCTAAATCATCGATAATATAGCCATTATCCAAAATGATAATCCGGTCACATACATTTTCCATCTCGGATAAAATATGACTACTCATAATAATAGATATCTTCTCCTTTTGACTAATCTCTTTAAGAAGTTCTCTTAATTCTTTCATGCCAAGAGGATCTAATCCATTCATTGGTTCATCTAGTAATAAGATTTTCGGCTTTTTCATGAGCGCTAAAACAAGACCGAGTCGCTGTTTCATTCCTAAAGAATACGTTTTTACTTTCTTATGGATAACATTATTTAATTTAAATTTTTCAACTAATGCAAGAGCATACCTTAAATCTTTCTGATGATTTAAAAGTGCCATTACCTTCATATTTTCCATACCGGTTAAATAAGAATAAGAGCTAGGTCCATCCACTAAACTACCTATTTTAGAAATTGCATCTTCAAAGTCGCTATGCATGTTTCGTCCCATGACAATAATCTCCCCTTTAGAGATGTGATAAAGATTTAAGATAGATTTTAATAAGGTTGTTTTGCCCGCTCCATTCGGTCCTACTAACCCGACAATTTCTCCTTCATAAATAGTCATCGAAATATTTTTTAAAACAACTTTTTTCTTAAATTTTTTTTCTACTTCTTTTAGTTCTAAAACTTTCTTTTGATTTCTTACTTTTTGTTTTTTCGGTTTTTTTCTCTCTCCATTTAACAGTTCTTTAATACTCACACCAAGAAGTTCTGATAAAGGACCTAAATAATAAATATCGGGAGCATTAATTCCTCGTTCCCATTTGGATACGGAGCTATCATTAATTCCAAATTGGTTAGCGATATCCTTTTGACTAAGTCCTTTTTCTTTTCTTAGTTCTGCTATAAATTTTCCCATTTTCACTGGATCCATAAGTTCCCTCCTTCAGTACCATCATAGCATAATTTTTCGAAAAAAAACAGGCTTATTACGCCAGTTCGACAATTTGCCAAAAAGGCAAATTAGAAAGTTCTTTTTTCTAAATCAAAGTAATAAAGTTTTTCTCCATTTGCCATTTTCTCTAGGTAAATCGCTCCCCACTTTTCATAGTAATTTTCTAAAGTGGTTTTTAAGTAGATTTTCGAAAAACCTCTTCTTTTTGCTTCTTTTAAAATCGCATCATTTAAGAGTTTCGAATAACCATTCCCTCGATATTCTTTTTTGACATACATCGTCGAATACCAAGGCGTGAGTTCTGGATATTCCTCTCCATCCTTTGGAAAAATAGAAATAAAGCCAATCAATTGTTGACTATTTAAGAGAAGAAGTTTTTCATAGTCTTTCCGATTTTGGAGAGATAAGATTTTCGCTTTTTTCTTCTCTATCTTTTCTAAATATTCTGTCTTATCTTGATATTTTCCCCACTCCTGTAAGGTTAACTCACATACTTCTTCCAAATATTCTAAATGCTTAAAAATACTTTCTATTTTCATTTTCATCCCTCTTTAGCGGATTAAAATATATACCATATAAAGAATGTATAGGAAAAGGAGTAATGGTCCTTTTTTATTCCCAATTCGATAATTTTTTAAAACGAGAATAAAAACGATTAAACCAACTACTAAGAGAATTAAAATATCAATCATGGTCTCTAATCCAAAAGTAATCGGACTTAAGGCACTAGAAAGTCCTAAAATAAAGAAAATGTTGAAGATATTAGAACCAATCACATTTCCAATTGCGATATCGGTTTCTCCTTTTCGCGTTGCGATAACGGAAGTCACTAATTCTGGTAGAGAAGTACCAATCGCTACGACGGTAAGGGCAATGACATTATCGCTTACTCCTATCCATTCGGCAATAGAAGTCGCGCTATTGACAACGAGTTCTCCGCCAATAACAATGCCTAAGATTCCCCCGATAATATAAGCAAAATCAGATAGTTTAATTTTCGGTCTTTCTTCTTTTTCCACATTCGATCTCTTGGCATCTACTAGTAGAGCATAAAGATAGATAGCTAAAAAGCAAAGAAGAATGAGTCCATTTGTCCTTGTAAGAACCCCCGTATTTTTTCCTTCTAAGAAGAATCCAAGCGTAAGAATCGTTAAAACGATATAAGAGAATACGGAATAGATCATATCACGGTAAACAATTTTTCTTTTGACCGTTAAAGAGCCAAACATACCACTTACCCCTAATACCAATAACAAATTACAAATGTTAGAACCCACTACATTACCAATGGAAATATCATTATTACCAGTTAAGGAGGCTACCACACTGACAGCAGCCTCTGGTGCGCTCGTTCCAAAAGAAACAATCGTAAGACCAATAATCAAAGAAGATACCCCAAGAGCTTTCGCTACTTTACTACAACTATCTACAAAGTAATCGGCTCCTTTTACTAGTAGAAAGAATCCAAAGATTAACATAACAATTGATAAAAACATATTATTCCTCCCAACAAAAAACTTATCTACAACAAAAAACGGTAGATAAGTCTCATTATTTCATCCATGGCCAGATGATTTCATCGCGATTGTTGACCATAGAGCAAAATACTTGCTAATTACTCCCTTATCGGCTAGTTCATTATACCATTAAAAATTTCTTTTAGCAACTATCTTAGAAAAGAAATTTCTCCTTCATATTCCCATAACCCAAGTTTGCCATTTACCGGAACTGGCTTTACCTTACGAATATTGGCTAGTTGAAAACCATATCCATCCCAGTCTTCTTTATGAAGAATTCCGTAATAGACTAATGGGTCTTTTTTTCCTAATTTATCCGTCATTTCTTGATTGATATAAACACAATCGGTAATAGTTGCTTGCGCTATAATTACACCTGTTGGATAATCTAGACCTAAGTATTCATATCGTTTCATAGCTTTTTTATCAACGCTTTTTCCCGCATGGATTAAAATTTCTCCGCGATAGTGCGTTTTCCAAGTACGAAACTCATATTCTTTTAATCCTTCAGCAATAAGAGTTGCAAAGGGTTGTTTTACTGTAATTACTTTCATATAGCCTCCTTCTTCAGAAAAAAGTTAAGGACTTCTTAACTTTTATCGATTAGGGTCAACTAAAATTTTAACGGCATCATCTGTTCCAGATGTCAATCTTTCATAAGATGCCTGAACCTGATCAAGTCCAACAATATCATCGACAAATTTCATGACATTAATCTTCTTTTGAGCCATTAAATCAATACAAGTTTGGAATTCCTCTCTCGTATAAGCAATAGCTCCTTGAACATCCAATTCCCGCATAACGGCTAGAACCGTTGGAATGGTTACTGGATCCATAGATACCCCAACAAGAATCGTTCTTCCACCTGGTTTTACTACGGTTAAAGCCGTACTAACAGCAGGTGCATTTCCACAACATTCAATTACAAAATCAAATCCACCATTGGTTTTAGCTATCAACTTATTAACAATTTCTGGGTCTTTAGCATCAAACCACTCATCCGCTACTCCTAATTTTACAGCCTTTTCTCCACGAGCTGCATTCGTTTCAGAAACAGCAACATAAGTTGCTCCTTCCATTTTAGCAAACATAGCAGAAACAAGTCCAATGATTCCTCCACCAATAATAAGAACTCTCGTACCTACTTTGATATCGGCTAAATGAATGGCATGTAACCCAACAGCAGTCGGCTCTACCATTGCCACTTCTTCATCAGATACCGCATCTGGCACTTTGATTACCATATCTGGACGAATAGACATCTTAGGAGCAAGTCCTCCTGGATTGGTCAAAGAAAGTCCTGTCGCATAAGTCCAAGTCTCTGGACAATATTGAGGATTACCCGTTAAACAAGCAGGACAGTGTCCACATGGAGAAATTGGTAAAGCAGTTACCCTATCTCCTACTTTTAAATCAGCTCTACTTCCTGGGTCTGTAACAACTCCACAGTATTCATGACCCATAACAAGTCCAACAGGTGCTCCTGCTACCCAATAATGAATATCGGAACCACAAATTCCGGTCTTTTTTACATCAATTAAAACGTTTCCATTTTGCGCAACGGGTTCATTCATCTCCGTTACTTCAAATTCTCTTACCCCTTTAATTGCAACACATCTCATATATGTATATACCTCCTATTTTTTTCATTGTAACACATTTTTTCCCATTACGATATATCTTTGCATTGTTTTTACAAAATATTAACATCTTCTATAAGTGCCTATCAAGTTATCTACTGAACGTTGTTATGACTAGCTTGCATAGCTCGATCTCGCACCATTCTTTCATGCTGATTTGACAAAGAAGAAGTATTCCTATTTTGAACAAAAGAACTTATTAAAGGCTCATGACTAGCTTGCATAGCTCGATCTTGCACCATTCTTCCATGTTGATTTGATATAGAAGAAGTATCCCCAATTTTAGCTATTAAAGGATCCTGACTGGCTACATAGGAGTCTGCTCCTGAAGCTGATGAAAAAAGAGCTGTTAATATACTATGATAAGCAGCAGGAACAGCAACCTTAAGAGCTTCCAATGGTGAGGATTTTTTATGATTAGCAAAAAACTGAGCAATCACTCTCATATGAACATCTACGTTATTTCCGTCAATGATCAAATGTAGGACTTTGTCTGTACCAGTAAGAGTCGAGGTCACCGCCATTCCTAATACAAAGGATTCAAAGGAATCATTATCAACATCGTTTAAATCGATTTTTTCATCAAGAAAAACAGCTTTTGATATCGCTTCTACCCAAACCTGACCAGTTCTACTGACTCCTCCCTCTACTATATTTTTGATAGTAAATCCTGTTTCTTTACTAAAGAAAGGAATCTTATCAATAAAATAGGATAGAGAAGCATAGGAAATTCCTGTTATCGCTCCATAGATTAAAGAATTCACTTCACTATGACCATCTACCATAGCTAGTTCCTTATTATTTCCTGCTACTGGGATTGCTACCGATGCCATATTTAATAGACTTGCATACTTGAATGGCAACAAATATGGGGAAATGGAAGATATCAAGATAGACGGTGTCATATTTCCAACTGCTAATCCAGTATCATAGAAGAGAGATAAAATTTCTGATTCAGACAAACGAGAAAGAATCTCCATTTGCACATATTGATTAGTAGATAAAACGCCATCTCCTGCAAAAAGGTTGGCAATTCCCTCTACCCAGTTTTCAACTCCATCTTCAAAGCCTTTCGTCGCAGACAAAAAGGCGCTGCAGGCATTGATATCTATTTCTCCCCTTTCATTCGTGATGCTTTTCATAAATTCATCTGCTTCTTGGACTGCCTCTGCGTGATTAATTCTATCTTGAATCGCCTCTAGATATTTTTGCGCAGCTGCTCTTCCCTTTGTATCATAAAGATAACTATACATAATCCGATCTTCTTCTTCTAAATAATCATATCGAATACTATTTAGATAAAAGGAAGCATGAAAAGAACGTGGCGTATTTTCTCCTATCGAATTAGCAACTAAAATTTCATTTAACTCCTCATGAGCAGCAACTTGATTTGCTATGTCCCCAGGGGCATTTATTTTTTCCAAAGTTGCCGCATCCAGTTTCGGAGGGTTCTTCAAAAAGTTTTCCTTATATGTCAAATACTCTTCTGTTACAGATAATTGTCTATAGTAGTTTTCTTTTTCCCATTGTTTCATGCTGTATTGGCTTGCCTTAAGAACAGCAAGATCGTTTCTACATTCTTCTAAACGAATTTGATATTCTTCATACGTAGAAAATTTGCCCTCAGATGCTTCCAAAATAAGGCGGTTTCTTTCCACACTTTTTTCATCCAAAATTTTCTTTGCTTCCATACCGCCTAAAACTTTTGTCGTAACTAATTTTTCTTGTTCATCATAGCTTAAATTTTTAAAACTTTCTTTATCTATACCTTCCAAAAAAATGTAAGGATTGTTGCTTTCTTTATCAATCATTAGGGAAATCTGCTTTTGAGCCATGGTGATTTCTTCACTTTCTTGTTCCCATTTCTGTGACATGGTTTCTAATTCTGATGTTTCATTTTCCAACTGCTCAATGGCTGAAGTATAGGCGTTTAAAAAGATAGCAGCCTGTTCTTTTTCTTGCGAAAAATATTCGTCAATTAGCTCCTTCTTCAAATCCCCATCATAATAATCCTCTACTACACCATAAGACTTCTCTTGAAAAAACTTTTGATTTGCTGCTTCCAAATGTAAACCATCCGTTTTACTATAAGAACTTTCCGTAGACAATAATGCCATTATATCACCCAATCATTTATATCTTCATCACATACGATGATTTACATCATAGATAAAATCACTATGATGATTCATTCCATAAGTTGTATCATATCGCTGTACAGCCTGAGCAAAATCTGGAGTTGGAGCACTAGTATCTCCAAAACCACTTAAAGCATCACCATAAATAGCAGGAATCGATGCTTTTAAAGCTTCTATTAATCGACAATCCTTATGATCCTCCACAAATTGTAAAATTTTTTGTAGGGAAACGTTGATATTCTCTCCGTTAACCGTCAAATGAAGGACTTGACCAACACCATTCATAGTAGCCGTTGATAACGCTCCTACTAAAAAGGAGTTAATCGTCTCAGCTGTCAATCCCGTAAAATCGACAGTTTCTTCTAGCAAAACAGCTTGTGCGCCTGCTTTTACAAGGCTTAAAGCCGCCCTATTCATTCCACCAAGAGCAGCATTTTTTAAAGAAAGACCAGCTTCCATACTCAAACCTGGAATCTTACCAATAACATAACTCAAACTAGCAGAAGAAATTCCAACCACAGCTCCATAAAAATTAGAAACTGGTAAATCATTTCCATCAATCATCGCCTGATTTTTGGCATTTCCACCAGCAGACGCTCCTAATAAAACAAGACCAGTAGCTTTTCCGGCTGCCGGAGTTCCTACAATGGATACTAAAGTAGAAGCTAAAATGGAAGGAGTCGTATTTCCAACTGCAACACCTGATTCATACCCTAACCGTAATCCCAAAGACGATTCTAATTCATCCAAAATATACATTTGCGCATATTGGTTAGTAGAAATCATTCCTTCTTTATTAAAAATATTGGCAACTCCCTCGCCCCAGTTTTCAATTCCATCTACGAATCCTTTTCCACTGGATAGTAGAATACTGCCAACATCTCCTTTGATTTTTCCATTTTCATCCGTAATCGATTTGATAAATTCATCTTTTTCTCGTAGTGCCTCTTTTTTATTGATTCTATCTTCGATAGCTTTTAAATATTCTTGAGCAGCTTCTCTTCCTTTTGTCTCATACAAATAGCAATACATCATTTTATCTTGCTCATCTAATAAATCGTAGCGGATTTTAGACAAGAGATGAAATGCCTTATATTTGTTAGGAGAATTGGCTAGTGTGTTTGCTAGGGCTACCTCATTGATAGTTCCTGAATAAAAACCTTCTAAATCTTCATACAACCCAGAAATATCTGTGACAGGAGGAGAAATGCTCCAATCAGCAGCGTATTTTAAAAACTCGTCCGTCGCCGCTAAAACTTTATACGGATATTCCTTCTTCTCCTGCTCTAACGCATATTTACTCGCCTTTACAACCGTTAAATCCCCTTCACATTCTTTCACTCGCGTCTCATATTCTTGATAGGTTTTAAACACTCCACCGGTTTCACGGGACGTCGCATCGTCTATTTCTTTTTGAAATCTAACCAAATTATCATAATATTCTTTTCCACGAGGAGTTTTTTCAATGACTAATTGACGTCTGGCATCATAATCTAATTGATTCCATTCTTCTACAGAAATTTCAAACGTTTCCTCGACCATTGTACCATACTGGTAATCGGCAACCAATCCAGCAATAGCATCTTCATTTGCCCGAATTGAAATAGCTAACACATCATAGTTTTTAGATAATACTTTTCCTACCTCCTCTAGCCATTTCTGCTCAGTTTTTATTTTTTCCATGACATCTTCACAAATTTGTATATAGTTTTCTGCCTCTTTTTCTTGTGCTTGATAAAAAGCTTCCATCGAGGCACTTTCCGTCTGACCATTTGATTCTTCGTAATTTTCTACTATCTCGTACAAATCATCCAAAGTAAATTTTGGAAGTTCTTTTGTCAAACGGATATTTTCCCATTTTAATCCACCGTTTTCATTATACGATTTTTTCATTGAAATTAATGCCACAATATCACACACCTATTCTATTTTTATTATAACATTTTTCCCTTTTTTCACACAATAAAAAAGGAAAACGCCAATGAATTTTTCCTTTTTTAACGAGGAAAAGTTGTCATTCTTCTTTATTTTTCCTTTAAAACTCATATCTTTTCGCCGCTTTTTCTCTCTTAGTGTTGAAATTCACGGTTTGACTTTTATTTTACACTTTCTTCCATACATTCCATAGCAAACTTCTATGAATTGTATCATAATTTCTAAAAAAAGAGGTTATCGCAACCGTGATACCTCTAACAATATATCTTGTGATAATCTCTTTTCTAATTCTTCTATTTTCCGCTTTGTCTCTAAAAGGTCTTTTCCCATATAAGGATTTCGATCACAAGAGAAGCTATTTTCCACTTCTCCATTTAAATCCTGTAAACTATTGATGACGCTCCCTAATTGTTCATCAATTTTTTTTAACTCCTCATAGAGTGTTTGATAAATTACTTTTTCTTCCATATCATAGTTCCTCTAAATTATGAATATTCTTCGCAACTAAATCACGATATTCACGATTATTTTCATCTAAATACCTTTTGAAATACGCATTACTTTCCGCTATTCTTCTAAAGGAAAGAAGAAAGGTATTATTAATTTCTACAATGGTTTTACTATTCGGTGTGTTATAAAACTGAGGAAGTTCCTCCATATAAAAACTCAATTTTTGAATCAGTTTTTCCTCTTCTAATAATCGAGGCTCTAACTTATTGCTCGCAAGTTTTACTTGTTCTGCATCAAAGGCATATTTAGAAGAAAAGTCCCCCTCCGTAACATTTTCAAAGGTAGAATTTTCCTCTGTTTTGACTTGAAAAATATCTTTCCAAGAATTTCGCAATTGATTTTCAATTAATTCAATTTTTTCAACTTGTAGCTTCGTTTTACTTTTGATGGTTACTAGCTTTTCGACTTCACTCTTTAATCCTTTTTTCTGCTCACCAAGATTCCATTGCAAATGAGTAGCAGGAACTGTTAAGTGACTATAATGATTCATCGTGTTTTCCATATGTCCAATCAAATTGTCATATCTTCTAAGAATATAATCCTTATTTTCTGGATCACACTCCACGATATCACCGAATTTTGCATATTGAATTAGAGCATTATCAAAAGCAAGCAATTCTTTTCGAAGTCCAAAGACAACTTTTTGAACATCCAATTCATTTTCTTGAATGCGCAAATAATAGGATTTCGTTTTATTGCTCCACCAATAATGAGATAATTCTTCGAAAATCCAATGAATTTCTCTCGCATTATTTTCATAATCCTCTAGAATCTTCTTCATTTGGCTAATCGTGTTTTTTAATTCTATACATTTTATCTTTATCATATAGTCACCTCTACAAAGAGATAGCAACTATTTTCCAATAGTTGCTACAAAATAACAAAAAGCGTTTTTAACTAGCTAACGTTACCAGTATTGGTACTTGTAAGATTAGCTGCACTTTCATCTACTTCAGATAGAGCAGATTGTAATTCCGTTCTTAATGCTTCCATAGATTCTTGATACAATTGATTTACTCTTGCAAAAGCTGCTGCTACTGCTGCTTGCTCTTCTGCATTATCAAATGCTTGTGAACTCTTAATTGAAGATTCTGAAGAAGTTAATTCATCATGAATTTGTGTCTTCATTTGATCAAAATACTCTACTACTTCTGAAGCAGTACGTCCATCTCTAAGACCTTCAAATCCGTCTGCAAATTTTGGTTGAACACCATCTAAAGCAGATGCATCAAAAGATACTTCTGGAATAGCTGGAACAACTACGTTACCATTATTGAATTGGTTGTAGTTTCTAACATTCGTTCTTAATGCTTCCACAATTCCACTTACATTTTGTCTGTAGCTGTTTCCAATTTCAACAATTGCCTCTTTCAAAGCTTTTGCGAATTGGCAAGCCCTTTCTGACTCCCAAACTTCAATTAATTTTCCTGCAAATGTTCCTACTCCACTTGTTATCTTACCGTTAAAAGCATCATTCGCACTATTAACATGATTAGCTAGTTGAGTAACATTTTCTTGACTTATAGCTGCCATTTAATCCTCTCCTTTTCAAGCTATACTGATAAGACTACCTTATCTAGTTGTATTATCGCATGTTTTCTTTCCCATTGTCAACATTTTTTACACTTTTTTACAATGATTGAGTCTAATTTTGGCAACGAATCATGACAATTTCAGTCCCATTTCGAATATCGGTATCCAAAACAGACTCATTTCCATCATAAAATTTTCCACTTTGCTTGTTCATAAATAAATATTCAAAATTAGGTTCTAAACGAATTCCACTTAGGTCGAAAACAGATTTTACAACCATCTTATTAATCTTCCAAATTTGTTCATTCACGGGAATAAACAAATCGAATTCTCTATCTAATTCTGGAAAAATAATTTTTACTAAGACTTTATTGTTCATCTTCGTCCTCCTCTTCCATCTTCTCAAATTCTAACAATTTCACAATTCGATAAGAAGATTCTGAAATGAGGAATCCAATATCATTTTTATATTCCTTCATAAGTTCATTATTAAAGGTAGATAACTTAATAAGGTTTTGTTCAGAAACCCCTTTACCAATAAAAATGCCATCACCGGAAGAAAAGTTTCCTTGGTACCACTTATCAAAAGCGTAATTCTTCAATTTAGAAACGTCATCAGATACAAGAATAACGGCCTTTTCATTTTTCTTAGCAAGTTCAAATAAACTTACTAATTTTTCCTTATCCGCAAGTTTATCAAGAATCTTACTAATACCGTATAAATAGATAACTTCTATTTGATTAGAGGCTGTTTCATTTTCTCTTTGAAGAAGTTCTAATAATTGGTTTAGTACTTCATCAAATTGCGAAGGAAACCAATGAACAATCTCTTTTTTAGACTCCAACATTTGAAGAGGATCAAAGACGGTAATATTCGTATTTGGCGTCCGTTTGATTACCTCGAGAAGACTTGCTGCAAAAGAGGTAACGTATTTCAATTTATTAGCCGTAATAACCGTTCCAACAATATTGGTAAAATCGTATTTAGCGATACTTAAGTCAGACTTATCAATTCCAATTGGAACACGATTCATACCTTTAATTGCACTTTGAACAGATTCAAGTACTACCTGATTTGGTAACACTGGAACGGCTTTGGCACGCGTCTGATATTGAGCATTTAATGCTTCTATTTTCGCTCGTACGTAATCGGCTAAATTCGCTTCATCTTCCACGATAGAAGCAGTCTGAAATTCGTGTAAGGTATCATCTCGATAGATTCCTCTACCAAAGATATCTCTTGGTATCAATTTCTTACTATCATTAAAAACAACTGAATAATCACTTGGATCCTTGAGTTTTAAAGCATAGTTATTGTTAATATTTTGAGAAATTCTTCGCGCAATAGAATTCACTCCCGTTGCAGTAATTAAGAAGACTACTCCATATCTCTCAGAATCACGAATGTATTCTGGAAATTCATCGTATAGATTTTTATCATTGTCCATGATGGAATCAAAGTTATTCATCACAACAACCCATAATGGCATCGTTTGATTTGTCTGCTTATAAGTCTTGTAATCCCCACCAAATTCAGACAACACCTTTTTTCGATTGTCTATTTCTCTTTTTAGCATCTTAAAGAAGTTTTGATATTTCTCTTCTTCTCCAGCACAGATAACCCCACCGACATGTGGTGCTTTCTCATATCGACGAAAACCTTGAGAACCAAAATCAAGGATATAATATTGAAGTCTATCTGGAGAAAACTTAATAATACTAGAATAAATAATAGAATTTAAAATCATTTCATACTCAGAACCATCCATACCATAAATAGCGGTATTTCCTTCCTCGATGAAGTCATACACTAAAAGACCTTGTTCCTGTCTTTCGGGAGCATCATATTCTCCGACAATCGCTAAAATATTTTCATCATTGAGTAGCTGTCCGTATTTTTGATAGAGTTCATCTACAATAATAACTTCTGGAATATTTTCTAACCATAATCGTTTCGCATATTTATTCGTCTTTTGAGCAGTGGCAATAATCTCATCCATAATGGCAGAGATTTGTTCCCCCTTTGCTGCTCCTTTCGAACCGGTTGAAAACTGCATATTCTTAATATGATATCCATTGTCATTTAAGAAGTTAATACTCTTATCAACCTGCTTTACAATTCTATCAGAAGGGAAATACTTCGCTCCACACCATGCGGATTGACCGAGTGCGAAATACTCATCATATCCTACTTGAAGATAAAATCTACCAGTTTGTTTTAAGTTCGCCGCATCAGGACGTTTTAACATCTCGTTACTGTCTGAAGCATCCTGAACTTTCAAACAGATATGGAACTTCGAGTTAGACCAAATTTGATCATTAACTACACCAGTTGGTTTCTGAGTTGCTAAAATCAAGTGAACTCCGAGGGAACGACCAATACGAGCAATACTGATAAGATTATCCATAAAATCTGGTTGTTGGCTCTTCAATTCCGCAAACTCATCACAGACGATGAAAAGATGTGGTATCGGTTCTTCAATCTTACCTTCCTTATAAAATCTTTGGTATTTATAAATATCAATTGTACTTTCTCCTAAATTGTCACGGGCTTCATTAAACATTCTTTGCCGTCTTTTAATCTCACTATCAATGGATACTAAAGTACGGTCCATCTCTGCTTTATCCAAGTTGGTAATCGTTCCCGCTAAATGAGGAAGAGAAACACCTGTTACTTTGTTCTCAAAAGCAAAAGCTAGACCTCCACCTTTGTAGTCGATAAGAATAAAGACAACATCATCGGGACTGTAATTTACAGCCATGGAAAGAATATACGTAATGATAAACTCACTCTTTCCGGAACCAGTCATACCGGCTATTAATCCGTGAGGTCCATGATATTTTTCATGGAGATCCAGATTCATCCATTTGCCCTGTTCATCCACACCGATTTCAGCCTTCAAACTGGTTGTCGCATCATTGGTATTCCAACGATTCAAGATATTTAGCTGTTCTACTTTTCCAACCCGTTCCATTTCCAAGAACGTAATCGAATTTGGTAGAGATCCTACTTCCTCTTCAAATTCAATAGGAATATTCGATAAGGTACGAGCAATATTCATCATATCAATATCGTATTTGATTTCATCATAGAACGTAAGTTGTTCTTGATTTTCGTAAGAATTTTTCAAAATGCCGGAAGTCTTATCCCCTAGGGTAATAAAGTTATTACACTTACTAGGAAGTCTACTTAACCGATTTTCTAGAATAATTAAACTAAAACCAATATTTTTGTCGGCTTCGGTGAGTTCCTTTAGAAAATTGTATCGTTTGATATCTTCATAGTCATCTACGACAATTAAGTAATAAGGAGGAATAGGATGTTCTGTTTCCACTCCTATTCTTCTACTTACTTCTACTTCTAAATAATCCGCAACTTCCTTCCTAGATTCTGCCGTAGAAGCAAAGAAACGAAAATCTCTAGCATTCGTAAAGTTGTGATTTAAATACTTGATATAATCCCAACGTTGTTTATTTTTTTCATTGGTAAATAGAACAATTTTTACGTCTTCATAACTATAGAAAGTAATAAACTGAAGAAGAACGTTGTTAACAAAAGCATAGCTTTTCTCATCAGTACCCATCACAGCCGTTATCCTACTGTCATAAAAAGAGTAGCCAAGAGGAACGTTATCGATATATTCAAAACGTTTCACTAATTGCTCTAAACTTTTGCGCAAATCATCTTCATCCACAGTAAATCCCTGCTCTGGATAATTGACATCTACCGCTAACTTTTCATTACCAATACCGATTCTTGCCACTAAAAAGTCATTTTGATCCATTCGTTTATCCCAAAAACGCAATGTACGATTTTGAATAATTTTAACGCATTCTTCAACAGAGATTAAATTCTCCAACAAAATTTCTTTTTGTAACTTTAATTCTTCCATTAACTCGGCTTCTTGTGTCTGAAGATAACGAGAATATTTTTCCGTAATTTCGCGATTTTTCTCTTCCCGCATTTTCTTGTTGTACTTTCTTGTTAGGTTTGGCCAAATAAGCATCGTACCTAACATTGCTCCTGCCGTAATTAATTGTGGCAAAGACTGTCCAAGAGTAGAAGAACCATTTAAAACCTTCGATAAAGCATTAACAAAAGTAACCATGGAAACAACACCCATTGTTAACATTGGTCCTAATGTCAAAATTACCGGTAGTTCTTTTTCGCCTTCTCTTTTTGGTGGATCACTAATTTTTAGCGTTCTTTTTTCAATAGAACGACGAATTCTTGGCGACTTAGAGAAATAATCTTCCTTACTATATAAATCCACATCCCGCATTTCTAAGTTTTGGTTGTCATTCGATTTAACAATTGGCTTTCGTTGAATATTGGCTGATATTTCATTAACATTCACAAAAGAACCTACTTTATTGACAAGGAGAAGTCCCTTTAAAAAAACAATCTTTAAACCGTATAAATTGCAGACATCGCCATCTTTTAAGGCAAAAGCACTAGCATTTTCAATTTTATCATTTACATAAAGAGAATCTTTAGAAAGCCTTTCAATAACGACATCATTACCAGAAACGCGCGCTCTAAAAGCCGCACTTTTCAAGAAAGGACATTGGTACTGAATATTACACTCTGCCGTCGAACCTACTACTAAAGATAATGAGCTAGTGTAGGCAAAAGGAATCATATCATCCTCTAATAAAGGGGTGGCGTGAATCAAATACTGCCTACCATCACGGACGATAACATAAAATTGATTTTCCTCTAGGGGAACAGATTCCACGTCCATTCCTCTTTGCAAAATGCGAACACTTCCCGTCGAATATAAAACCCAAGCGGAATCTCTTGCTTCAATATTGATTAGCTTATCTTCCTCTTCTTCTTTTTCATCAAAACTAAAACTACCAGCAATTTCTTTTGGTAGCATGAATTTCATTATTTTATCATTTAAAAATAGGTATATTTTCATGTTATCACCACTCTTTATTCTATTCTTATTATATCATGGCAAGCCTTTTGATACAACAAGCAAATTGGAATTCAAAGAAAAAGAGGGCTATTTTGATCCCTCTAAGAAATTTCCGCAATTCGGACAAAAATGTTGTCCTAAAACAATCGCATTTCCACATACTGGACATCGCATTGCTTGATTTTTATTCTTTTTTCGTCCTGTTATCAAAAGAGTGATCAATGCAATGACGACACAGAGAACAGGAATACAGAAAATAATAATCGAAAAAGATGGAGAACTTGCTTCTGATATTCCTTCAAAAGTCACACTTTGCATCATTTCCCGAATCTCTTCTTCTTCCTCAGAAGAAAAGCTACTTCCTTTTTCGAAAGCAAAAATATAGCTTTTTCCTTCCAATATTGTCGCATATATATAAACGGTATAAATACTTTTCTCGTATTCTACCCAAAAATAAGGAATATCATTGATTTTCTCTATTTTCGTGGAAAGGACATCATACCCATTGTTCTCTAAAGTTTCTTCATATTCCTCTAAAGCTCTTACTAGTCGCGTATCAGAAACGCGGCGATAATCCTCCGAATCCTTTTCCTCACTCATCAATAAAATATCGATGCCTCTATCCCCATCATAGGCAAGTAACTCAACTCGTTCAGAGGAAAAAGCATCTTTTATCTGTTCTTTTATATAATATGACGGTTCTTCTTCTAGCTGCTGCTGATAATTTTCCCTTGTATAAATGTCATAGGAATCAGGAAAATCGAATGATATTTCCAGTTTTTCTAAAGAATATTCCCTTCCCAAAACGGGAATGGGTAACAATAACAAGGTAATCCATAAAATCCATAATTTCTTCATGTTTCCCTCCTATAAACCAATTTTTGGGAAAAAAATCATCAAGCCAATAATCGCTGCCACAATAGCTGCTACCAAAACCGCACCGGCTGCTAAATCTTTGGCTAATTTTGCTTTTGGATTCTGTTCCGGCATCGCTATATCGACAACGGTTTCTAAGGCCGTATTCATAATTTCAAAAGCAATAACTAATCCAAATAATACGAGACAAGTCATCCATTCAGAGACAGAAATTTGAAAATAAAAGCCACAAAAGATTACTAAAAACATAATCGTAACATGGATTTTCATATTTCGTTCGGATAAAAAGGCACTGATAATTCCCTCACCTGCATAACGGAAACTGTTCGATAATTTTTTTCTTTCCATCTTAAAACCGTTCTCCTTCCAATAAATATAACTTATAACAAATAAAGTTCCTAGACAAAATCCTGCTAGAACGTCGGTTGCATAGTGAACTCCTAAATAAATTCTACTAAATCCAATTCCGATAATTAAGCAAGTTAGTAAAACACTTCCTATTCTCTTTCCTACCTTTGAAATATCACTCTTCCATAGACAGTAGATCAGATATCCATAAAAGGCGGCACTTACCATCGCATGACCAGAAGGAAAACTATATCCTGATTCTTCCACTAAACGATAAAGAATAAGGGGTCTACTTCTTTGAAAGAAAAACTTTAATAATTGACTAATAAGAACTACACCACCAATATTTCCTAAAAAGAAAATCTTTTCTTTTTTATTGGGAGAAAATGTGAGAAAGAGCAAAGTTATCAAAAAAAGCACTAAAACGCTAGAAAAGGAAGTGATGAATTTCCACCACTCCGTAAGTGATGCGCTTCTTCCTCCTAAAACGACATGATCCATAAAGAAATCATCTATCGTTGTATTTCCTAGAATAAAAACCTGATGAACAAGCAAGAAGAATATAAAACTGAGTAATATAGCTATCACGAAGGTCATCTTTTTCATACCATCACCTTATTTCATTGTACCATATTTTATTCTATTTGTCGTTTGCATTTCAAAAAAACGAAATATAAATATTTCGTTATCCCAAGACGACATCTAAATACATCATAATAACAAACCCTAACATAAAAGAAACTACTCCTGCCCTACTATTTTCCTCTTTACTACTAGGAATGAGTTCATCTACTACCACATAGAACATCGTTCCGGCAGCGATAGATAGGAAAAGAGGCATAAAAGATTGTAATTGATGCGACAAGATAGCCATAAAAAGTCCAAAAATGGGTTCTACTATTCCAGATAAAACACCATAGAAGAAAGCTTTTTTCTTCTTTCCACCTTCTCCCATCATGGCAAAAGAAACGGCCATTCCCTCTGGAATATTTTGAATCGCAATACCAATCGTAAGAGCAATAGCGCTTGCCATAGTAACACTAGAATTGGCCTGAAAAGCAAGCGTACAGGCTAAACCAACAGCCATCCCTTCGGGAATATTATGAAGAGTGACAGCCAAAAAGAATAAGGTTTTCTTTTTATTTTTCCACGAGAAAAGACCATCTAATAGCCAGAGAAGAACGCCACCTAATAAAAAACTCAAAATGACCGTTAGACAGCTACTGGATTCCAAGGCGGGTAATAGAAGAGAAAAAACAGAAGCAGCTAACATAATGCCACTAGCTAATCCCATGCAAACTCTTTCGATAATTGGATTCATTTTTTTTAGAAGAAAAACACCAAGAGCTCCCATTGTCGTCGCAGCAAATAAAATTAGGGTCGATATCATGGTAAATATATATGCTTTCATCATTTCACCTGCTACTGCTATCTTATGTCTATTGTCAAATAATGACACAAAAAAAAGAACTATTTCGTTCTTTTTTCTTTCGTAGAATTCTTTGGTTTACGGCCTGCTTTTTTTGGTTCTTTTGGAGTATTTTTATGAACTTTTTGCTCTGCTACCTTTTTTGATTCTTCTTTTTTTTCAACAATCGTTGGTTCTTCTTTCTTTTCCAATTTTTTTGGTTCTTCAATAACGATTTTTCTTTCTTGTTTTTCAATTACTTTTTCCGTTACTAAATCCTCTAAATCAATAAAGAAAATAGCTAAAGCGGCAAAAGCAGCTCCTACTAATGGTCCTACAATGAATACCCATACTTGAGATAACGTTTCGCCTCCTAATAAAATAGCTGGCGCTAGTGATCTCGCTGGGTTTACAGAAGTTCCTGTTAATCGAATTCCTAATAGATGTACTAATACAAGTGCTAAACCGATAACAATTGGAGCAACAGATTCCTTCTTTTTATCTCTCGTAACACCCATAACAGCTAAAACAAATACAAATGTTAAAATAATTTCAACGATGAGTGCTCCTAACATCGTAATGTTAGAAGAAGTGGCTAATTCTGCAAATGCATTAGCTCCTAATCCAGTATCATGAAAGTTTTCCATAGAAGTAGAATTGATAATTAACGCTAATAATCCACTTCCTGCTAAAGCACCTAATACTTGAGCAACAACGTAGCCGATAAAATCTTTTGTTGACATTCTCTTATCAATCCACATTGCAAAAGAAACAGCTGGATTGACATGGCATCCAGAAACTTTTCCAATCGTATAAGCAACAGCAACAATGGAAAGTCCAAATGCTAGAGAAGTGGCTACAATATCAGCATCGGTCATTACGGCAACTCCACATCCAAACAAAACCAAAACACAAGTTCCTAAGAACTCGCAAAGATATTTTCTCATATCTCTTTCTCCTTCCATTTTCATTATAACTTATTTTTTTTGTTTATGTCAACATTTCCCTTATTTTAGAAAGAAAAAAAGTGCATCTATGCACTTTAACATCCACAACTTCCCGTTGGCCCATTATAGGTGTATTGATTATTTTCATCGCTCCATTTAATCGTATAGTAACCGCTAATCTCATTCCCTGACTTTGGATCTCGAATAACAACATCGTCCAAATATCCTTGTTTCTTTAGTTCATCCACCGTAACACACTCGCAATCCTCACTCACATTTTTAGCCGTATAAGTTTTAACCGCATCTCTTACTCGACTGTATTGTTCATCACTTAACCTATCTTTTGAATCATTGATGGTCCCATTGATGATTGGAACCGTAATTAAGGCAATAACCGCTAAAATAACAATAACCGCTAGCAACTCCACTAACGTAAATCCATTCTTCTTCATTATACATCACCACTTTCAATTTATCATAATCATCAAAAAAAAACAACTCTATTCTTTCGAACAAAGTCGTCTTCTGTCAACCAAATGTTATCTACTATAATCGCAAGAACTACATTTAATTCCTGTTTTCTTTTCGACAAGCATCTCACCGCATTCTGGACATTTCTCTCCTATTGGCTTATCCCAATATGCTGTCTTACACTTTGGATAATTGCTGCAACCGTAGAAAACTTTTCCCTTTTTGCTCTTTTTTTCAACAATCTTAGATCCACAATTTGGGCAATCGCAAACCTCTACAACCGCTCTTTCCTGAGCTTGAATATATTTACAACTTGGATAGTTGCTACAAGCGACAAACTCTCCATATTTTCCCTTGCGGATGACAAGAGGACTTCCACAATTTGGACAGTCTTCCCCTGTTTTTTCCGCCTCTTTTTTTGGCATTTCATGGAAAGCATTTTGAACAGCAGGTTCAAACTCATCATAGAATTTTCTCAAGGTTTCGACCCAATTCATATTTCCTTCTGCTATTTTATCCAAATCGTTTTCCATATTAGCGGTATATTCCACGTTAATCAAATGACTAAAGCATTGTTGCAACTTATCAGTAATTTCAAATCCAGTCTTTGTTGGAACAAATTTCTTATCCACAAGAGTGACATAATCTCGCTTCTTTAATATATCTACTGTCGTCGCATAAGTACTTGGTCTTCCAATTCCTAACTCTTCCATTTCTTTGATAAGTTTCGCTTCGGTATAACGGGCTGGAGGATTGGTAAAGTGTTGTTTCTTTTCAATCGATTGAGAAACAATCACAGAAGAATTATAAGTATCAAATGGTGGCAATTCCGTATCTTTCATCTCTTCGTAATCCTTGAATACTTTTAAATATCCATCAAAAAGAATGACTTGACCTGTTGCCTTAAATTGATAATTGTTGTTATCAAAGATAACTGTCGTATTCTCCGTTGTAGCACTTTTCATTAAAGATGCCAAAGCACGATAATAAATCATTCGATAAAGTTTAAACTCATCCGTAGTTAAGAATGGCTTTACTGATTCAGGCGTCCTTTGAATACTCGTTGGACGAATCGCCTCATGAGCATCTTGAACGTTATCCTTTTTCTTCGCCACTTTGACACTTCCTACGTATTCCTTCCCATACTTCGCTTCAATGAATGAATAAGCACTTGCCACAAACTGAGAAGATAACCGCGTAGAATCAGTACGCATATAACTAATCAATCCGACAGTCTCATCCGCTAGTTCAATTCCTTCATATAGTTTTTGGGCAATCTGCATCGTTTTACGAGCATTAAAGCCTAATTTGTTCGAAGCATCTTGCTGTAAAGTACTCGTAATGAATGGTGGTTTAGATTGTTTTTGTTTTTTCTTTTTATCAACACTTTCAATCTTAAAAGAATTGGATAACTTTGATAGAATCTCATTTGCCTCAATCTCTGTTTTTATTTCAATATCTTTATGATTATATTGAAACATCTCCGCTTCAAAAGAAGGAAAGATACCGGTAATCGTCCAGTACTCTTCTGCCTGAAAGGCCTCTATTTCGCGTTCCCGATCGACAATCAATTTTAAAGCTACTGATTGTACACGTCCCGCACTACTTCCATCCGTTTTAGATTGAATGAGTTTACTCAAACGAAACCCAATAATCCGGTCAAGAATTCTTCTTGTCTCTTGACTGTTTACTAAGTTTTTATCAATCTTACGAGTGTTGTGAAAAGCATTGACAACCGCATCTTTAGTAATCTCGTTAAAAACGACACGGTCATAGTTATCTTCCTTTAATCCTAACGTGTCATAAAGGTGCCATGAAATAGCTTCTCCTTCACGGTCAGGGTCGGTTGCAAGATACACACGATCTGCTTTTTTGGCCTCTTTTTTCAACTCATTAATAACGGAAGTCTTCCCTTTCATTGGGACATAGTCTGGTTTAAAGTCATTTTCAATATCGACTCCAAACCCATATTTTCCTTTGGTTGATAAATCTCTAACATGTCCTTTAGAAGATAAAACTTTATAGTTTCCTCCGAGATATTTCTCAATTGGTTTCGTCTTACTTGGAGACTCCACAATGACTAGATTTTTAGGCATAATCCACTTCCTTTTTTATCTACCTATAACTTATACACTATAATGAACGGTTTGTCAAATAAAAAATTCTTTTTTCTACCTCGTTTTTCTCCCCTTTTTTTCTTTCTGCTACCCATTTTTGAAAAAGGCGAAAAAAAGAAAATTCTTTTAATATTTTCCGCATTTACTACCCCAAATATCTAAAAGTTCTTCTTCCCGGTAGATCTGCAATAATTCACATCGATTAGAACAATCATGGCATTCTTTTCCAATCGTTTTAAAAGAAACATTTTCAAAATCGAGATGATACTCTTCTTTTCGTGGATTTTTGGAAGATAAAATGGCAATTCCTAAAGCTCCCATCAAGTGCCCATTAGGATCCACCATAACCTCTTCCTTTAAAATCTCTTTAAAATACTTTAGAACTCCTTCATTTTTAGAAACCCCTCCCTGAAAAATAATCGGTGCCTCTAATTTTTTTCCTTTACAAACATTGTTAAGATAGTTTAAGACGACCGATTTACAAAGACCAGCGACGATATCTTCCTTGGGATACCCTATTTGGGCTTTATGAACGAGATCGGATTCCGCAAATACGGTACATCTAGCAGCGATATTCGTAGGATTTTGACTCGTGAGCGCTAAAGAACCAAAATCTTTGACATCCATTCCTAACCGTTTTGCCTGACTTGATAAAAAGGCCCCTGTTCCAGCCGCACATAACGTATTCATCGCATAATCACTAATCATGTGATTTCGAATTTGAATGACCTTGGAATCTTGACCACCAATTTCTAAAATGGTTTTTACCTCAGGGTGATATGTCATAGTCGCAACCGCATGAGCCGTAATCTCATTTTTAATCACATTGGCATTTAACAATAACCCAATTAACTTTCTAGCGCTCCCCGTTGTACCAATTCCATATAGATGATACCCTTCCGGAATTTTGATTTGTCTTAATACTTGCTTTACAGCTTCTATCGGGTTCCCCTTTGTTTCTAGATAACAAGAATCCAATAAATGATACTCTTTATCAATCACTACCCCTTTAGTAGAAATAGAACCGATATCAATTCCTAAATAACATTCTTTCATTGTTTCCTCATTTCTAACATATCACAGAAAGCTTCTAACCTTGTTAAAAAACCAGTTTCCGAAGTATGCATATCCATACTGAAAAAAAGAACGGGAACCTGATATTCTTGGGCTACTTTCTCAATGATTGGCATAGCTCCTATCTCTGGTGTACAAAAAGAAGACTTCATATGAATAATGCCATCATATCCCTCTTCACAAAGTTCTTTTGTGTGATGAATATTATCTAGGGCATCGGCGCCCATACAATACTTGACAAAAAAGTTTTTTAAATATTTTCGTACTTTTCGCTTTTTCTCAAAGAGAAGATACGTAACATCGGTATATCGTTTCACTTCAAACCCATAAGAATTCAAAAGTTTTTCAACCTCTTCGTTGGCAGCAGGTTCCATTAACGTATAAAGTTCACCAATTAGTCCAACTCGTATTCGTCTTTCTGGCTGATTAAGAGGAATATCCTCCATTTTCTTTTTATATTTTCGATAAGTTTTAAAAAGATCTCTCACTCCTTTTACCTTCGCAAAAGATGCTAACATTTCTTTTCGTACCTTATCAAAAGACCCTTTCTTTTTCTCATAACAGCGATGTGTCCTTATGTAATCATCCATTTTATCCATGTAATAAACCATCTTTTTGGTAATATAAATCGATTTTAAAAAATGCCTTTTCTTAATTTTAAGAGGATATTTTTTCAACTCCTTATAAGAAATTTTTCTCCCCCCACTCACCAAGTTTAAAACGGTACAAGAATATCCTAAATCCTTTAAAATTTGCTCTTGCAGTTCATGATAATAGCCGTACCGACATCCCCCACCCATCTGAATTAAAAGATTGGCTCCTTTTTCAATACTTTCTATCATCGTTCCTAAGGTATATTTAAAAGGCGTACAGACAAAATCAGGACTATACTTACTTCCGAGTTCCAACGTGCGTGAAGTAATCTCCGGTGGTTTTACAACTTCATTTTCTAGTATATGCGTTAATAAATAATAAATGGGTACCCCATAACTTCCCATACAGGGATAACTAACTTTGTTCAAGAAGATCGACAAAACTTTCTACCCTTGTCTCCAATCCGGTAAAAGAAGAGAGATTATCAATGACGAGATTGAGATAAGGTTTTTTGATTTTTCGAATGACTAACTCATGTACTAGAGAATCTAAGCCACAAGGAAACGTGGATAAAAAAATAATACCATTTACATCCTCACAAAGAGGAATGGCTCCAATACTATCACGACTATATTTCCAATACAATTTTTTAGAAAGCTTAGAAGCTAAAGGATTGGTATCTTCTGATAAAAAATAATCGCTATATAAAACGATAATCCCATTTTCTTTCAACATTTTTAAAAGGTCGGAACCAATCAAAGCATCATGGATATTATAGGCATGAGAAACGATGAGAACCTTCTTTTGTTTTTCCTTTAAAAGTTCTAACTGTTTTTTGTTTTTTACTCTTTTAATTTCCTTTGCTTTTTCTAATGCCTCGTCATAGGCCTTTAAAATAGAAACTCGAGGAATCGATAAAAGAGAACCGATTTCTAAAGCACCATCCAGTAAGTCGTTATGACAATCGATATTGTAATTTAAAATAGGTGTTTTAAAATAGGTCTTAGCTAAATCATAGAACGATAAAAAATTCGTACAAGTTTGATTTGCGTCATCAAAACGATCAATTCTTGGCACGAATAAATAGTCACATTTTCCCTCTAAATAATCGAGATGGCCCAAATAAATTTTCATACTTAAACACATCTCATCTGGCGCTAGAGAAATGCCTCTATCGACTATTTCTTGGGTCGTAGATGGACTATTGAGAACTTCTATATTGCATTTTTGAAAAAAGAATTTCCAAAATTCCCCATCATAATAATAAGGAATCCCTCTTGGAATACCTACTGTTACCTTGTCCACATAATCACCAATATACTATATGCAAAAAAAAGATGCTTATGCATCTTTACTAGTAACAGAATATAAGTAATAATTTTTCTCAGTATCTTTCTTGAAAGTATAACGCAAATGATATTTTCCTTGTTCTTCTGTTTCATCTGAATAGGTTTCTGTTATATCTTCTTCTACGATAATGTCTTCTCCTTGATAACTGGCTTTGAAATTAGAAGATTTTATAGAAGAAGCAATACCATATCCACTTCCCAACCAAATATAGTAATCACCAGATTTTACAAATGACTCTTCTTCATCAAAAAGCTTTGTTGGATTCGTAATACCGTATTTTTTAGCAGCAGTTTCAATAGCGGTAATAGGAATTCCAGAACATTCATCCATATCTACACAAATTTCATCATAATCATTAGGAAGAGTCTTTCTAGAATCCGCGGTTGCAAAATCCAAAATCGATAATTTGATACCAGAGTCTAGTTGATCAATTACACCATTCGCACCCATAAACATTCTATGAAGGAACTGATCTCCACTTGTTTCGTAACCAATAATTTCTTTTAATTCTTCTACTACTTCCTCAGGAACTCCTTTTGGTCCTTCTTGATTAGAATTAGATTCTTCTTTATTACTATAATTCATTCCTAATTGAAAACAGCAAAAGCCTACTACTACACATAAAACTAATAAAAGAATAACAACAATCCAAGTCTTACTTTTTCTTGCTCCTCTATTTTCTTCTACTTTTTCATTTTCCATCTTTTCATACTCCCTTCTACTTTAGATAGCATATCATAAAAATATTTGCGTGTAAAATCTTCTTTCAGTCACAAACTAAAAAAAAGGAGGTTGAAAAGATGAATAATCAAATGATTAAATGTGATGTCTTTGATTGTAAACATTGTAACTGTGATGATAAAGTATGTAACTTAAAAGAAATCAAAATTTGTAATTGCAGTCATGATGAAAACAAAGAAGCTACGATGTGCGATAGTTATAAAACTCGTAAATAAAAGAAATGATATTCATTTCTCAGACTGTTGACAAATAGGTAAACATTTTACTTATTTGTCTTTTTTTCACAGAAAATGAAAAATCTAGGATATTCT
>CANQRL010000015.1 GCA_947626275.1 uncultured Bacilli bacterium
TCATAATAAAAAAGAGTGTAATTTTCAATCAAAATATTTGATCTACTTCTTACACTTTTATAGTACCAAATTGTAATGCGCCATCCTGAAAATAAAAAAAGGAATACTGATGATATTCCTAAAACAAATCTAAGTTATTTTGCTTTTGGCTGTTCTTGGTTTTGCTCTTGTTTTTGTTCTTCCAATAAAGTCAAAATTGGAGTTAAAAATTGATATCCTGCTGAAACATGACTATCCATATATTGATCATATCCTTTATTTTCTGCTCGTGATTTTGTACCATATTGAGTTACTTTTGATGCATCGCTACGCCATTCATCGCCTTGAACTAAGGCTCCGTGTTTATCTTCTTCGTGTTGAATGCTTCTAGCGACTGCAAGAGCAGATAGTGTGATAAGTTCCTCATCCGTAAGCGCTGCAAACTCTTCATATCTTCTTAAATTTGGTAACTCATTATTGGCTATATCTAAAGCGATAGCGGAAATATCCGTTACTGGGCTTTCACTAGTTCTTACAATATCTGGATACTCTGTAAATTTGTAAGAAAAATCTAAATCAAATTCCCCGGTTTCGCCACTATAATATTCCCTAAGTATTTCGTTAAGGTCAGGATTTCCTAACAACTCTAATAATCTCTCTTCGTTCATTAGCATACCTCCAATATCATTATAACATGATTTTTTTATTTTTCCTATTTCGTTTAAGGAATAAATTCCTGCCGTTAAATAAGTCTAGTGATTGTCTAAACTAATATTCCAATTGATGATATAATATTTGATAGAAAAGGAACAAGAATTTTAGTGACAATAGGATATAACTTTATAGAAAGAGATAAGTATATGGAATATGTAGGAAAAAATGGAAAAAAAGTAATCGTTGAAGGAAATCAAGTCCAGTATGGTGACGGCACAATACGAAAAAATATAATAGGTGCCAATTTTATTCATGGTATGATTTGTGGTGGATATCTTTCTTCTTTTAATGGCACTTTTAATGAAGAATTAATAGGTATAGGAAATGGGATAGGAGATATTTTTAATGCCACGATAGGGGACGTGAAGGAAGCCTATGAAATATTAAAAATGAAAATTAGAAACGCAGATTCTTCTAGTCTATATGAGTTATCTCGTGCTGTGTTAGAGACAGTGGATGAATTCTTTGGTGGTATCAAGCATGTAGATACTAGATTGGATTACTATTATCCAGATGACTTTCAAGAGAGTAAGGACAACCAAATAGCTCATTTAAAGGGAAAAGGAGCTGCCATGTGTGTAGAACGGTCTGCTCTTGCTCAAAATCTATTGAAATCTTTAGGAATAAATAGTTATTTTAAATCGTCAGGAATTCTAATAGATGGTGTAAAAGATGCACATAGTTATAATTTAATAGAATACGATGGAAAGTATTATATTTTTGATACTTCTGTCCCAAACTTGATAAATAATCAAGTTAATCCATTGATAGCAGAACTTGATGAAAAAATTTTTAACTTATTAAGTGCACCTATATCGGATTTGGGAATATCTGTTACTGTTTCCCATTATAATCCCTATCGAGGTGCTGATGTCAGTATTACCTATGATGCTAGTAGAGAAAAACAGATTGTGGTAAATCCTTTAGGAGAAGAAGGTCAAAAGCATTTATAATTTCACAAGAACTAATAATAAAGGAAGATCAGTTATCAAAAGAGGAATGGATAAAATAAAACTTAAATAGTCATAAGAGGAAAAAGGAAGTGAGACAAGGTTATGAATTTATATGAAAGAAATCAAAAACAGAGGAATTTTTTTAATGAAAAAATAGATTCTTATGATCAAGTTCATCAAACATATATGGAAACGAAAAAAATGTTAGCGGAATATTTAGATCAAGATACTACTAAAATTTTAGATTTAGGTGCAGGAACAGGGTTGGAATTAATTCATGTGTTTGAATTGTACCCAAACGCCTCTGTAACGGTCATAGATATTTCCGAAAATATGTTAAAGAAATTATCGAAAAGAGATTTTGCTGATCAGGTCAAAATGATTTGTGGAGACTTTTTTGAAATCGACTTTGGTGATAATTATGATGCGGTGATTTCTACCTCAGCATTACACCATTTTAAGCCTGAAGAAAAAATAATTTTATATCAAAAAATACTGAAATGCCTAAAAGGGAATGGATTGTTTCTAAACTGTGATAAAGTAAGTTTCAGTCAAGAAGAACAGGATTATAGTATGGATGAACTTGAAAATAATATAGATGACTACAAACATATTGATACGCCATTAACGGTTGAAAATGAAATCAGTATCTTAGAGCAAGTCGGTTTTATGAATATATCTTCTCATGAAGTTGATAAGAGTAATTATCGTTTAATAAAAGCTAGAAAAGAAAGTTGATTGCTATTTTTGAAACTAAAATAATATTAAGATATGTATCCCTAATGTAAGCTAGAAAATGTGATATAATATTTTTGCAAGCTGACTTCTCGCGTAATAAACAATTTTTGTAGTGGAGGTAAAATATGACGAATAATAGTAATGAAGTGAACACTAATCCTATCATTTTCGAATGTATGGTCTCATTAAAGAATAATCAATATGATACTTTATTAAGTTTAACCGAAAAAGATTTGCTACTGCAAAAGAAAAAGGGATTGTTTCACAAGAAGTATAAAGTTATTCATGATATTTTAATCACGGATATCAAGGTAGTAAAAGATGAAGTGAAAGTCAAACAAGATAAAAACAAAGTCACTATTTGTACTCAAAATGATGAAATGTACTTTACTTGTGAGAATGTTATGGATGCCAAAAAATTAGTAGAGGAAATTAATAAGCTTATATTAGGGGAAGACTTTTTAATGAGAACAGCAAAAAAGGGGGCAAAAGTAATGAACTTTGCTAAGAATACAGTACAGGCCGTGGGTTTAGTTGCAGTTGCGACAGCGGGCGTTTGCAAAGCCGTAAAAGATAATAAAAAAGTTTTCAAAGAAACAGCTAAAACGATAAAGAATTTAATCAAAAGATAATGAATTTTTAAGAATAAGATAGTTGAATAAAAAATAGAATTTCACTATCTTTTTTATTTATAATCCGTCATAATTGAAAAAAGATAGTGGTCTATCATTTATATAGGTGAAGAGAACTGTTAGATCTTTTGTGGTAATTTAGTGAAAATGTAGTAATTTCCTAGCTATTTATTGAATAATTAATGGAAATATTATATAATGAAGATGGCAATTTAAGAAGAATATTGGTAATTGCCGATGTCCGTTGATGGAAAAGACATCTTGAAGAAATATGGGAGGATTTATGGCAAAAAAAACTCAAAAAACCGTTGAAGCGGTATATGAAGAAGAAAAAATAAATAAAACACCAAAAGAGAAAAAAGCAAAAGAAAAGGAAGAAACCATTGTAGAAAAAGAAGAAAAAATGGAGTATGAAACGCCTGTTAGAGGTGGAATGAGTGAAATGACAAGGGGACTTATTATTGGAGTCGTATTGACTGCTTTAATAGCCGTTATTATCATTTTATTGATATTAGCACGATATGATTCCGGACCAAAGCAAGAAAAGGCTCTCTATGATACGTTCCAAGACTATTTTGAAAAGAAGGAAAATACATTGATTGTCTTTGCCCAAACGACTTGTGGATGGTGTCAATTAGAGCATCCAATTATTGAGAGAATTGCTGAGATGTATGACCTAGATTATCTATTCTTAAATATTGATGAATTAGAAACAGTTGAGCAGAAAAACTCTGTAGTAGCATCTCTTGGAGTTTCTGGAGGTACACCAGATTCTGTTATTGTTAAAAATGGAAAAGTTGTTACACATAATGAAGGATTCCTAGAAGGAAAAGACTATGTATCTTTCCTTGTAAACGCAGGTGTTCTTCCACAAGGATCTACTTATAAAGATGAAGATAAATTAGTGGAAATTACCTTTTCTAAAATGAAGGAAATTATGAATTCTAAGGAAAAAGCGGTTGTTCTATTCGACTATTACGCACAATTAGGAGATACTGCTCTTGCTGAAAGAAAGGCTCTCAATGATTTAGCTGATAAGCTAAAGGTAAAGGTATATCACTTCTCACCAACTGGTTTTGCTACAAAAGATGAAGATGCTGAGTTCAGACAAAAATTAGGAGAATGGGGATATTCAACAGAAGAGTATGATGAGGATAAGACATCGGTTAGCATTCCATTACTTATGATTGTAGATAATGGTAAAATTGTATGGCATCAATATGGAAATATGACAGCTAGTCAAATTGAAGAGGAATTGAAAAGCGCTGGCTTAATGAAATAATTTTAGGAAGTGTTCAAATGGAGAAGAAGACAACATCAATATGGTTGAATAAAAAATTTTTATTAGCAATGGTTGGCATTTTAATCGTTGTATTAGTTGCCTTATTAGGATATATCGGCGTAGATGCCTACCAAGCTTATCGCGAGAAAGAAGAGGTTATGGAAGGATTCCGTGATTATCTAAAACGAGATGGTACCTCTATCATTTATGTTGCTAGTGCGACTTGCGAGTTTTGTGCTTTACAAACTCCGGTTTTAGAGAGGGTTGCAAAAGATTACAATTTAGAATATTATGAGGTAGATGTTTCAAAGCTAGATAAAAAGGCTTTAAACGAGGTATTAGAAACTTTAGGTATTAAAACGGGAACACCTCAAACTGTTATATTAGAAGATGGAAAAGTAACGGCTGTTCAAAAAGGATATGTGGAAGGATATAAGCTTGTAGAGTTTTTAATAACAGCAAACGTTTTAGATGAGGAAGCTACCTATGTTCCTGAAGAAAATTTAACTTTTATTGATTATGATCAGTTTGAAGAGTTAAAAAAGAGCAAAGAACCAGTAGCAGTTGTTTTAGGAACTTCTGTCTGTGACTATTGCCGTTCTGCAAAACCAATTATGAGTAATGTTGCTAAGGCATATGACATTCCTATCTACTATATGTCATTGACTTATTTAACAACAGAAGATCAAAAGAGTGTTCTTGCAGAATTAAAAGATATGGGATTTACGGAAAAACTTGCAACACCAACTATTTTTATCCTTGAAGAGAATAAAGTGAATTCCACTTTATCTGGGTTACAGAATGTAACTGCTTACGTACAATATTTTAAAGAACAAAAAATTATTCAATAAAAATAAAAAGGGGAGTGCGAAATGATATGTGAAAAATGCGGTCATGAGAATAACAAGTATAGTGTCATTTGTGAAAAGTGTGGTACTCCTTTAAAAATAGAAAATAATACTTTTCTTCAAGAGAAGTATCATAACAAAGGGAAGCATATTGATATAGAGGACATAGAAGAAGTACAAACGGGAAACAATTTTGAGGAAACCAAAAAGAAAGTTTCAAGGACCGTTATTATACTAATTATTCTCGTCATTGCTTCTTTTCTTTATGTAATAGGAGTTCTTCTATTAGATAGAGGATCGAAAGAGGTATGGCAAAAATATGCTGATTATTTGAAAAATTCCACAGTATCTGTCTTCTATTTTGGAATGGATGAGGATTTAGATACCTTACTTCAACAATATTCTGAGGATTATGAATTTGATTACTTGAATATCAAAGCCAATACATTAACGAGAATTCGGAAGAAGAAAATCCGGGAAGAGTTAAATATTTATAATATGACATCGACAGTTGTCGTTGTTCAATCTGGGGTACCTATTGCGACTCATTCTAATGTGAAGGAAAAAGAAATGCTTACATCTCTTTTGCAAGAAGAGGGACTAATTCCTGAACAAATAGAAGATACCAGTGAGGAGTTAGCGGCTTTTCGTGAGGCTTTATCTTCTAAGGAACCTGCATTACTTTATTTTCCTACCAATTATCGAGAAGATATTTCAAAGAGTGAAGAAATTTTGCAATCGATTGCTTCGGAATATTCTTTCCAATTTTATATGACAAAGGGATATCTATTGAGTAAGAGACAATTACTTCGAATGATGTCACAATTAGGATATAGTGAGATTCAGGAAGATTTCATTGTCTATATTCATGATGGGAAAGTGGATAAGATAATTGCCAATCCGGAAAAAGAGAAAAAATCATATTTTGAATTATTAACAACCTATGGTATAATTGATGTATCAAGTGCTGACTATTTAACAACGATTAATCTTTCAAAATTTCATTCCTTCTTAGAGGATCAAACACAGAAATATGTGGTATTAGTTGGTTCTAATGAATGTACTTACTGTGATCGTGTTAGACCAATTTTAGGGCAAATTGCGAGTCAGAATAATATTACTATTTATTATTTGAATGCTAGTGAAAATGCTTCTATGGCTGCCGAGATTCAAGAACTTGGAGTAGAAGCTGGTCTCAGTAATTTACCAATTTTAATGGTGATTGAAAAATCGAAGTTATTGGATTTTGTAGTTGGCTTATCAACGAGAGAACTTTATATAGAAAAGTTAACAGAATTAGGTGTTATAAAATAGGAGGTTATTATGGCGACTGTCTATGAGAAAATTTTAGAGAATTCCAAAAAATATCCAGGAACGATTGCATGGAGAAAAAAAGCTCATGCTTCTGTTATTGAAAAGCATTTAAATCCAGGTGAGGAAGTTATATATGCCTTTTGTTGTCAAAAAGGAGCTTCTTCTTTTGAAATTTTTAATACTTATGCGGTAACGCTTACAAACAAAAGAATTTTGATTGCACAAAAAAGAGTCTTATTTGGTTATCTCTTTTTAGCAATTACTCCCGATATGTTTAATGATTTAACGGTTCGAACGGGTATTGTGTGGGGAAAACTTTGTATTGATACCGTAAAAGAGGTTGTTGTTCTTTCTAACTTATCGAAAGCTTCAGTAAGTGAAATTGAAACGGCGATTACAGAATATATGATGAGAGAGAAAAAGAAATATGTGAAAATAGAGAAGGAAAGTGTGTAACTTTCCTTTTTTTTGAAAAGAAGGTATAATAAAGGTGTAGTGGTGGTTTATGAAAAAGAAATATAGATGGTTTTTAGTCCTTGCTTTTTCTATTTTAATAATTTTCTGCTGCGTTCGTTTTTTTTCAAAAGGACATACAATTACGTATAAAGTAGGAGAAGAAAAATACGAGGTTAAAGAAGTTTATACGCGAAAAGCAAAAAAAGAAATCGATAATTACTATTTAGAAATTACGGTCAATAAGCATGTTTACCCATTCCAGTTTTACCATACTTTTTCTAAAAAAAGAAAAGTAGTAGAAGAGGTATTAACTTATGCGGGAGATTATGAATGTGTCCTTCCTATTATAGAGGGGAAAGCCGTAACGGATTTATTGTGCTACCGAGACAATCGCTATTATTTTTATCATTCGATCATAGGGGAAGAAGAAAAGTTAGATGCTTTTGTTAATTCGTTAGATATTAACCTATATGACAAAGATGATTGGTTAGATCAAAGTACGGATAAAAAAGAAGAGAATAATATTACTCTTTATACGCGGAATGTTGTTTCCGACCATGTTCTTTTTTTAAGTAATATGAAAGGAATCTATAAGATTGATAATGCGATTCAAAATATCAATATTTTTGAAAAAGATATCTATCAGAGAGATTTAAGTGCCTTAGTATCTCATTATTATGTAGTTGCCAATTATGAGGAAAATGGTCGCTTTCGAACCTTCTATTTTACCGATTTAAGAACAGGGAAAATATCAGAAGCGAAAGCTCCAAACTATCTATCATTTGATTCTTATATTCAAGGAATTGTAGATAATAAATTATATATATACGATAGAGATAACGAGAAACAATATCGCATTAATCCAGACAAGAAAAAGATTGAAGAAATTGGAAATGCGAAGAAAAAAATACAGTATTATCAGTCTGGAAAATGGAGTAAAATAACGACAACGAAAGCCAATAAAGAAATGTCTTTTGAAATGGTATCAAAGGATTTAGAGTTTCAAAAGTTTGATACCGTTTATCATGTCGGTGGGAAAGTATCTGGTTATTACTATTTGTTAGAAAAGACAAAAGATGGGTATAATCTTTACCGAACTCCATCACAAAACAAGAAGCTAATTACTTATATTACGACAATTCATGAACTAGAAGATCTTTTCTTCTTGGATGATTATGTCTACTTTCAAGAGGGAAACAAGATAAAATATTATCAGGATGAAACAGGCATTCGGACGCTTCTAGAATATAGTGAACTAGAATTTAATAAGAATATCCTTTTTGGAGCTGTTAAAAAGTAGGGTTTTCCCTTTTTTTTCTTTTAAAAAAAGGGGATTAATGATATAATGTATAAAGGTGATTGCTATGTATAAGCGATGGTGCCTTTTATAAGAAAGAAAAAGTTATTATAAAAGGAGGAAAATATGAAAACATTAATAACAGGAGATAGACCTACCGGAAGATTACATCTAGGTCACTATTTTGGCTCAGTAGAAAATAGAGCAAAATTACAATACGATTACGATACTTATATTTTAATTGCGGATGTACAGGCACTTACAGATAATTTTGAACACCCAGAAAAAGTTCGTAAAAATGTACACGAACTCGTTCTCGATTATTTGGCAGCAGGTATTGATCCTAAGCATTCGCATATCTATATCCAGTCTTACCTTCCAGAAGTAGCAGAGCTTACGGTTTACTTTTCTAATTTAGTAACGGTTGCTCGATTATATCGGAATCCTACAACGAAACATGAGGTAGGACAGAAAACAGAATTATTTGGTAATGAAGGAGAATCCATTACTTATGGATTTTTAGGATATCCCGTTAGTCAAGCCGCGGATATTACAGCGCTTGATGGAGATATCGTTCCCGTAGGAGAAGATCAAGTACCCCACATTGAACAGACTAGAGAGATTGTTCGTAAATTTAATGCTATTTATGGGGATACGTTTAAAGAACCATCAGCAGTATTAAGTCCTACGCCAAGAATTAAAGGGTTAGATGGCAACGATAAAATGGGAAAGAGTCTAGGAAATGCTATTTATCTAGCCGATTCTGAAGAAGAGATTTCCAAAAAGATTATGAGTGCGGTAACAGATCCAAGTAAGATTAAGAAAGATGATCCTGCTAATCCAGATATCTGTATGGTTTACTACTATCACAAACTATTAAAAAATCCTAATTTAGAGACGGTTTGTAAAGAGTGTAAGGCTGGGGCAAGAGGTTGCGTTGCTTGTAAAAAAGAATTAATTCAAGTGATGTTAGCGTTCTTAAAACCAATACAAGAAAAGCGGAAATATTATGAGGAACACCCTGAAGAGGTTGAAAAAATCCTAAAAGAAGGAACCGCTGCAGCTCGTGCTCGTGCTCAAGAAGTTATGAAGCGTGTTCGTAAGAATATGAAACTTGACTATTTTGAGGAACAATAGGAAGAAAAGTCAATAAATTTATTGACTTTTTTTGGTATTCATAGTATTATTTTAACTGGTACATTTATTAATCCCACATTGAATTCGTTCTGGGAAAACGAATTTCATGGTTAGGAGAAAGGAAAATTTGTTATGATGAAGAATTCATACATGCAAAAGAAAGAAGAAGTAGTTCGTAACTGGTATGTTATCGATGCCAAGGATGTTGTTCTTGGACGTTTAGCTAGTCATGTTGCTAATATACTTCGTGGAAAGCATAAACCAACTTACACTCCAAATATTGATTGTGGAGACTATGTAATCGTTGTCAATGCTTCCAAAGTAAATCTTACTGGAAATAAATTAACGGATAAGATTTATTATGATCACAGTGGATACACTGGAGGATTAAGAGAAAGAACTGCTCGTGAAATGGTTGAGAATTACCCAGTTGAAATGGTAGAAAGAGCTGTAAAAGGCATGCTACCAAAGAATAGATTGGGACGTCAAATGTTCAAGAAATTATTTGTATATGCTGGAGAGGAACATCCACATACTGCTCAACAACCAGTAAAGATGGAAGTTAAATAAGGAGGGTTTACATGGCAAAGATATTTACAGGAACAGGTAGAAGAAAATCTTCAGTAGCGCAAGTTAAGATGACTGCTGGATCTGGAAAAATTACTGTTAATGGTAAAGATGTTCATGAGTTCATGCCTTATGAAACTTATGTAATGGATTTAATGCAACCTCTAGTAGCTACCAATAATGAAAAGACATTTGATATTGATGTAAAAGTATCTGGTGGAGGAGCTAGTGGACAAACTGGAGCAATCCGTTTAGGAATCACTAGAGCTTTACTTGAGTACGATAGTAAAAATGAAGGAAATGAAGACAGTTATAGAACAATCTTAAAAAGAGCTGGTTTTGTTACTCGTGATGCGAGAGCAAAAGAAAGAAAGAAACCAGGTTTAAAAGCTGCTCGTCGTGCTCCACAATTCTCAAAACGTTAATTCAATCGAGTATTTCAAAGCAAGATACAATTCTTGCTTTTTTCTTTGCCAAAAGAATGGTATAATAAAATTGGTGATAGTATGGAGCTAATCGATCTTTTAACTCCTGAGCAACTATTTCATCCTAGCGTATTCTACGATGGAGAATGGTTGTTGGGAGGAGAATTTAATCTCAATGCGAAGACAAATGATTATTTACTATTAAACGCCAAAACTGTGAAAGGGAAAAACGCCTATTTAGAATATCTAGAGAAACATTTCTTTAGACCGATGGCTGGAGCTATTAATTCGGAAAGTGTTGTTCGACCTTTCTTTCCAAAAATAACGCTTCATGTCGATGAGGAGACACAGAGACGAGTGGTTACTTTTTCTCTATCCTTTTTCCTATATGAACAATTATCTGGCCTCTTGGATGAACAAGGGGCAAGAAAACGTTTTGCGGAAGCATTAAAAGAAAGTTCTAAAGAAGAGGAATGGGTCGAAGTAGTCAAACAAGAATTACGGCGAGATCGAAAATTTTATAGCGATGTTCAAATGAAGGGACGAAATTCTCCCTACTATCCTTTGGTCTATCAAACTTATTTGGATTTCGTGAGATATTCTCGTTCTATGATGGATTTTTCTGCTTTTCTAGAAGGAAAGATAAGTGGAAGTACGAAATTGATTGTAGGAGCTCGCTATTATCCAGAAATCTTTAAACAAGAAATCGATACCAAGGAATTAGTAGAGGCTTTTGAATATGATAAATTTTGTTTGTTAGCGGCTCGCAGTGCTTTGGATGGATGTAGGCTTACCGAAAAACGAGAGAACTTAGTCGATAATGCTGTTGGCTATGTCAAGGTATATCTTGATGCCGTTTTGAAATTGCAAGAAACCAATCCAAAATATCATCCAACCATTCAGATAAGAAATAATGAAACAGATCGGATAGAAACGATTGGTGTGGAAGAAATTCGAAAAGAATTTGAGGCTTTATTAGCTCGCCATCCAGAATTTTCATTTATTCAGGCAGATCAACGACAAATAGAAACGCTTCTTCGAACGCAAGGGTTAGAAGAGGAAGAAATCTCTTCCTTCGATATTAGCCAAAAACACAATCAGGAATTGATAGCTACGTTATTAGAAAAATTAAGAAAAGATCGAATTTTGGCCGCACAGTGGAAATTCATTCCCAAAGGAAGCCGATTGGAATCAGAAAGTGGACCTAAAAGGGAAGGGGTAGAAACTACCGCGCTTCCTACTGATGAAAAGGTACGAAGAATGCTGATTTGTAGAGAGTTTTTAGACAATAGCCCTTACGTTTGTAAGCTTTATGGAATGGATAAATTTGAAGGATATATTGGCTATATGTATTTGAATGGAGCGGTTGTTTTTAACAAATTCTATAGCAATATAAAAACGAAACAGGTCGCTTCCGAAGAGGCAACTTATGTTATGCGTTTTGATAATTTTATGGAGCTATCCCGCCTTAGTAAGTCAAAAATTATTCATATGATAAAGCATGACCGAAATGCACATGTAAAAAGAATCTTTCACCGTGAAGATATGGACAAGTGGATAGCGGAAGTGAAACGTGCTATTGCAGGGGATGACTATCAAAAAGAAGTAAAAGCCTTTATCGAATTGATGGTTCAAAAGGAAGAGTTAAAAAAGGCAGGTGAGAAGTTATGAGTCTAAGAGAGTACCTATGGAATTTACTCATTGAAGAAAAAGAAACATTGGAAGAATTACTAAGAATTGATAATCAGATTGGTCATACTTCCCTTACCTATTTTGAATTATTGGGAAAAATTCAATATGCCTTTCCCATTGAAAGAAAGTTAGATGGTCGGTTTTATCTCTTAGCCGATGGAGACCCAGATACTACTTTTCAAGCTCTTATCACCTATGGATCACGTATTTTAACAGTACATGTTAGAAGCTGCTTTTTAGGAGTGAATAAATGGTTCGTTGAAAGAACGAAAAGATATTATGAAGAACAAGGAATATCGATTGCTCTTTCGTTAGAAGAAAGAGAAGATTATGCTTCTTATGATTTACTTGATAAACCCATTGTTATTTATGGATTCCCAGAATTTGTAGAGGGAACGAAAGCTTTATTTGAAGATAAAAATGTGATTGCTATCACAAAATAAGGAGGAATGAAAATGTTAGAAAATAAAGTAGCGATTATTACAGGGGCAACGAGAGGAATTGGTTATGCGATTGCCAAAAGATATATTGAAAATGGTGCGAAAGTAACCATTTTAGGTTCTCGTGAAGAGACGGTAACAAAAGCGTTAGAAAGTTTAAGAGGAGAGTATCCAGGTGTTGAAATATTGGGATATTATCCAAAATTAGATTCCGAAGAGGAAGTAGCAAAGGTTTTTGCGGAAGTTCATGCTAAATATGGACGCATTGATATTTTAGTAAATAATGCTGGTGTATCTGCTAGAGATAAAATTTATGATTATGCCTTAGACAGTTTTAAGAATACGGTTGATCTTAACCTTACTTCTGTATTTGTGACTTCTAAGATTGCCGCTTCTTATATGAAAGAGCAAGGGGGAGGAGTTATTTTAAATACAAGTTCTATGGTAAGTATTTATGGACAACCATCAGGAGTTGCTTATCCTGCATCTAAATATGCTGTTAATGGACTTACGAAATCATTAGCTAGAGAGCTTGGAAAAGATAATATTCGTGTAAATGCGGTAGCGCCTGGAATTACCAAAACTGATATGGTAGCTAATCTTCCAAAAGAAATGATTGAGCCATTAATTCGTACGATTCCACTAGGAAGAGTTGGAGAACCAGAAGATGTTGCGAATGCTTTTGTCTTCTTAGGAAGTGATATGGCAAGTTATATTACGGGTGTTGTTCTTTCTGTAGATGGAGCTGCGATGAATTAATGAATAGAGAAATCTTAAGAGATTTGAGCTATGGAGTCTATGTTGTCTCTAGTAAAAAAGGAGATAAGGATGTCGGCTGTATTGTCAATAGTGCCATGCAGATAACTTCTAACCCGGCAACTATCGCCGTTAGCGTCAATGTGGATAATTATACAAACTGTGCCATTAAGGAAACTGGTGAATTTGTCTTAATGATTCTACCAGAAGATGTAGATAGTCAAGTTATTGGAACTTTTGGTTTTAAAAGTAGTCGTGAAGTTGAAAAGTTTGAGGAAATGGACTATGAAATCAAAGAAGGTTATCCGATTCTTTCCTGTGCGATTGGATATTTAAAAATGAAAGTTATCAATACGGTGGAAGTAGGAACTCATACCCTCTTCATTGGCGAAGTAATTGCTTCTGAAAAGGAAAAAAGTTCCGCACCAATGACTTATGCGTATTATCATGCTGTGAAAAAAGGAAAGAGTCCTAAAAATGCTCCTACTTATCAAGAAGAAAAAGTAGAACCAAATAAAAAACAATATGTCTGTACCATTTGTGGATATATTCATGAAGGGGAGTTGGCGGAAGACTTTGTCTGTCCAATCTGTGGTGTATCCAAAGAAATGTTTAAAGAGGTGTAAGCCTCTTTTATTTTTAAAAATAGAGAAATTATGATATACTGTTTTTGGTGATTCTATGCTTAGAATAAGTAATGAATGGCAAGATTATGAATGTTTAGATGCTGGAAATGGAGAAAAATTAGAGCGTTGGAAAGATATCCTTTTAAGAAGACCAGATCCACAGGCAATGTGGCCTACTAATCAGGAGGAAAAACAGTGGAAACATCCCGATGGACATTACTTTCGTAGTAATCAGGGAGGAGGTCACTGGGAATTTTCCAAACAACTTCCTGAATATTGGACGGTATCTTATAAAAATCTTACCTTTAAAGTAAGCCCTACAAATTTTAAACATACAGGACTATTTCCGGAACAAGCAACGAATTGGGATTTTATGATGGATAAAATTAAGAAAGCAAATCGACCTATTAAAGTATTAAATCTTTTTGCCTATACTGGTGGTGCAACGATAGCCTGTGCATCAGCGGGAGCCGAAGAAGTTGTTCATGTCGATGCAGCGAAAGGAATGGTAGAGTGGGCGAAAGAAAACAAACATTTAAGTCATTTAGATGATTGTCACATTCGTTTTATAGTGGATGATTGCTTAAAATTTGTCGAACGAGAAGCTCGTAGAGGGAGAAAATACGATGCCATTATTATGGACCCTCCAAGTTATGGAAGAGGTCCTAATGGGGAAGTATGGAAGTTTGAACATAATATTTATCACTTAATTATGGCTTGTATGAATATTTTAAGTGATCAACCTCTCTTCTTCTTAATTAATTCCTATACGACAGGTATTTCTAGTACGGTTTTATATAATATTTTAAAAACGACTTTAGAACCAAAATATGGAGGTATAGTCGATGCGGGAGAAGTAGGACTATCTATTACGAAAAATCAAATGGTTTTACCTTGTGGTATTTATGGAAGATGGCAAGATGAATAATATTCTTTATGAAGATAACCATATTTTAGTAGTGGAAAAGAAAGTCAATGTACCAGTTCAAGAAGATGATAGTAAAGACTTAGACTTACTTTCGATTCTAAAGGAGTATTTAAAAGAGAAATATCATAAACCAGGAAATGTCTATTTAGGGCTAGTCCATCGGTTAGATAGACCAGTTGGAGGGGTTATGGTATTTGCGAAAACAAGCAAAGCTGCTTCGCGTTTAAGTGATCAAGTACGTACCCATCAGATGACAAAAAAATATTATGCGGTGGTAGAAGGAATTGTAGAGGAAAGAGGAACTTTACAAGATAAACTTTATAAAGACGAAAAAAGAAATATCGTAACCGTCGATGAACGAGGAAAAGAGGCTATTTTAGACTATCAAAGAGTGGCGATAAGAAATAATACCAGTTTGGTCGATATTTCTCTTAAAACGGGAAGATCACATCAAATAAGGGTACAATTTAGTAGCCGTGGACATGCCCTTTTAGGCGATCAAAAATATAATAAGAAGGCTATTTCGGGAATGCAGATTGCATTATTCTCTTACTCGTTATCTTTTTATCATCCTATTACCAAAGAGCTTTTAACATTTTCGCTACCTATTCCAGATAGAGAGCCATTTCGACAATTTCAAGATACTATCTCATAGTATCTTTTTACTTGACAAAAATGTGTATTTCTGCTGCCTTTACAAGTAAGAAAAAAAGGTGTATTACTATACATAATAGGAGTGGTTTATATTAAGAAAGTTTATTTAGCGATGGCAGTATTAAGAAATCAGCTAGGTGAGCAAGATTATTTCTATTATACAGTAGGTCCTATGATAGGAACAATCGAAGGACCGTTTTTTATCAATCATTTTGGGAAAAAATATCCCAAGATGACAAGTCGTATCATGGGCATCAATAAAAGCAGATTTGCTTATTATAATGAGATAGAAGTAACAAAATTGCAAAGTTACTTTTCAGAAGAAGACGATTTTCAAGAGATTGTAAAGCGCTATATTGAGTATTATCAAGGAATTACTTACTATGTCTACTTAGAGAAACCGAGAGGCCATTTTGTGCTTCCTGTTCTCCTTCCTCAACAAGAGAAAAAGGAAGGAGAACTTTAGTTGGGAAAAGCTCACGATCATTTTAATCCGAAACTCCTTTACATAAAGGAGTTTTCTTTGACAAACCATACTCTTTTTGTTACTATATTATCAGGATAGTAAGTGGTGATAAAATGGATAGTGAATTGACATTATTAATGGATGACATCTTACAACACACCTTCGAAGAACTAAAGAAACTTCGTGATGATAAAGTTGACAAATTAAACAGTTCCATACGCGAAGAACAAGAACTTGGCAAAAAGGGATTACTCCAAGAGGAAAAGAAGCAATTATTTAATAACTTTCTTCAACAAGTAACAGATTATATAAAGAATAAGTTAACAGAGCAGCAAATGAAAGATATTTTTACTGTTTTTTTGGCGTGGAATGATGAGTTAGAAAATTTATATAGCGCGAAATATAGGTCATATTCCATCGAACATGATACGTTATATTATGTATTACAAGGTTTATCGTCTGCTATAGAAGATAAAGACTTCCTCAGTGCTGCTTCAGAAAATTATTTTAAGAGAATTGATGATGTTGGATTAGACGAGATGGTTGATGTTGAAACCGGTTATTTTTCCTCAATGAATTTTTATAAGAGTTTGTTACTTTTATCGCTTTGCAAAGATACTAATTTAAAGAATGATTATATTGAAAAGAGGCTTATTAGTAAAGGGTTCGTTCCACAATTTGTAAATTCACCTGTTTTTAATGATACCATCTTGCTGGAAGCTGTCAAAAAGGGACTTGCTAGTTGTAAAGAAAAGAAGGATAATGGCAACACGGCTTTTCTATTATTAAAAGAATTGTTAGAAAATAAAAATATTCCATTTCATTCGAAAGAAACGTTTATGGATTTTTTTGCAGAGTACTTTCCTGAGAATTATGATTTTTGGAAATTGGACTTTTTTTCTGCATCAATTAATGATTACGATTCTGCAATGAAATTAATATTAGAAAAAAATTTGGATAAAAAATCATTAGAGAGTGTCTTATGCCGTTGTAAGATAAAAGCGGAAGATTTGATTAAATTATATAATGATGAACGTATTATTAGTAGGCTTCCACAAAATTCTCTTAGCGTTATTTTGAATACGGATGGAGAGACAAAGTATCAGATTTTGTTTCACTCGTTATTAACGAATCATGCAATAGAAAAAAATCTTATGCATGAAGCGATACGTGAAGCTGATGATGATTTAATATATAGTATGCTATCCCATGCAGATAGCTTAAATTATATTTTACAAGATCAAGTATTTAGAAACGAATTTATTGAAAAATATTTTAATAGTTCTATGAACCATAAACCATTAACAAATGCTAAAATTTGGGAACTATTTAAAGATGTATTAACTCCACGACAAATGAGTAGTTTATTTCTACCGGGTCAGATGCCATATGATGTACAGTTACAATACTATTTAGATGAAAAATATTGTTATAGGATACTCGATGTGTATCATCCAGAATATAATCCAAGCGGGGATCAAAATAAGATTAGTGATATTAAAAAAGCCCAAAGTTTGATATATAGATTATATAATGACAATCATTTTTTATTTAAATCGTTTAATCCCGGAATCATGACGGATGAACTTTTCCAATTTGATTATAAATTTATAGCTTTGATAAGTAAATATCCTGAAGTTCAACAAAGTATTATCGAGAAATTGAAAATTGATAAATATATTTCTCAAGTAGGAGTAAGAATGGATTGGGAAAACGATCCAGTAGAATATCAAAAAGTTTTACGGATGTTCAATCTTGACGAAGATCATGTTGCGACATGCAAGCCTATTGATGGCAGAATCTGTGGAAAAGTATTGATGAACATGTTAAAAGTAATAGATGGTATTGATCCAGAATGTGTTATTCCATATGTTTCCGATTTAGCGAAAATTACTGTTATGGAGCATACGTCTAATAATATATTCAACGATATTTTTCTAAAAGATGGTGCTACTTCATTTGAAAAATTTGTTGTTAATGTTTGTCAAGGGTTAGATGTCAGTACGATTACTCCTAACCAGTGGAGAACGTTAACGAAAATTTTTCTCCACGATATTCCTTTTTCTGATAAGAATTACTATATATCTGTTGATATCCATAGTCTTCAAGATATTGATACATATGATGAAAGAAGAAGACAAAAGTTGGATGATTTATTTAATCAAGCACTCCATAACAGAGAAGTGAATCAGGCTATCAATATCTTCTTGAATAAATATTATGATATTGACATTGATACTGCTAGGAAAATGATAGAGACATATGGAATGGATATAGACAGTATTAAAGAGGATAAGTATCAGAAAAGTATCGATTTTATCAAACAACTAAAAAGGGTTCTAAGTATCAAGAGTCTTCAAGAATTGCAACAGCTATATCAAAGTGAGACAGAATTATCGTTTGAAGATGGTTTCCTAATTAAAAATGCGTTCCCTAAAATTTTTGGTCACACTCTATCAAATCAATTGACATCTTTTAGTGCGATGAAACCAGTTGATAATGGTCAATTTAATTTTCCTTCTTCTGTAAAAGTATACGAGGCACCAGACGATTTTATCTTCCTCGTGCATAGTACCGATGCTTATGGAAAATTAGAAATAATTGATGGCGATTATAAAAAGTCTTGGAATGAAAGTGATAGGACAAACAATCATGGAATTTGTTGCTCTTTAATTGCTAATGACTATTTAGGAATGGCAGAAATTAAAGATGTGTTGTTAGGATTCAACGATATAAGTGACTCTTCGCTCGTAATGTCTGCCCCATATGATTTATATACACAGAATAACCAAATCAATATTCAAGCAGGCAGGAAAGTGAAATTTTTTTCTCCCAGAAATATTATTAACTATACTAGGTATGCGCACAATGAACAAAGTATTGAACGACGAGAATTGCGGAATGAATTAGTCGATAAGGGAATTGTTAATTTACAACCAAGTTATGTTATTGTCTTTAGTGATATGAGTGCATCATTACGGCAAAAAGCGATTAAGTGTGCAGAAGATTTTGGTATTCCTATTGTATATATTGATAGACAAAAAGTAGTTCAAAATGAGGCAAATAGAATAGATGCCATGATTAGAGAATGTTATGCTACGGCGGATATTAGTCGAAAAATTGAGCTTTTTTCAGATATCTATTTAAAACATGAAAATAATCGTTGTGGTCTACTTAATAGTGATGAATCATTACAAAGTGCCTTTAATACATCAAAGATAGAAAATTTACTGAATGATATTATCAATCAGATGGTTGCAGAAAAAAATAAAACACATGATTATCAAAGATACGGTGATAGTGTTTTGAAACTCGTAGAAGTGTTGCAACGAGAAGAAAGTAAATTTATTACTAGTTATGAAACGAAAAAGCGTACGGTAGAAAATGATATTACGGCGTCTACTTATATTAGAAAAATGTATGAAGAAATTGATGAACAAATTTATAGAGAAAATAGATCGAAATTGGCAACTGTCACAGCAACTGTTCCACTAGATGATAGCTTATTATCACAAGAATTACATACCGCGAATATTAGCGCTATCGTTAGTGAAATTCATAAGTTTAATAGTCAGTTAACTTTCAGTTTTGGTAGTGAGGCTTTAGATCATATTGAAAGGACAACTGTTTTAGCAGGCATAATAGGAAAAAAAGAAATGCCTAATGATGCTCATGCACAATGTTTACTAAGGTTATCTGCAGAATTACGAGATTGTGGTAAAAAAAGCAATCTTCCACGTTATGCTAGTGAAAGCGCTAGTGATGCCGAACAAATTTTAGGCGATGAATTAAAAGTTGGTAATATCAGTCAAGATGATTTGCATATTATTCAATTTGCAATTGAATATCAAGATTTGGATTCTTACCGATTTGATGACAGATTACAAGCACTGTTTCAAAAGTATGGTATAGATGCCGACCATTTTAAATATGCTGAGAAAATAGCTCAGTGTTTGAAAGATGCTAATGAATTGGAGTGCTTGAGAATGACGCAAAGCTTAAACGAACAAAGATTCGTTACGGAAGTTTCTCATGAACTCATTCCTGTTGCTAGAGAGCTTTTAGAGAGGTATAAAAGCTATGCCCAGATTCGATTTATCGATAGAGTTAAAGAGAGAAGTCGAGAACAAGCAGAACATCGGGAATTATTCAGACAAAGTGAATTGAAATATAAAATGAAGTCAGGATTTGAAAGAATGGTCGCTCGTTTAAAGGATATTGTTGTTCATAGGACTGCGGAAAGTAAAAATGTACCAGAAGGAGATAATAATGAAATTCGTAGAAGATAATGATTTTAATGAAATGATAGAGAATTTTAAGAAATTATCTGTTGTAGAAAAAAAGCAATTAACGATAAAAGAAATTAAAAATTTGCTTGCGGTTTTATATGCTTTAAATTCTCAAAATGACAGTGACTCTAAAATTCTATTTAATAGAGAAATATTTAGTTTTAACGAGGAAGATTGTAGTGAAGAAGATTTTGTTGAGGCAACCTATGCGTATATATATTCCATTAAAGAGTCGTTAGCGGATCTTCTGACTACTTTTGTAGATAGTTAAAAAAATGAAAAGAAATAGCAATATTTCTTTTTTAATGTTTTCTAATTCTATTCATAAAATACAATAGGTGATTGTATGAAGAAACCATTCCATATGCTTTTTTTACTGATTTTGATGATTTGTACTTTTTCCTTTTTAAAAGTAGAAGGGAATACAATGCCTTTTGTGGGAAAAACGATTTATTTAGATGCAGGGCATGGTGGATTAGATAGCGGTGCGATTTATAAAGATATTTTAGAGAAAGATATCAATTTATCGATTGTCAAAATATTAGCTAGTAAATTAGAAAATTTGGGCGCTACCGTCTATCTTACAAGATATGGAGATTATGATTTAAGTAGTATTGGAGCCTCTTCTAGAAAGCGTAGTGATTTATACAATCGGGCGAAGATTATTAATGAAAGTGATGCGGATCTTTACCTTTCTATTCATTTAAACTCGACAACTTCTTCTACTTGGAGTGGAGCGCAGGTCTTTTATGATGATGTCGTCGAAGAGAATCAGAGGCTGGCTACGATTATGAAAGAAGCGTTGAAGACAAAAAGAGAAGTTGCCGAAATTGAGACAATGTATTTCAATAAACGAGTAAAAAAACCGGGCATTTTGATAGAAGTAGGGTTTCTTTCCAATAGCCATGATCGCTATTTATTACAAAAGGATAGTTATCAAGAAGAAATATCTGACAAAATTATTGAAGGTTTAAAGCAATATTTTAATCATTGAAAATACACATAAAAAACATATTTTTTTCAAAGTTTTTATGGTATACTTAGTACTAGGTGATAGTATGAGAAGTAACAAGGTGTTTAAGACCTTAGATGAACAGGTAGAAATTCTTCGTTCAAAAGGTCTTACCATTAAGGATGAGGAGAAAACAAAAGATATCTTGTTAAAAGAAAACTACTTCTTTATTAGTGGGTATCGGCATCTTTTTATGAAGTCCTATAACGATGGAAGATTCTTAAAGGGAACTACATTTGAGGAATTATATGCTATTTTCCGGTTTGATAGACAAGTGAGAAATATTATTTTTAAACATATTTTAGTAGTTGAGAATAATATCAAATCCCTCATTAGCTATGTGATGTCTAAAAAATATGGATTCCGTGAGAAGGATTACTTAGACGTCAGTAATTTTACACAGGATCCAATGAAAGTAAGACAGGTACATGACGTGTTAGACAAGATGAAAAGACAAATTCGTGTTAACGGAAAACAGCATAGCGCAACTGTCCACTATTTAAGCAATTATGGATACATTCCTCTTTGGATTTTAGTAAAAGTATTATCTTTTGGTATAGTATCGGAACTTTTTTCCATATTAAAAGAAGAAGAGCAAACAGAAATTGCCAGTATCTATAAGACAGATGTTGCTTCTTTATCTATTTATCTAGCAATCCTTTCCAACTATCGGAATTTATGTGCGCACGAAGATATTTTATATGATCATCGTACGCAACGAGTTATTCCTAACACGAAATATCATGAGCGGTTGAATATTCCGAAAAATGAAGAGGGAGAATATATCTATGGAAAAAATGATTTATTTTCCGTTATTATCATTTTAAAACAGATGCTTACTGAAGAAGAATTTAGAGATCTAGTGTATGAAATAGGGTATGAGATAGATATTCTAGATGGTAGAGTAGATGTATTACCTTTAAACACTTTATTGAATAAGATTAGTTTTCCAAATAATTGGCGAGATATATTAGATGTATATTAGGAGGAAAAATATGAAAAAATATGGCGGGTATATACTGACGATAATCCTTACGTTTATAGTAAGTGTAACCGCAACTGTTTTGATTGTGCCTGAGTTTGTAAAATCGGAACAAATAGAAAAAACGATTTCTGAAGTTAGTATTACCGAGACGAATACGATTAAAGAAGCGATTCAAAAAGTATACCGCTCTGTGATCGCTGTTGAGGCAACAGAAAGAGGAGGTATTGTTACTGGCTCTGGATTTGTTTACAAGACAGATGATAAGTACGGCTATATTTTAACGAATAATCATGTGGTAGAAGACGCTCTTTCTGTGCAAATTATTGACGTGGAAGGTGTAGAAACAGAGGCTGAAGTACTAGGAACAGATATCTATATGGATATTGCGGTTCTAAGGGTCGATAAAAAGGCGATTTTACAAGTAGCTTCTATTGGTGATAGTAGTTCTTCGGAAATTGGTGATACGGTCTTCACCGTAGGATCCCCTGAAGGAAGAAAATATATTGGTACCGTAACAAAGGGAATTTTGTCTGGTAAGAATCGAGAAGTAACGGTGCCTCTAACAAGTGGCAATTATATTATGTCCGTCCTTCAAACCGATGCAGCGATTAATCCTGGAAATTCCGGTGGACCTCTTGTCAATATCAATGGAGAAGTGATTGGCATTAATGCCTTGAAATTGGTAGAAAACGAGATTGAAGGAATGGGATTTGCTATTCCTATCGAAGAAGTCATGTTATATACGGGACGATTAGAAGAGGGGGAAGAAATCGAAAGACCTGTCTTTGGAGTAGAGTTAATTGATGCTTCTAATCTTTATTTAAGAAGATATTATAATATTCCTCTTTCTTCCGATATTGATGAAGGAGTTATCATCTATCGAATTACGGAAAATTCTCCAGCTGAAAAAGCAAAACTACAAGCAGGAGATGTCATAATAGAGGTAGACGGAACGAAAGTGAGTGACTCAACCCATTTCCGTTATCTTTTATACAAACATAGTGTCGGAGAAACGATGAAAGTGAAGTATATTCGTGATGGTAAAGAAGAAGAGACAGAAGTATTATTGACGAATTAAAAGAAATCAAAGAGAAATATTCAAATAATATTTCTCTTTTTGTATATATTTAAATAGGTGATGGTAGTTGAGTAAATATGTAATTATTAATGCTTCTCATGGTGGGTCAGATAAAGGTAATATGGGAAGTACGATTCAGGAAAGTACCTATACGTTAAAGATGGCAGAGGAGATTAGTAAATACCTAAATCAAAAGGGAATTGCGAATCAATTACTTAGAAAAGGGGATACCTATTTAACCGAAGATACCCGTATCGCCAATATAAAAAGTAGTAGTCCTGATACAAAAGATACCATTGTTTTAACACTCAGTATGGATAGCCCAAGTAATCAAGAGATGGAGATTCTATATGCTCTTCGTAATAGTGATAAACTAGCAAGTAGAATGGCAACTTCGTTAGAAGATAGTGGATTTACGGTATCTAAATTCTATCAACGAAGACTTCCTAGTGACACTTCCAAAGACTATGATAAACTCATTCGCGAAACGGGAAATCGGGAAACTCTTTTAATAGAATACGGCAATTTGAATGATCAACAATTTATCCAAAATAATTGGCAAAAACTTGCTATTAGTACTGCTGAAGCGCTGGCAACCTATCTAGAAGAAGTAGGAACCTTTTATACGGTTCAATCTGGGGATAGCTTGTATTCTATCGCTAGAAGATATGGCGTTAGTGTCGATGAATTGAAACGAGTAAATAATTTAGGGACAAATCTATTATCGCTGGGTCAAAGACTGTTAATCCCAGAAAAGAAGGAGGAGAAAATACCATCTGAGGAAGGAGGTTACATTGTCCAAAGTGGAGATACCCTTTACAGTATAGCTCGGAAATATGGCATCTCGGTAGAGGAATTGAAGCAAGCGAATAATCTAAAAGAGAGTGTACTAAGCATAGGGCAAAAGTTACAAATTCCCAAAATAGCGAAAGAGGAAAGTCTTCTTTACACTGTCAAGCAAGGAGATAGTCTTTATAGTATTGCCGCTCGTTATGGAATATCAGTAGCGGAACTAAAGAGTGTGAATAATTTAAGTAGCAACCTACTTTCGATAGGACAGAAACTTATGATTCCAACGAAAACAACAGGAACGATTTATACAGTGAAGAGTGGCGATAGCCTTTATACGATTGCCCGGAAATATGGAGTGAATGTCGATGCCATTATGAAAGCAAATGGACTAGATTCTACCCTCTTAGCAATTGGTCAAAAATTGACAATTCCTAATTCATAGTTTTGCACAACTATGTGGATTATTTTCATACGCTATGATGGACTGTAGGAGTCCGTACCTTTTTATCAAAATTATGTTATAATAAAAAATAGAAAGGTAGCGAATATATGAAAAAAGAAACAAAAGTTATGCTTATTATGACATTGCTTAGTATTTTTGTCATTGTGGGAATTATTGGCGTATCCCTCGTACTAAATCTTAAGACAGAAAAGAAGAAAGATGAGAAAAAAGAAGACCCTGTTTCTTATGCATTTACATACTCAGACGATTATGCACCAGGTTCGCAATATGAAGTAAAGGTAGAGGATACTTCTGTATATGTTAAAACGACTCGGTTCTGTAGTGCGAAAGATTGTGAACCTACGATAGAAGAAGAGAAATATACCTATTCCAAAGAAAATCTTCAAAAATTGAAAGATTTCATAAAAGAATTAGCGGCTGTCAATCCTAATTTAAATGCTCTTAATGCTTCATCTCTATCAGAAAATCAAGTTGATATTATCGAATCTATCCCTCTTGGTGAATTCTTTTTTGAGTTAGCTGTTGAAAAGTATGAATATAGAATTGAATATGATGGATCTAATACGGTTAGCTACAACATTTATTTCAAAGAAGATGGAACGATTCTTGTTAAAAAAGCAACCATTAATGAAGATTATGACATTACCAATATAGAGGATTATCAACTCTCTTTTAGTGATAAAAACAAAAAGATTTTGAAAGAGTATGTTCAAAAAGAAGCAGAATCTAGTGATAGCAAGGTGATTCTAAAGTCGGCTACATTGTACAAAGATGAGAAAGCTATCATTCAAAGTATGGTAGAGAATAAAGAATCCTACTTAGAGGGAATAGAAGAAACAGCAAAACTTGCCTATGTTATCACGTACCATGGAATTAACTGTTTAACTCCTGTTTTACGTCTTTATACGGACAATACTTATGAACTCTATGATACTTATTCTGAAACTGCAGTTGTTCCAAAGACGGGTAATTATAGTTATGATATGAAAAAATTGCTTGCTAATGTCAATCAGTATGAAGAAAGTCCAATTGGTACTTATACCATTCAGGATAGTGACAATCATAGTTATAGTACTTCTGCTTCTAATATGGAAGTGAATGAATTATTGAGTTCTATTAATGTTCGTTTAGATAAATGTATAACTGCTTCTTAAAAGCATAAAAAGTACTGATTATTTCAGTACTTTCAGACTGTTGACAAATAGGTAAACATTTTACTTATTTGTCTTTTTTTCACAGAAAATGAAAAATCTAGGATATTCT
>CANQRL010000016.1 GCA_947626275.1 uncultured Bacilli bacterium
AAAATATAAATAGAAAGGGATCAATCAATAAGAAATTAATTAATATTTCTATAAGATTGATTATACGTGATTTTATGGTTTATTTAGATTACAGCGCAACGACACCAGTAGACGAAGAAGTCCTAGATAGTTTTGTCAAAGCAGCCAGAAAGTATCCTGGAAATGCCAATTCTCTACATCGCTTAGGAGTGGAAGCTAATGAGATGATTGGTCGTGCAACTTCCCAGATTGCTACTATCATGGGTGTAAAAGAGGACGAAATTATTTATACTAGTGGGTCTAGTGAATCAAACAATTTAGCTATTTTAGGAATTGCTTACCAATATCAAAATAGGGGAAAACACATTATAACAACAGAGCTAGAACACTCTTCTATCTATGGGCCTTTAGAGTTTTTAAAGAAACAGGGGTTTGAGGTAAGCACCGTTGCTATCAATGAAGAAGGAAAAGTAGATTTAGAAGACTTGAAACGACTCATGCGGGATGATACCATTCTTGTTACGATTAATGCGGTGAATAGTGAGATAGGAATTATTCAGCCCGTAGACGAAATTGCAACGCTTTTAAAAGATTATCCAAAGTGTTACTTCCATGTGGATATGACGCAAGCGGTAGGAAAGATGAAATGTGTAACGGAAGGAATTGATCTCATCAGTTTTGCTGCTCATAAATTCTATGGATTAAAGGGCATTGGAGTATTGATAAAAAAGGAAAAAGTAGAGTTAGAACCACTCATCCATGGCGGCAAAAGTACGACGGCATATCGCAGTGGAACTCCAGCTTTACCCCTTATTGTATCTCTAGCAAAAGCCCTTCGCTTAGCAACGACGGATTTAGAGAAAAGATATGAGGAAGTAATGGATAAGAATCGATATGTAAGGGAATGTTTAGCGAAATATGAAAGGGTTCATATCAATAGTCCAAAAGATGCCATTCCCCATATTTTAAATATTAGTGTAGTAGGGGTAAAACCAGAGACGATGCTACATGCTTTAGAAGAAGAGGAAATTTTTCTTTCAACGCAGAGTGCTTGTTCTTCTTCTCATGCCGAATCACAAGCCGTTTATGCGGTAACGAAAAATCATGACTATGCGGCTTCTAGTTTGCGAATTAGCTTATCTTACCTTACGACAAAAGAGGAATTAGATGAATTTTTATCCGCTTTTTCTAAAAGTTATCAACGATTGGTAGGTTTGCAGGAAAAGAAGGGAAAAAACTCCTAAAAAATTCGTTGTCAAAAGTATTTCCTTATGATATAATTTATATTGGAATAGAATTATAAATTAGAATTTGACAAATACCAAAAAACATGTTAATATATACGCTGTCTTTGAAAGAAGGGGGAATTATTAATGGAAATAGGTTATATTGGTTCAGTTAAAGAATTTTTTGAAAACAATAAAGCAAAATTACAGAAGAATGCTCGTAGATTCGGTGCTGGTGCATTATTGGCAACATCTCTTTTCAGTTTGGCAGGATGTGGACCAACGGCTACTAATGCAGATGCCCAAAATACACAATCTGCTAGTACAGAGACACAAGGTGATCAAGCATCCGTAGATGAACAAATTGCTGAACTTCAACGCCAAATTGCGGAGTTACAAGCACAACAAAACGAAGATAACTACGGAGCAATCACGAGTGAAGACTCTTATACAGTAGAACAATGGAATGCTTTTGTAGTGACTGGTGAGACTTCTTTAAGATCAGCTGTTAATAACGCTAGACATGAATCTGTTGAATCTGCTATGCTTTTATTAAATGTTGACTATTTAGATGCTAACGGTAAAGCAGTTATGATTGATCATTTTAAACAAGGTCAAGATGAAGAATCACAAATTGCGTTTATGAACGATTTAATTTCACAAATTCGTGAACACAATACGGAGATTGATTCAGTTGATGATTACTATTCATTCACTGGTATTTTATTGGATTCAAATGACCAAGAAATTATTACGGTATTAGAAGATTATGCAAAACAAGTAATCAGTTTAAAAGGAAATTTAACAAAAGAAAATACAGCGAAGATTCAAGAAATTTTCGGTATAATGGATGATTTCTTCCATGGTTCCGGTACGATTAAAGTAACGATTAACGGAGTAGAAACAGATATTGCTAAAGCCGATTTATCAAATGGTGGTAAAGTAGCGGCTGAAACAGTTGGACAAATTATTTCTGTAGAATGTAAAGATATCGTTTCTGAGGAAGAAAGAGCAGAATTAGATTCTAAACTTAATACGGAATCTTTATCAGAGATTACGAAGAAGATTTCTAAATGGTTAGGAATTACCTATAATGAATCTCTTACGTTAAATGCAGAAGCTTTAGAGAGAATTGTAACTACTTATAATATGGGTGTACAAACATTAGCGGAAGAGACAAAAGCGATGGGAGTTACGGAAGAAGAAGTAAAAGCTTTAAGTACGATTTGTAACCTTGATATGCTTATCAATACGAAAGTCGGAGATAATACGCCATTTGCAGAACTTTATAAAGATGGAATTAACATTGATAAATTGTACGAAGATGCGGAAAGCGCTATTCGTAAAATTCAAACTTATAATGATACGCATGAGGATAATTATGGTATTGAAAGATTCATTTTAGATACTGAGAATGTACAAACTTATGCATTCCTTAGAGGATATTCTCAAGTATTAGAGGATGTTTCTTCTTCTGATAAAGAGGTTTCCTCTGCTGCTACTTTAAGTGTCAAAGGTTTCGCACAATACTCTAGTGAAGTAACGGTTGATTATGAAACAGTTGATGAAGCTGGAAACACAACTGCCCTTTCAGTTGATATGAATGGTGCAGGACACGTAGGAAGATTTATTATGGCTGTTCAAACAGTAACAAATATGGAAAATTTTCCAAGTGCTTATAGTACTCTTAAAGATGTCATTAAACCATTAGTAGATGGTTCTCAAAAAGGATTAGATCCAACCGATGAAATGACTTTAATGATTACAGGAGAATGTAAAGCACGAAACATTGCAGTATACGATTACGAGATTGGAAATCAAAAATAAGAAAAATGCCAAATGGCATTTTTTTTCGTTTCTATGCTTATAATGTGGTATAATGTAACTACAAAGGAGTGATATTTGTGAGAATTTATAATACGCTCACACATCGTGTGGAAGAGTTTGTACCACATAATCCAAAAGAAGTGACGATGTATACTTGTGGACCTACGGTATATCATTTTGCTCATATTGGAAATCTAAGAACGTATATTTTTGAGGATGTTTTTGAAAAAACATTAAAATATTTAGGATATCCCGTAAAACGATGTATGAATATCACGGATGTTGGACATTTATCGAGTGACTCTGATTCAGGAGAAGATAAAATGTTAAAAGGGGCAAAAAGGGAACATAAATCGGTATTAGAGATTGCTGATTTTTATACGAAAGCTTTCCAAAGTGATGTTGCTAAGTTAAATGTTCGTTGGCCAGATATTGTCTCACCGGCGACCCAAAATATCGATACCTATATTGAGATTATTAGCGAATTACTTCGCAAGGGTTTAGCGTATATCGCTGGAGGAAATGTCTATTTTGATACTTCTAAATTAGACGACTACTATGTCCTTACGAACCATAAAGAAGATGAGATGGTAGTAGGTGTTCGTGAGGGAGTAGAAGAAGACGCGAACAAGAAAAATCAAGCAGATTTTGTCCTATGGTTTACGAAATCAAAGTTTGATGACCAAGAATTGAAATGGGATAGCCCATGGGGATATGGATATCCAGGATGGCATATCGAGTGTTCTGGTATCAGCATGAAATATTTAGGAGAATACTTAGATATCCACTGTGGGGGAGTTGATAATATTTTCCCTCATCATACCAATGAGATTGCTCAATCAGAGGGCTATCTAGGGCATAAATGGTGTAACTACTGGGTACATGGAGAACATTTAAATGATCAAAGTGGCAAAATGAGTAAGAGTAAAGGAGAGTTCCTAACGGTTTCTCTCTTAGAAGAAAAGGGATATAATCCTCTTAGCTATCGTTTTATGTGTTTAAGTAGTCACTACCGAAAACCATTAGTGTTTAGTTATGAGGCTTTAGATAATGCGACGTTAGCGTATGAAAAATTAAAGAAAAAGGTAAGTACACTAGGAACAGCTACGAAAGAAGAAGGAACGGAAGAATTTGATCAAAAGTTTAAAGAAGCGATTGCGGATGATTTAAATACCTCCCTTGCTATTACGATTCTTTACGATGTTTTAAAAAGTGATTTAGAGTCTGCTCAAAAGAGATATTTAGTAGAAAAGTTTGATCGTGTTCTTTCTTTAAGTTTATTAGAGTCTGATACGAAAGAAATCGATGAAGATTTGGAAAAGTATATTCAAGAGAAATTAGCGGAAAGAAAAGAAGCAAAGCAAGAAAAGAATTATGAAAAGGCAGATGCCATTCGTAAAGAATTAGAAGAGAAAGGAATTCTCATCAAAGATACTAGAGAAGGAACCATTTACGAGGTAAAATAATATGCCATACGATATGGAAGAAATGATTCTTCTCTTTCTTTTTACCATTGCTTTTCTCTTTATTATCAAAGCTACTTTTACCTATTTATCGACGGTTCAAAAGTATAAAGCAGTAGAGAGCAAAAAAGAATATAGTGGGTGTGAAGTCGCCCGTGTTCTTCTTGATCAAAATGGTTTAAAAGATGTCTATGTTGTAACTGTGAAAGGCTTTTTAAAGGACCACTATGATACGAGAAGAAAAGTGATTCGTCTTTCCCAAGAAACGTTTGATGGCAGTTCTTTAGCGATGATTGCCGTTTCTGCGCGGGAATGTGCTCATGCTATCCAAGATCAAAACCATCATGTTTTATTACGAATGAGGGGAGCCATTCAACCCTTCCTAGAAATCGTTTTATACCTAGGATATATCGGGGTTCTTTTCTCTCTTATTTCTTGGAGTCTTTATTATCTACTTCTCTCTTTAGGAGTTATTCTCTTCGTCTTTCTTTTTCATCTTTGTACGTTATCCATTGAAAAAGAAGCGGTGAGGATTGCTTTACGAGAAATAGAGAAAGCCAATTTAGTTACGAAAAAAGAGATGGAAGGAGTAGAAGAGGTCTTACAAGCTGGGACTTATCTCTTCGTCGCTTCTCCTCTTCTTTTAATTATTCAACTTATCAAAGGTATTTTTGTGAAATAGAGAAGGGTTCTTCTCTATTTTTTTAGATAGAGACGTGTTATAATGAGTATGGTGATACTATGAATGGGCTTTTTATTGTTGATAAAGAAGCAGGAATGACGAGTAGAGATGTAGTAAACGCTATCATTCGTAAAACAGAAACGGGAAAAGTCGGACATACGGGAACCTTAGATCCTATTGCTACTGGTGTTTTAGTCATCTGTGTTGGTAAGGCTACCAAGTTTGTAGAGTTTTTAAGTGCGACAGAAAAAGAGTATGAAGCTCGCATTTGTTTAGGAAAAGAGACAGATACGCTCGATCGAACTGGAACCGTCTTAAAAGAAGAACTCGTATCTTTAAGTGATGAGGAAATTGATTCTACATTGATGCATTTCTTGGGTTCTTATGAACAGGAAGTGCCTAAGTATTCCGCTGTCAAGGTAGCCGGAAAAAAGCTTTATGAATACGCCCGAGCTGGAAAAGAGGTATCCTTACCAAAACGGGTAGTAGAGATTAAAAAAATAGAGCGAATAACACCAGTCCAAAGAGAAAATGGTAAAATTTATTTTTCCATTCGGGTGGTGGTTAGTAAAGGAACGTATATTCGCAGCTTAATAAGAGATATTGCTACTAGCTTACATACCATAGGGACAATGGAAGAGTTGCGAAGGACACGACAGGGAGATTTTGGTATTGAAAGAGCTATTCCTCTAGATGATCTTCACTTGACAGATCTCATACCCATATCGAAATTTTTAGACAATATTTATACAGTTGTCTGTGATGATGTGTTGAAAAAAGATGTATTAAATGGTAAAATATTAGAGAACATATACCATCAAGGACAGGTGGTATTTAAGGATGAAGAGGGTTTGGTATTAGCGCTTTATCAAACTTATGAGAAAGATAAAAACAAGATAAAGCCTTATATTATGTTAGGAGGAGTAGAATGACACTAGTAATTATGGCGGCTGGAATGGGAAGCCGTTTCGGAGGATTAAAGCAAATTGAACCAGTAGGTCCAAATGGAGAATTTATTATCGATTATTCTATCCATGATGCGATAGAGGCGGGATTTACGAAAGTTGTCTTTATTATCAAAGAAGAAAACTATGATATTTTTAGAGATACGATTGGTAAAAGAATTGAAGGAAAAATAGAAGTGGAATATGTATTCCAAGATAATCAAAATGTTCCAGGCGATATTCAAATACCAGCAGAGCGGGTAAAACCTCTAGGAACTGGACATGCTCTTTATTCTGCTATTCCAGCCATTCATGAACCTTTTGCGGTTATTTCGGCAGATGATTTTTACGGAAAAGAACCATTCTTTTTACTTCATGACTCTTTAAAAAGAGGGGAGACTTCTGTTATTGGGTATGCGATTGGTAATACGTTAACGGAAAATGGTAGTGTGAAAAGAGGGGTATGCTTTACAAGTAATGGCAAGGTAGATAGAATTCTCGAGAGTAAAGTAGAGCGAAGAGATGGCAAGATTATTGGAGAACCATTAAATGGAGAACCTGCTTATGAGATGGCAGAGAACCATCCTGTATCCATGTTGATGTATGGTGTACAAGCAGATATTCTTCCTTTTATTCAACAAGATATGGAGGATTTTCTTAAGAAAAATCAAGCAGATTTATCTACCTGTGAATACTTATTACCAGATGCATTAAGCGATTATGCAAGGAAGATGCAAATCGATATGAAACTTCTTCCAACTACAGCGGTTTGGAAAGGGGTAACATATGCCTCTGATTTAGAAGAATTAAAAAGTTATATAAAAGGGTTAATAGATGAAGGAGAGTATCCTAACAGCATCTATATAAGGTGATATTATGTTTACAAATTTAGCAGACTTTCCAAAAGAGAAGGATGATTTTAGACAGAAACTATTAGATATTCATAATCGACCTTTACCAGATAACGATAAAGAAAGGTTAAAGGAAGAGGCTAAGGAAGCTTTTAAAATGCAAATCCGCCAATATTTACCTTTGGCTTTGGAAGTAATTAAAGAGCTTTTTAATGTCCAATATTCTCTTCTTAAGGTAGGAAAGGACTACGATGCGAATTTCCGGGTTGTTGAGACGAGTATTCGGAAAACAAAACCAGAATTATTAGCGGATATTGAAAATTTTAAAACGCAGGCTGCTTTAAAGTCTTTGACAGGAGAGCAACTTCAAAAATTTAATCTTGCTATGGATGTTTTAATGACTTATACGGATGATGCAGCAGATACAATAGATGAGGATAGAATTCATGGACTAGAAAATGCGAAAGTAGTAGCGAGCAGTATTATCGAAGCTCCTAGTCATGACAATCCAGCAAATGCACCTGCAGCGACTACGCCACAGACCAATTTTAATCCTTATGCCGATCAACCGATTGTCGTAGATGAAGGTTTTAATCATGCCGAGGAAGGAAAGAAAATGATTGATGATCCTTTTGCTTCTCTTTATGGAGAGGAAACCAAGGCGCAAGATATTCCTACCGAGGAAAATAGAAAGACTTTCATTCGTGATTATATCCCAGATGATGATGGACCTATTTCTCCTATCGTTGGAGGAATTGACTATGGAGATTCTGTGAACATGGGTATGCAGCAACCAATGATGCCAGGAATGAATCCAAATGGTATGGATCCGTCCATGGCTATCTTTAATAATCCGATGGGTATGCAACAGCCGATGATGCCTATGCAAGGAAACATGAATTATGGTCAACCAGTCAATCCTCAAATGGGAATGAATCAAACAATGGTAGGTGGTATGCAGCAACAAGGAATGCAACAACCTATGGCAAACGGGGTACAACCAATGTATCAGGGGGTACAAAATCAACCTGTTGATAATAGCCAAACGGGGACACCCCTGAATAATGGGTATCCTGTAAATGGAGTAGCAGAGGCAAATCCAGCGGTTCCCTTAGAGGGGACTAATGTAGGAACTCCCACTCCCATTGAATTAGAAAATCAGCAAGCTGAGACACTCAATTTGGAACGTTCACGGACGGATAAACGATTTATTATTTCTAAACTTTTAACGGGTTTTATTCGGATTCCTTTTTTGGTAGCGTTAGCGGTTGGTGTCGCTGTTTTAGTGATGTTTGTATTACAAAAAGCGGAGTTGGATTTGAAATTGGAGGAAGCTTTAGGAGAGTACTATCAATGGGCGATGGGAGCTCTTGTCGTTATCACTTGTTTTATTACCGCTTCTTCTATTTTAGGGCCAGTCTCTCGAAAGACGAAATATGTTGGTAAGTACATGATAGCGTCGCTTAGTATTTTTTCAGGCCTTTTTTATACTTTTATTTTGTTGGAGCCTACTCTTGCAGAGAAGTTTAAAGATGTGATGACGGATAATCTCATTACGACGATTTCTATTTTCTGCTACATGATTGGTGCTTTCTGTATGTTAGGTTCTTTCTTCAGTAGCGAATCGGATGGACGAGTCAAAATGAATATTTTTGAAAAAATCGGTATTTTTTGGAATTTATACACTTTGTTCTTACCGACGGTATCGTTTGTCTGTGAATATTTTAAAGTAACGGAAGTTTCTGAAAAGATTAATCTTTTCTATGATTACCCAGCTGGGGTGATTGTAGCCATTAGTTTTGCTCTAACCATTCTAATAATTGTCATGAATGTGGTAGAAGAAATTAAAGCAAGGAGAAATGTATGATAGTAGTAATTGCGAATAAATTAAAAGAAATTATGGATAAAAGTGAACTTGCTTCTTTAGAGCATCAAACCGCTTGTGGAACCTTTTCTGCTGCGGATTGTGTCAGAACGTTAGAACAGATGGATATCGACTATTTAATCTTGGACATTACCGCTATTAAGGATTGTTATGAGATTTCCGCTTGGAAGGAATTTAAAAACTTTTTCGATCCAGAGCGTACCATTCTCTTGTTAGAGCAGACGAAGTCTTATTCCAACTATTCCTTTCTTTCGATGTTGATTACTATGGGGTATTATAACTTTGCCAAAACCTCAGAAGACTTAGTACGGTTGGTAGAAACACCAAATACCTATGAAATGGTTTCTAAGTATCAACAAATGGCTATCGCTATCGAGAATAAAAAAGAGGGCGCAGAAGTAAAAATAGGGGATTATGAAAGAGAAATTGCTGAGAAGCAAGGAATGATGCAAGACTACATGAAAAGATACCAGGAAGGAGAATTCGATGAAGTAAAAATTCCTAATTCCTTTGGCTATCAAATTAAAGTAGGACTTCTCGTTCTTCCTTTCTTAACGATTTTATCGACGATGATTTTTTATCTTTTAGAGTCTTGGTTAGGGCAAGTGATTGATTTAGAGGGTCCGGTTGGAAAGAATCTCTTTCAAGATTACTATGGGATAGGACTCAACACGATGACCTTAGTGGGACTTTTAATTGCCTCTAGCTTATTTGCCTTTTATTATAGTCATCTCTGCGCACAAATTAAAAAAAGACAGATGACGAGAGGAAAATTTATCGCTTTACCATTTGCGATTTACGCTTTTCTCTTTATTGGTGAATACTATTTAGTAGGGGCCTTATCAAAGTTCTATGATCTCCTTTTGATTCTTCCTAATGGAAAGAATCCTTATATTAATTTAGATTTATATGGTTTTAGCCGTATGTGTGCGGTAATGGCGATTATTCTTTTCTACTTTAAGATTGTTGTCAACAATTCTAAAACGTTAAAGTTTGAAAAGGATTTAAGTCAGAATTTAACATTTATCGAAAAGATTTGGGGTGTTGTTCTATCTATTTTAATCATTCTTCCTCTTTTCTACACTCTCGTTAGAATAAAGATGGAAGGCAGTTATTTAGATCAACTCTTCAGTGCTTTATATGACCGCCCTATGTTCATGAAGATTTTATCGGGCGTAGAATTTCTTCTAGCGATTGCTATTTTGGTTACGACGAAATTTAAAAAAGAAAAAAAATATACCGTTTTACGGGAAGAAGACCTATAAAAAACAAACAAGATTTTATTCTTGCTTGTTTTTTTCTTCTTCCTCTTTTATATTTTACGATATAGTCCAATAGCTTTTCCTAAAATGGTAACGTTTTCTAGAATGATTGGTTCCATCGTATCATTTTCTGGTTGTAGACGAAAATGATCTTTTTCTTTATAAAATGTCTTTAGGGTTACCTCATTTTCATCTGTCATGGCAACGACCATTTCTCCATTACGAGCGGTATTTCTTCTTTCTACAATAATGATATCCTCATCGTGGATACCAGCATTAATCATACTCTCTCCACTGACAGTAAGAGTGAATACTTCTCGATCTTTCGGAATTAAATAAGCGGGTAGAGAGAAGAATTCGTTTGGATTTTCAATCGCTTCAATTGGACTACCAGCTGTAATCTTTCCTAGGAGAGGAACATCCACAATGGATTCTTCTTTCGGAATGAATTCGTTTTCAACCATGAGTTCAATTGTTCTGTTCTTATTGTTTCCTTTTTTAATATATCCTTTTTCAGCAAGACCATCTAAATGTGCTTGAATAGTTGCTGGTGAGGATACCTGTAATTCTTTCGCAATCTCTCGAACCGTTGGTGGATATCCATGGGAAACAATATATTCTTTGACAAATTGTAAAGTATCTTCTTGTCTTTTGGTTAGTTTTTCCATACTTTCCTCCTTATTACTATATTCATTTTAACATAGGAAAGTGTAAATGTCAAACATTTGTTTGCGAAAATATTCAAAAATTGTTGACACGAATATTTGTTCGTGTTAGAATAAAATCAGAAGTGAGGAGGAATGGTTTATGGAAGTTGTGAAAAATATCATCAGAGATAATATCATGTATTTGTTATTAGCTTTATTGCTATTAGGAGTCGTTCTCTTTGGTTCTTGGGGGAACGAAAAAATGGACTACTACGATGGGGATGAAACATTCAGCTCCTCGTTTCAGTAGCCTCTTTATTATTTCTTTTTTTTTTGCTATAATGTCACTAGAATAGGTGTGATACTATGTTAGATAATGAAGTAATTGCTAATATTAAAAGTTTAGGGATTGATATGATTCATGAGGCAAAATCAGGACATCCTGGCATTGTTTTAGGGGCTGCGCCCATTTTATATACTCTATATAAAAATCATATCAATATTAATACTAGTGACAGTACCTGGGTAAATCGTGACCGGTTTGTCATGTCAGCGGGACACGGTTCTGCTTTGCTATACGCCACTTTATTTATGGTTGGATATGGACTTACGATTGACGATTTAAAAGCTTTTCGTCATGCGCATTCCAAGACTCCTGGGCATCCTGAAGTAGGGGTAACGCCTGGTGTAGATTGTTCTACAGGTCCTTTAGGACAGGGAATTGCAAATGCCGTGGGAATGGCTTTGGGAGAAAAAATTTTAAAAGAACGCTACCGCATTACTCCTACGAAAAGCTTAGTAGATTACTATGTTTATGCCCTTGTTGGAGATGGCGATCTCATGGAAGGAATTTCTTATGAGGCAGCTTCTCTAGCCGGAACCTTAAAACTCAATAACTTAATCGTTCTCTACGATTCCAATGGCGTTAGCTTAGATGGAACGACAGATAAGACGTTTGGGGAAAATGTAAGAAGTCGCTTTAATGCGATGGGATGGAATACCTTTTTAGTAAAAGATGGAGAAAAGTTAGGGGATATCGATCACGCAATTCAATCCGCTAAGAAATTTCCAGCTCCTGCGTTTATCGAAATCAAGACTAAAATTGGTAGAGGATCTCTATTAGAGGGCAGTCATGAGGTACATGGAAAAGATTTGACGGATGAGGATATTGCTCAGTTAAAAGGAAAACTGGGTATTCCAATGGAGCCATTTTATGTTAATCAAGAAGCTGTCAGCAAGTTCCGAACCCATATTGCGAATCGTGTCAATCAAAAATATATGGATTGGAGTGCCTGCTACCAAGAATACGTGAATACAATCGGTAATGGTGATCGGACGGTTGCAAACTATTTATTCTCTAATCGTTTTGATTATCCTGTCTTTGATCTACCACTTGAATTTAGAGTTCATACGAAGCAGGCTTTAAGAGATTCTAACCAGTATTTTATCAAAGTCTTGAGTGAAAGAATTAAAACCTTTGTTGGGGGAAGTGCCGATGTCGGAACGACGACGAAGACTTATATTCCGGATTTAGGGGATATTGGACCTTCTCATTATACAGGAAGTAACATTTGGTTTGGCATTAGAGAACATGCGATGGGAGCTATTCTAAATGGTTTAGCGCTTGTCAATCTAAAACCATATGGATCTACCTTCTTGAGCTTTTCGGATTATCTAAAACCAGCGATGCGGATGTCTTCTTTGATGAGACTTCCAGTTACTTATATCTATACTCATGACTCTATTGCGATTGGTCCAGATGGACCTACGCATCAACCGATTGAGCAATTAGCGATGCTTCGCGCTATTCCGAATATGAAGGTTTATCGACCATCCGATGCGAAAGAGCTATGGGGTTGTTGGCAGGCCATTTTAAATTCTAATGATAACCCTAGTTCTTTGGTTCTTGCCCGAAATGAAGTAGAAATCTTAGAAGAGACGAATCGTGAGAAGACGTTAAAGGGAGGATATGTTCTTTATCCTGAGACAGGACCATTAAAGATGATTTTAATCGCAACGGGAACCGAGGTACATGTTGCGAGAAATATCGCGATGGAGTTTTCACGAAGTGGGGAAAAGGGCGTTCGCGTTGTCAGTATGCCTTGTCTAGAAACCTTTTTAGAACAACCAAAAGAATATCGCGAAGAAGTAATCCCTTCTTCTATCTTCCGGGTGATTATCGAAGCCGGTATTTCTTCAGGATGGCAAGCCCTTTTACCAGATGTTAGATGTTTTATCGGATTGGATTCTTTTGGACTTAGTGGAACGAAAGATGAAGTATTAGATGCGATGAATTTTAGCTATGAAAAAATTAAAGAGAGAATTTTTGAACTATTGCGACCTCAATAGTTCTTTTTTTATTTTTCATAGAATATCATGTAATAAGTCTTGTATTTTTAGCTATTATCTAGTAAAATAAACACTATGAAAGGATGATATTATGCCTCTTGTCGGACAAATTATCGCATTGTTAGTAGGACTTTTAATTGGAGCAGTAGCGGGCTTTTTTCTCGCTCGTCGATATATGCAAAAGTATTTAAAAAAGAACCCACCAATCAATGAACAAATGATTCGTGCAATGATGATGCAGATGGGAAGAACTCCTAGTCAAAAACAGGTAAATCAAATGATGAAATCAATGGCTAAATATATGGACTAGCCATTTTTTTGTGGCTTGAAGGAGCTCGTATGAATTTATTAAAAATAAAAGAATGTTTATCATTAAAGGGGGATTATCCGAGTCAGGAGATATCGAAACTTTCGATGGATAGTCGAGAAATTGAAAAAGGCGATTTATTCATCGCCTATGGAAAAGGAGTCTCTTATATTGAGGAAGCGGTTCAAAAAGGGGCAGTAGCGATTTTAACAGAGGAGGATATCCTAATAGAAGATGTTATCGTTTTACGCGTAGAAAGTGTGCTAGAGTCACTTGCCGCACTTGCTCATATGATTCGTGAGGAATTTAAAGGAACCGTCATTGCAATTACTGGAAGCAATGGGAAAACATCGACCAAAGAACTTCTTCGGTTTTTACTTTCTTTTGACCATACCGTATTAGCGAATGAAGAAAGTGAAAATAACCATTTAGGAGTTCCGAAAACTTTACTGAAACTAAACAATCACTATGAGTACTGTATCCTAGAAATGGGAATGAATCATCCTGGGGAGATTCGCTATCTATCGCGAATTGCTAGACCAAATATCGGAATTATTACGAATATTGGTTCCTCTCACATCGGCTATCTAGGAAGCAAAGAAGAAATTTTAAAAGCGAAGATGGAATTAGTGGATGAGACACCGACTATGGAACTTTTTGTCAATGGACTAGACCCTCTTCTAGCAAAGGGAATAGGAAGAAAAGTCGTTCCTAAGTATCATCAAGAAGCGAATACAGAGAGGATGAATGTGGAATTAGCTTGTCAGGTTTGTGAGTTTTTAGGACTTTCTCCAACAGAGATTGAAAGACGCCTCTTTGCTTTTCCAGGAGTGAAATCCCGCATGCAGAAAATAGAGGGAAAAGAAAAGACGATTATTGATGATGCCTATAATGCTTCTTTAGAATCCATTTTTTATGGATTAGAAGTATTAAGCCAATATCCGAATCGAAAGATTATGATTTGGGGGGATATTTTAGAGTTAGGAGATTACAGTTTAGAAATTCATCAAAAAGTATTGGAAAAGATTTTATCTTATCCAGATATTGTTTTAATTACGGTAGGGGAGGAAACTGCTCTTTTAAACAGAGAGCCTCATTTTTATTCGTTAGAAGAATTAAAAAACTATTTGAAGACATTTCCTTTTGAAAAAGGCGATATTCTCTATTTAAAAGCTTCTCATAAAATTGGTCTATCGAAGTTAGTTCCGTACTTGAAAACCTTGTAATTTTTAGAAAATATGTTATCATAAGTACCGGTGATTTGATGAGCAAATATTTCTATCACGGCATTGTTACTTTTCTACCCTGTGAAAGCATTCTAGAAATCGTAAAATCAGGGGCAATTTTATCGCATCGTAAAGTGGGATATCCTTATCCAGGAGGATTTAATCAGTGGGATTATATTAGTCTTTGTAAAAAAGAAACAGATGAAAAGTATTCATCCTTAGAGGATCAATCCGAAGCGTTTACAAAATATATTCAAAATCAGTATTGTCTCATTATTGATGATTCGATACCTGCTTTTCAACCAACTTTAGTGCATACTTCTTCTTTTCAAACTAATGAGGTTGTTGATAAGTATTATCAAAGTCATCCAAATGAGCCAATTACGGATATGATTGATGAATGGCAAGTGCGGGATGAAATTCCTCTTTCGAAAGTAGTGGGTCTTGGTATTCCGGTTCGAACATTACAAAAAGGAGCAGCTTTTAATGCCTATCGGGAAAAGGTAAAAAAGCTTTATCGGATAGCAACTTCTTTCCATTGGGATATCGTCGATACCTCTTCTTTTTCGTTTGTCGAAGAATACGAACGAGAAAAGGAAGAAAAGCAGAAAGTCTCTCACGTCCTCTTAAAAGATTTACGGCATCGGAGACATCATGAGTAAATATTATTATCATGGCTTTGACGATATCCAAACAGGCATAGAAATTTTAAAATCAGGGGGAATAAAAAGTAGACGCTTACTAGGAAAAGAAAATGTCGTCGGTTTTAATCGCTTAGACTATATTAGTCTTTGTGATAAAGGGGAGCAAGATATTTATGAAGATGATCCTGATTGTGCTTATTTATGGTACATTCAAGACCAATTTTGTTTTATCATATCAGATACTATTTCCGTGATTCACCCATCTTATGTTCCAGAAGATATCATCTATGGCCCTTTTATCAAACCGTTTCTAGATAGTCATTCGGAGAAACAATATACGAATCTCTTTGACGAGGTTCAAGTTCGCGATGAGATTCCTCTTTCTAAAATCATCGGTATCGGAATTCCTTTTGCTGATTATGAACAAGGATTACCACCCGAAATAGAAGAATTTATTCTTCTATCTAGAGTTCTTGGTTTCGATGTCGTCGATACAAGTGATGAGGATTTTGTTGAGAAATATGAAAGTAGGAAAGAAAGGAGGGAAAAGAGATATGAGTAAGTATTTTTACCACGGCGTTCTTTTTTCCCATGATGCCTTTCAAATTAGTTATGCCATTTTAAAATCGAAACGAATTAAGACGAAAAGGGAACTACGCTTTTCTGCGAATTATGGTTATAATGGCATGGATTATATCAGTGTTTGTCGGAAAGAGTCCCATCCAAAAGAGGGACAAGAACTTGCTTTTGACCGTTATATCTACAATCATTTCTGTTTTATTTTACGAGACGATTTACCAGCTATTAAACCAATTTATATTGGCGATTGGAGTGCCGAAGAGTATCAAGCTTTTATCCTAGAAAATGAGGGAGAGGATCTTCGCATGACAGATATGATTGATGAATGGCAAGTAAAAGGAGGAATTCCTTCTTCTTATATTATTGGGATGGGAATCCCTGTAGCTTGGATAGAAAAAAATGCTATGGATTTTCTTCCCATCATTACTCTTCGACGATTAAAGAAAATTATTCGTTTAGCAGAAGCTTTCGGGATTGACATTATTGATAGTAGTGAAGAAGATTTTGTAGAACGATATGAAGCAGAAAAAGAAAATCAAAAAAGAATTACAAGTGAAAGAGTTTTAACGATTGGCAGAAGAAAAAAAATATAGTATAATGGTTACACTATGGAAGTGACTTGTATGGTAAATAAATCAAAAAATAAGATAGTCAATAAAGGTTTAAATGATAAATATACTGACAATACTTTTGAAAGTATAAAACATTTAGATGACGATGGAAATGAATATTGGTATGCACGTGAATTGCAAAAGGCATTAGATTATAAGGAATGGAGAAACTTTAAAATTGTAATTGATAAAGCTATAACATCTTGTGAAAATAGTAATTTCAGGGCATTAGATCATTTTGTTGAGGTCAACAAAATGATAGAATTAGGAAAAACAGCCAGAAGAAAAATTACGGAATATCAACTTTCTAGATATGCTTGCTATCTTATAGTGCAGAATGCTGATCCAAGTAAAGAGGTTGTTGCTTTAGGACAAACTTACTTTGCTATTCAAACAAGAAAACAGGAAATTACGGAGCAAGAATATGAATCGTTATCAGACGATGAAAAAAGGTTTTATCAAAGAAAGTTGACTAGGCAAGGTAATTATACACTTCAAAAAGTCGCTTCCGCTGCTGGTGTTAAAAATATGGCGGAATTTCATAATGCCGGTTATAGAGGATTATATAATGGTGAAACAGCTGATGATATTTTTAAAAGAAAGAAATTACGTTATAGAGAAGATATATTAGATAATATGAATGAAGATGAATTAGTAGCGAATCTATTTAGAATCAATCAAACAAAACAAAGATTAATGAAAGACAATGTAAAAGGTGAGGATAATGCCAAGGCTGTTCATTACGAAGTTGGTAAAAAGGTACGAAAAGCGATTCAAGATATTGGGGGAATGATGGCGGGTATATGCCTACACCAAAGAAAAGTTTAAAAGAACTTGAAAAAGAAAAGAAAAAATTAGAAGATAAAAAACAACAAAAGCTTGAAGAAGTTAAATAATTAATGGAAGTGATAAGATGAAAGTACAATATGAATTATTAGAAAAATGTGGAGAAGCAAGACTTGGAAAGCTACATACCAATCATGGAACAGTCGATACGCCGATGTTTATGCCTGTTGGAACACAGGCGACTGTGAAAACATTAAGTCCAGAGGAGTTAAAGGAAGTCCATAGTGGGGTAATTCTTTCTAATACCTACCATTTATGGTTACGTCCAGGAGAAGATATCGTTGCTGAGGCAGGAGGCCTTCACCAGTTTATGAACTATGATGGACCAATTCTAACCGATTGTGGGGGCTATCAGGTTTTCAGTCTTGTCAAGAATAAGAAAAAAGATATCATGGAGGAAGGTGTTCGTTTTAAGAGTCATTTAAATGGTGAAACCCTTTTCCTAACGCCTGAGCTTTCGATTCAAATTCAAAACAAATTAGATAGTGATATTGCCATGTCTTTTGATGAATGTCCTCCTGCCAGCGCTACTTATGAATATATGAAAAATAGTGTTGAGAGAACCCTTCGCTGGGCGGAGAGGGGAAAGAAAGTTCACCAAAATCCAAATCAATCTCTCTTTGGCATTATTCAAGGCGGAGCTCATGAGGATTTACGAAAGTATTCGGCTATTGAAACGGTAAAGATGGACTTTGATGGATATAGTATTGGTGGAGTTGCCAACGACGATGAATCCAAAGAAGATATGTATCTTGCGATTGACTACTCTATTCCTTATATTCCCGAGAATAAACCTCGTTATTTGATGGGCGTAGGAGATCCGATTGATATTATTGAAGGGGTTATTCGTGGGGTCGATATGTTTGACTGTGTACATCCTACCCGTTTAGCGCGCCACGGACATGCTTTTACAAGAGATGGCAAAATCAATCTTCGCAATGCTAAATTTAAAAGAGATTTTAGACCTATCGAGGAAGATTGTGATTGTTATGCTTGTAAGCATTATACAAGAGCCTATATTAGACACTTAATTGTGGCAGACGAAACTTTTGGAGCTCGTCTATTATCTATTCACAATATTCGTTTTCTCATTCGACTTACGGAAGAGCTTCGAGTAGCCATCCATGAGAAAACGCTTCTTACTTATCGCGAAGAATTTTTAAAACGGTATTTAGGGGATTAAAATGGGCAAGATGTACGTTCAAAAATATGTGATACCAACCGAAAATATCCGTAAGAGAATCGTTCTCTTAACGGATATTCACTATCAGGGCAAGAGGGAACAACAAACCCTTCAGACTCTTTTAACTATTTTAAAACAGATGGAATATGATACTTTATGTATTTCTGGAGACTTACTAGATAGTAGTGAGGTTGAGGAGGAAGAGTTTCTTCTTTCTTTCTTCACTTCTCTAGGAGAACTCTCTAAAGTATTTGTCGGTATCGGTAACCATGAGCTTACGAATGATCGAAAGAATTGTTCTTATTCTTTTCCAAAAGAGCTTTATCATAAAATTGACAAGATTAAGAATGTTCATGTCTTAGATAATGTTTCTTATGTTGATGGTCAAATTCGCTATATTGGTCTTACATTACCATTAGATTTTTACTACCGTTATCACGAGAAAACTTCTTATTTTGTCCGTTACGTTAATCGACTTTTTCCAAAAGGGTATCCAGATCGATATAATATTCTTCTCTGTCATACACCTAGTCCCTTTAAAAAGGGAGATATTTTTGAAGAAGTTCCTCTTCTTCAATCGGTATCGCTTATCTTATCAGGGCATTATCATGGTGGGATGACACCGAGAGTTTTCAAGAAAATCTTAAGGGGAAGGGGATTTGTGGGACCTTTTCATAAGGTTTTTCCACCGTACTCCTATGGGGCTTTTCAAAAAAAGAAGAGTTATGTGGTTATCTCTTCTGGAATTACCAAATTATCGCAGGTTCAAACGATTTCGAATCTAGATTTCTTGTTTCAAAAAGAAATTACTCTTTTATCTTTAGAACCCAAAAAGTAGGTAACTACTTTTTTTCTTTTCTTCTTGCAATCCCAATCATTCCACCTACCATCGAGATAAAGAGTAAGAGAAAATAGTAGAAAAAGTTTTTTAAATGAAAGGTTTGATAAAAGGCATAGTTTAAAAGAAATAGGATGACGACGATGAGACCACCTACTTTTAAACCTTCTAAAAATCCATATTTCACGTTTTCTTTTCCTTGTCGATAGGGACCACTAAAGAAACTGAGGAAAATAAGGAGAAACTGAAAAATGACAATGCCATTTCCTCTTAAAAGATTGCTATAACTGAAAAGAGCAAGAAGAAGACTTCCTAAGACGAGAATCAAAAAAGAAATGCCAACATTCTTTAAATACTTCTTCCATTTCATACGATCACCTATTTTACTATATGTGTCAAATCTTAAAATATCCCTTGGCGTTTTCCTTGACTATTTGAGCGGGTTTGCTATAATGAATATGATTATGGTATAAAAAAATAGAATGGATAATACAATATAGAGAATTTAGTTTTGAAAGAAGGATAATCATGGCTCTGAAAAAGAAAAAGAAGAAGAAACGAAAAAAGATATCTCCGGAAAATAAGACACTATTGATAGAAACGATTGTTATTTTTCTAGTGGTCTTTTCCTTCGCTTCTGTTTTAGTGGTTCTTTCTTCCACGAAAAACTATACGGTTTTATTTCATTCTAATGGAGGAAATCAAATTCCTTCCCAAACGGTAAGAGATTCTTCTTCTCCTAAGAAGCCAGAGGATCCGAAAAGAGAAGGATATCTATTTCTAGGATGGTACCAAGACGGAGAACTCTATTCTTTTGAGGAAGAAGTTCATAAAGATATCTCTTTAGAAGCAAAATGGAAGAAGCTAGAGGTAGCGGTTGAAAGCATTGCCCTAGATGTTTCAACAATTACGTTAGAACCAAATGAACAATACCCTCTAAAAGTGACGGTTTTACCAGAAGATGCGAATGAAAAGCAAGTATTTTGGAACAGTAGTAATCCAAGTGTGGTAACAGTGGATGAAACAGGAGTGATAACGGCTTTAAAAGATGGTATCGGAACGGTTCAAGCAACAACTCGGGATGGTGCTTTTCAAGCATCTGTCGACGTAACGGTGAAGACACCTGTTCCAGGAATTACCTTAGAGGAAGGGGCCGTTTCTCTAGAGGTTGGGTATACTTACGATATTCGAGCTAGTGTTTATCCAAAAACGTATGTTGGACATCTTCTTTACAAAACCAATTCACCAATTCTTTCCGTTGATGAAAAAGGCACTGTTAAAGCCCTTGCAAAAGGGGGAGGAACGATTACAGTTTATACAGAAGATGGCAAATATCAAGCCATTTTAAAGGTAACGGTGACCGAGAAAGCACTTACTAGTATCTCTATTCTCGGAATGGATAGTTTACCACTTGGAGCAACTGCTACGTTAAAATTGGTAACAGAGCCAGAAGGAATTCCAGTATCTGTCATTTGGAAGAGTGAAAACACCTCTATTGTTACAGTAGATGAAAATGGTAGAGTAGTAGGGGTAGGTATTGGAAAAACAGTGATTACGGCCACCACGAAGGATGGAAAGAAGGTGGCTAAGCACGAAATGACAGTTCGTGAAATTCAATCCCATTGATAGAATAAATTGCCAACTTTTCGAGCCTGTTTTCGAAAACGAAAAATTTATCGAGACACGTCGCAATCTTATTGACGAAAATTTTTCTTTATAGTATAATGAAGGTGTCACAGTAAAGGCGAAATAGTTGGTTAATGATGAAGGAATTGTTAATGGTGACAAAAAAATAAGAAAGGAAGGTAGTATGG
>CANQRL010000017.1 GCA_947626275.1 uncultured Bacilli bacterium
TCCTATATCCTTCATCAAAGAATTGTAGAAGGACTTGATTTTCCTTATCAAGTTCCATGGATAGCGATTATTCTTTCAATTCTATTTGTGACTCTTTTGATTACCGTGATTATGAATTATTCGATGAGGAAAATTCAGAAACAAAATATCATCGAAACCATTCGTGAGGAAAATATTTAGGAGGTATTATGGAAATATTAAAAGTAGAACATTTATGTAAAACTTATGGAAAAGGAGAAACGGAAATTCGCGCTGTTGATGATATGTCCTTTACCGTTCAAAAGGGGGAGTTTGTCGCCATCGTGGGCGCATCTGGTTCAGGCAAAAGTACGCTTCTTCACTTACTTGGGGGAGTAGATAGACCAACCTCAGGCAAGGTATTTATTGATGGAGAAGATATTTACAAGTTAAATAATGATGCCCTTGCTATTTTTAGAAGAAGACAAGTAGGTCTCATCTATCAATTTTATAATCTAATTCCAATTTTAAATGTTGAGGAAAATATAACACTACCTTGCCGTTTAGATGGGAAAAAGGTAAGTGAGGAGAGAATCAAAGAAATGCTTACCAATTTAGGACTCCTTGATAGAAGGACATATTTACCAAGCGAGTTATCAGGAGGTCAACAACAACGGACTAGTATTGGAAGAGCGCTTATTAATAATCCGGCAATTGTTTTAGCTGATGAACCAACCGGAAACCTAGATTCGAAAGCTAGTAGTGAAATTGTGGAACTCTTAAAACTATCCAATAAAAAACTAAAACAAACGATTATTATGATTACCCATGATTTGGAGATTGCCGAAGCTGCTGACCGGATTATTACAATTGATGATGGTAAAATTATTAAAGATGAAAAAAATGCCTAGAAAAAGGGATAGGAAAGAAAACAGAAAATGATATTCTTTTCTGTTTTTTTATGATATAATGTGATTGAGAAATAGAGAGGAATTGGTTATGAAAAAATTAAAAAATGTGGTGATGCTAGCAGCTATCTTGGTACTATTAACAGGATGTAAGTCAACAAGACTAACTTGTACTAAGAGAGTTACCGATACAGATGAAATAAAAGTTGATCAAAGAATTAGTCTTGTTTTTAAAAAGAACGAACTAACAGAAGGAACTCTTGCATTAAGTTATTATTATGCAAATAATGTGGAGCAAAATGCAAAGACAATGCAAGCAGATTTAGAAAATCAATACTCTATTTATAAGGATAAAAAAGGGGTAGAGTATTATTTTAAAAATTTAGATAAAGGACTTTATTTTGAGATACAAGCAGAAGTAAAGAAATTATCAGAGGAAGATAAGAATAATTTAGGGGCGATTACAGACTATGCATCTTATCAATCAGCAAAAACACTTTTGGTTTCTGATGGATATGAATGTAAGTAGGAAGGAGCCGTTCCATGGCAAAAAAGAAGCAAGGAACTTCTGCAAAGAAGAAAACTCCAGCTGCAAAGAATAAGACAGCTACAAAACCAAAGGGAACAAAAAAGGTAGAAAAAAAAGAAAACGTCAAAGTAGAAGAAAAGGTACAAAAAAGCGAAGGAAAAAAGACAGAAAAGCCGAAAAAGACTTCGACAAATAAACGGAAGACTTGTGAGAAGTGTGGGGCTTCTTTACCAGCAAGGGCAAAGTTTTGTCTAGAGTGTGGAAATTATTTAGGAGAGAAGGAAGAATCTTTTATCACACCCAATAAGGCGGGAATGCCAGGTGTGATGCCTATTCCAGAATCTGCTAAGTTTCAAAATGTCGTAGGAAAAGAAAAAATGTTGAACTCTTCCAAACCGACTTCTAAGAAGAAGAGTAATTTTTCTTTTTATGTATTGTGTACTCTCTTAGTAGTAGTAAGTTTGGTTATGCTTTTCTTCTTTGATGGTACCAAAAAAGAACCTGAAACGAAAGAACCTACTAGTTCTAATTCTAGTAGCAATCCTTCTAAGGTAGAAGAAAAACCAAAAGAGGAAGAACCAACAGAGATACTTGAGTGTTCTATCAAAGAAGATTATGGTGATGGAATTACTGGCCTATCTAATGCTAAATATTATTATCTGGAGGAGACCCTAATCAAAGTAGAAGAAGAGGAATCTGTTTCTTTTACGGATGCGGCTTTAATCTATTATTCCTTTTATGAACAATCTTTAAAAGAAGAATTAGAAAGTGATGAGTTTCAGTACGATAATACCTCACTTGAACTAAAAAAAGAGAAAAATAGTATTGGACTCCTCTATACTATCGATTTAAGAGCTGATAGTTCTAATGCTAATAATCTACTAGATTTAGCAGGAACTTCTTATCAACAAGCCAAGAAAAATTTAGAGAAAGAAGGCTATACTTGTAAATAGTAGTGAGAAATCATTACTATTTTCTTTTTTTCTACGAAAAAACTATCTTTTTTGAAAAAAAGTATTGCCAAAAAAGGAGAAATACGATACAATGAAATAGTCATTGAGTTTGCATGGACCTGTAGCTCAGCTGGTTAGAGCGCACGCCTGATAAGCGTGAGGTCGATAGTTCAAGTCTATTCAGGTCCACCAGATGGCCCGTTGGTGAAGTGGTTAAACACACATGCCTTTCACGCATGCATACATGGGTTCAAATCCCGTACGGGTCACCAAATTAGTGATAAACCCTTTATTTTAAAGGGTTTTTATTTTGCTTTTTGTGTGATAAAACTTTCCTTTCTTTTTTGATAGAATACCATATAGAGAAAGGAGGTAACATGAAAAAATTTGGTATAGACATCTCTTCTTTCCAAGGAGATTTTTCTTTTGAAGATGCAAAACGGGATGATGTCTCTTTTGTGATGATTCGAGCAGGTTTTACCGATCGTAGAAATGGTATTTCAAAAACAATAGATCCTCGCTTTGAAGAAAATTATCGTCGGGCGAAAGAAGCCAAAATCAATGTTGGAGCTTACTGGTATTCTAGAGCTACTACCTATGAAGAAGGAAGGGAAGAAGCAGAATTTTTATATGAACATTGCCTTAAAGATAAAACATTTGAATATCCAATTGCGATGGATGTAGAAGATAATATTTATCAAAGAAAAGCAGGAAGAAGAAGAGTAACTGACGCTATTTTGGGATTTGCAGAATATCTTGAAGAAAAAGGATATTATGTCATTATTTATGCTTCTTTAAATTGGTTCTTTCATTATATGGAATTAAGAAGATTAAGAGCCTATGATAAATGGGTAGCTTACTGGGAAAGATTTCGCCCAACAGGTCTAACTTATGGAATGTGGCAATTCTCTGGTGGAAAAGCAAGAACCATTGCTGGAGTAGACTGTGATAGAGATTATGCTTATAAAGATTATCCTAAGATTATGAAAGATAAGGGATTAAATGGATTTCCAAGAAAAAACTAGCAAAAATTTTGCTAGTTTTTTGGTCTTGCTTTGTGTCAATATTTATGGAAATCATCTCCATTTAAATTGACATTTTTTAGGATAAAAAACAGTTTTTCCCGTTAAAAAATAATAAAAGCCTTGTAATACAAGGCTTTATTGTCAAAACTGGTGTCCCCTTAGGGGCTCGAACCCTAGACCCACAGATTAAGAGTCTGTTGCTCTACCAACTGAGCTAAGGAGACATATTCTCGCTGACAGAATTAATTATAACACATTTTTTTTATATTTCAAATACTTTTGTGGTAAAAATATTATTTTGAAAGTGTTAGTAAATATTGAATAGCAAAGGCGGTATTAGCATCTACAATAAGTCCTTGATGGTAAAGTTCGAAAAGTTCTTCTTGGGTAACTTCGACAAAGGTAATCATTTCACTATCATCAAGATGTTGTTCTGTTATTTTTTGAGCGTCTGTCGCATGAAAAATATGAATGATAGCTCGAGAGCAAGAAACATCTTGGTAATAGCTAGCAATTTCTTTCATATTTTCAGCATGATATCCGGTTTCTTCTTCTAGTTCTCTTCTTGCACTTTCTTCAAAAGTCTCTTCCTTTTCTACATATCCAGCAGGAAACTCAATAGTAACTCCTCTTTCGGTAAAAGGACGTGGCTGAATGACCATCAAGAAGCGATGTTGTTTAGTTTCGGGAATCATGACAACAGCATCATTATTTCTTTTTACAAGGGCTTCTCTTTGAATATGTTCTCCGTTTTGTAAGGTGAAGGACTCTTTAGAGATTTTTAGAAAATTTCCACCATCTATTCCTTCTATTTGATGATGGGTTGTTTGATAAGGTTCCATGTCTTTTAAAATTTCTTCTATCATATTCTCACCACTTCTATTGTAACACATTTTTTCATTACTATCACTTTACATCAAGTACTAAAACCCTATTTGGAAAAAGCTTCATCTATGTTATAATGATAATAGAGGTGTAAGATGAAGAAAAGTAAAGGTTTTTCGTTAGTGGAATTATTAGCGGTTTTAGTTATTTTGGCTGTATTACTGTTATTAGTTTCCCGTTTAGTTGTTAAAAATATTGATAGTTCTAAAAAAGAAATTTCCGAATCAGAAGAAAGAGCAATCATAAATGCTGCTGAGAAATGGTCTGTTCACAATGCCAATTTGTTTGATGATGCAGAGGCTACCAAAATTCAAATAGGGTTGGATATTATTTTTATTCTAGATGCTTCTAAGACGATGAATGAGGAAATGATAGGAATTGGTAGGCGAATGGATGGTTTGATAACCGCTACGAATGAGGCTTTAAAGATATTTCATGAAAATGCAGACAATCGTGTTGGATTTGTCGTATTTGGTGGAACCTTCGATAGCTCTTATAACCATATTACAACCGCTTCTATTCGTATGAAAGAAAATTTAAAATCGATTGCATCTGTCACGCCTATGCAGGCATTAACTTATGATAAAAAGACATCAAGTTCAGGAAAAATTACGACAAATACAAGCGGGGATTTTGCCTTTTCCGTAGATGGCAAGGCAATTCAAGTTACTAGTTTGGAATCAGGAACTTATACAATGATTGGATTACAACAGGCGGCTCAAATGTTTGCCAATACATCTGTAGAAAAGGGAACGAGAATTCCTGTTTATATATTAGTGACAGATGGAGAACCAACAACGGGTTCTACGTTAGATGAAAGTAATCCATTTCAAATGAAAAATGCTAATATTGGAAACGGAAGAACACGTTGTTTGAATACGAATGATTGGAATGATGCAGAGAAATCTAACAGAGGTTATTGTAGTAATTTCATTATAAAAAACTTTAGTTCTGCTGATAAATACGGAGCAGATAAGGCAACGACTAAAAATAGTGAAATGGTTTATAACGTTATGAGAGTTGCTTATTTAGCAAAACAAAAGGCAGCAGAAACGTATGGAAGCACTGCCTATTTCTACACAATAGGAATTGGTAATTTAGCGCCTTATGCGAACTACATGTTATCGCCATCTACGGATATTTCTACCTTAGGAACAGCTGCTTCAACGGAACCAAAGGGCGATATGAATCAAAATTTAAGATATTATTTGGAACATAACAATGTTAACGAATATAAATATAATCAAATCGATGAAGCTTTCTTAAATGTTGCTGATTTTGATGAGTTAAGGGATTCTTTACAAAGAGTTGCTACCAGAGTGACAGAAGCGGCTAAAGTAACAGAAGTATGTGTATCGATTGATGATCTATATAATGGTGGATACTTAAGTACCAAGGATATAAAATTACCTAATGGTTCTGCCACTTCAGAGTATGTTTTAATGAGTTATAATGAAGCAACGAAACAATATAGTTTTAATCTCGCTAAGACAGAAGAACAAAAAAAATCTTGTGAGAATTATTACGCTGGTTTAAAAAAGTAGGGAAACTGAGATTAAAATCGAAACCGCACCACATGGTGTGGTTTTTTTGATACCACAAAATTCTGGGTATTTTCTCTGGAAATGGGAAAAATGATGAATAAAGGAATCAGTTCAATACTAATAAGGCGGAAGTTCTTTCTACCTTCTTAGGATGCTTTTTTCATTACTGACACTTTACGTCAAGTACTAAAATTTTATTTGGAAAAGGGGTCTTCTATGTTATAATGATAATAGAGGTGTTGACGTGAAAAGAGAAGATTATATTACGTGGGATGAGTACTTTATGGGAATTGCTCATCTATCAAAAGAACGCAGTAAGGATCCATCTACTCAGGTAGGGGCTTGTATTGTGGATAAAGATCATCGGATTATTTCCATTGGATATAATGGTACTCCTAATGGTATCGATGATAGGGATTTCCCATGGGACCGAGAAGGGAAACCATTAGAAACAAAATATTTATACGTATGTCATGGCGAATTGAATGCGATTATGAATAGTGGGGGAAGAAACTTAAATGGGGCGACAATTTATGTAACGTTATTCCCTTGCAATGAGTGTACAAAATTGATTATTCAATCTGGCATTAAAAGAGTGGTATATGATAGTGACAAATATGCGAATACGGATGGAGTGATTGCTTCTAAAAAATTACTAGATATGGCAGGCATTCAATATGAGCAATATGAACATCATGGAAAAAAGATTGAGATAGAGGTGTAATATGAAAAAAAATAAAGGTTTTTCATTAGTGGAATTATTAGCGGTTTTAGTTATTTTGGCTGTATTACTGCTATTAGTTTCTCGCTTAGTTGTTAAAAATATCGATGATTCTAAAAAAGAAATTACCGAATCAGAAGAAAGAGCGATTGTAAACGCCGCTGAGAAATGGTCTGTTAACAATTCTGATTTATTCGATGATACAGAGGCTACTAAAATTCAAATCGGATTGGATATTGTATTTGTTCTAGATGCCTCAAACTCTATGAATGGTGATATGGCAGGAATTGGTAGTCGGATTGATGGATTAATTGCTGCGACGAACCAAACTTTGGACCTCTTTAAAGAAAATCCTGATAACCGTGTTGCGTTCGTTGTATTTGGTGGAGCTTACAATGCTTCTTTCAACGCTATTACAACAGATTCTATTCGTGTAAAAACAGAACTAACGCCAATTGGTAATGTAGATAAATTGGTGGCTAGAGATAATAACCACGATGGAAAAGCTGACTTATATAAGAATTCTGCAGGGTTAAATAATTGTTTTACTTTCACAGTAGGAGGAAAAACAATTGAAGTTACAGCTAATAATGGTGCAACCTACACCATGGCGGGTGTACAAACGGCAGCTACTTTGATGACAAAGAATGCCGTTGAAAAGGGAAAAAGAATTCCTGTTTATATCCTGATAACCGATGGAGAACCTACCGCTGGAAAAACTCTTGATGAATCTAACCCTTTTGCAATCGGCAATGTTAATATTGGAAATGGTAGAACGGCTTGTACAAATTATAATACTTGGACGGATGGTTCTTGCAAAAACTTTATTCTTAAATATACGAGAAATGATGCCACTTTAAAAAATAGTGAAATGGTTTATAATGTTATGAGAGTAGCTTATTTGGCAAAACAAAAGACTTCTGAGGTCTATGGTACTGATGCGCACTTCTATACGATTGGAATTGGTTCTTTAGCGCCTTATGCTAACTTTATGTTATCGCCATCTACGGATATTTCTACCTTAGGTGCCACTACATCAACGGAACCAAAAACGAATATTAATCAAAATTTAAGGTATTATTTGGAACACAAAAATGTTAAAGATTATAAATATAATCAAACGGATGAAGCATTCTTAAATGTTGCTAACTTCGATGAGTTAAGAGATTCTTTACAAAGAATTGCAACAAGAGCAACCGAAGCGGCTAAAGTAACAGAAGTATGTGTATCGATTGATGATCTATATAATGGTGGATATTTAAGTACCAAAGATATTAAATTACCTAGTGGTTCTGCTACTTCAGAATATGTTTTAATGAGTTATAATGAAGCAACGAAACAGTATAGTTTTAATCTTGCTAAAACAGATGCTCAAAAAAAATCTTGTGAGAAGTATTACTCTGGTTTAAAAAAGTAAGTAGAAGTATAAAATAAAATCTTCTATTCCATAATAGGAATAGGAGGTTTTTTTATGGATAAAAATAAATATAAGATGTTAGTGAATAAGTATACCCCCAAAGAAAATCGGCTAGCCAATGGACTAATTGCCTTTTTAGTTGGGGGATTGATGGGCGTATTAGGACAATTTTTAGTCTCGTTTTATGCTTACTATTTTAGTATTCCGACAAAAGACGCAAGTGTATTTATGATTATTACGTTAGTCTTTTTAGGATGCTTTTTAACCTGCTTAGGATTTTTTGATAAAATGGTTTCTTTTGCGCGATGTGGTCTTATTATTCCAATTACGGGTTTTGCGCATTCGATGATGAGTGCGGCCTTGGAATATCGAAGAGAAGGCTTGGTAACAGGACTAGGAGCCAATATGTTTAAGTTAGCCGGAACGGTTATTATTTTTGGAGTGGTCAGTGCCTATCTTTTTGGGTTACTACGATACTTTGTGATGGGAGGATAATATGACATTTAAATATAATCATGTTTATATCAATGATGCTAGTACGATTACTGGTCCTTATGAGGCAAAGGGACCATTTAATAAGCTTTATGATAAGAGTTATGACAATTTTTATTGTGGAACAAAGACATGGGAACAAGCGGAAAGTAAAATGTTAGTAGAAAGTGTCGACCTTGTTTTAGGGAAAGTAGGGAAAATAAAAGAAGATATAGACCTTCATATCTCTGGAGACTTACTCAATCAAATTGTCTCTACCAACTACGCTTCTGCGACTTTAGGAATCCCTCTAATTGGCATTTATTCGGCTTGCTCCACAAGTGTACTAGGTCTCATTTTGGGAAGCAATATGATCGATTCTGATCAAATTAAGAATTGCGTTGTCAGTGTATCCTCCCACAATAATGGAAGTGAGAAACAATTCCGTCAACCAGTAGAGTATGGAGGACCAAAAAGAAAAACTGCGACTTTTACCGTAACAGGAGCTGCTAGTGCGTATCTTAGTAGAAAAGAGTCTCCTATTAAGGTAGAAAGTGCGACGATTGGGAAAGTCATCGATTTAGGAATTACCGACCCATATCACATGGGAGCAGCGATGGCTCCTTCTGCTGCTAGTACGATTTATACCCATTTAAAAGAGACCAATCGAGATATTTCTTATTATGATTTAATTTTAACAGGGGATTTAGGGGTATACGGAAAAAAGATTTTAACCGAATATATGCGTGTGGAGTATCATATGGAACTAAAAAATTATGATGATTCAGCTTGTATGATTTATGATTTAGAAAATCAACCCGTATTTGCGGGAGGATCAGGACCTAGTTGTCTTCCCTTAGTGACTTATAGTTATCTTTTTCCAAAGATGCGGAAAAAAGAAATCAAACGGGTTTTATTAGTCGCAACCGGAGCTTTATTATCGCCAACAATGACGAATCAGAAACTTTCTATTCCAAGTGTTTCTCATGCGATTAGTTTGGAGGTGTCTGATGATTTATCTTAATGCCTTTTTATTTGCCGGAACAGTTTGTTTAATTGGACAAATTATTTTAGATAATACAAAATTAACACCCGGACATATTACGAGTATGTTTGTTGTGATAGGTGCTTTTTTGGATATCTTTGATATCTATGATCAATTTGTTTTGTGGGCTGGGGGAGGAGCTTTAGTACCTATTACTAGTTTTGGTCATCTTCTCATTCATGGCGCCATGGATACGGTCAATAATTTTGGGGTCATGGGACTATTTACAGGAATGTTTGACCTTACTTCTTCCGGAATTGTCGCCGCTATTATTTTCTCCTTTTTGTTTTCTTTGGTATTTCGTCCAAAAGACTAATTTTAGTCTTTTTTTTAGTTTATGAAAATACAATAATATAGGTGATGTTATGTCTATTCGCTCCTACTTTTTAGATGAAGAATTTAAAATCATTTACTATCCCAATCAAATAGACATTATCAATTATCAACAAATCGAATCTTTTGAGGAAGAAAGTATTCGTATTCAATATAAGAATGGTATCCTTCTCATTGCAGGAAAAGGGTTAAGTGTTCAAAAACTGTTAGAAGATGAAGTCTTGATAAGCGGTAAGATTGAAAAGATAGAATTCAGGTGATTCTTTGAAAAATCGAAGTATCGAGAGAATGAAAAGCAAAGTAAAATTAGTCATCAAAGGAAAAAATCCCAATCGTTTTTTGCTCCGCCTTGCTAAAAATCATATCAATTTACTAGAGCTAGATAAAAAGGCATCGGATGAATATTATGTCATTATCTATTATAAAGACTATGAGAAGGTACTAAAACTCAATACCATTTATGATATCCATATTGTCGAATATGGAGGATTTTTAAAGGAGAAAAAGTCGTTATTGAAAAATAAATGGTTCATAGGAAGTTTAGTGATTGCTTGTCTTCTTCTTTTTTTCCTATCCAAGATGATTTTTTCAGTAGAGATTGTTACCAATGACCAGAAAATGCGAAAACTCCTTTTAGATGAATTAAAAACGTATGGGATTGATCGCTTTCATTTTCAAAAGAGTTATCAAGAACTCGAAAAAGTGAAAGAAAAGATGTTGAATGATTATCATGATCAATTAGAGTGGTTAGAAATTGAGAGAATCGGTACCACATATAAAGTACGATATGAGCCTCGTATTTTAACGCCAGATAAGGAAGAAACATCCTATCGCCATGTGGTGGCTGCTAAAAACGCAATCATTCAAAAAGTGGAGAGTTCCGAAGGACAAATTTTGAAAAACCAGAATGATTATGTAAAAAAAGGGGATATTATCGTTAGTGGTTATGTATCGTTAAATGGAAATGTCAAAAAGACGGTCAGTGCGACTGGGACTGTCTATGGAGAGACTTGGTATGAAGTAGAAGTTTTCTATCCTTTTGGTTATTATGAACAAACCAAAACGGGTAAGAAGAAAACCGTCTATGTTCTGGAGTTTTTTTCCCATCGTATAGAACTCTTTAACTTTCACCCTTTTTATGATAAAATATATACTAGTGAAGTGCTACTAGAAAAAAAGCCATTTCCCGTTCGTTTTGTGAAAGATTATCAAGAAGAAGTCCATACGGAATCGGTGATTGCCACTTTGGAAGAGGCAAAAGAAAAAGCGATTTCTTTGGCAATTTCGAAGATAGAAAAAACACTGAGTGGCGAAGAAAAGATTCTAAATTATAAGGTAGTTCACGAAGCGGTAGAAAGTAATGGAGTGAAACTTCAAGTTTTCTTTAGTGTTTATGAAGACATTACGGAGTATTTAGAAATTCCACTCTATGAGGAGGAAGAACATGAGGGAGACTTTTCTTAACATTTTTGCAGGAACCTTACCTACAGTAATTATTTGTTCCGTCATTGCGATTACCCTAAGAATTACTTATCTTTTTAAGTATCGAAAGAAATTTCATGTTATTCGCGAGTTTCTTTCTCTTACCTTCATCATTTATATTATTTGTCTTTTCTATGCCGTTACCTTTCAAGATATCGATGGTTCCTGGGCAACTTCCAATTTTGAACCGTTTAAAGAAATGTTTCGATATTCATTTGGAAGCCGATTATTCATTAAGAATGTTTTAGGCAATATGATGCTATTTGTTCCTTATGGTTTCTTTACTTCTTACTTCTTAAAAGAGAAAAAACCATTGATTATTTTAGTATTGACGCTAGTACTATCCTTTACGATAGAATTTATCCAACTACAAATAGGAAGAGTCTTTGATATCGATGATATTCTTCTCAATTTGATGGGAGGATTCATCGGATATTTTATCTATTATCTTTTCTATCGATTTGGAACAATTTTCTCCAGTGAAAAGGAAGAGGAAAAATAAGAGAAATAAGGGAGAGTCTTATTTCTTTTTTTCTTGTAAAAGCAAGGAAAGTTCGGTATAATAAATAGTAGAGAAGGACGTGAGTATTTTGAATTCCTATGAGATTATTAATAATACCAAAGAGGATATCGAAGAACTAAAAGTGTTAGAGGGACTATTAGAGTTTGCTCTTTCTTATTTGAAGTTAGAGAATGTCCTTTTTAACATTATTATCGTAGATAATGAAGAGATTCATAAATTGAATAAAGAATACCGGGGAATTGATCGAGAGACAGATGTTATTTCTTTTGCCCTAGAAGATGACGATACTTTTGTAAAAATGGATATGCGCATTTTAGGAGATATCTATATTTCGATTGATCGAGCTCGAGAACAAGCACAAGAATATGGACATAGTTTAAAAAGAGAAATCTGTTTTTTAGCGATTCATGGGCTACTTCATCTTCTTGGATATGATCATATGAAGAAGGAAGATGAAGAAGAAATGTTTGCCCTACAAGAAAGGATTTTAAAGGAATATGGAATCGAAAGAGCCTAAAAAAAGAGAATTAAAAGATTTTAGTTTTAAAAACCTTTGGAATGTTTTGAAATATTCGGTAGAAGGATTACGTTACTTTTATAAGTATGAAAGAAGCGCCATTGTCTATTTAGTGGCAGCTGTTTTAGGGTTGGCAGGAGCTTGGATGTTACATATGAGTCCGATGGAATGGTTGGTCATCATTCTTCTTTTGGTAATGACGCTTTCTGCGGAACTTTTAAATACGGCGATTGAGGCTGTCTGTGATCTTGTCAGCCCGGAATACAACCCTCTTGTCAAGATTGCGAAAGACTGTGGAAGTGCGGCGACTTTTGTCCTTTCTTCGGTAGGAATTGGAGTGGGACTAGTTATGTATGTTCCCAAGATAATCGAACTAGTAGAAAAAATTTGGTAGGTGAAATATGAAAGAGAGATTAAACCGTTTATTAGAAAATAGTTATAGCCCATATTCTCATTTTCGGGTAGCGGCGATTGCGGTAATGAAAGATGGAAACAGTTTCGAAGGTGTGAATGTGGAAAATGCTTCTTATGGAGCTACGATTTGTGCGGAGAGAAGTGCGATTCTAGGAGCGGTATCCCATGGCTATCGACCTCATGATTTTGATACTCTTTATGTGATGTGTGATAACGATAAAATTGGAATGCCTTGCTTTGTTTGTCGAATGGTCATCAGTGAATTTTTTGAAACTGATCGAAAAATCATCTGTATGAACCCAAAAGGGGAAGAGGAGATTCACACAGTTGCGGAATTATGCCCTTATCCTTTTTCCGATGAGGACTTAAAATAATGCGTAGTGGTTTTGTTGGACTCGTTGGAAGACCAAATGTGGGAAAGAGTACCCTCGTCAATAGTATTGTGGGAAAGAAGGTTGCGATTACGACTTCTAAACCACAGACGACGAGAAATGTCATTCAAGGTATTTACAATGAAGAAGATACGCAGATTGTCTTTTTAGATACCCCCGGAATTCATAAACCAAATCACCGGTTAGGGGAGCTTTTAAATAGACAAGCTTATGGTAGTATGGAAGATGCGGATGTTCTCCTTTTTTTAGTCGATGCGAAAGAACCTCTTGGAAAAGGGGATGAATTCATCATCGAACGGTTGAAGAAGGTTAAAAAGCCAGTCATCTTGGTTTTAAATAAAATCGATAAGCTATCCAAAGAAGATATCATGAAGAAGATTTTAGAATATAAAGATCTCTATGATTTTCAAGAAATTATTCCTGTTTCGGCTTTGAAGAAAGAAAATTTGATGGAACTTATCAAGACCTTAAAAGAGTATTTACCAGATGAAATTCGCTATTATGGGGAATCCGATACGACAAATCGTCCTTTAGAATTTATGATGGCTGAGATTGTAAGAGAAAAGGTAATGGATTTAACCGAGGAAGAAGTTCCTCATTCTCTTACTTGTATCACGAGTGCGGTGGAAGTAGGAAAGACAAGCTACACCATCTATGTCGATATTATTGTCGACCGAGATTCACTAAAAAAAATCGTTGTGGGAGCGCATGGTTCGATGATTAAAGAAATTGGCATTCGGGCTCGTAAGGATTTAGAAAAAATGCTCAATAAAAACGTCTATTTGAATCTTCGTGTGAAGACGGTGAAGGATTGGCGGGATAAAGAAAAATATTTGGAGGAATACGGATTTCACGATTTTGAAGAATAGTGTATAAAAATTTCTTTTTTATCTCATTATGTAAATGGTGAGAGTATGAAAGATTTATTATGGAGACTTTTTGTTACAACGGGAAAAATAGAATATTACATTCGTTATAAAGAAGAGGTTAGGAGAGAATTAGATGGAAAGGGATATAATCGTCGGGAAAATTTATAGACACATGAGTGGGAATTATTACCGCGTTATTTGTTTGGCAAAAGATTCTGAGACTTGTATTGGGGATGAAGCTAGACAAATGGTAGTCTATGAATCATTAGGAAGTGACCATACCATTTGGGTAAGACCTTATGACTTATTTCAAGAAAAGGTCGATAAAGAAAAATATCCAGATTGTGTACAGGAATATCGCTTTGAATTAGTCGATGATGCGATAACATTTCGATAGTATGATAGAAGTAGTAGAAGGAATTGTCATCAATGAAAAAGCGTACGGAGAAACGAGTAAAATCATCAATGTCTTTACCAAAGAATATGGAGTCATTGGAATGATGGTCAAGGGATGCCGTACTTTAAAAAGTCCTCTTCGTAGTGTGACAGATAAACTGAGTTATGGAAAATTTACCATTTACTATAAAAAGGAAAAGCTTTCCATTCTTTCGGAAGTAAGTATTATCAATCCTTTGAAAGAAATTAAAAAGGATATCGAGAAACTAAGCTATGCTTCTTTCTTAGTAGACCTATCAGAACAAGTCGTAAAACAGACTTCCCTTATTTCGACGGTCTATGCGTTATTGATTGAGAGCTTATTAAAAATCAATGAGGGATTTGATCCTTTGGTTATCATGAATATGATTGAATTAAAATATTTAGATTATCTAGGGGTCTTACCAGTCTTAGATGCTTGTTCTGTTTGCGGAAGAAAGACAGATATCGTTACGCTTTCTAGCGATAAGGGGGGATATCTCTGTTCTAAGTGTCGAACGAATGAACCGATGATTTCGAAGAAAGCAATTCAGCTTATCCGCATGTATTACTATGTAGATATCAGCAAGATTGAAAAATTAGAAGTGAGTAGAGAAGTCAAAAATGAAATCAATGATTTTCTAGATCGTTATTACGATCGATATACTGGACTATATTTAAAAAGCAAGAACTTTGTCAAAGAGTTGGCTCGCTTTTCTTAAAAAGAATTCTTGACAAACGAAACGGTTTGTATTAGAATGGAAATATCAATGTGATGACGGGCTTGGCAACCTCGAGCAATATATGAAAGAGAGATTCTTCTAGAATAAATAGGGTGGAACCGCGGAGATTATTCGTCCCTATCAATTCTAGGAGTTTTTTTATTTTTTAGGAGGGTTTATGAGAAATATTGCAGTAGAAGATTTTATCAAACAAGAAAAAAGAGAGTTAATCGTTGTTTGCAAAGATATGAGTAAAGAAGGACATCCACGCGTTAGAATCGATTTTAAAGCACAGTTTTCTGATTTACCTTCCCACATTTCGTTACAGCGACAAGAAGCGTTAACGCAAGTGAGTAGGGAAAGTACCAAGACCTTTGCAAGAGAATTTATCGATGCGGAATTAGAAGGCAGACAGATTACGGGATTTTACCGAGGGACGAATGATTTATTGCCACCTAGATTTCGACGATTCTATGAACAATGTATTGCTGTTAAAACGGAAAACTTCGATATCTACTTTACCGATTTTGCTATTGAAAAATTTCAGACTACGATTGGCAAGTTAGAGCGGAGAAGTTTGGCGGATGGATACCATTTTGTATCGAAACATTTAGCGCAAGGAAAGGTCATCAATCTATCGTTAGGAATCTTTGATGGAACTCCTTATCAAAGGGGAAGAGCGGTTAGATATGAAGGAGAAGAATCCCTTCTTGGAAATCCAAGATATACGGCTTACTACCATACGGATACAGCTGAAGATGGAACAGTGGAACCGGAAGAAATTGCCAATATGGAAGATATCATTTCTTTATTTGCGCAGCAAAATGGGGGATTTTCTTCTATGAAATGGAACGATAAAGAATGTGTTGCTTACAATCGAGGGAGTATCTATGTAGCGGGGATTGATAAGGCACCCCAATTAAAAGAAAAAATTTATCGTTATATGAAACGAAATAGTGAGATGTTTACCCTACCAAATCGTGGGGAAGAAAAATAGAAAGAGGGAATAAAAATGGAAAAATTAACGATGGAAAAACTAGTGAATGTATGTAAAACATACGGATTTATTTTTCAGGGAAGCGAGATTTATGGAGGACTTGCGAATACTTGGGATTACGGCCCTTTAGGAAGTAGATTAAAAAATAATATTAAAGATGCTTGGCGAAAAAGATTTATTCAAGAAAGAGCCAATGCTTATGAAGTCGATGCCGCTATTTTGATGCACCCTAGAGTTTGGGAGGCATCTGGGCACGTTGCTTCTTTCTCTGATCCATTAATCGATTGTAAGCATTGTAAAGTACGTCACAGAGCTGATAACTTAATCAATGACTATGATGAAAATGCTCATGCTGATGGTATGACCCAAGATGAAATGGTTGCATATATTAAAGAACATAAAGTTCCTTGTCCAAACTGTGGAAAGAGCGATTATACGGATATTCGTCAATTCAATTTGATGTTTGAAACGCATCGTGGAGTAACAGAAGATGGCAAGAACAAAGTATATTTACGTCCTGAAAATGCCCAAGGAGAGTATGTAAACTTTTTAAATGTTCAACGTTCTATGAGAGCCAAATTACCATTTAGTATCGGTCAAGTTGGAAAAGCTTTCCGAAATGAGATTACGCCTGGAAACTTTACCTTCCGAACGATTGAATTTGAACAGATGGAATATCAGACTTTCTGTAAAGAGGGAATGGATAGCGAGCTTTATGATTATTTTAAAGAATATGCGAAACAGTTCTTTATGGATTTAGGAATTCCTGAATCAAAGTTGAGATATCATGATCATGAAAAACTTGCCCATTATGCAAAAGCAGCTTGTGATATCGAATACGATTTCTGCTTTGGTTGGGGAGAAATTAATGGAACCCATAATCGGACGGATTATGACTTATCAAGACATCAGGAATACTCTTCTACTTCCCAAGAATATCTAGATCCTGAGACGAATGAAAAATATATTCCTTATATTATTGAGTCAACGGTAGGTTGTGATCGCCTTGTTCTTGCTATTCTAGATAATTCTTATGCAGAAGAGACTTTAGAAAATGGGGAAACAAGAGAAGTCATGAAGATTCACCCAGCTCTAGCTCCTTATAAAGTAGCGGTACTTCCTCTTAATAAGAAGTATCATGGGGAGAAAGCAAATGAACTTTACATGTCTTTGTCAAAACACTTTACAACGGCTTATGACGAGACCGCTTCTATTGGAAAGCGTTATCGAAGACAGGATATTGCGGGAACGCCATTTTGCGTAACCGTTGATGATGAAACGTTAAACAACCAAACCGTTACGGTAAGAAACCGCGATACAATGGAACAAGATGTTGTCGCATTAGCTGATTTAGAGACGTATATTGCTTCTCGAATTACGTTTTAAAAGATAGTCAAAAGCTATCTTTTTTGTTATAATAAATTTGGTGATGGTATGAAACTAGTATTTCCAAATGCTCATCATTCCATTGTGAATGTTGCTAATTCTCTTTTAAAATATTTCGATTGTGAAACATATCATGAAACCCTTCCGATTCTCGATAACTATTTAGAAAAAGGATATCAAAATGTCATTGTCTTACTCTACGATGGAATGGGTTCCAATTTACTTGCTAGAACCTTACCAGAGGATAGTTTTTTAAGAAATCATCAAGTAGACGTTTTACATGCTACTTTTCCTCCTACGACAACGGCCTCTACAACGAGCTTATATACGGGAAAATATCCGAAAGAACACGGATGGCTAGGATGGGATTTATATTTTCCAAATGAGGAAAAAACGGTGACGATGTTTTTAAATACCTTGAAGGATAGGGAAGAGAAATTAGAAGGGGAATCTCTTGCTTTTCAATATTACGGATATGAAAGTATTTTTGATCGGATTCGTAAGAAAGATAGTGCCTTTGAATTATATTCGTTTAAAGGAGATTATCATACGTTAGAAGAGCGAAATGAAAAAATTTTAGAGTATACAAAAAAACCGGGAAAAAAATTGATCTATTGCTATGATGAGGAACCAGATCATACGATGCATGAAGTAGGAACGGATAACGAGCAAGTAAAAGCTCTTTATGTAGAACGGGATAAGATGACGCAAGAACTTTGCTCGCAACTAGAGGATTCTCTTGTTATCGTTTTAGCGGATCATGGACACCAAAACGGACAGGTGATTACCCTTAGTGATTATCCCGATTTATTTTCACTCTTACGGCAGGATATCTCTATCGAACCACGAGCTTGTGCTTTCTATGTTAAGGAAGGAAAAGAGCGAGATTTTGAAAAGTTATTCCAAAAATATTTTGAAAAAGATTTTAATCTCTATACCAAAAAAGAAGTATTGGAACATAACTTCTTTGGGTTAGGAAAAGAACACCCTCATTTTCAAGAGTGTCTAGGGGATTATCTTGCTATAGCGATTACTGATAAATACTTTCGGTATGATGAAACAGGTCCTGTTTTTCAATCGGTTCATGCGGGAATTACGGAGGATGAAGTTCTCATTCCACTAATTGTTTGCGAAAAAGAAAGAATCTAGACTAGATTCTTTCAGACTGTTGACAAATAGGTAAATATTTTTACTTATTTGTCTTTTTTTCGTAAAAGTTGAGAAATCTAGGTGACT
>CANQRL010000018.1 GCA_947626275.1 uncultured Bacilli bacterium
ATAGATGTACAAGAAAAATATAAACAAAGACCCCAACATATAGAAAGAGTCTTTGCGGATGGGAAAATGAAGTATGGGCTTAGAAATACATACTTCAAAACAAAAGAAAGGGTCCACCGAGAATTGACCCTTCTTTATGCATGCATGAATCTCAAGAAATTTGCGTTACATCATTACGCATAACCTAGGAGAATATCCTAGATTTTTCATTTTCTGTGAAAAAAAGACAAATAAGTAAAAATGTCTACCTATTTGTCAACAGTCTGAAGCATTTCTGTCTATGAAATGCTTTTCCACCATTCCTCTTGATAATCCTGATAATTCGAAAGTTCAAACGTCTCTCCTATTCGTGGCGTCACAACTTCTAAGTCGTTTTGTTTCGCATATGTCGTAAAGGCTTCGACAGGATCATCCCAAGGATGATCTGCCAATACAAAACTTCCATAGTGAATAGGCATTGCAACTTTTGCTTGTAAAATTTTACTAGCATCTACGGACTCTTTTGGATTCATGTGAACATCATGCCATTGAACATTATACTGTCCACTATCCATTAGTACCAAATCAAAAGGTCCATATTTCGATGCGATATCAGCAAAATGATTTCCAAAACCAGAATCGCCACTATCATAGATTTGATACTCATCATTTTTCAAAACCCATGACGCCCAAAGAGTTTGATAGCGGTCGGTTAGTCCCCTACCAGAATAATGTTTTGCAGGCGTACAACCAATCGTAAGACCATTTATCTCGATTTCTTCCCACCAAGCCATATTCGTAATTTTAGAAGCATCGACATGCCATCTTTCTAAATGGTTTTCAATTCCAAGTGGTACGACATACCGTTTTACTTTTCCATCTAATTCGCGAATGGTTTGATAATCTAAATGGTCATAATGGTCATGCGTAATCAAAACGATATCAATATCGGGTAAATCCTCGATTTCTATCGGCATTTTCGTATATCTTTTCGGTCCTATCCAGGAAACAGGAGAAGTTCTATCACTAAAGACCGGATCGATTAAAATATTCATTCCCTGCATCTGCAAGAAAATAGTAGAATGTCCAAGCCAACTCACCGTTAGGTCCTCCGTATGGGGTGTGGATAATGGAGTTGGGCCAACCGTTGGTAGACTTTCTTTTGGTTTTGTATTCTTCGTTGAAAGATAAGTATTTTTCTCTTTCGTCTTAGAAATCATGGTAAATTCTTCATATGGCCAAAACCTGCCATCTTTATAATTGCTAGCTCTTGCCTCATAGTCTTTCTTATCCTTTTTAGAAGGGCTTCCCCCAAAAGGAAGCCAAAGCTTTAAGAAAAGAAAAACGAAGAGTAACAAAAGAATAAGGGGTATTAAAATCTTGATGAAAATTCTCACAATTCGATAATGATGATAAAAATCTTTCATAATTCCTCCTCATTATTTTATGCGCATCGTACGAAGAGCATTACAAACCGCCAAAAGAGTTACGCCAACATCTCCGAATACCGAAAACCACATGGTCGTAATACCAAAGGCACTGGCTACTAAGATTAAAATTTTGACTGTTAGCGCAAAAACAATATTTTCTCGTACAATCGTAAGTGTCTTTTTAGAGAGCTTCATCACCTTTGCTACCTTAGATGGTTCATCCGTCATAATTACAATATCGGAAGACTCTAATGCTGCATCACTTCCTATAGCTCCCATCGCAATACCAATGTCCGCAAGCGCTAAAACAGGAGCATCATTCATGCCATCGCCGACAAAAAGAATTTTTTCATTCGCACTCTTTTTTCTTCGTAATTCTTCTACCTTCGCAACCTTATCATTAGGTAAGAGTTCCGCATAATAAGTACCAATTCCTAGCTCCTTACAAACAGAGGCCGTAATTCTCTGTTTATCCCCTGTCAAAACGACAATGTGTTCTATCCCCAATCTTCGTAAACTGTGAATAGCTTCTAAGGCATCTGGCTTTACTCTATCAGAAATAACAATACTGCCTCGATATTCCTCATCGATAGCAACATAAAGGAGCGTTCCTACTTCCTCGACTTCCTCAAAGGCGATATGGTGTTCCTCCAACAGTTTCGCATTTCCAACGAGAACCACTTTTCCATCCACTAAAACTTTCAATCCCATCCCTTGATATTGTTTTAACTCTTTGACATACTTTTCATCAATTTCTTTTCCATAGGCTTTTTTTAAAGACTTCGCAATAGGATGGTTGGAAAATACTTCCGCATACGCTGCCACTTTCAAAAGTTCCTCTTTCGAAATTTCCTGAGGAATGATTTTTTGAACCTCAAAAACACCTTCCGTTAATGTCCCTGTTTTATCAAAGACAACGGTTTTTACCTCTTTTAAATTTTCTAAAGCACTACTTCCCTTGACTAGTACACCAGTTCGTGAAGCCGCACCGATTCCTCCAAAAAAGCTGAGTGGAATCGAAATGACTAACGCACAAGGGCAAGAGACAACAAGGAAGGATAAAGCACGATAAATCCAAGGAGAAAAAGGCTGATGTAAAAGAATAGGTGGCAGTAAAGCAAGGAGAAAGGCAGATACCACCACAATCGGTGTATAATATCTTGAAAACTTACGAATAAACGTTTCCGAAGTAGATTTTTTACTATTGGCATGTTCTACTAATTCTAAAATTTTTTGAACAGTGGACTCCTGATATGGTTTTGTTACTCTTATTTTTACAACATTTTCTAAGTTAATGACGCCACTTAAAACCGTATCGCCTACATTCGCCTCTAATGGAAGAGATTCCCCTGTTAGATTCACCGTATTGAAGGAAGTATTTCCTTCCACAATCTTACCATCTAGAGGGACTTTTTCACCGGGTTTCACTAGGAGAATATCTCCTACTTCTACTTCTTCTGGGGCAACTTCCCGCATTTGTTCCCCTTCCCATAAAACAGCTTTATCTGGTTTTAGTTTCATCAGAGAACGAATCGATTTTTTCGATTTAGAAACAGCTAAGTCCTGAAAAAACTCCCCTAAGCGATAAAAAAGCATAATGGCCGCAGCCTCTGGATATTCTCCAATCGCAAAAGCTCCTATTGTAGCGACAGTCATTAAAAAGTTTTCGTCAAACCATTCTTTTTGTAATAGGTTTTGAAGCGCTGTTTTTAATACTTCCCATCCCACGACGAAATAGGATAAAAAGAAGAAAAGAACATTCCAAGAAAAATGAGAAAAAAGAATTCCTAATAGGAAAAAGAACAAAGAAACGATTAATTTCATCTGTGTTTTCTTCATAATACCTCCTTATTTCTTATGAGAAATATGCTCTAAACCAACTTCAAAGACACGTACGACATGTTCATCATCTAACGTATAATAAACTTCTTTTCCCGCTCTTCGACATTTGACAATGCCACTTTCCTTTAGGGTTTTTAACTGGTGGGAAATAGATGATTTTGTCATGGAAAGCGTATTGGCTAAATCACATACACACATCTCATGTTGATCTAAAGCAAATAAGATTTTAGCTCTTGTTAAATCCCCTAATAACTTAAAAAAAAGTGCTAAATTTTCAAACGTTTCCTCCTTCGGCATCTTCTTTTTTGCAAGCATGACCGATTCTTCATGAATAATATTACAATCACAAACAAATTCTTTTTTTGCCATACAATCCTCCAAACAGTTGAACGTTCGCTCAATTATCTATATTCATTATAGAAGAGTCTTATTCTTTTGTCAAGAAAAAAGAATAGAAGAAATCTCCTATTCTGCATTTTCTTGAATTTGATCCGTTCCCGTCTTTTTAGTAAGAACAACCGTTACTAAATTCGCATTTTCAAAAACGGAATCAATGCTTTTATCATCAATATATTTATCTTTGTATTGGAACGTAAATTCATAATTGTTGTTTGCCTTTACATCTTTTGCACGTTCTTTCAATACTTTGACCGTTCTTACATCATCATTTTGGAATTGTTTTAGGGTCAAGTAAACATATTTTGGATCGTCACCTTCTACTGTAAACAATACATTATACGTCTTGGTAAAGAATAGCTTATCTTCGATGGTTGGATCACAGTAAGAATTCTGATACTTCATGTTATAAGGTCCAAAATAAACATCTGTTCCTCCATTACTAGAAGCACACTTAATCATCGTAAGACCATTATTAGTAACCTTCGTAATTCCACTATCCTTATAGATAACTGTACCACCATCTTCTAATGGGCTAACAGAATCATCCCAAAGTTTATCGTGATTAACAAATATCTGCATTGATTTTTCAATATCTTTTCCATTACTATCGATATACTCTTTTAAGGAAACTTCTTTTTCATCATCCTGTAACATAATATCCTCTAAGCAATAAAGGTAAACGTTTTGATTTACTCCTTCATAATATAGTGTCTTTTTGTGTCCACAGCCTTCAATCTCACTAGTTTTAACAGCATAAACTTCCTCTATGGCAGGTTCTTCTTTCTTTTCTGGTTCTTTTTCTTCTTCCTTTTGAGAAGGAATAGCCATTCCAATTAAGACACCGGCAATTAAAAAGACAATAAAGCCACAAATGACAACAACAACTTTTACTCCACTTTTCATAATTTCCTCCTATCTTATTTTCTTCATTATAGCATTTTTTTTCAAAAGAAAATAGTGCTTAAAGCACTATTTATTTAAAATGGCATCAATTGGTTTCTTTCTAGAAATCTTTTGAATTGGTAAAAGAGAAGCAATAATCGTCACGGTAAATACTAAAACCCAAATGACAATAAATTGTCTAATACCAACAATAAATGGCGTAAGAATTAATTGTGCTTCCCTCATAATGGCAGAATTTAATGCATTCGTCACAACCACTAAAAGGATAGAAGCAATTACCCCAGAAATAGAAGCAAGAACAATTCCTTCCCAGAGGAAGATTTTGGCAACATCCCTACCTCTAGCACCCAATGCCCTTAAAACACCGATTTCTTTTTTACGGTAAGAAATACTATTAAACATGAAATTAGCAATTAAACAAATAGCAAATAAAACGAATACTAAACCAATATAGAACGTAACCTTCCGAATAATAGAAATACTAGAATAAAGATCGTATACTTCAAAACTATAAGAAGTTTTAGCGGAAAGACTATCCTGAAATGGGAAAGCATCAAGAAGCTTCTTAAATTCTTTTTCCGTAGTAGCAGGATAAAGAAGGGCTGTTCTTTGAATCGTAGAGGCACGATATTGTTCTACTAAATCCTTTGAAAAATAGTTATAGTAATTATACGATACTATTTCATCAGAATCATCATATCCCTTATCTATGTCCTGAAAAATTACTCCTACAATTTTGACATTAAACGAATCTATCGTTTTTTCATCACTATCGCTATAGACACTTAATGTAAGTGTCTTTCCAATAATATCTTGTTTCGAAACATAATTCGCTAAAAATCTCTTTTGAACCTCTTCATAACTTTCATCTTGATGTTTTTGATAATATGATTCTAAATCTTTTTCATAATCGGTTCCCATCGCTAACTGACTAAAATTAAGAAGGACTTCATCCTTTTTTAGAGAACTCGTTGTCGTCCAATTTTTTCCATCAAAATACGTAATCTTTTTAGAAAGAATTGCTGGATTGATATACATTCCCTCTTGTATCATTTCTACTTCATCAGAAGTATATCGATAGTTATATCTTGTATCTAGATCAAATCTTTCTGGAACTTTTAGGTTAGCAATAAAGTCAGGATTTGCATAGATTTTGTTATAAACATATTCTGTCTGACTGCCTAATTTAGAAGATAATGCTTGTAACTCTTTTCTCGTTCCTTCATTTTTCACAAGAGGTTCATATTGATCCATATCATAATCAATAATACCCACAATTTTTACCTTATTATCCTTTCCAAAATAATATGTATAATTGGTATCGATAATTTCTTCATACGTCTTAGGAAGGAAAAGGTGTTCATCTTGAAATTCATCCGTATTTACTTTTTCATATACATAAACACCTGATGACATCAATAATTTTGCAACATAACTAGAAATCACAATCTCGTTTTCTTTTTCCGGTGCCCTTCCGATGATTTTTTCTTTAACAATATCTTTTAGATTATCCGTTAAAACAATCTCGGCTTCAAAACCATAACGAGCTGGCGTATAAAAGGCGTCATCGCTTGGAGATTCTTCTTCCATTTTAGCCTTCAAAAGCTGAATAGGACTCAAGGCTTCATAATCAACCATGTATTTATAAACTTCATACCCTTTTTTATCAATTCTCTTCTCTGCTTCTTTTTTTACTTCGTCTGTTATTGTCGCCAATACTGGGAAATCCCTATAAATGTAATCTGTCATTCCATCTATTTTATGAAAGTCATACTTCTCAGCTAGGATAAAAGGTTCATCACTCTCTGCTAGTAACTTAGCATGCGCTTTATTGAGTTGAAAATCCGTTAAAGTATCGGTACAGCTTAAGAATCCTAAGGTTACAACAGTTAATAAAATCGTAAAGACCAGTTTTAATTTTTTATATCTTAAACTTCCAATTCCTAGTTTAAAACTCTCTTTAAAAGGAAGATGCGATTTAATGGTCTCATAAGTGTTTTTCTCATCTTTCTGTTCCTTTTTAGAATTGGTATCAGAAACAACTTTTCCATCTTGAATGGTAATAATTCTATCCCCATATTTTTCGGCATATTCTTCATCATGAGAAACAATGACTACTAGTTTTTCTTTTGATATCTCTTGTAAGAGCTCCATCACTTGCCTACCGGTTTTACTATCTAAGTTTCCGGTTGGTTCATCAGCTAATATGATTTTTGGATTTTTAATCAAAGCTCGGGCAATCGCCACTCTTTGTTTTTGGCCACCTGATAATTCATTTACTTTTCTTTTCTTTAAATCTGTCAACTCTAACTTTTCAAGGAGTTCATCAATTTCTTTTTCATCCTCTTTTTTCTGTTGGAGTTGAAGCGCTAAAACGATATTTTGATAAACGTCATAGTCCTCTAAAATATTAAATTCTTGAAATACAAATCCTACATAGGTATTCCGATAAGAATCCCAGTCCGCTTGGGTAAATTCTTTACTACTCTTTCCGAAAATAAGCATATCTCCTGAGTCATACTTATCTAATCCTCCTAGGATATTTAAAAGCGTACTTTTTCCACTCCCACTCTTCCCTAGAATAAAGGTCATGCCTTTTTCTCCGAGGGTAAGAGATACGCCATTTAAGGCTTTGGTACTACTACCTTTTTTTGACTTATAAGTTTTACAAACCTCTCTTAACTCTATCATAAATCCTCCTCATATTCATTATAACAGTTTTCTAACTTGTTAAAACTTAAGAATTTCTTAATTTGCTTCCATCTCACCTCTTTAAATTCATTATAAAAATATTCTAGAAAAAAAGCAATAGAAATGCTATTGCTTCTTTTTTAATTTGACAGCCGTTCCATACGCAATAATTTCAGCAGCTCCTCCCATGACAGAAGAGGAACCGAATCGAATGTTGATAATGGCATCTGCTCCTAGTCTCTCTGCATCTTCTACCATCCTTTTCGTAGCCATTTGCCTTGCTAGAGAAATCATATCCGTATAACTTTTAATTTCTCCTCCAACAATCGTCTTCATTCCGGCCATAAAATCTCTTCCAATATTTTTGGATTGAACAATTTGACCCTTTACAATTCCTAGGGCTTCTTCAATCTCCTCACCAGGAATATAATCAATATTTACTAGCTTCATCTTCCTCACCTTTCTTTATTTCACGAATTCGTTCTATCAAGTTATACACAATTCCAATAATAGGAATTCCTAAAACTAATAGGAAAAACGCATATAAAAACCAAGGCATTTTTTCTTCTTCTATCCATTGAAAATACGTTATTAACCCCATTAAAAATAAGAATAGAAAAGAAAAAATAGCGCTGGAGAGGATAGCTCCTTGTATTTTTTTAGAATGATCTTTTTGAATATCTCTCATCGTAAATCCTTTCTTATTCAATATATTCATTTTCTCAAAATAATGCGTCATATCGATATCTTGAAAAGTGTCTTTACTTTTTTGAATTTCTAAACACATCTCTTTGACACTTTCATAGTCTTCCTCTAATTTGGTAATCTTATCAATTCTTTCTTCCATACATTCCGCTAACTTTAAAGTTCCCTTTTCTAGTTCCTGTAATTCTTTAATAGGAACTCCTAATTCACGCAAAAACTTAATCACTTTTAACTTTTTAATATCTTCTTCATCATAGATTCGATATCCATTTTCTTCTTTTCGTTTTGGTTTTAACAAACCATTTTCTTCGTAGTAACGAATGCTCTTTTTCGAAAGACCGACAATCGATTCTACCTCATTAATCAGCATGTTCTCCTCCTTTCGTCTTCATCATAGACTATTCCCTAAGGGGAAGGTCAAGTATTTTTTCAAAATAAATAAAAAAAGGATAACATCCTTTTTAGAACACTATGATCCCGCTATTACCCCTAGGCCTCCAGCAAGAACAATAATCACCCCTAAAATAATTAGGATACAAAAATAAGACCGCGCAAAATTACGTACATTGATGTTAGAAGCTCCTCCTAACGCGAAAACTAATAACATAATCCATCCGATAACAGGAATGGCAAAAAGGATTTGATATCCAAAATATCCCCACATCGAAATTGGTTTATATTCTGGGGGAATATAAGTTGGATAATTCGAATATCCCTGTGGATACATTGGTTGTTGCATTGGTTGATAAGTATTGTTATAGTTATTATTCATAAAACACTTCCTTACTTCAAAACAAGAATAACAAACTTTTTTTGATTTGTAAATAAAAATTATTTTTTTCGTTTCCCGTCTTTGCTAAAAATCTCTACTTTCACTTTTCGAAGACATAGTACCGTTAATCGTCTTTTACACTTTGGACAAGTAACATGCTTGATTCCTCTTTTAATGGGAAGAGGAATGCGTAATGTTGTCTTACAATGATGACACTTTTTATAAATGAGTGTATCTCTATCCTTCCACTGACGTTTCCAAGAAGAAAAAGGAGATAATAATTTTTCTCGTATTTTTAAATAGATTTCATTTTCTCTTCTTCTTCTCTTTTTATTTTTAGAAAATACACGATAAAAAAGAAGGGTAAACTCTAAAACGACAAGAATGGATAAAAGCCAGTGATGAATTAAAATATCTGCACATAATAAAATGACGTAAAGGTATAAAAGGAAAGTATAAAGTTCATCTGTTCCATAACGACCTATCATGAAAGTCCTTATTTTTTCAATCCATCTCATGTTATCACCGTCATCTATTATAGCATAAATCTACTTTAGAATATAGTTTTCCCCTCTTCTTCTACCAGTTCTATGGAGTAAAAAATAACGAAAAAGAAAAAGTAGTGACTAACTACTTTTCGTTTGATTATCTTTTTTTAGAACCTTTACAAAACGGGCGACATCTTCATGGTGTTCTGGTGTTTCATATTCTTCTGCGACAAAGGAAACATCATCTTTTTCTGCTACTTCCCCTTCGACAATTTCTTTTTGAAGAAGAAGATATTCTTTACCATCTACCCCTAAAATAGAACCACTATATCCATTATATGTTTCTACTTTTCCATACGTTTTCATCTTTGATAACCTCCTTGATAAGTTCTTTCCATTTCCAGTTTTTGAAGAGCTTCTGCCATTTCTACTTGAGCTCGTTTGGAATCTCCTTGTTCAAACATAACAGAAAGAGTTTCTCCATTAGAAAGAAGGGCAACATACCAATCACTACCTATATAACAAGTTTCAACATTCTGAAAATCCGAAATTTTTATTTCATCGAGAGGGACACCATTTAAATGTTGACGAAGACTTTCCATATGTTGAAGGGCTACTCGGGCATTTTCCCCGTCATATTTTTTAGGGTAAGAACGAACGGGTTCATAGGCTCCTACCTTGTCTCTTCCTAATTGAATTCTATTTCCTTTTCTTTCTGCTAAAACGATAGCGGTAGAATAGACATCACTATAAAAGTCTGCTAGACCTTTCTTAATATCCGGAACACGAAGGTCTCTTTCTTTTTCGTTACTGCGCTCCATCGCATATCCACTAGAAATGATAACAAAATCGATTGGATGAGAAGTTTGTTTACTGGTTTCTAAGAAATCGGCTGCTACTTGCTTACAAATAGCGATTAAATCCGTATTGATATACTTACCCGATAAACTATCCCGTAATTGGTTTAAACAACAACAATTTCCATTTTGAAAGCCACTAACACGACTTACTAATTGACCAGTTTCAGGATCACTAAAAGTAATGTGAAAACCGTTTGGATCTTCTAGACAGAAATTAAATAGCGATTCCCCTGCTCCACCAATTCGCATACAAGCTCCGGTTCTTTCTCCTAACGTTAAATTTCTCATATCCGTAACATTTCCTACTTCTACTAATAGAGATTTTCCATTTGGTAATGTATACTCTTTCTGGATAGGAGGAACGGGAATACTCGTTCTTTGATAGAGTTTTTTTACTTTTTCCAAAGCAATTTCTAATCGTTTGGTTCGTTTCATAGAAGCACTGTTAGGTCCAGGATTAGCTCCTAGTAACTGATAATCCTCTTTTCCCAATATTTGCGAATATCGATAAGAGTCCGATCCATAACAATTGGCTTGATCAATTAATCCTGTGATACTTATCCTTTCCCCACTTTTTTCTAGTCTTGGATAAAACTCAGAAAAGTTATTCATAAGACTTGCAACGGTAGAAGGATCAAAATATAAATCAATTCCTTCTAGAAAAGAGCTAAAAGATTCTCCCCAAGCCATAAATTGATATTTTTTTAACATTTCTACCATCTTGGCATAGTGTTCTGGATTATTTTTAGAAAATTCTAGTAAATGATCCACATTTAACTCCCCTAAAACAGAAAGAAGGAATTGAGGATCTTTATCTGGTAATTGATAGGTAGGAACTGGGATGTATTGTGCACATCCCTGTAAAAACTTTCGATCGGCAAATATCCGAAAGATATGCTGATAAGCCCTAAAGGCCTGTTTCATTTCGTTGGTTACTTTCTTGTCATAAGTAGCAGGATCTTGTTTGAACTGAAAGACCTCCCTTAAAAGTTCCTCATTGTCAATCAGTTGCAAATCCTCTGAAGTAAAGAACTGACGAGATAAGGAACCGACATACTCCGTGAGTTGTGCCCAGGTAATCCTCTTCATGGCTTCTTTGATCAAAGCCGTTTTTTCAAAGCAATTATGAAGGCAATTTACTCTCATTTCCTCTAAATTTTCTTTAGCATAGTTACTTCTCTCAATGATTAAATATTTCTCCGTAATTTCATGAAGCAAATCTTTCGCTTGCTTTTGCCCTTCTAAAAGGGCATGAAGAAAATCCTGTTGATTGGTTTGGTGAGAACTATAAAAAGAATCTAAAGGATATTTCTCAGCAATTTGCTTTAATAAGTTTCCAAGCGTTTCAACATCCTTTCCTTCAATCGCCGTTAAGCATTGTGAAAAAATATTAACTAAAGAAGGATTCACAATGCGGAATTGACGCTGCAACAAAGAATTTAAAATATCGTTGAAAGTATTATTGCTCAATTGTGTGTTTTCTTCCTTAAAGAAACTAATCATCTGTTTAAATTCCTCATCGGGAAGATGAAGTATCTTCAAAACATTCTCATTTTTTAAATAAGAAAGACACTGCATGGAAGTCAGTTGAATCATTTCTTCGAGATGTTCAAAAGGCACTTGATAATGTTCTGCAAACATTTCTATTAGGGGTTTATAAGACTCAAAATAAGGAGGAAATTTCTCACGATGGGCGATTAAAGATTCCATCTTTTCAAAATCTTGAATCAAAGAAACATTCTCTAAAAATAAAGCAGTATCTTTAAAAGTTCCTAATATCCATGCTACTTGTTCCTGATCATAATTTTTTAGAAAAGGAATTTTTTGACGATCACGAGGTAAAGATATAATACGGGAATAAGCTTCTTCCTTATCTAAAGTAGGCAAGATAGCTAATAAATCCGCTTCCTCTAATCTATCAATTATTATTCTCCTATTTTCTTCTTGAACAATGGTAGGAAGAAACTCCGCTGCTCTTTTCGAAGAAAGAGATTGAATAACATAGGCTCTATCCTCTTCTTTCTTAAACATCGTTAAATAAAAAATCTTTTTTTCATCATCGTGAAAAGATCTAACAATATATGCTTTCGCATCTAGAGAAAGAAACAATTGATATCTACGAAGATACCTTTCTCGTAAATCATCACTCTCTAAAGAAGCAATAATCGTATCTACATTAAATGATAAATGAATATACTTCTCTTTTATTTCATCACTTTTCATACTAGCAATAATAGTCGCTCTTAGGTATCCGTGAAAAGAAGGGAGAACTTCTTGTTTTTTCTCATCCGATTCTAACATTTCAACTAAAGATTCTTTATCATCTTTATTTTTTAAAAGACGGACTGCCTCTAATTTATAGTCATCTGATTTTATGGAAGAAGCAAGGGTAAGAATCATATCCCCCACTCCGGGTTGATTTTGAATTTGAAAAAGATAGCGCAATTTATTTTCATCGGATAAAATTTGAAAAGCATGGATAAAATAATATTCAGAAAAGGCAGTAGCATTATTTAAAACTTCTTCTTCGGTAAACATGAAAGGTGCTTTCTCAGCAAAATAAGTAGAAGAGTTAAAAAGAGCAATTCTTTCCTCCAATGTAAAATTTTCTTGAAACCAATCATGATTTAAATTTCCAGAACGGATTGCCGCTTCTATTTTCACACGAATTTGTTGATAGTTCATACTCTCTCCTACTTCCTACTATTATTATAAAAAAAAAGGATTGAAATAGCAAGTTTCTTTCTTACTTTCAATCCTTTTCTAATAAATCATCTAAAGAATGAAGAATCGGATATTTTGAAGTAGAAACCTTCTTTTCACGATCCATCAATCGTACTTGATACCCCTCTTTAGACGCTACTTCTAATAGTTTTTCATTATCATCTACCATCAACGCTTCTCCCTTCAAAATAGAAAAATCTTCTAAAGGATGTCTAAAAAATGTTCCTTCCTCTTTCTTTTCTTGGTAGATAGAAGAAATATAAATTTTTTGAAAATAAATATCTAAATGATGCTTTTTTAAAATAGGAAGAACACTGGGCCAATTATCGGAAAGAAGGATTAATGGAAATTTTTGAGAAAGTCTTTTTAGTTCTTCTTCTACCCCATCATAAAAGGTGTATTTTTCTTCTTCATAGGCAAAATCAAAGGCTAAAGCCTGAATTAAAGAATCCGTTATTTTAGGATAATTTACTTTCTTTAAAATCAATTCATAAAACTCTAAGAAAGCTTGATACTCCTCTTCTTGAGTAACCATTTTTCGCGATAAAATAGGATTACACTCTTCGATTGCGTTTTTTATTTCTGGAAGAGAAATGAAAGACATATCTACTAATTCATAAAACTTAGGAGTTAAAAACCATTCTCCCGTAGTGGGACCAGCCAGAACTTTTCCAAAGTCTAATACTACATATTTTATCATAGTTACTCCTTTACCTTAACTCCTAAAAGTCCTACTAAAAGGGGTGCCTGAAAAGAATCTATTATCATTCCTTTTAAAGATGCCATATCAAAACTAGCTTGTTCTAACGAACAGGTAGAAAAATCGACTCCCGATAAAGAAGTATTCATCCATTCTGTAGACCGAAAAGAAACACCTTTTACCTCGAATGCTTTGATATTTGTCTCTAGAAAAGTACTTTCTTCAAACGTACTATCTAAAAATTCTACATGCGTTAGATTCGCTTCTGAAAAATTCGTATATTTCGCATTACAGGAATGAAAAGAGACATTGTGAAAAGAAGAACCGATAAAACTGGTACCTACCATACGGCAGTTTTTAAAAAGAACTCGCGTAAATGATAAATTATCTAAAGAAAGATTCGAAAAATCACAATCTTCAAAAATGACATCTATAAATTCTACTCTTGTGAAATGCGCAAAAGAAAAAATTACCTTAGAAAATTCACAACTATCTATTTCTATTTCATCAAATACAATATCGCCTAATGTTTCTCCTACAAATTTCTTTTCATAAAGACTATCTGAAAAAGAAGGTAATTTTGCCTCTTCTAATTTTTTTATTTTTGGTTTTACTACTATCATGAATTTCTCCTTCGCAATTTGGCTAAAAAGAATCCCTCATATTCTTCTGTTGGAGCAATCACTAAGGCTCCTTCTAAAGAAGAAGGAAGAAGTGGAACTTCTTCTAGAGAAATAGGCACTAATTCTAAATCGGTTTCCTTTAAGATTTGCTCAATAATGTCCTCATTTTCTTCTTTGAAAATCGAACAAGTAGAATAGAGGATAATTCCTCCCTTTTTCACTATTTTAGATGCTTTTCGAAGAAGTTCTAATTGTGTATGAGGAAGTCTATCAACGAGTTCTTCTGAAAAAGTATCCCCGATATGAAAGGTTCCTGATCCGCTACAAGGGGCATCTAATAGGATTTTATCAAACGAAAAAAAATCATCCAAAGTTCTCGCATCTTGATTTAAAACCGTAACCTTTTTTACACCTTGTTTTTCTAAATTATACTTTAATTTTTCCCATCTTGGTCTACTCTTTTCACAAGCAGTGATCAAGCATTTTCCACCTGTAAGAGACGCGACTTGGGTTGTTTTTCCACCCGGTGCGGCTGCCATATCTAAAATACTTTCTTTTTCTTTAGGTTCTAAAAAGAAAACGGGAAGTTGGGAAGATAAGCTTTGAACATAAATCTTTCCCTCTCGGTAGAAATCCTTTGCTAGTAAATAATCTTCTTTACGATTGAAAAGAAGAAAAGCATCTTCTAAAAAAGGAAACGTTTGATATTCCACTCCATCTTCCTTTAAAATTTTTTGAATTTCTTCTTTCGTAGTTTTTAACCGATTAATACGAAAAGAAGGATACCGATTAGCGGAATATCCTTTTAAAATTTGATCCTTTTCACTGGGATATTGTGAACTAATTTTATTAACTAAAAATACGGGTATATCGTTCATCATTCACCTACTATATCTTATTTTTTAAATAAAAATCGGTATTAAACCAAAACGTTTGCCAGTCTACTTTTGGCATGTTTACCTTTTTTTGAACTTGTAATGTTTTTAAATAATCAATCATCGTAATCATTTGGGAAACAAAAGCAATGATGGTTCCACTATAGACCCATGACATATCACAAATATCGAATTGATATAAGTAACCGAAAATGACAGAAAAGGCAACTAGCCACATTTTGGTCTTACCAAAAATACTAGCTCGTGTCTGTTTCCCTCTCCAAAGAGCAAATCCATTAATAGAAAAAATCAATATTTCTCCTAATAAGACACTCCATAGGATAGGACACTTAGGAAGAAGAATCACCAATAAAATAATATTTAAAACTTTATCGGCTATCGTATCCATTAAAGCTCCATAAAAAGATTGAACTTTACACCGGCGAGCTAAAAATCCATCCAACGTATCCGTTAAGAAAAGAAGAACAATCATTCCTAAAAAGACAACATGAGAAGTATTTTGATAAATCCAAGGAAGAAAAAAAGAGCAAAGAAATCTACTCGTTGTCAATATATTTACAAAGGTCTTTGTCATTCTACATCACCATTTTACTCATTATACCATATTTCAAAAAGAAGGGAAACTAAGTTCCCTAAATTCTCCGTGTAGTGTTACAATTGATGTGAGACCTCAAATATACAAATAAAGCGATAAATTTGTTAAAATGTAATTTGAAACAATATTTTAACCAGAAAGGATTTATCGCTATGACAAGTATATCATATTATCCTCAT
>CANQRL010000019.1 GCA_947626275.1 uncultured Bacilli bacterium
AGTCACCTAGATTTCTCAACTTTTACGAAAAAAAGACAAATAAGTAAAAATATTTACCTATTTGTCAACAGTCTGACTGCTAATCATTAGCAGTTTTATTTTGCCATCATATCTACAATGAGAGAACTAATCTCGGCAGGATTATCTAGCGTTAATCCCTCAATTAAACGAGCTTGTGCATAAAGAATTTGAGCATACTTAGAAACCTCTTCCGGATTTTCTTTATAAAGACTCTTTAATTTTTTAGCAATAGGGTGAGAATCATTGATCTCCATAATCGCATTTGCCTTAATTTTTTCTTCTGTTGGCATCGCACTCATGATTTTTTCCATTTCCATAGAGACAGGTCCTTCCGTTGTAAGGCAAACTGGGTGATTCTTTAATCGATTGGTGAATCGAACATCGGTAACTTTTTCTTTTAAAGCATCTTTCATACTAGTAAGAAGAGTTTTATTAGACTCATTTTCTTTCTTAATAGATTCTTTTTCTTCTTCGGTATCCAAATCCAAAGATTCAGAAGAAACATTCATAAACTCCTTGCCGTCGTAATTCATCAATGTTTGAATGACAAATTCATCGGTATAATCGGTTAAGTAGAGAATTTCGTATCCTTTTTCTTTTACTTTTTCTACTTGTGGTAAAAGGTTAATCTTGTCGATAGATTCGCCAGCCGCATAATAGATTTTATCTTGTCCTTCTAACATATCATCGATGTATTCTTTAAAAGTAATCATCTTTTCTCTCTTAGAAGAATAGAAAATCATTAAGTCTTGTAATACATCTTTATGAATACCAAATTGATTATAGATTCCAAATTTTAATTGCATTCCGAAAGCTTTAAAGAACTTTTCATAATCTTCTCTTTTTTCTTCCAACATCGTTTCTAGTTCTTTTTTAACTTTCTTTTCAATATTCTTGGCAATTAATTGAAGTTGACGGTCATGTTGTAACATCTCCCTTGAAATATTTAGAGAAAGATCACTACTATCGACTAATCCTTTGACAAAACTGAAATAGTCAGGTAAGAGATCCGCACATTTTTCCATGATGAGAACGCCATTAGAGTAAAGCTCTAATCCCTTTTCATATTCCTTTGTATAGAAATCATAAGGAGCATGCGATGGAATATAAAGAAGAGCGGTATAACTTACATTTCCCTCAACGCTTGTATGAATCGTTTTCATCGCATCCTCGTAGTCAAAGAACTTTTCATGGTAGAAATTTTGATATTCTTCTTCTTTAATTTCTTTTTTCTCTTTTTTCCAAAGAGGAATCATACTATTTAAAGTTTCTACTTCTTTATGAACTTCTTCTTTGTCATCTTTGGTATGGACATGTTCTACTTCCATTTTAATAGGGTAGCGAATATAGTCAGAGTATTTCTTAACGATTCTTTCAATATTATTCGTATCTAAGTATTCACTATATTTTTCTTCTTCCGTATCTTCTTTAATTTTTAAAGTAATAGTTGTTCCAACGGAATCCCTTTCACTTTTTTCAATACTATATCCATCCGCTCCACTAGATTCCCAAGTAAAGGCATCTTTAGAATCGATAGAACGGCTGGTTACGGTAATGGTATCACTTACCATAAAGGCAGAGTAGAAGCCGACACCAAATTGTCCAATAATGTTAATGGCGTCTTCTTTCTTTAGATTTTCTTTAAAGTCTAGAGAACCACTTCTAGCGATTGTTCCGAGATTATTCTCTAATTCTTCCTCGGTCATACCACAACCGTTATCAGAAATGGTGAGGGTTTTATTGTCCTTGTCAATCGCAATTTCAATTTGAAAATCTTCTCTATCTATTTTGACTTTTTTATCGGTCAAGGAACGATAGTAGAGTTTATCAATCGCATCACTTGCATTGGAGATTAACTCTCTTAAGAAAATCTCTTTATTCGTATAGATTGAATTGATCATCAAATCTAATAACTTCTTGGATTCTGCTTTAAATTGCTTTTTTTTCATAAAAAGCCTTCTTTCTAGTTGACTTATCAACACTATTCATATTACCACTATCACTAGCACTTGTCAAGTGTGAGTGCTAAAGAAAAAACGTTCCTTAGAAATGGTTTTTATGATATAATGAGCTTGAAGGTAGTGATTGTGTGGTAGCAGTAGGAATTCAAGCATTAGGTCTTATCGCCTGGCTATGCGCCGTATGGAGTTATTGGCGAAAAACCAAAAAAGGAATGTTGGCTGTTCAAATCGTTGCCGATATTTTTTATGTTCTCCATTATTTTTTACTAGGTGCTTATACAGGTTTTGCTACCATTGTCGTTTGTTTATTTCGAGAAATTGGCTTTTATCTTTGTAAAAATAAAGCAGAAGAAAAACGTTTCTTTTATTTATTAGTACCCATCTACTTAGTCGTAGGGGCTCTTTTCAGTGACCGAGCTATTGAGATGTTACCAGTCGTTGCTTGTATTATTTATGGTTATACCGAAACGGCTGCGGTTAAATGGATGGTAGTGGGAGGAATGATTGATTCTTCATATTGGCTTTTTTATGATGCTTTTTGCGGTTCTTATGTGGGAATTGCAACTAGTACATTTACTCTTACTTCTAATATACTTTCTCTTCTCTTCCGAAGAAAACGGGAAAAAGGATAATTTTTCCTTTTTTTATGGGAAAATCGAAAGAAGTCGTGGCTATTACACTCATTTTATGTTATAATGAAGACGATAATAGGGTAGAAGGGATGAATGAAATGAATAATGCCAATAACAATCCTACGATTGTTGGATATGATGCTCAAACAGGGCAACCAATTTATGCTTCTGCTCCGCAAGGGAACCAACCAAATCCAGGATATGGACAACCGATGGGGCAGCCTATCCCACCACAGGGAAACATGGGAATGAATTATCCAAATTACAATAATCAACCAATGTATCAAGCAGCGCCTCCTGTTCAACAGGAACCTCCTAAAAAGAATGGTAAAGCAGGTAAAATTATCTTCCTTGTCGTGTTAGTAGTAGCGGCTATTGCTCTTGTTGCCGTTTTTGCCTTGAAGATGGGAAAAGGCGAGAATAAAGAGAAGAGTAGAACGCTCATGATTTATATGGTTGGAGCAAACCTTGAATCTGAGGCGGGCATTGCTTCAGCTGATTTAGAGGCTATTGATTATGCTAAGATGAAAAATGATTACGTCAATGTCGTCTTAATAGCGGGTGGAGCTTCCCAATGGTATAATGACTTTGTCTCTGTTGGAGAAACTTCTATTTATGAGTTAACCTCTAATGGATATAAGAAAGTAAAAGAGCAAGAACGTAAGAATATGGGTAGTTCTGAGGTATTAAGTGATTTCTTAAGCTATGCTTATGATCATTATAAGGCCGATGAATATGACTTAGTATTCTGGAATCATGGATCTGGAATCGGTGGAGGAGAAGTAGATGAAATCTATAATGATGCTCTATCAATCCCAGAGTATGAGAAGGGACTAGAAGCGTCTCCATTCAATAGTGACAATAAAATTGAAACCATTATTTTTAGAACTTGTATGAACGGTTCTTTAGAGATGGCTGGCTTTTTAAAAGATTATGCTGATTATTTAGTTGCTTCTGAGGAAGTAACAGTGGGAATGAGAATCTTTGATGTTTTAGATTTTGTCAATGACATTTTACCAACGGATAGTGGATATGATGTTGGCTTAAAGTTTATTGAAAGATATAAAGAGCAGGTAGGAGAAATTCGCGACTATTATGAAGGTCGAAACGATTTTGATTATATTTATTCTACCTATTCTATTACGGATTTGAGTAAAATTACGGATTTGGAGAAAAAGGTAAACGATTTCTTTATGTCTATTAAACCATCTAGTAATTATAATACGATTGCTAGAGTGAGAAGTAACTTGTATCAATATGCTTTGAACAATTCAGGAGATGCTTATTTTGATATGGTTGACCTATATCGTTTGGTAGACGGACTAAAAGAGTTGGAACCAAAAAAGGCAGATGCGGTATTAAAGAGCCTTCAATCAACGGTTCTTTATAACTATGCGACGAATGATCAATCTCGGGGAATGAGTATCTATTTCCCATATAATGCTACGATGAATGAACAAAAATATCAGTTGAAATTATATGATGAATTTGACTCTTTAGAGGGTTATAGAGAATTCATTAACGAATTTTATAAGTTGAAAAATAGTTCGACGGGTAGTAAAAATTTCTATACACAAACGAATGTAGAGCTTGGAACAAGTAGCCAAGATGCCGATTTTATGTTAACGCTTACCGATGAAGAAAAAGAACAATTTGCGAAGGCAGAATACATCGTTTTCAAAAAGGAACAAGATGGATATTTCCAACCTTTGTATCGTGGAAAAAATGTTACGTTAGATGGAAATGTCTTAAAGGCTAGTATTCAAAATCGTCAATTAAAAGTTGTATCCAATGATGGAAAAGAAAACTATACATTACTATTGATTGAACAAGACGAAACAGATGAGTATATCACGTATACAACGGTTGTTCTCTTGGAAGATTTTAGTAGTAGTGAATTTGAAGATTGGAAGATGGATAATGCAACGATGCAACTCATCTATGATAAAGATACGAAAAAAATAGAGATTGGAAGTATTATTTTAACCAGTGAAGATTCTACGTTACCAAGTAATGTGATGGCTAGTTTAGAAGATTATACAACCGTTGCCTTCACGAATAGTAAATATAAAATCTTAGACGAAAAGGGAAATTATACACAAAACTGGGTAGGAAATGGAACTTTGGAAGGAATCGAAGAAAAGATTGGAGAATTCCACTTTGAAGTAGCGGATTCTTCTGATCAGAGTGACTACTACGGTATATTTGTTATACGAGATACGTATAATCAAGTTTATTATTCAAAACTTGTTAAAATGAAGTAAGAAAGAAAGTGATAATATGAATGAAAATAACAATAATAATCCGATGAATAATATGGGAATGGTACCACCATCCCAACCGATGAATAATGGAATGAACCCCATGATGGGACAACAACCCATGAATCCAAGCATGCAACCAATGAATAACGGAATGGCTCCTATGATGGGACAACCAATGAATCCAGGGATGCCAAATCAGGGGAATATGGCTGCTCCACAGCCTGCTCCAATGCAACCAATGACGCCTCCTGTTCCTGAGATGGCCAATGCATCGCTTCCTCTTGGAGAACCCGTTCCTGATCCTGAACCTGCTCCAGTAGAGGAAAATGCTCCTGCCGAGGGAACTTCTACTCAAGCAGGAGAAACACCAGTAGATGCTTCAAAGATAGCTGCACCTAACCCACCAACTGCACCAGTCAATAATGGAGTAGGGACAGTAGTGCCTCCAGTAGGAGGAGCTCCTGCAGCACCTATGAATGCTGTTCCAGGGTCACAACCAGTCGGGGTAGCACCTGTTCAACCAATGCCAGTACCACCAATGCAACCTCCTGTTTATGGTCAACCAGCTGGTCAAGTACCAATGAATGGATATCCTAATCCAGCCATGGGAAACCAACCTCAATCTAACGATAAAAAATTTATTATTGCTGCTATTGTGGTAGCGCTTGTAGCGGTTATTATCATTATCGCTGTCATCTTTGTTTTCAATAAAGATAAGAAAGAAGATTCTAAAACTTCTACTTCTAACGAGTATGAAGAAAGTGGTAAAAATAGCAACACCAATACCAACAGTAATACCAATTCTAATGATGATGAGATTGTTGATAATAATACCATGACATATGGTGGATTGGAATTTCCAAAGGTAAAGGGATATTCTTATGCTATTGAAGATGATGTCTTAGTTATTTCAAGTAATGATAAGCTCTTCCGTCTTACTCTCTTAAGTGGTGATTATTCTAAGTGGACAGAGAATGCTTCTGGTGTTCAAAAGGAATTACAAGACCAAGGCCTATCTGCTACTTATCCGTTACAAGGACTCTATAAAGATAAATACATGTTGACATCTACATTATCAGATGGTACTAGTTCGGCAATGTATGCGATTACTCAAAGTCCGGCAGCAGGTTACTGCTTCCAATTCTTAGCTATCAATGCTATGGGAACGGCTGATTCTACTTTGTACACAGAGGCTGCTGAAATTTTAGAAGATGTGAAAGTAGTAGGGTCAACAAGTACCTTTTCGGGCGACAAGAAAGATTTTTTAGATTTCTAAGCAACAGTAAAGGAAATGTATAGAACATTTCCTTTTTGTTTACACCTATGATATAATGAGCAAAGAAGGTGATGGTATGCATTTTGAAAGTACTGTAATTTTAGATAAAGAAATATCTACCGTTTATTCTATGCTGGTAGATTCGAAAAACAATGGGTGGAGAAGGAATGTGAAAGAGACGAAAGTGATCGATGCCACTCATTATATAGAATATACTTTAAAGAATTATCCGACTTTTTTTACGGTTATCAAAAAGAGTAAAAATAAACTTTATTGTCTAGAGATTATTAATAATAAACTAGAGGGAATGTTAACATATGAATTCGTCAAGAAAGAGAAGCAGACAGAAATTTCCGTTTCTTTTGATATTCAAGTTTTAAATGAAAAGAGTCTTTTTTTCAAAAGAAAAATGAAAAAAGCATGGCAGATTCTTTTAGAAGATTTAAAACAATTAGGCTAAAGAGGATGCTTGTATTTTTAAATGACATCTAGTATACTTGAAATAGTGTAATCATACGATAGAAGATTGGGGTGCAGAAATGAATTACTATAGTTCTTCAAAAGAAAATGTTATGGAAAAATTCGAAACAGGGGAAGAGGGACTCTCTTCTAAAGAAGTCCAAGAGCGTTTATTAAAATATGGAAAAAATGAGTTGCCATCCGCGAAGAAAGATAGCCTTTTAAAACTGTTTTTTTCCCAGTTTGAAAATCCTATTGAAATCATTTTGGTAGTTACGGTTATTCTTTCTTTTATCGCAGGGGAAGTAATCGATGCCGTTGCTTTAATCTTTATTATTCTAGTAGATGTCATTATGGGAACCGTAGAAGAATGGCGCGCGAGAAAAGATGCAGAAAGCCTTATCAATATGATTAAGGTCATGGCGAAAGTCATTCGTGATGGTAAAGAAATAAATATCGATTCTAGTGAAATAGTTGTTGGGGATATTATCTCGTTAGAAAGTGGCGATAAGATTAGTGCCGATGCTCGCATCATAGAGTGTCATAACTTTCAAGTGGATGAATCCGCTTTAACGGGAGAAAGTATCGGGGTCGTTAAAACCAGTGATACTTTAGAAGAGGATCTTTCTTTAGCAGACCGTAAAAATATGGTTTTTGCTGGTACTTCTGTTATTACAGGTCGGGCAAAAGCGATTGTTGTTGCAACTGCTATTCAAACAGAAATTGGACATATTGCGGATAAAGTAACTAATGAAAAAGAGGAAAAATCTCCTCTTACCATTCGAATTGAAAAGTTTTCTAAACAGATTAGTGTAATTATTGTGATTGTTGCTATCATTACCGCAGCTGTTTTAATTTCTAAGAAATATGCGATTAATACCATCTTTTTAAGTGTTATTGCTCTTTCGGTATCCGCTATGCCAGAAGGACTACCACTCGCGCTTACGATGGCGTTAACCATTGCCTCTAAGCGAATGGCTAAGAAAAATGTCATTGTAAAAAAATTAAATTCAGTCGAATCCTTAGGAAGCTGTACGGTTATTGCTTCTGATAAAACAGGAACCCTTACGGTAAATGAACAAACGGCAAAGGAAATCGTTTTACCAGATGGAAGTGTTTTTGAAATCACCGGAACCGGTTATAATGATTCCGGGGAAGTCGTTCCTAAAAATAATGCGGAATTAAGTCATGCAAAAGAAATTGCCATTCTTGGAAAAATGAACAATGAAGCTCATTTAGAAAAAACAGGAGAGGATTGGAATTCATTTGGGGATTCTATTGATATTGCTTTTCTTAGTTTAGCGGCTAAAATGGGGGTTCAAGAGACTTATCCTATTGTAGAAAGAATTCCTTATGAATCAGAAAATCAGTACTCTGCTGTTTTCTATGAAAAAGAGGGAGAACTCTATTGTACGGTGAAAGGATCTCTTGAAAAAGTAATGTCCTTCTCAGAGGAGAATGAACGCTTCTTTCAACAGAATGAAGAGTTGACAGGAAAAGGATTCCGTGTGATTGCCCTAGCTGATGGAAAAGTATCTGGAACCAACAAAGAAGATATTCATCATCTTTCTTTTAAAGGAATGGTTGCTTTCATCGATCCAATTCGTGAAGAAGTAAAAGATTCTTTAATTGAATGTCACGAGGCAGGAATTAAAGTTGTCATGATTACTGGAGACCATCCTCTTACGGCGTACGCTATTGCGAAAGACTTAGGACTTTGTAAGGAGCGAGAAGAAGTCGCGACAGGAAAAGATGTTGCCTATTACCGAGAAAAAGGAGAAGCAGAATTCGATCAATTTATTCGGAAGATAAGAGTTTTTGCCCGTGTTACGCCAATGGATAAATTAGATATTGTAAATTCTTTTAAAAGACAAGGAGAATTTGTTGCGGTAACTGGGGATGGAGTAAATGATGCTCCTGCTATTAAAGCCGCCAATATTGGAATTGCGATGGGTAGTGGAACCGATGTTGCCAAAGAGACAGCTTCTATGATTGTTTCAGATGATAACTTTACGTCGATTGTAGAAGGGGTAAAAGAAGGAAGAACAGCTTATAGCAATATTCGAAAAATTACGCTCTTCTTATTAGGATGTGGGTTTGCCGAAGTATGCTTTTTCCTACTTTCTATTGCCTTTGGTTATGATATTCCACTCGTTGCGATTCAACTTTTATGGTTAAATATTGTAACCGATGGACTTCAAGATATCGCATTATCTTTTGAAAAGAGTGAGGATAGTATCATGAAAGAAAAGCCTCGAAATACCAAAGAATCTCTTTTCTCTAAGGATTTAATGATAGAAGTATTAATTCTAGGAGTGACTATTAGTGCGGTTGTCTTTGGAGTATGGAAATATATGATGGATAAGAATACAGATATCATTGTTGCAAGAGCAGTTATCATGATGTTAATGGTATTTATTCAAAATGTTAATGTTTTAAATTGTCGAAGTGAGAAAAGGTCCGTATTTAAAGAAACACTTTTGGATAACCCACTCGTTATCATAACTGTAGTAGGGTCTATCCTTCTACAAATTATTATGGCAGAGATTCCTTTTACCGCTATGTTCTTAGACGTGACACCATTGCCATTTGAGACGGTATTGATTCTTTTCGCACTATCCTTTATCATCATTGTAGTCTTTGAAATCTATAAAGTCTTTTATCGGTTGACAAGGAAAGAGAGCTAGTCTCTCTTTTTCTTTTTTCTAAAATATGCTACAATGAAGGCGGTGGTATTATGAAAATGGCAGAATCAAAAACCTTTGATGGAATTCTTTCTTTTTATGAACAATATATCCAATTATCCGAATTGTTAAGAACCGGTTGGGTAGTAAGAAAAGTTCCCGCTGAGAGATTAGAGTCTGTTGCTGATCATACTCTACAAGTTTTAATGCTTGCGCATACATTTGTAAGAGAGTTTGAAATCCCTAATATTGATTTGAATGAGCTCACCATTATGTGCCTTTTTCATGATTTAGCGGAAACAATCATCGGTGATATTCCTGTCATCTATGTTAATACGGAAGAGGAGAAAAAGCAGAAACATGCAGCTGAGGAAAAAGCATTAAAAGCGTTATTATCTTCTCTAAGTGAAAAAACAGCAGATGAGTATTATCAGGCTTGGTTGGCATTTGAAAAAAGAGAAACACCGACTGCAAAACTAGCGTATCAAGTAGATAAAATAGATGCTATCATGCGAGCTAAACATTACAGTAATATCTATAAAAGGCCAGAACTATTTGAAGAATTTTATGAAACGGATGTCAGAAAAAACATTTTTGTAGATGGTCCTTTAAAACCTTTTTTTGAATATCTAAAAGAGGAGAAAAGAGAAGATGACAGATAGAATAGATGCTATCTTAGTAGCTTTAAAAAAATCGAATTTTCGAAGTCGCTTTTCTCTAAAACCAAAAGAGAAAGCCTACATCGATGAAAAAGGACTAGCGACGATACGAGAGCATGCGAAAGACTTTGTTCAAAAACGGTTAAGTGCTCTAGAACCGGTGAACGATGGAAAACAGACCCCAATGAGAGGACATCCCGTTTTTATTGCACAGCATGCAACGGCGACTTGTTGCCGGGGTTGTCTATCCAAATGGCATCATATTCCTAAGCATAAAGTTCTAACAGATAGGGAACAACAATACATTGTTGAAGTGATTATGCGGTGGATAGAAAAGGAATATCGAGATGGTTCATAGAAATTGACGAAAAGACCAATGATTTTAGAAAACAGAACCTGTTTTCTTTTTTTGACAATGTTTTGATGAGGTCAAGTGTAAAGTCCTCTTCTTTTTTTACACATGTCTAGAAAAACATGCTATAATAAACTTAAAGATACTAGGAGCGAAGAAATGATGAAAAAAAGTTTTCAAGTAATAGTTTTAGCAATGGCTTTCTTAGTCCTTTTCACTGGATGTGGAAAGAAGAAAGAAAAAGAAGTAGAAACAGGACCTAAAGTAGTAGAAATTACGAGGGTAGCAGATTTTGCCGATGGCATAGCAGTTGTATCGAATGGGAACAACTATTATGTCATTGATAGAGATCTAAAAGTGTTATTTCAAAATAATCGTAAGCTTACTTATGTAGGGGGTTATGCACTGATAGATGATCCAGAGAATCGCAAGAAGCACTCTATCATCAATTCAAAAGGAGAAGAGGTATTCTCTTATACCGATAGCGATTATCAAAAGATAACACTTGTTGAAAATGGCTGCATGATTACAGAAAGAAGAGACGATAATTGGGATTCTTCTAAAATGGTATATGGAATTTATAATTTAAGCGAAAAGAAATACGTTTTAGAAGAAAGTCCAGACAATTATAGTAAAATGGTTTCTTTTGGTGAGAATATGATTCAGTTAAATGAAGAAGGAACGAAGTTCTTCAATACCCAAACCAATCAAACCGTTACCTATAAAGTAAAAGTAGTTAATCCATTTCAAGATGGATATTCTACTTCCCTTTATACCGATTCGAAAAATCAAAACTATTTAGATATTTTTAAGGATGATGGTCAATATCAAAGAGTAAGTATTCCATTTGGAGATACGGAAGACAGTCTTAAAACGAGAACTGGCAAATATGCATTCCTACAAAGCTGTACTGAGGCGAATGTTTGTCAAAGTATGATTGTTGACCTAGAAACAAAAGAAGTTATCAACTTAAAAAGTCAGTATCATCAAGTTCAAAATGATGTAACATTCACGGAAGAAGGATATGCTCTTTTGGTATTTACCAATGAGGGAGGAACTTATTATTACACGGTAATAGATGGAAAAGGAAATCAACAATTTGAACCTGTAAAGAGTACTCCTGAGAATCGTTATCTCAGTACTTATGATGCGAAGGCACCTCAAATCGTTGATGGACGTTTCTATGAAGGGAACTATATGATATCTTATCAAGAAGGAACCTATCGTCTTTTAGATAAAGATAATAAAGAAGTAACGGTTGCTTCTGAATATGAAACCTTTGAAGGAATTACCAATGGCTATATTAAAGTAAAAGCTAAAGAACCTGGTCGAGCTATTCGATATTATTATAAGGATTTAAAAGGTGAGTTAGCGCAAGTAACAGAGGATGTGAAGTAAAATTCTTCTCATCCTTTTTGTTATCGATTGTAAATTCATGTTATAATAATAGTGCAGTAGTGAATGGAGAAATCCTACTTTAGCGAGTCGTTAAAGGACAGAACAAAATAGATACAGGAAATGGTAATACTCCAAAGGACCTAACTACACGTTGTGTAGCCGCTCCGTGATACTTCGCTAAAGTCCATTTCCATATTACCATATCGTTAGTACTGCAATGAGGAGGTAGTAAGAGTGTGGAAATACATCGGAACAAAAGAATGTAACGACTTTTTACTATCTCTTCACTTAATAGATGAGAAAAAAGAAAAAGAGTATATTCAACTCCTTTATATCATTAGTAATCGTATAAAGAGTAACTATAACATTTTCAAAATCAAAAAAAGAAGTGGTGGGTATCGAACCATTTATGAACCGAAACCACTTTTAAAACATATCCAGAGAAAAATTTTACAAAATGTTTTGATGGAACGAAAAACTTCTTCCTATGCGAAAGCTTACTGTCAAGGGATTCCTTTAAAGGAAAATGCTATTCCCCATGTTAGAAAAGCTAAAATTTTAAAATTAGATATCGAAAACTTTTTTGAAAACATTTCTTTTTTAGAAGTGTATCACACCTGCTTTCCAATTGAATATTATCCAAAATCAGTAGGAATGCTACTTGCATATTTATGCACTTATGATGATCATTTGCCTCAAGGAGCTCCAACTTCTTCTTACATTTCCAATTTGGTAATGAAATCCTTTGATGAAGAGCTAGGAAATTGGTGTGAAAAAAAAGATATTTCTTATACAAGATATTCTGATGACATGACTTTTTCAGGAGATTTTGAACCATCGATAGTTATTTCAAAAGTGCGAAAAATGTTGGGCAAATTAGGATTAACTTTAAACGATAAGAAAACACATGTGATTTCTAAATCCTGTTGCCAAGTAGTGACGGGAATGGTTGTCAATCAAAAAGTTCAAGTTCCTCTTTCTTATCGTAAAAAGATTCGCCAAGAGATGTACTATATTCAAAGGTATGGATTAGATTCTCATTTAAAAAGGATGAAAATTCAGAACAAAAACGAGTATATAAATAGTTTAATGGGAAAAATTGGATATGTTTTACAAATTAATCAGGAAGATCAGGAATTTCAAAATTATCAGTCTTATATCCAAAAGATAAGACAATGCTAGGAGAGATGTATTATGAACTATATAGGTAGTAAGGTAATTGAAACGAAAAGATTGGTATTAAGACCACAGACGATGAAAGAACAAAAACACTTATGGGAAATTCTCATGATTCCAGAAGTGAATCGCTACTTTTTGACAGTACCTCCAAAATTTAGAGATAAATTGTTAGATTGGGAGAAACAAGAAGAATATTATCAGAAAGATATGGAGCACGCTCTAGATAACGATGTCTTCCGTTGGAGCATTTTTTTAAAACAAACAGGAGAGTGTATCGGTAGGCTTTCTTGTCAAGAAAACGATTGTGGAATTGAAGACGCGAATATTCGGGATGTTGGCTGGCTAATTAGTCCAGATTATCAAGGATGTGGTTATGGAACAGAAGCTGCTTATGCCATGATTGACTATATGTTTCAAGAAGCAGAAATAAAGGAGATTCGAACAGGTGCAGCGATTGTTAATCCCGCTTCATGGCATATTATGGAAAGACTAGGATTTACTAGACAAAAAGAAACAAAGTGGATTCAATATACTTTTTTAGATGCTCCTGTAGAAGATTATACGTATCGTATGACACGGGAAGAGTGGTTAGCTAAAAAGAAGCAATAAAAAACTCAGTATGAACTGAGTTTTTTAATTGGTATCATCGAATAATTGTCTAATATCGATTTCTAAAGCGTCAGCAAATTTTCCAATCGTCTCTAATAGAGGCGTTTTGTCAATAGATAGACACTCTAAATCACGAACATATCCATGTGTTAGACCTGTTAAATCAGCGAGTTCTTGGAGTGTGTACTTTCTCATTAACCGATATTTCTTAATATTTTTTCTAACTGTTAACGATAATTGTTCTTTTGAATATCGACTAGTCAAAGTACATCACTTCCTTTCTTATTTAGATTATTTCACAAAAAAAGAAAAAAATATGTCGCCTGTGTGAAGTTTATATGATATAATAATTTTGAAAGGAGTGAGTAGTTATGAACGGAGAAGGAACAAAACAGTGTAAAAAATGCAAAGAACTAATTAATAAAAAGGCTAAAAAATGCCCACATTGTGGAGCTAAGCAAGGAATGCCAGTATGGATTATTGTTATCATTGTAATCGTTTTGATAGGAGTGATTGCTGGTTCTGGTGATAGTTCGGAAAAAGCTAGTGACTCAAATGGTGGAACTTCTCAGCAACAAGAAAAAATTGAGTACATTAAAGTAACCAAAGATGAACTTGACGAAGCTTTAGAAGGCAATGCCGCTGCAGCGAAAGACACGTATAATAATAAATATCTTGAAATATCTGGTAAGCTTGCTACTATTGATTCTGATTTGAAATACATTTCTCTAATGTCATCAACAGACGAGTGGGATTTAATTGGTATACATTGTACTATCAAAAATAACGAACAAAAAGAACTCATTAAGACATTAAAGAAAGATCAAGAAATAACTATTAAAGGAAAAGTTACTGATGTGGGCGAAGTTCTAGGATATTATGTAGATATTGTTGAAATCGTTACTGATTAAAAAAAGAAAAGGATTTTAGGTGTTTACTAAAATCCTTTTTTATAGAACTGCTGATAACGTGGGTTAAAAAAACTAGTTTTATATAAAAACTAGTCTATTTATCAAAAATGGAGCGAGTGTCGTAGTTATCTACAACTCTTTTCCAATAACGAAAGAGTACATATAATCTTCCGTTGTTAG
>CANQRL010000020.1 GCA_947626275.1 uncultured Bacilli bacterium
AAAAATCAACCCGAACGGATTGATTATATATGTTAAGTTCAAACTATAAAAGTTCGAACAGAAACGTCACTGGAGCAAGTGACCAGAATCGAACTGGCATCCCAGCCTTGGCAAGGCCGTGTACTAACCATTGTACTACACCTGCAAATAAGTACATATTCATTATACCATAAATTGGGGAAATGTCTATAAAAAATTCATAAAAAGTGTTATAATGAACTGGAGGCGAATTATGGAATATAGGAAAATAGATAAGAATCATTATGTTGTTAGAATGGAAAAAGGGGAAGAGGTTTTAGAACAACTTACCTGTCTTTGTCAAAAGGAAAATATTGAATGTGGTGAGATTACTGGATTAGGTGCTAGTAATAAAGTAGAGATTGGATTATTCAATACCGAGACGAAAGAGTATAAAACAACCGTGAAAGAAGGAATGTTTGAAGTAACTTCTTTGATTGGAAATATCAGTAGAAAAGAAGGGGAAGTTTATCTACATTGCCACATTAATTTCAGCGATGCTTCTTTAAAGGCGTATGGTGGTCACTTAGTAAAATGTTATATTTCAGCAACAGGAGAGATTATTGTTACGAAATTAGAAGGAAAAGTAGAAAGAAAAATGGATCCAACGATTGGTCTTAATTTATTTTATTTTGAAAATTAAAAAATAGAAGTTTTATCTTCTATTTTTTAATGGGAATTGCTCCATTTTCACATCGGTTTCCCCAAGAATCAATCATCTTTTTATCACGATATACGCAGATAATTTCACAGTGGTTTGCGCATTTTTGACATTCGACTCCAATGGTTGAAAATTCCATATCGGTAATATCGAATGAAAAATCGTTTTCTACTTTTGATTTCTTTGCTAAAATGGCAACGCCTAAAGCTCCCATCAGATGACTATTAGGGTCGACGATGACATCATGACCAGTTGCTTCTTCAAATGCTTTAGTAACCCCAATATTTTTTGATACACCACCTTGGAATACAATAGGGGGAAGAATCTTTTTTCCTTTTCCTACGTTATTTAAATAGTTGGTAACAACGGCCTTACAAAGACCGGCAATAATATCTTCTTTTTTATGACCAATTTGGGCTTTATGAACCAAATCTGATTCCGCAAATACGGTACATCTAGCAGCAATATTGGTGGGCTTTTTACTTTGAAGGGCAATCTTTCCAAATTCTTCTACTTCTACTCCTAATCTTTTGGCTTGGCTAGATAGGAAAGAACCAGTACCAGCTGCACATAGTGTATTCATGGCATAATCCACAACGATACCATCTTCTATTAAAATGATTTTGGAGTCTTGACCACCGATTTCTAAAATGGTTCGAACATCTGGATATAGGGAAGTGGTTCCAATGGCATGAGCTGTAATTTCATTTTTCACAACACTTGCTCCGACCATGGCTCCAATGAGTTTTCTAGCTGATCCTGTTGTTCCCACACTGACAATTTGGTAAGTTTTCTTTTTAAACTGAGTTTCTAGAGCTTTCAGTAATCTTTTAACGGCATCGATAGGATTTCCTTCTGTCCACAAGTATTCACTTGCTAAAATCTTATTGTCCTCATCAATAATGACACCTTTTGTGGAAATGGAACCAATATCGATTCCAAGATACGCTTTTTTCATTACTTTTTCTCCTTTCTCATCATAATCATGTCATAAAAGGCTTCTAGCCTAGTTTGAATTCCTGTCTCACTGGTTTGGGAATCAAAACTAAAATAGAGAATCGGAATTTTATAGTCATTACTAATTTTTTGAAGGACTGGCATGGCATCAATTTCAGGAGTACATCCGAAAGATTTTACATGGACAATTCCATCAAACCCTTCTTTCGCCCATTCTAGTGTTTTGCAAACGGTTGCCATACTGGTCGCACCCATATAATATTTGACATAGGGTTTAATGGTTTTCTTTTGTTCTTTTCCAGTGTTATGAAGAATGGAATTTGTTACGTTCATCCAACGATAGATAACAATTCCTTTTTTGGCTAGTTCTTTCTCAATGAAGTGATTACTAAATGGTTCCATAATGGTATAGTACTCGCCAACAATTCCTACTTTCATCAATTTCTTTGGCTTTTTGACCTTCACGTCTTTTAGTTTCTTTTTATAATTTTTCGTAATTTTTTCAATGTCTTTTTTTGTCTCGGCTGTCTTTAACGTTTCAAGGTATTCGTCTTGAATCTTTTCCATCTCTCCATCTTTTACTTCAAAACCGACATTTTGTCTTACAAAGTCATCGATTTCATCAATACATTCGACCATCTTTAGGGTTGCAATTAAAGCGCTAGTGACTTTTTGAAGATTTAAATTAGGATTGATTTTTTTAAATTCGTTGTAGAAGGTAAGGGGATTACTGTAACTTGCTTTAGACATATTGACGAATTTGACGTGGTATCCCAAGTCATTGAGTATCTGTTCCTGTAGTTCTCCGTAATAGCCAAGACGACAAGTACCTCCTGTTTGAACTAGGGTATTTGCTCCTGCTTCAATCGCTTCGATATAGTTTCCTAAATTGAATTTAAAAGGAGAACATACATAGTCAGGACTATATTTGGCTCCTAATTCCAGGGTTCTTTTGGTAGAGGGAGGAGGTGTAATATACTCTACTCCTAAACCTTTCGTAAACAAGAATTCTAGTGGAATGTGGTAATTCCCAAAACGGGGAAATGATACTTTACATTTTTCCATGTTGATCTTCCTTTTTGAGTTTGATAATATCAATAAAACTTTCTAATCTTGTTTCCATTCCCGCACTACCTTCTTGTCCATCTAATATTAAATTTAAAATTGGAATTCCTTTTACTCTTCTTAAGACGATTTCATTCACGAGGGAATCTGGTCCACAGGGAAAAGAGCTCATTAGAATGATACCGTCTACTTTTTCCCGGTAGATTTCGATAGCGCCTACCAGTTCTTTATTAAAAGCCCAAGGAAGCGTCTCACTAATTTTTTTACTGGCTTCAATCGCTTCTTTTTTATCGCAGATATCGGCAATAATGGAAATAGCGCCTAGTTCTTTTAACGTTTGAATGATGGGATCTCCAATGTATCGATCATAGACATTGTATTGATGTCCTACTAATAGAATCTTTAATTCTTTTCTTTCTAATAGACGTTCCTGTTTTTGTAAATCCATCATCTGATTTATCTTTTGTGTTTGTTTTGCAATGAGATATGCTCTTGTAATGGCTGCTTTTTTCTTTCCTAGAAATTTTCCCATTTTTAAGAAAGACCGAAATTCATTCGCAGTTTCTTTGGGGTTGATATTGTAATATAGGATGTGAATATTTTGTTCCCGGAAGGTATTGTTTACGACATCATAAATCGCTTGAAATTTCGTACAAACGGTTCCGTCTTCATACCCAAAAACACGGGGTACTAAAATATAGTCACATTTTCCTAGTAGGTAGTCGATATGACCCAAATAGATTTTCGAAGAAAGACAGGCTTCATCAATGGCATGAATCGTTCCTTGTTTATAAATTTCTCGGTTGGTAAAGGGACTGACAATATAATCGATTCCTAGTTCTTCAAAAAAACTTTCCCATAAGTAATGATACTTATAATAAAGAAAAGCTCTCGGTATTCCAATTTTCACGTTTATCACCTAGAGATTATTTTATCACATTTTGTCATGGTTTCAAGAAAAATATGCTATAATGGGATAGGAAGTGATAAATTGAATACCTTATTGGAAAATGTTATGGTCGGAAACCAGAATACGATTCGTATTGATGACCTTTATTTTGACCCTTTTCGGGTAGAAGGAGAACCACATGATGCGAGAATGATTTTTATTACGCATTCTCATTATGATCACTACTCTGAAGAAGATATTGCGAAAGTGCGCAATCAGGATACAATCTTAGTTGCTCCCCATGATTGTCTAGGAAAAGCACTTGATGAATTTGATAAAAATCATATTTTAATTGTTGAACCAAATCAAGAATATACGATAGGGGATGCGCATATTAAAACCATTCCTATGTATAACGAGGAAAAGGCATTTCATCCAAAAGCAAATCGCTGGGTTGGATATCTCCTTACATATAATGATATAACGTATTATATTGTGGGGGATTCGGATGCTACAGAGGAACTCTGTCAGACGAAATGCGATGTTTTATTTATCCCGATTGGGGGAACCTATACGATGGATGTCGAAGAGGCACTGAAAGCTACTCGGAAGATCAAGCCAAAAGTAGTTGTTCCCACTCACTATGGAGTCATTGTAGGAACCAGGGAGGATGGTCTTCGATTTCAAGCCGCAATCGAAAAAGAAATTCCATGTCAACTCTATCAAGGAAATAACGTTTAGTTATTTCTTTTTCTTTTTTTTCATACCTTATTATGAGGTGTGATATGAAAAAGGTGATGTTACTGTTTGGTGGGCAGAGTTTAGAACATGAAGTTTCTTTACAATCAGCCATGGCAGTGTGGAAGAATGTAGATGTTAAAAAGTATCGAATGATTCCCGTTTATATTGATAAAAAAGGAAACTGGTTTTTCTATGATGGAGTGAAAGATACGTTACCTACGATTTTGCCAAAAGATTTGGTTAAGATAGAGAATGTGATTGCCGAATTGAAAAAAGTAGATATCGTCTTTCCAATGATTCATGGTGCTTTTGGGGAAGATGGAAGATTACAAGGCTTCTTAGAACATTTTGGGATTCCTTATGTCGGTTGTGATGCGAAGACGAGTATGCTTTGTATGGATAAAGAATATATGAAGATATTAGCGATCCATGCTGGAATTCCTATCTTGCCAACACTTCTTCTTACCAAAGAAAAGATAAAAGAGGTAAACGATTTTCCTGTAATTGTGAAACCTGCTAGTGGAGGATCTTCTATTGGGATTGGGATTGCTAAAGATAGACGAGAGTTAGCGAAACGATATCGTGAAGCTCTTGTCTGTGATACAAAAGTGATTGCTGAAAAATTTGCGGATGTAAGAGAATTAGAAGTTGGTCTTTTAACGAAAAAAGGTCGTCCCATTTTTTCCCCGATTGGGGAGATTTTAAAAGAAGGGGAGTATTACAGCTACGAACGAAAATATATTAATAGTGAGAAAGTGACGACCAGTCCTACGCTTTCGAAAGAACTAGAAGAAAGAATTTATCAACTTGCTTTAAAAGTCACTACGCTTTTTCATTTAAAGGGTTTTGCGCGGATTGATTTCTTTTATGAACCAGATACAGATGAACTTTATTTCAATGAAGTCAATACGATTCCGGGATTTACGGAGATTAGTATGTACCCACTTCTCTTTCAAAAGAAGATGACCTATCAAAAATTACTGTCAAGTATCTTAGAGTCCCTTTAAAAGCGATTGAACTTTCCTTTAAATAGTGATAAAATGAAAGCGGTTTGAAAAGGGGTAAAAGAATATGAAGAAGACAAAAATTGTATGTAGTATTGGGCCTTCTAGTACCTCATTAGATGTCTTTTCAAAAATGGTTTCTTCTGGTATGAATGTCGCTCGTATTAATTTTTCTCATTCTACCGAAGAGGAATGCGAAGAGGTTGTTGAATTAGTAAAGAAAGTAAATGCTCAAGGAAACAATATTGCCATTATGTATGACACAAAGGGTCCTGATTTTCGTACGGGCGCTGTTGATGGGGAAGTAGAACTCAAAGAAGGAAACTATATTAAGTTAGTCAAAAAAGAGATTATCGGGAATGCCCAAGAAATCAGCGTGAATTATCCAAAAGCGATTGATACTATCAAAATTCATGATACGATTTTGATTGAAGATGGACTTTTTAAATTAGAAGTTGTCGCTAAAGACCAACAAAGTTTAACTTGTAAAATCCTAGTAGGAGGAACGCTTGGAAGCCATAAGGGAATTAATGTTCCAGGAGTAGACTTACAAATGCCTTTCCTAAGTGATATAGATAGACAAGATATCACGTATGCTTGTCATCATGAGGGAGATTTTATTGCTCTTTCCTTTGTTTCTTCCAAAAGTGACGTATTACATGTTCGGGAATTAATTGAAAAAGAACAATCGAAGATGCAGATTATTTCTAAGATTGAATCTACTTATGCCGTTGAAAACTTAGATGAGATTATTGATGCTAGTGACGGAATTATGGTCGCTCGTGGGGATTTAGGAGTAGAGGTTCCTATGAAGGAGCTTCCTATTTTACAAAAACAGATTATTCGGAAATGCCGTGAAAAGGGTAAATTTTGTATTGTCGCAACCGAAATGTTATCGAGTATGACAAAGAAGATAAGACCGACAAGGGCAGAGGTAAGTGATGTTGCGAATGCGGTCTTAGATGGAGCCGATGCCGTAATGCTAAGTAATGAGACAACGATTGGGGAGTATCCGGTAGAAGCGGTTGAGATTATGGCAGAAACGTGTGAAAATACGGAACCTTATCTTGCCTATGAACATGGAGTTTATCCAAAAGAAAAGAGTATTATGGATACGATTGCTCACAGTGTTGTTGTGGCTGCTAATAGTTTAGAGGTATCCCTTATATTAGCTTCTTCCTTAAGTGGAAATACCGCCAAACATATTAGTGCTTTAAAGCCAAAATCAATTATTTTAGCTCTGGTAACAGAACCAAGAGTCGCCCGTGCTTTAGCGCTTCACTTTGGTGTCTATGCTGAATTAGTACCTCTTTCTTATACAACTGATGAGATTATTGAAAATGCTATTACCGTTGGAGAGAAAAAATTTCACTTACAAAAAGGCGATAAAGTCGTTATTACAGGAGGATTCCCACAACATAAGAGTACAAATTTCTTGAAAATTGAAGAAATATAACCCTATTTCTTCTTTTTATGATATAATGTGTTTAGAATAAGAGGTTATGATATGAAAAAGAAAGTATACACAACATCTTGGCTAGATTTTATTACGTATATTGCCATTCCAATCGTTTTATTATTAGGACTTATCAACGTTGTAAAAACTATGTTTTCTATGTCTTTTACATTTTATACGATCTCCATGATGTTGATAGAAATCGTTTTCTTAATTTTTTATGGGGTTACTGCCTATTATACTCACAAGCGATATCACAAAGCCTATAATTTACTTCTTTTGTTTTTTTGGGTAACCGCTATTAGAGCTGCCTTTGATTTTGCGAATACCCAAACCGTAAATACTGGAGATAATTTTTTCCTTGAATTTGCGCTATATTTAGGCATTTGTTATCTTGCTTGGATTTTACCAAATAAATCTTATTTAGCAAAACGAAAAGAAATTTTTAGAGAAGAAATTCCTACCGCTTCTAAAGAAAAAGACGTAGATACTATTAAGGAAAAAGAAAACTTACCAAAAGAATCCAAAGAAGAGGTAGATTCTGTTGAAGAGAAAGAAGAGTCTTCAAATGATGCTAAAGAGGAAGATGTGGATACCAAAGAGGAAATGTCAGAACCAGTAGAGGAAGAAAAAGAAATCCCAAAAGCGGAAGAAGAATCTTCTGAAAAAGAAGAGGAATCTTTGGAGAAAAAAGAGGAAGAGACGAAAGAAGAGATTTCTCCTGATGAAGTAGAGGACTCTAAAGAAGAAGAAAAGAAGGTTGACTGATAGTTGACAGTAAAAGAGAAGTTTTAGGACTTCTTTTTTTCTTTTGAAAATTGGGTATGCTATAATTAGGTTAGAGAGGTAATGGGTATGGAGAGATTAAAACTAATCGATGATGTGCGTACAAGAGCGTTATCCTTAATGAAGGAAGATGCTACGCTTACTTATGATGTTGCTAGTCGCGAAGCAAAAATTAGTTTAGTAGGTGCGGATGTTTTAATTACGAAATATCATCAACCTGTGGAATTAGGGGATTCTATTTTAGAAATTGCCAAACGGGAATTACCACCTACCATTCGTGTTGATTTATATCAAGAAGATCAGTTGCGTGAAATGATTGCTGCTAACCGTCTAGGGGTTGACTTAGACAGTTTTATCAATATCTTTCTAACGCCTGAACAAATCCGCTTTATTACTTTGGTCGCATTAAGTGGAGGAGACATCAACCCTTACGTTATGGATTTACATTTTGATCCAAAAGAAGAAATGAATAAGTTAAAACAACAAGAGGTAGCGACTATGAATGCTCCTGAAGTACCTACTCCAAATACCAATTATCAAAAAATTTATACGCCAGATTTTGGAGAAGCTGCTTAGGCTTCTTTTTTGATGCTTCTTCCTTACCAATTAGAAGTAATATCATATTGTTTCAGTGAATAAAAAGAAAATATTTGTGTATTTTTCTTTTTTTTATTATAATGAGGTTGGTGAGAATGATGAGTAAAATCTTATTAGTAGAGGATAATGATGTCATTGTAAAAGGGTTAACCTATTCCTTAGAACAAGAGGGCTATGAAGTAGAAGTAGTGGGACTTATCGCAGATGTGAAAGCATCTGATGAGTATGCCGCTTATATCTTAGATATCATGTTACCAGATGGAAGTGGAAAGGAAATCCTCTCTGATTTAAGAAAGAAAACAACGGCTCCGATTCTTTTCCTTACGGCTTTGGATACAGAAGATACGATTGTGGAGTGTTTTAATATGGGTGCTGATGATTATATTACGAAACCTTTTCGAACGAGGGAACTAATCTCTCGTCTCAATCGCCTTCTTAAGAAAAATGAAGAAGCAGTTCTCATCAAGGATGATATTGAACTTTATTTAGATAGTGCGAGAGTTTATCAAAAGAAAAAAGAAGTTACTTTAACGCCCCTTGAGTATAAGATTTTACTCATGTTATTTAGTAATCGTGGAAAAGTGATTACGAGGGAGCAAATATTAGATAAGATTTATGATATGTCAGGAAACTTTGTAAATGATAACACTTTGACTGTGTACATCAAAAGAATTCGTCAAAAACTAGGAGAAGAGGTTATCCAAACGGTAAAAGGAATTGGCTATCGGGTGGATTAAATGAGAAAAAAAAGAACCATTTTTCTAGTAAATCTTATCCTTCTTATCACTTTCTTTTCTCTTTTCCTTGTTTTTCATTCTTTCTCATCGAAAAAATTTACAAAGGAAATTAATTCCTATATTGGGAATATTATTGCGAAAGTAGAAGAGAAGTATCCCAATATCACTAAAGAAGAAGTCATTGAACTTTTAAATAGCGAAGGAGAAGAATCGAGTACTTTAAAAGAGTTGGGGATTAATGAAGACAATATGGCGATTCGTTCTTTACAAAATAAGGAACGCCAAATACTTTTCTCTTCTTTGCTATTATTCCTTTTCTTAGATATTTCGCTCATGACGTGCTTTTTCCTTTATGAGAAAAGAAAAGAGAAAAAAATTCACGATATTACCGAATCCGTTAAAGAGATTAATAAAAAGAATTATGTATTAGCGCCTGATAAGGAAGAAGAGGGAGAACTTTCTTATTTAAAAAATGAACTTTATAAAATTACCGTCATGTTAAAAGAGGAAAGTGAAAATGCGAAAAAAGAAAAAGAGGCTCTAAAGACATTAGTTGAGGATATCTCCCATCAGTTAAAAACACCGCTTACTTCTATTCGCATTTTACTTGACAATCTAGAAAGTATCGACATGAAAGAAGAAACGCGTCGGGAATTCTTGCGTGATATTAGTGTACAAATTGAAAAGATGAATACGCTAACGATTTCTCTTTTGAAATTAGCGCGTTTTGATGCTGGGGTCATCACCTTAGAACCAAAAGAGGTTTCGGTTTTAGACCTTTTCAAAAAAGTAGAAGAAAATGTAGCCGTTTTACTAGAGCTACATAATAAGAAACTCCTTATCAAAGGAGATGAGATTGTTCTTACTTGTGACCCACACTGGGAATTAGAGGCTTTCACGAATATTGTGAAAAATGCGATAGAACATGCCACTACCGATGAAATTACGATTACGTATTCCGAGACGTTCTTTTATACAACTATTGAAATTCAAAATGAGGGAGAAGAGATTTTTTTAGAAGATCAAAAACATATTTTTGATCGTTTCTATAAAAGTAAGAACGCTAGTAAAGATAGTATCGGGATTGGATTATCTCTTGCTAAAGCGATTATTGAAAAAGATAAGGGAACGATTTCTGTTACGTCTTCTAAGAATAAGACGGTTTTTCTTATCAAATATTTAAAAAATTAAAGGAAGTCACTTTGTAGTCACTTCTTTTTTGTATTCTTTTTATAGGGAGGAAAGAATATGTCCGTTTTGATGTCCTTTGTTCTAAAAAATTTAAAAGAAAATAAAAGAAGAACCGTCTCAACTCTATTAGGCATTATTTTATCTGTTATCCTTGTTGTTATTACAACTGCTATGATGATGAGTGTAATAGAATCTTTAAAACAAAATGAACGAAATAAACATGGCAACTATCATGTGATGATTTCTTCTCTTTCCAAGGAAAAGACGAGGAACCTGATAAGCCATAGAGGAGTCTCACAATCCTTTTACTTCCAAAGATTAGGAACGGCTAGAATAGAAGCTAAGAAAAAAGAGGAGAGTATCTATAAACCTTACTTAGAAGTATTTGCTTATAGTAAGGATACGCTAGGAAATTATCCCATTTCGATTACCTCAGGAAGAGCTCCTCTAAAAGAAACAGAAATTTTACTTACGACTCCTTTTGAAGAAGCATTAGAAATACCTTATCAAATAGGGGATAAAATAAAACTCACGGTTGGAACTAGGGTAGATTCTTTAGGTAACCAATTAACGGAAAATGATTTACTATATGAAATTTCTTATTCAGAATATGGTATTCCGCATGAAAAATTTTTAGAAAGCCAATATTTAAAAGAGGATATCATCAGTACCAAGACGATAGAGTATGAAGTGGTTGGAATAGCAGAACCAATCGAGGGCTATCAAAGAGGAGAAAATGTCTATTTTCAGGCTTTTACTTTCCAAAATACGCCAGGGGATGAAAATAATATCTATCTTCTACTGAAAAATCCTAAGGATTATCAAGCGTTTATCAAAGAGCTTACAACTACTTTAGAAATCCCATGGAATACTATTCAAACGACTTCTTATGTAGATTATTTTTGTTGGTGGAAAACGGAAACAGGCGTTTTCTATGCTGTCTTACTTTTTATTTTATTGTTAATTGGGTGCGCTAGCCTAGTGGTTATTCGCAATAACTTTCAAATCTCGATTACCGATAGGTATCATGAATATGGACTTCTTTCTAGTATTGGAGCAACCGGTAAACAAATTAGAAAAAGTATCTTTTTAGAAGGACTCTTTTTAGGGAGTGTTTCTCTTCCGATTGGTATTCTTTTGGGATTAGGATTTGTCTATTTCTTAGTCCGACTTGTGAACCATATCCTTAAGCCTATTTTAGGCGAGTTTCTTCTATTTGCTTTTCCATGGCAAGCCCTTATTATCATTATTTTTTCTGTATTTCTTATTATTTTCCTTTCTATTTATCGACCAGCTAAGAAATTATCTTCGAAAAATTTATTAGAAATTCTAAAAAATCCCGAAGAGACTACCTTATCCAAAAGAAATCTTAAAGCTTCTAAATTTCTTTCTCATTTCTTTGGAATCGAAGGAGAATTCACTTCTAAAAATTGGAAAAGAAGTAAAAGAAAATATAAAGTAACGATTGTTTCTCTGACGGTTAGTGTGACGTTATTTCTTACTATCAACTATGCCCTTAAAGTCCTTGCTAGTTCTTACTGGGATACGATTGGGATAGATCATTACGGCAATTATGATATGAGTATCAACTATCTATTAGAAAGTCCCGTACTAGTAACAAAAGAGGCGGAAGAGGAAAATGTTAGATTCTTAAAAAATTGGATTCAAGCTAGTAAAGAAGTAAAAGAAGCGGCTTTTGTAAGACAGTTTACAGCTTGTGTGGATAGAAGTTTGTTCCAAGAAGAATATCTTACCTTAGATGATGAGGTTCGGGGGGAAGGGTGCAAATTCATTCGCATTCAGGCATTAGGAGAAGAGGAATATGAAAGGTATCAAAAAGAAGTAGGGCTAAAGGAGATAGGTGCTATTTTAATCAATTCAGGAACGATTGTAAAAGGAAAAGAAAAATATCTAATTCCAGCTATTTTAAATCTTTCTAAAGAAGACACTTTAACAGTATTTAAAGAGGATAGTAAGACAAACGAAGAAGTTGAGATTGCTATTTCTAAAATAACGAAAAAGATGCCAGTACCCTATGCGAAAGAACAAGAAGGAGAGTTCATTTCACCAATTCTTGTTGTTCCAGATTCTTCCTTTGAACAATTAGAAACGCTATTAGCTACTCCTAGTAAAATACAATCGGTAGATATTTATGTAAGAGGGGACTCTTTTCCAAACTTAAAAGAAGAGATCAAAAAGCGAAACCAAAAAGCAGGATTATCTTCTAATGAGGAAGAAAATCGGGTAGGAATCTACTTTAGTTATGAAGATATAAAAGGACAAAAGGAACTAGTAGAAGCGATTGTAAAACTATGCGCTATTTTCTGTTATGGATTTATTGGCATGGTAAGTCTAATTGGTATGACCAATGTCTTTAATACGCTTACGACCAATATGAACTACCGAAGAAAAGAGTTTGCTATGTTGCATTCGATTGGAATGACTACTAAACAGAGAAATCGCATGGTATTTTTAGAAAGTGTGATTTATGCTTTTAAAAGTTGGGTAGTAGGAGTCTTTCTTGGGGTAGGTCTTTGTTATATCCTTTATTCAACGCAAAGTTCTTTAAAGGAAAGTGCTTTTGAATTTCCTTTCGGAAGCATTCTTGTAGCGCTTTTATTTCTACTAGGAATGGTCTTTTTAACGATGCATTATTCCTTAAAGAAGATGGATCAAGATAATATATTAGAAGAACTTCGACGGGAAAACAATTAGGAGGTATTATGAAATTATTAAATGAATTAACGATTCGCAATTTAAAACGAAATAAAAAAAGAACCATGGTAACCATCATAGGTATCTTTCTTTCTACTTTTCTAGTTGCTTTAGTAGCGGGTATGGGAAGTAGTCTTCTAAAAAGTTTAGAGATTAATGGAATAGAAGAAGAGGGAAACTATCATATTTATATTTCAAATGTTAAAAAAGAAGAATTTTCCCTTCTTGCGCAAAATCGTGAAGTGGATGGGTACTTTTATTTTAGTGAAGTAGGGGTTTCTCCTCTTTCAGAAGAAGCGAAAAAAGAAGCAGAACAATCAAAACCTTACTTACAAATTGTTGGTTTTAGCGAGAATACGAAAGAGAATTTCCCTATCCAGTTAGTAGAGGGAAGATTGCCATCTCGGGACGATGAACTTCTTCTTACGGTAGAGTATGCGAATCTTTTGGAAGATTCGATAAAAGTAGGGGATACCCTTACTTTAGAAGTAGGAATTCGTACGGATTTAGAGGGAAACCGTCTTTCTCGGAATGACTCCTTAAAAATATATAATTCAAAGACGCGGGAAGAAACCCTAAAGGATTATGAAAAACTAGAAAAAATTACCGATTCAAGCACGAAGACTTATAAGGTTGTAGGAATTGCCGAATTACAGGAGATGATTTTAGGGTGGAGATCCGAAATTCCTTATTATGAAGCTTATACCGTTATTTCTTCACCACAAGATTATAGCGATATGTATCTTCATTTAAAACATCCTAGGAATTATGAAAGCATTTTAAATCGTTTGGCTTCTTCGTTATCTAGTTATGTCCCTTGTACTGAAAATAATTGGTGTTCGGGGACAAATTATAATGATATGGTATTGACCTATATGCTAGGTAGCTTAGATGGAAACATGGCTATTGCTCTATTAGGATTTTTAATTATCATTTTAGCGATTGTTATAGCGGTTTCCGTCGTTACTATTCGCAATAGTTTTAGTATTTCAACATCAGAGCGATATCGCCAATTTGGTATGTTATCTAGTGTAGGAGCAACGAGAAAACAGTTATTTACCTCTATCTTACTAGAAGGGGTTTTCTTAGGAATAATAGCCATCCCACCAGGACTTCTCTTAGGAGCAGGTTCTGTTTATGGCATGGTAAGGTTTTTAAATTCTACTTTAGCTGATTTTATGGCTCGTCCTTTTTTCCACTTCTATTTACCACTTTGGGCTTTTCTTCTCATGATTGCCTCTATTTTCCTAGTTGTCTTCTTATCGACTTTGACACCTGCTTTTCTTGCTTCGAAAATGACGGTTTTAGACGCTAT
>CANQRL010000021.1 GCA_947626275.1 uncultured Bacilli bacterium
ACAAAAAGAGAAAAATAACTTTTCTCTTTTTAATATAAGTCTTTTTTATCAATGTCTACTAATTAGGTTTCACATCAGAAATCTTAGCCTTTTTTGATAAGTGACAAGAAATTAGAGATGATAAAAATATTAGATAAAGTTGTAGGGAAAATGATGAATTACAGTATCATTTACAATGTCATTACAATGTCATTACAATGTCATTACAGTGTCATTTTTTTTAGTTCAATTATGTAATTTTCTTTGTATTGTGTATAATATATATAGGAGGAGATAATCTATGAATTCAAATCTTAGAGAAGACTCTAGAACAGAATTTAAAGAATGTTTAAATGATAAATTTGAAAAAGAAGTGATTGGATTTTTAAATGCCAATGGTGGCGATCTCTATATTGGAATCAATAATAGTGGAGAACCAGTTGAATTAGAAGAAGATATAGATGATCTTCAATTAAAAATTAAAGATAAGATAAAAAACAACATCCTGCCAAGTACACTCGGTTTATTTGATATTGAGATTGTTACTATGAATGATAAAAAAATAATTCATATAATAATAGCAGGAGGTAATTTAAAACCATATTATTTGCGTTCTAAAGGAATGGTGCCATCTGGTACTTTTATAAGAATTGGAAGTTCTACTGAACAATTAAACGAAGAAAAAATTGATGAATTGTATTCGAGCAGAACTAGAGTTTCATTGAAAAATATAGCATCTCCTATTCAGCAATTATCTTTTTCACAGTTAAAAATATATTATGATGAATTAGGTTTTGATGTTAATGACAATTTTCTTAGACAGTTAGAGTTTTATATGGATGATGGTCGATATAATTATTTGGCATATATACTATCAGATAATAATAATGTTAGTATAAAAGTAGCAACATATTTAGGTAGCGATTCATATGATTTAATTGAAAATGAAGAATATGGTTTTTGTTGTTTAGTTAAAGCTACAAAAAGAGTTATAGAAAAATTTGATATGATAAATAAGACGTATTCTAAAATCACATCAGCTGAAAGAAAAGAAGTAAAGAAATTGGATAGTGTTGCTGTGAGAGAAGCTATTGTTAATGCTTTTGTTCATAACAACTGGGAGAGAGAAAATCCACCAAAATTTGAGATATTTAACGATCACATTTCCATAACATCTACAGGAGGTATACCAAATGGAATTAGTCAAGATGAGTTTTTAAAGGGGTTTTCTTTTCCACGGTATCCTGAATTAATGAGAGTTTTTAAGGATTTGGAACTTGTAGAACAACTTGGAACAGGAATAACCAGAATTATGAAGGCTTATGATAAAAGTGTTTATGAGTTTAGCACTAACTTTATTAGAATAAATTTAAAGTATAACTCAAGTAAGTTGTTAGACAACATGAATAAAAAGAGTTATGTTTTAGATGAAATGGAAAATAAAATAGTAAATATAATGATAAACAATCCAAAAATAACATTAAGCGAAGTAGCAAATAATATTGAGAAAAGTTTATCAACGGTAGATAGAAAAGTAAAAAAACTTAAGACCAATGGTATTATTGAAAGAGTTGGCAGTGATAAAGATGGCTATTGGCAAACTAATGATTATTCAGGATAATTTAATATAAGTTATCTTTTCATTTAAAGGAAAAATGAAGGGAAAATAAATAACAAAGATACATAATTAGAAAATATTCCAGTTTGGGAATTTCTAGAGATAATAACGTTTGGTAATTTAGTTAATTTTTATGAATGTTTTGCTAAAGAATATAAGTTGAAGAATGAAATTAAAAATGTCTTTATTTTAAGAAAAATTGTAAAATTAAGAAATGTCGTTGCTTATAATTTGCGTGTTCTATTTAATCTTGATAAGGAAACAAGAGATAACAGATTAAGTAATTCAAGAATAAGGAAACTAACTTATACGCTATATATGTTTAATAAAATTGTTACTAGTGTAGTTATTAAGCTAAATGTTACTAAAGATATAAATAATTTGTTTTATAAGCGAATCCTTTTACACAAAAAATACTATAATAATGAACTATTAAAATCAATCTATGGCTATTTTGATACGGTAATAAAAAAACGTTATAGTATAAATATTGAAGAAAATAGTTTGGAGTAATCGTTATTATGTGTTAATATGATGATGCAAGGAAAAAATGTTAAATCATTTTTGCAAGGGGTCTATTTTAGGATAGAGCCCTATTTTTTTGTAATGAATTAATTCTTAGTTTTATATAATTTTATATCAATTTTATTCATCCCGAATGAGATTGTGGCGCAAGCTGCCGTTGAAGAACAAATGGGAGAATAATAAAATGAAAGACTAAGAAAAATCTTAGTTTTTTTATTGACCAAATAGACATGATAATGTATATTAAAAATAGTAAAAATATTATAAATTACCATTCAAATGAAAGGTGAGAGAAGTATGCTAATACTGGGTGTTAATAAAATTGCTAAAAATTTCGGATATGGATTCTTATTTGAAGATGTATCTTTTACTCTTAATGAAGGAGAATCTTTGGCAATCGTTGGGCCAAATGGATGCGGTAAATCAACCATATTAAAAATAATAGCTGGTTTAGAAAGTCCAGATCAAGGAGAAATTCATCTAAAAAAGGGTACCAAAGTGGCATACTTAGATCAATTAGCGTCTAATATAGAAGATAGTAGAGTAGTTTACGAAATACTAAAAGAAGCCTTTTTGGAAACGAATAAGGTTGAAAAACAAATAAAAGAATATGAGAAAAGAATAAGCGAAGAAGGGGATAATCAATCTTTATTAGAAAAATATTGTGCTTTAATCGAAAAATTCAATTCAATGGGTGGTTATGATATCGACTTTAAAATTCATACAGTTGTAAATGGTCTAGATTTAGATTTTAATCTTTTAAATCAATCTTATGCGACTTTATCGGGTGGAGAAAAGACATTGATTCAACTAGCTAAAGTATTACTTATAAAACCCAATTTATTAATTCTGGATGAGCCTACGAATCATTTGGATTTAAAAAGGGTAGAATGGCTTGAAACCTATATTAAATCTTTTAAAGGCGCTTCTATCATTGTGTCTCATGATAGGTATTTTTTAGATAAAATGGCTAATCAGATTTTATCAGTTGATGATGAAGGGATTGGTCATGTGTATGCTACCAATTATTCAGGTTATCTTGTTATGCGAGAAATAGAAATTGAAAAAAGAATGAACCAGTATAGCGATGAACAAGAGGCCATCAAACAACTTGAGGCAAAAGCTAAAGAGTTTATGAGTTTAGGAATGGGAAGAAATAGTTCTTCCTTAACAAAACAGGGAAAAACCTTATGGGAAAGAGCACAAAGAATGAGAAAACAAGCAATCAAGAAACCTGTTTTAGAAAAAAATTTGAATATGTCTTTCCAAGAGGAAAACAAAACAAGCAAAAAAATAATTACCATCGATAGTCTAACGGTAAAAACTAATGAGGGTAAAACAATTCTCAAAGATATCAACATAGAAATATGTGCTGGAGAACATGTAGCTATTTTAGGAGAAAATGGTACAGGTAAATCTACATTTGTGAAAACTATTATGGGAGAGCAGTCATTGCCAGTAACTGGTGATGTGTATGTAGGACCTAGCGTAAAAATTGGTTATATTCCTCAGATAATAGAATTTAGAGATGGAAATCAAACATTGTTAGACTATTTTAATAAAGCAGTTGGATTGCCAATACAAATTTGTCGTAGTATTTTATCTCGGTTTAAATTTTATGCGGAAGATGTTTCCAAACGCGTTAAAAATTTATCAGGTGGCGAAAAAATGAAAGTAAAGATGGCTGAATTATTGCAACAAGAAGTAAATACCTTAATTTTTGATGAGCCTACTAATCATATTGATATTCCAACGAAAGAAGTTTTAGAAAATGCTTTAGAAGAGTTTAGCGGTACTTTAGTATTCATCAGTCATGATAGATTTTTCATCAATAAATTTGCAGATAAATTGCTTGTTTTTAAAAATGGTAGGGTAAAAGAATACTTAGGAAATTACGATGATTATAAAGAGGCATTAGCCTCCGATAAAAATGGACAAGAAACCGGAAGGAAAAAGAAAAATGATAATTTATAATTGTATGGTTATAAGGTAGGTGAGAATGTGGGATTAATAGATAATGCCATTGATGCTTTTAGATTTAAAGATACCATTTTTTATAAGGAAAATAGTGATTTACAAGATAGGTATGATGCTTTAAAAAAATTAAATGTGGAATATCCAAATAACGAAGAACTTTTAAGTGAATTGTTTATGGTAAAAAAAGGATTAGACGGAGAAAATGAAATCTCTTATCAGTTAAAAAAGGCTCATATTGGAATGTATGTACTTAGAGATGTAAAATTCAAATATGGAGATTTAACTGCCCAAATAGATTATGTTGTCATTACCCCTGTTTATATATATTATATTGAATGTAAAAATTTGGTTGGAAATATTACTGTCACAGATAAAGGAGATTTTATACGTGAAATGTTAGTGGACGGTAAAAAAATAAAGAAAGGAATGTATTCTCCTTTCAGACAAGTAGAAGCACAACGAGAAGTCATAAGAAAAATATGGGAAAGTAAGATTTCTAAAGTAGCAAAATTTTTTGGCTCCAATAAATTTGAACATTATAGAAGAGTGTTAGTAGTCGCTGCTAATTCGGAAACGATTTTAGATACTACTAAAGCACCACAAGATATGAAATATAAAATATTAAGAGCAGATGCTTTGATAAGACAAATCGAGTATGATCTTAACCATAGAGATACTAGTGAATATTTAGAATCGAAAAAGAGTATGGAAGAAACGGCTGAGGCCTATCTCAAATTATCCTATCAAGAAGAAATCAATTATTATGAGTATTATAAAGAAAAGTATTGTAAGGATAGTACTATTTTAGTAAATGATAATTTGAGGGAAAGATTAATTGCACTAAGAAAAAATAGATCTATCGAAAAGCATATCCCTGCTTATTATGTTTTCACGAATGATGAGTTAGATAAATTGGTAGAAATTAGACCTGAAACAATCGATGATTTAAAAAAGGCAAATATATTAACACCTATCAAAGTGAAAACTCATGGAGATGCCATTGTAGAAGAAATAAATAGGAAAGAAGCCTAAGAGAAATCTTAGGCTTTTTTTGACTCCCTAAAAAATGATTTTACATCCTTCTTATTACGAATTGACAGAATGGTTGAATTTTGATATTATACTACTGGCTTTGAAAGAGGCGCAATTTTTATTAGTAAACATTAGTTATTCAGATTATCGCTAATGAATTGAAAGGAAAAATTGCCGAAGTTTAGAAAAATAATCTGATATTTTTCTATGCTGGGTTAATACAAAATATGTATTAAACTGTCACAAGGTTAATGCTTGTGGAGTGCTTGTCAGAGAATATGAATATAATTATTATATTTGTTTTTTTCAATGACTTTGCATCCGCGGAGTCGTTTTTTAATTTATAAAAGGAGGAGTATATATGAATTATGAACGATTATGTGCCGCAGTTGGTGTAATGAGAGAGGTCTGTAATGAAATAAATCTTCATTGTACAGATAACATTGAATATGTGGTATTACAAGGAGTTGGAAAGGATGATGCTTATTTTCAAGATCATTTTTTCGATTACCGAATGATGGAATTTTACAATCATAATTGGCTTGGGAATGCGGATTTTATGCATATACCTGATTCTTTCCAGGTGAGATATAATTGCGCGCATTACCCCATTCTTATTGCTAGGGAGAAAGATACCAAAGAAATGATTGGTATTTCTACTATCAAGTATGATGAAAATACAGAGGATAAAATGGATCCGTATTATCCCTATCCAAAACATAAATATTTTTCCATAACGGGTATCTTAACGAAAAAAGATAGTAAATATCGAGGAGTAGGAAAGACGATTTATGAAATTGCCTTAAGAGGATTTTATCATTTTAAGAAGCTCTATCCAGATACTACGATTACTTGTGTGATTGATTGTCGTAATAAAAATAGCATTAATGCGATTTATAATGCTACTGAAAGTATCAATGCTGATGATACGATTCCCAATATTCATTTATCTTCCAATATCGTTGGCTTTTATACGGTAACCGATGAATCTAATCGGATGTTAGAAGCACCAACCATTGTTGTTCGAATAGAATTAGATCACCAAAAAAAGAGTAATCGAGATACATTAGAATTTTCTAAAAAACATCATGGAAATCTTTTTAGGAATCTACTAATTACTTTAAAAAGATATATTCAAGATTGCCAAATATCAAATCCTATTATTCATGTGGATGAAGGGGCAGGAATTGTTTCTTATTATGAAGTAAATCACGCGAAATCATTACCTAAAGTTATCCCAAATGGTACAGAAGACGGGAATAATCGAATGCCAAAGGAATCCACTCCTCTTTATGGACCATTTCAATTAAAAATTCTAAAAAAAAGAGGGGAGAATTAATATGGAATCTAATACTATAAAATATTTTAAAGAACTATCCAAAATACCTCGTGAATCAGGTAATGAAGAGAAAATCGCTAATTACATTGTTCGTTTTGCTGTGCTACATCATTTAGAGTATGAAAAGGATATTTATCATAATGTTATTATTAAAAAGTATGTTAAGGATAAACAACCTATTATATTTCAATGTCATTTAGATATGGTTTGTGAAAAAGACCCAGAAATAGATTTCGATTTTACGAAAGATCCCATTCATGTGATAGAAGAAGATGGATATTTAAAAGCGGATAAAACAACTTTAGGAGCAGATAATGGAATTGGTATTGCCATGTTACTAAATATCTTAGATAGTAATTTACCGATATCCATCGAAGCTATTTTTACATCGAGTGAAGAAACGACGATGGAGGGGGCCGAAAATATCGATATTCGTTCCTTAAGAGGAAAAGAAATGATTAATTTAGATGGTTTTGAATCCGATACCATTGTGATAGAAAGCGCAAGTTTTACCGATATTGATATCCATTTAAATTATCAATTTGAAAGAGAATGCTCGAACTTATATCAAATAACCCTAACGGGATTAAAAGGGGGACATTCTGGCTTTGATATTGATACAGTGAAAGAAAATAGTAGTCTTTTATTAGCGAATTTATTGCTTACGTTAGAGAATGTCCAAATAGCTAGTTTTCATGGGGGAACGAAAATCAATGTAATTCCTGCTACTGCCGAAGCTATTCTTACTACTAGTGACGATATCCAAAAAAGAATCAATGACTATCAGAAATCTTTACCACGTAATGTTCAAATTGTATGTCAAAAGGTCGACCAAAATTTAAAAACATTAAGTATAACGGATAGCGCCCTTTTCTTAAATTCCCTTATTCAACTAAAACATGGTGTATTAAATAAGAATCATCGGAAGGAAGTTACTACGTCAGAAAATTTGGCTATCGTCGATTTATCGCAAAATCTAATTAGGGTAGGTTTACGAAGTTCTATCGAGGAAGAAAGGGAACAAGCTATCAAATATTTAGAGAGTATTAGTACGAAATATCACTATCATCTAATGATTACTGGTTATCAGCTCGGTTTTAAAACAGATGAAGATGCGAAACTAGTCCATGACCTAGTGAAGGCTTATGAAGAAGTGGATCACCAAAAGCCAAGCATTCATTCTCTCCATATAGCCGTGGAAGCGGGTATTTTAAAAGCGAAACTTCCTTATTTAGAAGTAGCCATTATATCTCCTAAAATTATTGGCGCGCATTCTACTTTAGAAAGGGTTGAAATAGAATCTATAAAGAAATGTGATGAATGGCTAAATCAATATTTAAGACAGCAACTTTAATTCTTTTTGATAATAGGGAAGAGATTTTAGCTAAAAAGAAAAACGGAATGAGAATAATTATTAGGAAAATAGAGAAAAAGCCAAAGATTTCTCTTAGGCTTTTTTGTCTTGCTAGAAGTGGTTAGCAAAGAGAATAGACTGTTCCAAATAAAAATGGAAAAAAATACTGGAAAACTTTGTTTTTTTTACATTCTTTTTTACAAAATCTCACTATAAGACATTGCTTTTCATTTCTATTTTATATATAATAAATATGGTGATGGTATGAAAGTATTGTGTATTGGACATGCTGCTTATGACATAACGACACCAGTTGAGACTTTTCCAAAGGAAAATACGAAAAACCGTGTCCAAGAACAAATTGAATGTGGTGGAGGACCGGCTGGAAATGCGGCCTATCTTTTAGGAAAATGGGGAGTAGATACCTATTTTGCTGGCGTTGTTGGTGACGACTTATATGGACACCGAATCGTGGAAGAATATAAAAAAGTAGGCGTTCATATCGACTATCTAGAAGTAAATCCTAATCACGTAACGGCATCTAGCTACATTATTGCCAATCGTGAAAATGGTAGTAGAACGATTTTTACGTATCGTCCTAGTTCTATCAAAATGACAGATGTCGATATTGCAATAGAACCCAACATTATCCTTATCGATGGTCAAGAGCCAGAATTGTCTAGGAAAGTGATTGAGAAGTATCCAAATGCTTTAAGCATTATTGATGCCGGAAGAACGAAACGAGAAATTCGAGAATTGTGCAAGATTGTTGACTATGTTGTTTGTTCCAAAGATTTTGCGGAAAAGATTAGTGGCGTTGCTATTTTCGAAACGGATAGTTTAGAGTATGCTTTCCGCAAGTTGGAGGAAGAATTCCATACGCAAATCGTTATTACACTAGAAGCTGCTGGCTGTGCTTATCGCAATGAAGAAGGAAAAGTAGAAATTGTTCCTTCTTTGAAAGTAAAAGCGGTAGATTCAACAGGAGCAGGAGATATCTTTCATGGAGCTTTCACTTATGGAATTGCTCAGAACTGGCCAATGCCGAAAGTTCTTCGATTTGCGAATCTAGCAGGAGCGATGTCTGTTACCCGGATAGGGGGAAGAAATTCCATTTTTGAGTTAGATGAAATGATTGAAGTGTACAATGAAGCTCAGTGATGTGATATTTATTGATCAATTCCCAACTTTAGATTTGCACGGATACGATCGAGATTATGCGAGAATTAAAATCAACGAATTTATTCAAGATAATTACACGATGAAAAATGAATTTGTTACCATTATTCATGGCGTCGGAAGTGGCGTGTTACGCGAAGAGACAAAAGAAGCATTAAAGAGAAACAAGTTAGTAGTAGAATATCAGCTTTTTAAAGGGAATATAGGTTGTACGATTGTAAAAATTAAATTAAAATAAAAAAATATGAAAAAAAATTCCAAAAAATTTGACAATGAGAAAAAAATGTGGTAGTATATGAGCCATCTCATTGAAAAGGGGGAGATTTTATATGTATGAGGAAAGAAGAGAAAGTTTTTCAGTTAGAGATTTAATCTTACAAGTTTTATTTATTGTATTGTTTGTTTTTATCCTTATTTGGGTATTCCCTACAAAAAGATATGTCGATAAAAAATTCGACAATTTGGATAATACTAACACGACCGTCCAAAGCGGTTACGATTTAGATCAGTTAGCTGTTTTATATAATCAAATCTTCGCTAACAATATCGCTACGATGAAGGAAGCTGCTATTGGATATTATACAACTGAGAGATTACCAGAAAAAGTTGGTGATACTTCTACTCTAACGTTACAACAAATGTATGATAAGCACTTAGTATTAACTTTAAAAGATAAAGATGGTAATGCTTGTAGTGCAACGAAATCTTATGTTTCTGTAACGAAATATGATGATGAGTATCAAATGAAAGTTAATCTAAGCTGTGGTTCAGAGGAAGATTACATCATCGTATACTTAGGATGCTATGATTATTGTAAGGCTTCAGGAGTATGTGAGAAACAAACTACAACGACAACTCCAGCAAAACCTTCTGGATCAGGTAAAAAGAAAGTAGTTCAAAAGGTCGTAGATGTAACTGTTAATAACTACTATGAAAATTGTGATTGTGAAAAACCAAAATATACATGTTCTATTGTCAATGGTAAATACTATGACAAGAATGGTAATGAGGTAACACGAGAGAAATATGAAGCAGACTGTCTTCCTAAAGACAAGTACATTTGTGAGTACAAGAAAGTAACAAATGGTACTTGGGGAGATTTTGGACCTTGGTCTGAGTGGACTCAAACAAAACTTACCGAGAGTGCCAATACTCAAGTTCAAACAAAGACAGAAAGAGTCGTAACAGGTTATGTTGATAAAAAAGTCCAAGTTGGTACTAAGGTAGAAACTTATGTATCAGGATATACAACTTCTAAGTATGTATCAGGATATACAACAGAGAAGTATGTATCAGGTCAAACAACAGAAAAATATGTTAAAGGTCAAACAACGCAAAAAGTACAGGTAGGTACTAAGAAAGTTCAAGTAGGAACAGAGACGAAAACGGTAACGAAGAAAGTTGCTGCCGGAACAACTAGACAATTAGTAGGATCAGGCTCAGGTGCGACTGTTCCAGCAAATACGAGTGAATACATCTATATAAAGACAGGTTCAACAACATCTCAAACTTGTACAGGATGTGCTACTACAACGGTTTATACTTGGGATATTTATAAAGTAGTAACAGTTTATAGAACTGAGACAACTAAAGAAGAAGTTCCAGTATATAAATCAGAACCAGTATACGAGACAAGACAAGTTCCAGTATATGCAACTAGACAAGTTCCAGTATACTCAACAAGAAAAGTTCCAGTATACTCAACTAAGAGAGAGCCAGTATATGCAACAAGAAAAGTTCCAGTATATGACACGGTAAAAGAAGCTGTTTATGGAACAGTAACTTACTATCGTTCAAGAACAAGAACTTATACAGGTGGTTCAACCGATGTAAAATGGAGTACTTGTGATCCAGTTGATCAATCATTAATTGGTCAAGGATACTACTTAACTGGTAATGTAAAGAAAGCATAAAGAAGCGTTGAAAAACGCTTTTTTTGTTTGACATCAAAAATCTTATATGTTATCATAATTTTAGAATAAGGATAGTATAATATTATAATAGGAAGGGGTGTGCTATGAAAGGAACCTATCTATTTGATTACGTCAATGAAAATGAATTCAAAAAACTAGAGCGTTCTTTAAAGAAGTATAATATGCTTGCTTACAAGAAATTGTATTTTGAGTATTACCCAGCCTTAAAGGAAGGAAATTTCCTCGGAAAAATGATTTCTACGAACAAGACGAATGGAACGCAGACGTATGAATTGAAATTGCCAACTGACGCCTTATTCTCTAAAGTTCATGGAGATATTAAACTTTATTATTTAGTATACGAAAAAGAAAAGATTGTTATGTTGGACAAGTTTGAACCAACAGATATTTTAAGTGAAGGACATGCTAGTGAATTAGTTACTTATAAGGGAGTCATGGTTTCTAAACAACACTCCGATAAAGATATGTTTAAAATTAATTTATTAAATATGTTAGATAAATAGAGGTTATCCTCTATTTTTTGTGATATAATGGAGTAGGTGGTAAAATGAAAAAATGGATGATTATTATATGCGCTTTTTGCTTTTTAGTCGTAGGATGTGGAGCTAAAAAGGCTGAGGAAGAAACTCCAAAAGAAGAGAAGAAGGAGGATTCTACCGAAAAAGTAGAATACTTAAGTGGTATTCATCATGTTGAAATAGAAATTGTCGATTATGGAACGATTTCATTAGAATTGGATGCCGATATGGCACCTATTACGGTCACTAATTTCGTCAATTTAGCGAAAGAGGACTTCTATGATGGACTTACTTTTCATCGTATTATCAATGGCTTTATGATGCAAGGAGGAGCTTCTACGGAAAAAAAGGCTAAGTCGATTAAAGGAGAATTTTCAGAGAATGGTGTTAATAACACGATTGAACACGTTAGGGGAGTTATCTCGATAGCTAGAAATGGATATTACGATGGAGCGAGCAGTCAATTTTTCATCGTTCAAAGAGATTCTCATCATTTAGATGGACTATATGCAGCATTCGGGCATGTTACAGATGGAATGAATATTGTCGATCAAATCTGTGCGAATGTGAAGGTAGAAGATGATAATGGAACGGTTTTGGAAGAGAATCAACCAGTCATTAAAACGATTCGAGTAATTGATTAAAGAAAAAGCAAATCTTTTTCTTTTTTTGTTGAAATCGCACTTTTGACAATGATATAATAGACAATGTGATGAATATGGATTTTTATGAACAACAATTAAATGATTATATTATTAAATCTTTTCAAAGGGGAATTACAACCGAAGATTATGAGTGGTTAAAAAGGTATATAAAAGAAATAGAAGAAAAGATTGAAAACATAGCTTTTCAAATGAGCGATTTAGAATATGATATTCGCATAACGGGAATTGAAGCATTAGAAAATCGTCGTTTTTTTCCTCGTAAAAACGTTTGTCAAACATTAGAGAATTGGAAAGAAGAAATAAGACGTTATCGAGATATTCAAACGCAAATGTGGGAACTAGCATACGGGTTTGAACAAACGGTACTGGAGAGGTCTTCGACATCCTTTGCCTTATATCATGCAAGTCTCGTCCATTTAACATATACTAATAACACCTTTGGAAAAATCAAACCACATTCTACGGATAGTTATATGCTTCTTTGTCAACATCATCTTGAAAGAATACCGTCTATGACCGTTTGTAGTAGTTCTAATTCTTCTTTTTGTTATGGTTGTGGTGTTTCTAGAAACCCGCTTTCTTATCTCACTCATTATGAGGCATTATCAAAAAAAGAAGCTCTAATGCTTCTTCGAAGAATTTATTTAATCGATGTAAAAGGGGAAGTTCCTGTTAGTCCACTTTTACAAAAGTATCGGGCTTCTCTTCTTAGTGATGAGTATCGCAATTTATTAGAAAAAGGAAGAGAACGGACTAGTCAAAAAGAAGATAGTTACCGAAAAAGATATGCGTTGATTCGCTACCAAGAACATTTGGATACGATAGATAGAGTAAGAGAGGGAAGAGTTCTATTCCATCAGGATAGTCTTCCAAAACAAAAGGTATATCGAATGAATGTTGAAACCTATCAAGTAGGAAATAACTTTTCTTAATGGAAAGAAACATCGAAAAACATACACTGGGAATGTGTATGCTTTTTTACTATAGTATTAATATAATATTCTTAGCTTTACGTTAATTTCAACTATTTCTAAAACGAACTTACCCATAAAAATTTTGTTAATTAAGTTATCGATTCGTAAGTGTGTTTTCTAAATTGTCAAATTTAGTATTAGTTTTTATTGTATGAAGAACATTTGTTTGATATAATTAATTTGGAACATTTAATAGTTGGGTGATTGCCGAGCTTCTTAATTGAAGGGAGGTGATAATATGACAAAAAAAGATTTTCTAATTTTCTTTTTGATTATCATTATCCTTTTACTTATAGTATTACTATTTGTAATTCTAAAATAAAAGAATCACCTAACTCAGCAATGATTTAGGTGATGCACATTATATGGCAACACTCAACATGCGATATTGAATGTTCCTTTTTATTTTATGCAAGTTTTCTTGAAAAATACATAGTAATACTTTATCAAGTACGCTTTCTATTTCTACTCGAATTTTCCGAGTTTGATATCATTTGGTGCGAGTGAAGGGACTTGAACCCCCATGGATTACTCCGCTAGATCCTAAGTCTAGTGCGTCTGCCAATTTCGCCACACTCGCATAATTTTTGGTGGATCTTGTAGGACTCGAACCTACGACCGCCCGGTTATGAGCCGGATGCTCTAACCAACTGAGCTAAAGATCCAAAATCTTGAGTACTTCTATAATATATCATAATTAAAAGTTGATTGCAATAGAAAAATTTTAAATTTTAGAGGAAATGGATAAGAATATGATATAATGATAAAAGGTGACTAACTATTAAAAGTCAATATATTTTTAATAGAAAGTTATAAATGGAAAAGTATCCCACGCCAAAAAGATT
>CANQRL010000022.1 GCA_947626275.1 uncultured Bacilli bacterium
CTCGCAATTTAATTATACTAAATTTTTATAAATAATAAAAGACTGTTTTTCAAAATTTTATTTGTCAACAGTCTGACAATAAAGTATCTACGGATACTTTTTTGTTTTAATTTTTGGCTTTCCACATAAAGTTTAGTAGAGGTGGAAGATGAAAAAATTATTGTTTTTAGTACTTTCCTTTTTTCTTTTCATTCCTTCTTCTTTAGCGGAAGAGGGAAATTTGCTTGCTCCTAGTGCGAAGAGCGCTATTTTGATTGAGGCATCTACAGGGGAGATTTTATATGAATTTAATTCTCATGAAAAACTGGCTCCTGCTTCGATGACCAAAATGATGAGTTTACTTCTCATCATGGAAGCGATTGAAAAAGGTTCTATTACGTATGATACGAAAGTTATGGCTAGTAAAAATGCTTCTGATATGGGAGGCTCACAAATTCTTCTAGAAGAAGGGGAGTCTATGTCCGTTGATGACCTATTAAAAGGAATTACCATCGCGAGTGGAAATGATGCCGTCGTCGCGATGGCAGAGGCGATTGGAGGAAGTGAAGCGAACTTTGTTGCCATGATGAATGAGAAAGTAAAAGAATTAGGACTGAAAGACACTCATTTTCAAAATAGTCATGGCTTAGACACGGAAAATCACTATTCTAGTGCCTATGATATGGCGATGATTGCAAGAGAACTAGTACGCCATGAAAAGATTCTCGAATATTCCTCTATTTATGAGACTTATCTAAGAACGGGAACAGACCGGCAAACTTGGCTTGTCAATACGAATAAATTAGTTCGGTTTAAAGAGGGGGTTGATGGATTAAAAACCGGTTATACGGAAAACTCTCTTTACTGTCTAACGGCAACTATGAAGAAGGATGGAATGAGAGTCATTGCGGTTGTTATGGGAGAACCGAGTACAACCACTCGTAACGCTGAGGCAAGCAGTATGCTAGATTATGCTTTTGCGCAATATGGATTACAAAAACTATTGTCAAAAGATAGTGTAGTGGATACCATTTCTCTTGCCAAATCGAAAAAGGAATCGGTTGCTATTATGCCAATGGAAGATGTCAGTATTCTCTATAAGAAAATGGAGAAAAAAATTACTCCTACCTATGAAATTTCCTATGGAAAGATTAATTCTAAAATTGAGGTAGGGGAGAAAGTGGGAACTTTGACGATTAAAGATGGGTCGAAAACGATTAGAACCGTGGATTTAACGGTTGCTGTTCCAGTCAAAAAGGCAAACGTTTTGGATTTGCTTCTCCGTTATGGAAAAAATCTAATTACTGGAAATATTCATTTTCAAGGGAAAAAAGATTAAAGAGAAACCTTTCTCTTTTTTTCTTGCTCGTGTTATAATGATGATAGTAATCCTACCTGCTTTTAGAAATGGGTGATTAGATGCAGTTAAAAAAAGAATTGGCGAAAAAAAGTTGGGCTATCAAGCTATCACGAAAGGCAAAAAAGCTAAAAATTTCAAAGGAATTATTGGATGTTTTGATTGAACGCTATGATATGTCAACCGTTCAAAAAATTTTTTCTTTGATTTCAAAATGTGATAGTCCTATTCGTTTTCGAGATAGCATTTTAGAGCTTTGCCAAGACAATCGAGATGTTTATGTTGGTTCTTGGTTTTTATTAGGAACCGTAACGGGTCATTACGATTTTTATTCCCTTTCTATGATTGATTGTCAAGATTTTCAAATGGAAAATTTTAAACTTCAAAACCCCGAGGAAACTTTAAATATTTTAAGAAACCATTTTTACGATTATGTTCTCAATAACAATGAGTTGAAAAATTGCTTTTTACTGGATGGGAAGGGAAACTATAACTATACTCTTGATTTAAATAGAGATTTTTGTAATCAAATATTAGAAGAAGTAATCACTGGAAATGGCAAAACAGGTAGCTCAATGATAGGAAAGTGTTATGAGATTGCGAGAAATTACCTTACCAGTGTGATTGGTATCTATGGGGAAGAAACCATTCGTAATCACTTTGACTTTATCACGTTTGATAATATGCAACCTAAAAAGGGGAGCGTTGAAGAGCGAAAGAACGATTATCTAAAGGAACAGAACTTATCGCCTGCTCAGAGAATCCAAATTCAAAATTTAGAGTTATTAGAAAAAAGGGTATCTAATCTTTCTTTAGAAGAAGCGAAAGACCTTTTGGACAAAATTCGTATAGCTAAACAAAATCCTATCGAGCATCTTGAAGAGCTAGAAGAATTCTATTCGCAATATGAGGTTTTATTGAGAAGTGATATGGTAAATCATTTATGGGTTCCTGATGAACCAATCTGTTATGTTGATTCTTTTCAAGATACGCGACCACAACTTCTTCATCTATTTATGAGAGATGCAGAGAAATTTCGAGCCTATTTGGAAGAACAGGCCAAAAAAGAAATTATCAATGCGCGAATTCCTGCGAAAACAACAGAGGAGTTAACTGCTGAAGAACAAGTGGAATGGGAGAAAAGAAAAGCAGGAATTGATGCGATGATTAATCAAGCACAAGTAAATTATTCTTTTTATGATGAAGAAATGATGTATTCGGATAAAGATGGACTAACCTCTTATCATTCAGATACTAGTAATCAAATATCCGCTTCTATTTTTTCGGAGCAGTACTTTAGAGTCTTCGAAAACGCTTGGCGAATGGGAATCGGTTTTAATCGAGAAGGACTAGGGGAAGAAGCGGTAGCCTTGGTAAGCAGTCGTTATTTGACAACGAATAGAAGTCTAAATAACATGGAATACGATCAAAATCGGGAATTTGAAAATCTTTCTGCTTCCTATCCAGAGCTAGTAAAAAATGATGGAAAATCAGAAGTTGTTCTTTTACGAAGAGGAATGGATTTTGATACAAAAGCAAATTATGTCTTTGTAACCATTGATAGTCGTGAGCAACAAAAAGGCGAAGAATTTATAGCAAAAGCGAAAAGTCTTGCCGATAGTGCGCATCTAAAACTTGTCGTCTATGACGTCTATAAAATTCACCTCAGCTACGAACAATATCTAAGAGAGGAAAAGGAAGCACAAATGGAAAATACGGAATATGGTAAAGCAAAATAAAAAAGAATCACTAGGAGAATAGTTATGAAAAAGAAAAGAAAAGTAAGAAAAAAGAGAGTATGTTTATTGATAATAGCTTTTTTGCTTCTCTTTAGTAGTGTTCTAATTATTGGGAATTTCTCCTTTAAAAAGGAAAAGAAGGAAAAAGAAAAAGAGCCAGTAGAAGAAAAAAAGATAGATTATGAAGTGGAACTTTTAAAAGTACAGGATCAATTTTCTAAAGAGTTTTTAGATTGGATAAAGACCACTTATGGAGAAGATGTTTTAAAAGGGGTTTTAGAAGCCTATGAGAATAACACTTATGCGGATACTTTGTGGCATACTTTAACAGGAAATTCTCTTTTGGTTTTAACAGATCTCTACGAAGGAGTTTATGAAAATAACGATAGGGTAACGATAAGAGAGGAAAATAAGGATACCATTACCATTAGTTTTGCTGGGGATATTGACCTTGCTGATGATTGGTTTATTATGCCTTATTATATTAGTCGCAAAAAGGGTGTTTATGGAATTCTATCAGAAGATATGGTCAAGTATATGAAAGATTCCGATCTTATGATTATCAATAGTGAATTTTGCTTCAGTAATCGAGGAACACCACTCCCTAAGAAAACCTATACGTTTCGGGCGAAACCAGAACACGTTTCTATTTATGATGAGATGGGAATAGACCTTGTCACATTAGCAAATAATCATGTTTATGATTTCGGTAAAGATGCCTTTCTAGATACGTTATCGACGTTAGAAAATGCAAAAATTCCTTATGTCGGGGCGGGAAGAAATATTGAGGAAGCAAAAGAGCCTTATTACTTTATTATCAATGGATATAAGATTGCTTTTGTCAATGCGACGAGAGCGGAAAAATATATTCTAACGCCGGAGGCAACAAAGGATAGTCCTGGAGTATTTCGGGCCTATGATCCTAATCCTTATGCCGAATTAATTAAGGAGACAAAGAAGAATAGTGACTATGTTGTTGCGCTTATCCATTGGGGAACGGAAAATGTTCATACCCTTGAAAAGGTCCAAGTAGAAACGGGAAAACTCTATATCGATAGTGGAGCGGATTTAATTGTTGGTACCCACGCTCATGAATTACAGGGAGTGGAATTCTATCAAGATAAATTGATTGCCTACAATTTAGGAGATTTCATTTTTAATGCTCAAACAAAAAATACAGGAGTTTTGACTTGGAAACTTCATTTAGATGGAAGCAGTGAATACAGCTTCGTTCCCGCTTTGGAATCAGACCGCAAAACTTCCATTATCTACGATAAAGAGGCTTCTTCGCTTTACAATAAGATGACATCTTGGTCTGTCAATGGGAAGTTTTTAGAGGATGGAAGGATTGTCGAACAATAAATGGAATGGTATAATAAAAGTGGAGGATTGGAACTATGAATGAAAATAAAAATGGACAATTCAATTCTAATAAAGTTAGCTCTAACAAATCGATTATTACACAATACAATCAGTTATCAGAGATTGATAACGATTTAGAAAATATGTATTCTTTGAATGATAGAATGGTGTATCAACCGGAGTCAAAGGAACAGAAGAGAAAAAATGCAACGGCCATTATTATTGCGATTGCTGTTGTCATTCTCATGATAGTGATTTTAGTAGTGGTATTGATGACGCGTGGAAAAGAGGAGGAAAAACCACAGGAATCTAACAGTAATACTGAGGAAAAAGAGGAAGAAAAGGGTATCACTTTGGAGGATATCGCCTCAAAGATAGATACGACTGCTTTATCCGAACTAGGATTTGAAGTTTCGATAGAAGAAGATAATCTCGTTCTTTCTACACTTGTTAAAGAGGTTCCTTATAACTTTGTTTTCCGCATTGAAAAGGATGTTCTCAGTCTAGAATTAGAAGAAGAAACCGAGATGGCTCATCAAGTTTGGGCACTCGTTTTAGATGCGTTAGGACAATGTAATGGAAACGAAGCGGGAGATGTTTTAAAATACTTGAGTTTGGTAGAAAATCCTGCTGAGGTTTACGAGAAGGTAGAGGAAGATCAAATTTTATGGAGAGTATCTACTAAGACAAAATTTGATACGTCTCGTCTTGAAGAATATCCTCTTACCGTAGAAGATTTAGAAAAGATAAAGACCTCTTTAGAGGGAGAAAAAAGTTATGCCTACTCTAAGGGATATATGGAACTTTACAAGGAAGAGGGAAAGGAAACCCTTGTTGTGTTATTCGCAGAGAAGAAGAATTCCTCTGGTCTAACTTATCCTAGTATTCTAGCCTTCATTAATACGATTTATCCTGGGGAATATTCCATGTTTAAAGAACAATTTACGGAATTAGAGAGTGCTTCTTTTGGAAGATATAAAATTGAAACAGATGTAACATTAACAGAGAGTGAGACCGAGGCGATGGATGCTTTCCGTAGCAATTATCAATTCATTCGTCTAACAATCGATACGACGGTATAGAGAGCAAAAGCTCTCTTTTTTGATAAGAATAATTGATAAAAAGAGGAACTTATGGTAAAATGACTATATAACATAAGGAGAGGTGCTTATGGAAAAATATGTTCCAGATATCTACCAGAAGAGTATTTATACAATCAACTACGATACCTTGCTTTCTCGGGGGATTAAGTGTTTGTTATTCGACTTGGATAACACCCTTGCGCCTCTAAAAGAAAAATCACCTAATGAAAAGTTAAAAAAGTTGTTTGCCAAATTAAAAGAACAAGGGTTTAAAATGATTATTTTCACGAATAGTCCTAAGATGCGAGCAAAACCATTTATGGATGGTTTACAAGTAGATTGCTGTGCTTGTGCGAAAAAGCCATCAACTCGAAAATTGCTATCGGTTATTAAACTTTACAAATATAATTTTAGTGAAGTGGCTATTATTGGCGATTCCATGATTGATGATATCGCTTGTGGGAATGGAGCGGAAATTACGACCATTTTAGTCAATCGTATCGCTAAAAGGGAATACCCTATTGCTTGGTTGAAACGTCGGTATGAAAAACGTGTACTCAAGAAATTAAGGGATAAAGATTTATTTACCCGGGGTAGATACTATGAATAGTTGCCGAGGATGTGGGGCTATTTTACAAACAGTCGATACTTCAAAAGAGGGATATACCCAATCGTTAGATAATCCCTTTTGTGAAAGATGCTTTCGAATTAAAAACTATAATGAATATCGAATGTTAGAAAAAGATAATCACGAGTTTTTGGAAATTGTTAAAGAGATTAGTACGACCTCTAGTTTAGTGGTATTGGTGGTAGACCTCTTTCAAATCCCTCAAAATTTAAAAGAATTTACGCAGATTTTACAAAATCCCATTTTACTTGTTTTGACAAAAAGAGATTTATTACCAACTTCTCTTTATGAAGAACGATTAAAGGACTATTTTGATGATTTATCTTCACAGTTAGTGGATACTGTTGTCATCAGTACTAAGAAGAATTATCACTTTGATGAATTGATGGAATCTATCCGTCGTCACCAAACCGAAAAAGAAGTCTATGTCGTCGGATATACCAACGCGGGAAAGTCTTCCATGATTAACCGTATTTTAAAAGATTATACGAAACAAATCCCAGAAATTACGACGAGTATGCTTCCTAGTACAACGATTCGTAATATTCGAATTGAGGTTGATTCTCATCTTGTTTTAATCGATACACCTGGCGTTTTGGAAGAGGGAAGTATTTTATCGTTAGTCGATCCAAAAATGGTTGAAAAAATTGTTCCAATGACGACGATTCGTCCCATTTCTTATCAAGTGAAAGAACCACAAAAAATTCAAGTAGATACTCTAATGGAAATAGAGTGTTATCATGAGAACAATTTCATTTTTTATGTATCGAATCAATTAAAGATTGAACGAAAGAAAAAGCAAAAATCTTTTTTTTCGGAAAAGGAGAAGAAAAAGATAACGGTTCATGCGAAAGAGGACATTGTCATCAAAGGATTGGGGTTTATCAAATGTATGAAGGAAGATGAAGTAGTCATTTCTATTGATTCAAGAGTAGAAATTTATACGCGAAAAGCATTGATATAGGAGGAACTATGGAAGAAAAAGAAAAAGTAGATGAAACAGAAGAAGAATTAAAAAAACGGTTAAAAGCAGAAATCATGGAAGAGCTTCTGGATGAAATCAAAAAAGAAGCGAAAGAGGAAGTAAAAGAAGAACTCAAGAAAGAGATGAAACAAGATGTTGACCAAGAAAAGGTTCATCAAATAGTTGAGGAGGAGAGAAAAAAGCAAGCTTCTAAAAAATCAGAGGATGAGGAATATACGTTTGACCATGAAGAAGCTTTAGCCCATGCTCCTGCTCCGATTGTAAAACCAAAAATTAAATTTGATAATTATAATGATCAAGGGATAGAAGATATTAATGAAATCAATCGTAAAGATCGCTCTCTTCCTCATCAAAAACATGAGGAGAAAAAGTTTCAATTACCAAAATCCGAAGAAGAGGGCGTTAGTAAGTCTACGATTATCATTTTAATAGTTTCTTTCATTGTAATTGTATTTGCGATTTTTAAAGGAACGGATATTTATCGTTATTTTCAAGATAGAGGAAGAAGTTCTACTTATAAACCAACGAATACCAATACAAACTCTAATGATCAACCAGAATTAGAAAAGATTACGTTAGAGAGTCAAGTATTAACAACATTTACCTATCCAATTATGAGAAATAGTCAGTATCAAAAAGCAACTTATTATGAAAAGAACAATATAACAATGTCTGACTTATCCAATAATGATATTCTCTACAATGCCTTTTTGAATGTTCCTGAAATTTTTTATGCAGATTATGCAGGAAAGTATACAAACGGAAAGTATTGTAGCGATAATGAACATAAAAAGACCGTTAATGCTGCTTACATTGATGCTCGTATTAATAATCTTTATACAAGAGATACAGAATATAAGCATGCTACGTTTGTGGTTCCTAGTACCAATACCAAGACAAGCTATGTAGGAACATGGGTATACGATGCTAAGAATAATCAATATATCTATTATGGAAATTGTAGTGGAAGTGAGAAGGGAACAACCCTTTACTATGATGTAAAATCAGCTTATCAAGCCGATGGTTTAGAGAATAACACAGTTATTGAAGTCCGCTATTATGTCGCTTTTGCGCAAGTAAATGTTACGAATAAGCAATATACAATCTATAGTGATTCAGCAATGACGAGTGTTCTTACTTCAGGAACTTTAACTTCTTCTAACTATCAAAAGGAATTAGATGATCTTTTTGCAGCTTATGTGTCAGCTAATAAAGATACTTCGCGGAAATATAAATACACCTTTTCAACTGCGAATTGCTCTTATCAAGATTATTGCTTTGCCAAAGGAGAATGGATAGAATGATAGAAGATCATTGGGAGACAAGACAAGATTATATCAAAGCGGGAAATGAGATGACTCGTTTAGCAAACCAACAGGAGCAAGAGAAGAAGGAACAAGAGAGAATCGCCCAAGAACAGAAAGCTGCTCAACAGACGGTTGTGTATCAAGCGAATAATGTTTCTGGAGGGGCAAATGGAGTGCCTGTTTCCGTACCAATGAAGCATTCTCAAGGAGCTTCTACTAATCACGAGGCACCGGTTCCTCCACCAACTTCTTTTGAAAATAGTCCCGCTGCCAATCAAAATTTAGGAATGAGGGGATTCCAAAATGCTTCGATGAACTCTGGAATGGGACGTCCGATGGGCCAAAGCCCAGCAATGAATTCAGGGATGCGTCCGATGAATCAAAACCCATTTATGGGTAACAATCGTGGATTTTAAACATTTGTGAGAAAACACAAATGTTTTTTAAATAGATATTGACGAACAAATGTATTTCTTGTATACTATTTAGGGAATGCAGATTAGATTATTCGAGGTGAGTTTATGGATAAGATTATCGTTAAGGGAGCAAGAGAAAACAATTTAAAAAATATCAATATTGAACTTCCTAAAAATAAATTAATTGTCATGACGGGTGTATCAGGAAGTGGAAAGAGTAGTTTAGCTTTTGATACGATTTATGCGGAAGGACAACGTCGTTATGTAGAATCACTAAGTGCCTATGCTAGACAGTTTTTGGGTGGAACGGAAAAGCCAGATGTCGATTTAATTGAAGGATTAAGTCCTGCCATCAGTATCGATCAAAAAACGACGAATAAAAACCCTAGAAGTACGGTTGGTACAGTAACCGAAATTTACGATTATTTACGACTTTTGTATGCTAGAATCGGTGTACCATATTGTCCTACTCATGGAAAACCTATTACTAGTCAAAGTATCGAAGAAATGACGAACCAAATTTTGCGATTACCATTGGGAACCAAAATTCGGGTTTTGAGCCCTGTTGTCTATGGGGAGAAGGGGACTCAAAAAGACTTGTTAGATGATCTTCGAAAAGATGGGTATGCAAGAGTTCGTATTGATGGAGACGAATACGATTTATCAGAAGAAATTACTTTAGATAAAAACAAGAAGCATTCGATTGAAATCATTGTTGATCGACTTATCATGAAAGAAGAGGTTCGCAGTCGTCTTTATGAGGCAATTGAAACGGCTTCTAAAGAATCCCATGGAAAAGTTGTTATCGATGTCATCGGGGGCGAAGAAATTTTAATGAGTGAGCAATATGCTTGCCCAGAATGTGATTTCTCTATTCCGGAACTAGAACCGAGAATGTTCTCTTTCAATGCGCCTTATGGGGCTTGTAAAGATTGTAATGGTCTAGGAATTAAATTGAAAATCGATGTCGACTTGGTAATCCCTGATAGGAGTAAAAGTGTTTTAGAAGGAGGAATTGTTCCTTACAATCTAGATGCTTCTATTAACCGGACCCAGATTTTAACGCTTGCTAAGCATTACCATATCGATTTAAATAAACCTATTGAAAAACTTACCAAAAAGGAATTAGACCTAATTCTCTATGGAAGTGATGAACCGCTCGATTTCCACTATGTATCAAATAATGGAAACACTAGAAAGGCGAAAGATTACTTTGAGGGGGTTATCAACAACTTAGAGAGACGGTATATGGAAACCAAAAGTGGTTGGATTCGGGATTGGATTGAACAGTATATGACAGAGTTAGAATGTCCTCGCTGTCATGGATCTCGGTTAGATGACTTTGTGTTGGCTGTCAAAGTAGGAAAGAAAAATATTTATGAACTTACTCAGATGAGTATTCGTGATATGTATCACTTCTTTCAACAATTGAAATTGACAAAGGAACAAGAGGAGATTTCTAGATTAATTATTAAAGAAATTCAAGATCGCCTTCATTTTCTTATCAATGTTGGAATCGAATATTTAACTCTTAGTCGAAGTGCCGGAACCTTAAGCGGTGGGGAAGCTCAGAGAATTCGTCTAGCTACGCAAATTGGTTCCCATTTAACAGGTGTTTTATATGTCTTGGATGAACCTAGTATTGGGTTACATCAAAGAGATAATGACATGCTTATCAAATCTCTTTTAGAGATGCGTGATTTAGGAAATACATTAATCGTAGTAGAACATGATACCGATACGATGTTAGCGAGTGATTATCTTGTGGATATCGGTCCAGGGGCGGGTCTTCACGGTGGAGAGATTGTCGCTCAGGGAACGCCAGAAGAAGTGATGAAAAATAAGAATAGTTTGACAGGAAGATACCTTGCTGGTATTGAAAAGATTGACGTTCCTAAAAAGAGACGAAAAGGAAACGGAAAGTTTATTGAGATTAAGGGTGCGAAAGAAAACAATCTGAAAAACTTAACTGTAAAATTCCCTCTAGGGACATTTACTTGTGTAACCGGTGTTTCTGGTAGTGGAAAAAGTACGCTAGTCAACCAAATTCTCTATCGTTTACTATTTAATAGCATCTATCATGGTAAGGAAAAACCAGGAGCGTATAAGAGTGTTAAGGGATTGGAATACGTTGATAAGGTTGTCGACATTAGTCAAGCACCGATTGGAAGAACGCCTCGTAGTAATCCTGCTACGTATACCGGTGTCTTTGATGATATTAGAGATGTCTTTACGCAGACCAAAGAAGCAAAAATGCGTGGATATGATAAGAGCCGCTTTTCTTTCAATGTCAAAGGAGGAAGATGCGAAGCTTGTTGGGGAGATGGTGTTAAGAGAATTGAGATGCACTTTCTTCCAGATGTGTATGTACCTTGTGAAGTTTGTGGAGGAACGCGTTACAATAGTGAAACGTTACAGATTAAGTTTAAAGGAAAGAGCATTTACGATGTACTTGAGATGCGCGTAGAAGAAGCTTTAGAATTCTTTGAAAATTTCCCTAAAATTAAATCGAAACTACAAATGCTTTGTGATGTCGGACTTTCGTATGTGAAGCTAGGACAAAGTGCTCCTACTTTGAGTGGAGGAGAGGCAGGAAGAGTTAAACTTGCAAAAGAACTGCAAAAAAAGCCAACAGGAAAGAGTGTCTTTATTCTAGATGAACCAACGACAGGGTTGCATACGGATGATATCAAGAAACTATTAGTTATTTTAGAGCGAATTGTCGATAACGGAGATACGGTGATTGTCATTGAACACAATCTCGATGTTATTAAAGTAGCGGATTATATCATTGACCTAGGACCAGAAGGAGGAGACTTAGGGGGAAATGTGGTTGCTACAGGTACTCCAGAAGCGGTTTCTAAAGTGAATGAAAGTTATACTGGTCAATTTTTAAAGAAAATATTAAAGAAGTAGGTACTACTTCTTTCAGACTGTTGACAAATAAAATTTTGAAAACAGTCTTTTCTTATTAAAAAAAATTTAGTATAATTAAATTGCGAGATAAAATGCCTTATTTTAACCAAAAAGTCATTGACATATCTCGCTTTTAT
>CANQRL010000023.1 GCA_947626275.1 uncultured Bacilli bacterium
AAACCCTTAACATACTTTTCTGTTAAGGGTACTAATTCAATATTATTTTTTGTTAATTCTAACTTAATATCTTTATTGCTTTTATATGCTTTCTTTTCTCTTTTATTGTGTGATCCGATTTGTGCTAAATCATTGATAGTCATTATCGGTTGACTTCTAAATATTCCATAATTCATATATTATCCTCTCTTTCTTATATTTTTACATAATAAAAGATACTTTTATCAAGTACCTTAAACTCTTGTATTTACTTACCAAAATAGCCATTTCTTCTATTTTTGGATTTAACCGATACCTCCATGTCCCGGATCAATTACTATTCCCTCAATATTATACATAAAAACCTCCTTACCATAGTTTATGATAAGGAGATTCTTATGTGATAAATGACTTAATAACTCTTTATTGAAATATTGCCAGTCACCATTAATCATAAAATAGGATTATTTTGACCCATTTGCATCTGTTGTAATTGAGCTTGCTGTTGCATAAAAATATCTGGATTTATTTGAGATGCTTGATTTGTTATTTGAGTCGCTAAGGAAGTATCCACATTATTAACGGATAGCATCTGATTTGTTTCTCCATATAACTGTACATCACTTCTCGTACCTTGCGCAATTTGTTCTGGTGTTTGATTTGGTGTAGGTGCAAGATGCGTACTATTGATTGGATTTCTTCTTGCAAAATCAACAATAGAGGGAGATAACATACCATTTTTAAAATGTTCTGTGTATTCAAAATCTTGTTCTAGTAAAATTTCCTTTTCCTGCCCTTCTATTACCCTTTCTAAGGTATGACGACACCTATCTTGTTGCTCCGATGTTTTATATACAGAAAAAGAAGAACGAATATAGGCATCACTAGAAGAAGATTCTAATACACTATTTATTTTTTGCCTGTAATCTAAAAATGCTGGATCGTTTACATCCTGTTCTGTTTGTTCTATTTCACCAATTTGTTCTCTTAATTGAAGTAATTGTTCTTTAGACATATCTTCTAAAGGGATATCTTCTTGGATACTTTGTTGTTTTCCTATTCCCTTATAACAAGACTTATCTTTACTAAGCATTAAAGCCTTACAAACTATCTTCTTTCTCCCATTTTTATCAACTACGCTTGGCATTACATCCGTAATATATAAATCATTAGAATTTAATAATACTTCTTGTTCTGCCGTACCATAACTTGAAAATGGGGTAACTTGTACTCCTTGCGTTCCTTTAGGAGCATAGATATCAAATACAACATCATAATCATCATATTTGGCAAAGGAAGCATCATATAGAGGTGAGGTACTTGAATAACCTGTTTCTTCAATTCTTTTACCTACTAAACTACTAAAATCCTCTCCTGGTTGTATTTCTTTTTCTAGAAAGGAACTTTTGACAGCGCGGAATAATTCCATAGATTCCGATAAGTTTGTTTGTAGTCCTCTATCTAGACTCGCTAGAGTTTCGTCTAAATGATAATACGAATCTAAATTTCTAACAGAGCTTTGAACCACTGCGACATATTTATTAAGTAATCCATACTGTTGTAAAAATTCTCTTACCTGTTGATAATTTTGATGCAATGGTAAAGAATAATCTAGTCCTTTTATATAGTCTCCAATTTGATGAATTTGTTCTTCTTGAAATCCATATTCTGTCATACGAGAATGAAATTCAGAAGTGATACTTTCTAATATTTGCTCTTTGGGAACTCCTCTTTTTACCCCTAATATCATGTTGCTACCAACTGTATATTTATTCAATGCTTTTACTTCCTCAAGCGATAAATGATTTTGAGCTATAATATTTTTAAAAGTATTTAATTTATCTACACGAATCCCTAATCCTTGGGGCATCTCTTCTAGTGTATAGCCATCTGCAAGTCCTTGTATTATGCTTGTATATTCTTCATTTTGAAAAATGGGAGAAAGTTTAGAACTGATATCTTCTTCACTTGAAAAAGCCTGATAGTCTCCCTTTAAAATTACTTGAATATCCTCAGGCGATAAACCTTCTTGAGAAAGCATTTCCGTTATTTGATTTTCTAAATTAGAATTGATAGTTAATTTGTTCGCCATAAAATCAACTCCATATTATTATATTTTAATGACATTATACTATATTTTTTACTTTTTTTATTTTCCCATTGAATTATTTATAGAATACTTTACACTTTCATTATAAACTTCTTTGAGAAACATCTACCTTTTTTCCTACTCAAATCAGTTACTTTTTTTAAAATAAAAGAGTTCGCACTATTCATGCAAACTCTTTTTCTCTTTTTTATATACCTACTTTTTTGTTCATGTCTACTCGATAGAGGATAGTACACAGCAAATTTACTTTTTGCTTCCCATCTTTTCTTGAAATAGCGCTAAAAGACGTTCTTTTTCATTTTGATTAGAAATCAAATCTAATTCAAGATTACCATTTTCTAATCTTTGTCTAGCAAAGCATACTTCAATAGGTTTACTAGCCGTTACTAAATAAACATAACTATTGCCATTATCTTCTAGTTCACAAAAGCAAACATATTCTTTACCATCTTCTAAGACGGCGGTTTCGCCAAATTGTAATTTATCCATATTATTCATTCCTTTCAACAACATCAACATAATTACCAATTAATTCTTTAATGGCATATATGTATACAAAGACAGCTTCTGCAAAATCATCTTCCGTAAAATCGTCTTTATTTAAATCTAATATTTCACGATTAAATAATAACTTGGGGCTAACATTATAACGACTAATCAATTCATCAAAAGCTCCTATTATTTCTTTGAATTCTTTTTCAATAATTTTCTTTTTTTCGATTAAAGGTAATTTCTTATATGATTCTACATATATATCGAAGTCTTTATCTCTGTTTAGTTCCATCTTCTTCCCTTTCTAATCGTCCTTCAGCTGCCACTGCATTTTTAGAACCTATATCCGCTATATATGGCATAACGATATCCGTTATATCAATAGTAGTACCGTCAACTTTTTCAGCAAAGATACGTCCTTCACTCATCGTTATATGGTCTGTACCTTGATAACTATAATCTATAGTTTTTAAACTGCGTATAAAATGATATACCTCACGTACTTGTTCTTCCGTAAGATTTTGCATGACATCTTCTTCTTTGCGATAAAAGATACGTTTTAACATTTTCCCGAAGCTTGACTTCTTTCGATACTCTTCTCCATTACGAATAAATTCCTCACGAAATTTTAAATATTCTGGTTCATCTTCAAATTCATAAAACTGTGGATGTTTATTTTCTTCCTCATTTTTCTTTTTCGTCGCTACAGCAGCAGCTAAAGATCCTACTAAAGGTGCAATGGCTAAAGATAACTTGCAGTCTTGAATACGCCATGTCATTTTCGTACCTTCCACTATTTCTTCTTCATGCATAATCGTATGGGTTGCTTCTGTAATTTTTTGTTCTGTTTTTTGTTCTATAGATAAATCAGATATAACATACTCGGAACTATCACTACCAATAACATGTGTACCAGATTGTAATAAGTTACCACTATCATCCTTAACTTTAATGGTAACACCATTATCTAAGGTAATAGAATCCCCTTTAAAATCTTCAACAGTTCCTTGATAAGTTGCTCCTTTATCAATAATCTCTTGAATAGCTTGTTCTGTTAATTCTTGTTCTTTAAAAATAGATGAACCATCTATCCAACCTAGACGTGTACGTTCTGTATTACTACCCATATGAATGTTTATCTCGATATCTCCCAAAGATAAACCATGTTCATTGTAAACCTTCATTACATAATCCGCTAGATTAGTAGTAGTATCTTCTAAATTAAATGATTCGATATAATCAATCATTTTACCATCATGGACAATCGCGATACCTGTTATAGCATAATCTCCTGCTTGTTTTCCTTCTAAGGTGAATTCTTTTCCCATTTCTTTAGCAACGCCTGTTAAATTACCTCTTGTCGTTAAAACATCGCCATCTTCTACTCTAGCATAATCCCCCATATTCATATGAGCCATCACTTGTTTTAATATCGCTTCTTCAGGAGATAATCCTTCATAGTCTATACCACTAATATCATAACCTAAATCTTCCTTTGTAACTATTTGAACGATTTGCTCTGTTATGGGTTCCGGTACTCTAACTGTTGATGTGATAGTTGTTTGTCCCAAACCACTAATTAAAACTAACGAAATAGCAAGAGCCGCTAACCATGCTGACAAGCGATTTTTATATTTACGAACAACTCGTACTGTATGTGTTTGCTCATCTGTTTTCCTAGGTTCTGGCTCTAATCTTGGATCTGGTCCTAGATCTAATCCTGGCTCTGGTTCTGGCTTTAGTCCCGGATTTAATCCTGGCTCTGGTTCTAAACCTGGATCAGGTCTTGGGTTAGGTTCTGGTGTTGGATTAGGCTCAGGCTTTGGATTAGGTTCTGGCACAGGAGGAACTGGAGGAACAGGTGGTATTGGTACGATTGGAGGTTCCTTCTCCTTTTTCTCAACAATAACATAATCATTTAAAGCTTTCAGAATTTCATCCGCACTTAGATAATCACCATTTCCTAAAGCTATTTTATTCCCTACCATTGCAATACCTTTACTAACAGTAGGACCACTTTCAGCTCCTTTAACACTCCAACGATATTGATTGCCATTAGGTAGTTTTTCACGTACAATAACAGCTCCTGCTACTTCTTTTACTGTCGCCAATAAACTTTCAGGATTTAAAGGTTCTCCTTTGCGGCTGACAACCATTGTCCCTTCTCTTAAATTAGATACTGCATCTAAAATAGCTTGTAACAATTCAGGTGCACTAATATAATCCCCATCAGCAAGTTTTATGCCTTTTTTATTATATCCAAATAACAAAGAACTAGCTTTAGCCATGGTTCCAATTTGATCATGAACAACAACCATTTTATCATGTCTTTGTTTCATAGCAGTTGCTTGTTTTACTTGTCCTTCAGTTAAAGATATCATTGTCATTCCATCCATCGGAATTTCAAAATCACCTACAACTTCATATCCTTGTTGTTCTAATTCGTTTAAATTGCTATCTTCCATCCTATCACCTACTGTGTAAAGTATATCATCAACCACAAAAAAAGTAAATAAATCACAAAATAACTAGCTTTATCCTACCTAAACAATAAATTTAATAGCTGTACATCATCACCATTAATGACAATATCTGTAAAACTTGGCATATAGACAAGATGATTTTGTGATGGATGACTAATTTTTTAATTAATTCCTGCTTTCTAGAGATTGAAATTAACCTATAACCATTTTCTACTCCCTACATATACTAAAAAGCAAAGCACCATTTACATTGGAATATATTTTTTTAAAGGGAAAAAATATATGTTTCATGAAAATTGGTGTATAATAAAAGCGATGAAGGTGTAGTGTTGTGAAAAAGAAATGGATTATTATTTTATCAATTATTGTAGGAATAATAGCGTTAATAGTTTTTTCATTCATATATACATTTTACATAGGAGAATTTAAAATAAAAGAGTTCAAAGAAATCATAGAAATTCCCTATAATACATCTTTTGAATTTGATGAAGGAAACGTTTGCTACGGCAATAGGTATAAATGCCATAAAGTAAGTGTTAGCCATGAAGGAGAAGTTGATTCTAAAGTAATTGGTGAATACAAAATAAAATATATTTATCAATATAAAGATAAAAAATTAGAAAAAGAGCAAATCGTTAAAGTAAAAGACGGAGAATATCCTACTATTAATGTTGAAAATAATAACTTTGTGGTTTGTCCAAATCAAAAAGAAGCTAATTTTAAAGTAGAAGCCTTTGATGAATATGATGGCGATATCAGTAAAAATGTAACGCAAGTGATTGAAGGAAACCAAGTTCTCTTTCAAGTTAGCGATTCATCTGAAAATAAAACAAAAGTTACTAAAGATTTAATTTTTCAGGATAATGAAAAACCTACCTTAACTTTAAAAGGGAACCAAACCATCTATTTAAAAGAACATAGTACCTATAAAGAGTCTGGCGCAACCGCAAGCGATAATTGCGATGGTAACCTCAATAATAATATTAAAATATCAGGCACGGTAAATACCAATAAGCCAGGAGAATATACCATTTCTTATCAAGTTAGTGATGCATCAGGAAATAAACAAACGCTAACAAGAAAAGTTCTTGTCTACCAAGAAAAGAATTATGAAACACCAACTAGTAAAACAATCTATTTAACCTTTGATGATGGTCCAGGACCTTATACAGAGAAATTATTAGATATTTTAAAGAAGTATAATGTGAAAGCAACCTTCTTTGTTACCAATCAAGCCATTACTCATAACTATGATAAAGTCATACTAAGAGCTTACCAAGAAGGTCATACGATTGGATTACATTCCAATACCCATAATTATAATATCTATCGTAGTGAAAAAGCTTATTTTGATGACCTATACGCCATTCAAGAAAAAGTGAAGAAAATAACAGGTCATACCTCCATGATTATTCGGTTTCCTGGAGGAAGTTCCAATACTGTTAGTAGAAAATATGATAATGGAACAAAGATAATGACTACTTTAACAGGAGCGGTAGAAGCCAAAGGCTTTCGATATTTCGACTGGAATATTACAAGTGGCGATGCAGGTAGTACCACCAATACGAAAACAGTCGCTCAAAACGTCATTAAAAGCTTAGGAAATAAACGCACTTATGTAGTTTTACAACACGATATAAAAAGTTTTAGTGTAAATGCAGTGGAAGAAATCATTCAATATGGATTAGCGAAGGGATATAAATTTGAAGCCTTAACAATGGATTCCCCTACTGTCCATCATAAAGTGAATAATTAAAAAAGTATTATATAAAACGTGTTATATAATACTTTTTTCATATAAATATAGATACTAAAATAATCTAATCTTCTCTTCTTCCAAACAAGAGAATCAACCTTACTATTTGAATAAGAGTCGTTGCCACACTCGCTACATAGGTTAAAGCAGCTGCTGTAAGCATTTTTCTTCCCTGTCCTAACTCCTCATCGGTCAGAAAACTGGTACCTTTTAACTCTTGCAATGCTCTTTTGCTCGCATCAAATTCAACCGGAAGGGTAACAACCTGAAATAGTAAAATGACAATCTCGGCAATAATTCCTAACCAAATTAGATCTAATGCTCCTAAAAGAATACCAAAAAGAATAGCAAAATATCCCGCATAAGAAGAAAAGTTTACAAGGGGAACAAGAGAAGCTCTTATTCTCATAAATACGTATCCTTCTTTATCTTGTATCGCATGCCCACACTCGTGACAAGCAACGGCAACAGAAGCAATAGAAGTTCCTCGGTAAATATTTTTCGATAATCTGACCACTTTTCGAGTAGGATCATAATGATCTGTCAAATATCCGCCGACTTCTTCAATTTGAATATTTCCAAGACCATTTTTATCTAGTAAAAACCTAGCCGCTTCTTTTCCTGTTAGTCTTCTCATATTGGGAACCTTGGAATACGCACTATAAGAGCTAGAAACAAAAGTCTGGGCTAAAAGTGTAATAATTAGGGCAATAAACGTTAAACCATAAATAATAAAAAAATCCATTCTATCCCTCTTTCTATCAGTATTCTTTTCCTTCTATCTATTAAATATACAGGATAAATATTATAATTTTATTTAGTCTTTATTAAAAATTATTAAAATCAAATTTTTCTCTTCTCTATTTGTCTTGATAATCATACTTTTTTTCCAAAATATGCTTTTTTTCAAACTCTATGCTATAATGCTAATAGGAGAGTTGGTAAAATGGAAAGTAAGGAAGAAATCAGGGAAAAAAATTATCAAAAAAGTAAAAAGAAAATTATTCGAATTTCTATTTTGGTATTTCTTATTGGTCTTTTCATCGGAAGCGCTTTCATCATTACAGGAATAAGCAAGCAGAAAACAACAAGTAAAGAAAAAGAGAAAGCTAATTTACAAGAAAAGATCGATACCGAAAAAAAAGAACTAGAAAAGAAAGCTCAAGAGCTAGAAGAAAAAAGAGAAAACAACTTAGCAGAGGAAAAGAAAAAACTAGAAGATAAGAAAAAGGAACTAGAGGCAAAAGGCATCAAATATAGTACTTTTGCAGAATACACAGAGGGAGAGAAATACGATTTAAAGATTGTAACAGAAGCCTTAGATCCTAGTTTTCGTCATTGCTCTTTTCCAGAGTATAGTGAGAACGCTTTAACAAAAGACTATTGTGCCCTATTTAATAAGACCGATGAAGACTCTAAAAAACTGAATACGATTAATAGTGCCTTAAATTCTACTTTTGATTTCTGTGGATTTAGTGGATGGCAAAATGATGAATTAATTGGTAATTATTGTTCTTATAAGCAGCAATTATATGACTATAATACTTTACCAAAACAAAATCATTTTCTTGGTAGTCTTCTTCTTTATATATTGGGAGCAGGTGTCATCATCATTAGTATGATTATTGCTGGCGCTATTTATATTGTAGCTAAGAAAAGAGATATTATGGCTTTCTCTTTAGAACAAGAAAGACCAATTTTAGAAGAAAGAAGAAAAATGGTCCAAAAAATGAAAGAAGAAAATCTTCCTGCTGTATGTCCAAGGTGTGGCGCACCAACCAATAAAAAAATAGTCTGTGAATACTGTGGCTGTAAAATGGTAGAATAAAGAGAAAAAAGGATTTTACGAATCCTTTTTCTTTTTTTGCCTTTTTATCAGTTTAGCATGTACAACAACTCTTCCATCTTGAACATTTTGGCAAGTCGATAAAGTTAGAATCTTATCCTCTACATTAACTTCTGTATGAATTGGTGATAGATTTCTCTTTTGCATCGTATCAATCCAATCTTTCTTTTTTCTATCATCCGGAAAGTTAGGCGTAATATAATAACTTTCATTCGCAATCGTATAGATAGAAAAGATTTGAAAAAGCATATTTTCTTGGGGTGTAGAAAGAAAAATAACATAATTATCACGATTCGCTTGCCAAGAAACGGTAAGCGTATTTTTTAAGGAACCAAACATGGATTCATCAAATCTAGCATGCCCATAAATAACGGTATTATCCCCTAATTGATTGATATCACTTCGATAATCCATGAAAATCCAGCCAGCATCATTTTTTTCCTTATGAAAGTCATGTTTTAAATAATAACTATTATCTGCTGCTTGAACAATAGGATAATGGATATTGGTGTTAGGAACTTGGATAAATCCAATCGTATCCGCATTTTTTAAAAGCAAATCTTTAAAATCAACATCATAAAAAGGAATATTCGCATAGTAATAATAGTCACTCTTTTTATCATCAGGGGGATTAACTAGTTCCCCTATTTTTTTCTTACTCTCTATATGAATACTTTTATCAATTTCTTGGTTAATTTGTTGGATTTTGGAATTATCTTGATGCCAATTTAATATAGTATATAGTGAGAAGATGATCACGCTAAAACACAATACTATCCAAATGATTTGAAATGTTTTTCCTCTATGTTTCTTCTTACCAATGGATTGTGTTTTTCGATACTCTTCGATAGTCATACACCTTTTCATTTATCATCACCTCAGATAATAAGAATGACTAAATTATTACTATGAAAAAAGGAGTAAATTTATGAAAAAAAGCCTATTTTTTTCGCTTATCGCTCTATTCCTCTTGGCGATAATACCCAATGTCTCTGCTGCTGAAAACTATGGAACAGTAAAAGACATTACTAAAGAAACAGGAGATTCTCTTTCTTCTGGTCAAGGAACAATAGAAACCAAAGGAAATACAACAACTATCCGATATTCTGCTGCGACATTCAAAATGCTAGATGAAGATAAGAATGCCTCTGGTGGAGAAAGACCTGGACCTGCGGCATGGATTGGGTTTGAAGTAACCGAACCTGAAAACGATAAAGATTCGAAATTCAAAGTAACAATGCCAGATAATAAGACAACCGAAATAAAAGCTTCCTCTTTTAAAGATTACGTTGGAATTACCCCCAATAATCTAAAAGCAGCCCTTTTAAAAGGAACTGTACTAACCTATAAATATTCCTTTGATTGGAATGAAGATGGAGATGCGGATCAATTTGTTATCATCCAAGTCGATCCCGGAGAAATTACACTATTACCAACAAGCGGAGGAGAAAGTGTATGGTCTCCCGATATTGCACAACAAATTTTGAAAGAACAAAATCCTAATACTTCCGACATTCACTTTCTTCCCCTATTAGGATTGCTAGTGATTGGTGGTTGTGGACTTATCTATGGTTTTAAAAGGGCATAATTTGTCCTTTTATTGTGTTTTTTTATAACAATTTCTATCTTAATTTATGAAAAAAAAGATAAATTGCTACTTTATGCAACTTATCTTTTTTTGTTTCCATATTCTAATGGAAATTAATCTAAATCCTCAAAGTGATAATCATCTTCTTCTAACTCTTCTTCTTCCAAATTCCAAGGTTCATACTCCTTTTCCCGAGATGGTCTTTTCTTTTTCTTACCACTAGAAAGTCCTAAAAAGGTTCCTAGAAGAAAATCCCCCAAGCTAGAATCTTCTTTCTTTTGGTTTTGCTTATGAATTGCAATTGCTTTATCAATCAAATCGGTATCTTCCCCTTCTTCTTCTAGCTTTCTTTTGACTTGATATAAAGTATCTAAATCCATAGTAGATAGTTTTTCTTCTATAACATTGCCTATGAATTTATCATCAACTGTATAGCTAGAACCATTTACCTCTTGTTTTTTCTCCATTATTTTCCCACTTTCTTAGCTTTATTATAACACACTTTATCTCATGAAATGACATTCCTTGCTTTTCTTTTTTTACACTATCATATAAAAAAGTACTGAAATAATCAGTACTTTCAGACTGTTGACAAAAGAAATTTTGAAAACAGTCTTTTATTATTTATAAAAATTTAGTATAATTAAATTGCGAGAT
>CANQRL010000024.1 GCA_947626275.1 uncultured Bacilli bacterium
AATATATACCCAGAATAGAAGTCTGTAGAAATAAATTGAACTTTATCTCTTTCTTTTTTTGAATATCTTTTAAAATATTTTTGTAAATCTATAGATTTTCTAGAGTCTTGGATATCAAAAATATTGCCAGAATTATTATCCACAATGATGAAAGCCATTTTTCCTTTGGTATCTTTGGTAGCTTTAAATTCATCCCAGTTCATAGATTTAGGTAAAGAAGGGTGTCTTAATACCGTATGGGAAGAAATTTCATTTAATTTTCTATCAATTTTAGAAACAGAAACATCCAACCTTTTGGCAATATCTTTCTCACTTTGTTTTTCCATAAGTTCTAGATTAATTTGTAATTCGGTATTTCTAGAAATATTTTTATATCTATCAACTAAAGAAGTTTCAGCAATAAAAGTATTATGGCAATGTTTACAATAAAATCTTTGTTTATGAAGGATTAATCTAGTTAAACAATTCCCTTGTTTAGGAATTTTAACAATACAGTTTTTTCTAAACCCCCATTTAATAATGTCATTAGATTTATTGACAACACCGCAATGAGGACAATATTCAGGAATATACGTTAGAAAAGCTTCCATGATTTTATAGTTTTTCCCTTTAATAGATCTAGTTTGAATATTATTTGTATTAATAAAGATATTTTTATCTTCAATATTTAGCAAATTTAAGATATAATTATTTATAGACATAAGTTTTGATCCTTTCAATGTTTTTTTTGGATGATTACATTGTATCAAACTTATGTCTTTTTATAAAATAAAACAGTGTCAGTGATTTTTCTCACCAACACTATTTATAATACAACCAAAAGAAGTAGGAATTTTTATTTTCCTACTTCTTTTTATTCTGTTACTTCAACAGCTTGAATGATTTCTATCTCTCTTCCTAATTTATCATCAATTACAATGTATAAATTATAAGATCCGGCTTTCGTAAACGTATAACTAGTAGAAGAACCATTTATAGGAATTTCTTCAAAGTTATTGTCATTTCCTTGAATAGCAAGACTGATACTATAAGAGGATTTTTCTTCTGAAGAAGCTTCCCATGATAGATGAATGGTATCATTTATTTTTGTTTGAATTGTTTCTGATCCACTTGTTCTTATATCAATATATGCTCCAAATACTTCATCTTTTAGATCGAAATTCCATTCAGGAATAGATACTTTTAAATTCATGGGATCTAAAGCTCTCCAACCTTGGAATCCAGCAATATCGCCATTCCAATCATCATATTTGTATATGCTGTCATTTTTATCTAGACCAAAATAAGTATCTGGTGCATTCCAACTATCTGCTATTTGTGTATCAATTGCATACCAATTGCCATTTGCTTTGATATTAATCCAAGTATGTCCAGTATAGCCCCCACCTGATTTTTTTACTTGTCCATTTACTAGATAAGTTTCAAATCCTGCTCTTCTTGCAAAAACCATGAAGAGAGAAGAATATTCTCCACAAGCTCCTGTTTTATATTCTAAAGTGTCAACGGCCCTTGAAACAGCTAGAGCATCGGCCTTACTAAAGTGATAAGTATACATATAACCAGTGTAATTAATAGCTAATGGACTTCTTTCATATCTTTCAACATAGTCGATTACCCATAAATAAATTGCCTTTAATTTTTCATAATTCGTCATAGAATTATTGATAATTTTATTTAAAATTTCTTCTACCTGGGTATCTAATTCTTTTACACCTGTCTTTAAAGGAGTTAATTTAGAGGCATTGACATCTCTTTCAAAAGCACTTACTTTTGTGTTAGAGTTAGTATTTGAATTAGAAGAACTTGGTTTATTACTATTGGAAGAGCTTGGCTTGTTACTACTAGAATTTTTATTAGACGAGCTTGTTTTATTACTAGAGCTATTACTTTTATTGGAAGAAGAATTCGAATTTGTGTTGATGTTTGAATTTGGATTTGAAGGATTTTCTTCAGAACTTTGATCAGTTACTATTACAGTTAATGTTTCCTTTGTTTCATTTCCATTAGAATCTGTAACGGAATAGGTAACTGTGTAAGTTTCCACTTTCATAGTGTCAACAGGGTTATCAATCATTAAGTTATCTAGTAAATTACCATCATAATTATCTGTTACGTCCAAAACATAATTTTTAGGATCAAAAGAATCGTTAAGGTGTAGTGTTATTTCGTTTTCACTCAAAATAATTTTAGGGGCTATCTCATCTACAATCTCTATCTCATATGTTTTAGAGTACTTTTTTTCCTCGTAAGTAACATCTACTGTAACCTTTTGTTTTCCTAAACCTTCCACTTCTGAAATATGACTTTTTATTTCTTTCCCATTATAAGTGCATGTGTCTTTACAAAGGATCTCTCCATTGATAAAATCCTGAATATCAAATGCTCCATAATTTAGTTTTGCGACATCTTTAAAAGTAATCTCTGATTTGTTATCTTTTTCCTTTTTAGATGGCTTTTCATGGAAAAAGCAAAAGTAAAGGATAATACCGATTAGAAAAAATAAAAGCAATAATAGAATTAATAATAAATATCGTTTTTTAGAATTCTTTTTTTCTTCTATTTTGTCATTTTCTTGCATATCATCACCATAAAAATTATATCTCACACTTTGCATTTTTTCAATGCTTCACAAACAAATTTCTGAAAGGAAAGAACGCTCTTATGATATTATGATATAATGAAATAGGATAGGAGAGATATATGAAAGATTATAAAATAAATCCATTTACGAAATTTGATCAAGATTGGGCTTTGGTGACAGCAGGGGATAAGAAAAACTTTAATAGTATGACCATTTCTTGGGGGTCTATGGGGACTCTTTGGCATAAACCTATCATTACGATTTATATTAGACCGGATCGATATACTTTTCAATTTTTAAAGAACCAAGACTTTTTTACGGTAGCTTTCTTTCCAGAGAATCAAAGAGAAATTCTAGGCTTGATGGGAAGAATTTCAGGAAGAAATAGAGATAAAGTAAAAGAATCTGGTCTTACTCCCAAATTTTTAAATCATGGAGTTACCTATCAAGAAGCAGAGGAGACCTTTCTTTGTAAAAAAATTTATATGGAACAACTAAACATGGATAAAATTCCTCAGGATGCGAAAAAGTGTTATAAAGAAAATGCTCAAGCCCATTATATGATTATTGGCGAGTTGATAGAAAAAGAGTAACGAAATGTCCTTCAAAACAGAGTCATCTGTTTTTTTATTTCTCTTTTAGAATTATGGTATAATAAAAAAGTAGAAGAGGTATGAAATGAAAAAGTTGATACATAAAAAATATTTTCCTTATATTCTTTTGATAATCGCTACTTTTTTGATTGGATTTCCTTTATTGCGATTCAAGATGTTAGATGGACATGATGCTTCCTTTCATTTTTTTAGGACTTATTCCTTTAAAATTGCTTTAGAGGATGGACAACTTTTACCGTTTATTAATCCAAATATGATGGGTGGACTAGGATTTGCCGCCAATTTATTTTATGGTATCTTATCAAGTGTAGTTACTTTTTTTATTTCTCTTTTTACACCGTCTTGGGGATTAGCGGTTAATCTAGGTATCTTTTTTAGTATTTATCTTTCTGGTGTAACGATGTATCAGTTTTTATGGGATGTTTCTGGGAAAAGGCGAATCGCTATTTTAGGAGCTTTTCTTTATATGATTGCCCCATACCATCTCTATGATATTTATGTGCGAATGGCCTTGGGAGAGATTTTTGCTTTTGTCTTTCTTCCACTAGTATTCCATGGTATTTATGATATTGTAAATCACGATGGCAGAAAATGGTATCTTGTCACGATAGGAACAGCTGGCTTATTCCTTACACATTTGGTAAGCACTGTAATGGTTGGTTTTTTTGCTTTTCTTTTTCTTCTATTTTATGGAAGAAAAAGAAACCTTTGGGAGCTTGTAAAAAAATTAGGAATCAGTTTGGGGATTGCTATTTTCCTCGCACTTCCTAGTTTTCTTCCTCTTTTAGAAGCTAAACTTTCTAGTGACTATATGGTATTTGATAATGTTTATATGAAAACAACCGGTTATCATATGGAGAAAAGGGCTCTTTCTATTTTTTCTTTTTCTCATGATTACTTAGTTCAAAGCGTGCAATGTTATATCCTTTTGCTTTTTTTCATAGCTTTGATAATTATTTTAAAGAGAAAACAAGAATCTTTTCAAAATACTTTTTTTCTTGCCTCTTTTAGTCTTTTGTTTTTATCTCTTTTTCTGACTTTAAAGATTATTCCATGGGCTTCTCTACCGAATGTTCTTTCTATTTTTCAGTTTCCTTGGCGATACTTACAACTATCTAGTTTCTTTGGGGCGATTGTTCTTTCTATCTTTTTATCAAAAGTTTCTAGGCAACATCTCTTTTCGATTGGTCTAGCAGTCGTTTTCCTTGCGATGGCAGTTCCTATGTTACAAAAAGGAATTCAGAATAAAGGAGTTGATAATCAACTTATCCATACGAATGATATTCGAAAAAGGGGAGAGATCGCTCGGAGTGTAGGAACCGCTAGTGCAGAATATTTACCTAGAAATGCGATTTATAATTATGATTATTTAAAAAAGAGAAGCTTAGAACCAATCGTTCTAAAGGGAAATTCCCACATAATGGGGGTAGAAAAAGAAGGTACGCATTTAAGCTTTTCTATAGAGGTAGAAGAGGAATCTATCATAGAATTACCATTCATTTATTATCCAGGTTATCAAATAAAGAATGGAAAAGAAAAAATCGCTTCCTTCGAAACGCAAAATGGTCTTTTAGGAATCACCTTAAAACCTGGAACGTATGAAATTACTACTTTTTATCAAGGAACTCTATGGATGATACTTTCTTATGGGATTTCTTTAGTAACTTTCCTCATTTTCTCATTTCTCATCTATTGGACAAAAAAAGAAAGAATGGTCTTTCTTTTTTTTATTTTTCCTGTAGAAAAAGTTTTTTAAAGGTATCTTTCATACACTGATTGATTTCTTCAAAAGAACAACTGATCTCTTTGCGATAATATTTAATGAGTAGATGAATAGAGCCATCAATAAATAAGGAAATATTTAATTCTAGATTTTTCTGATGGTGAGAATCAAAGAGAACTTCATATAAATTTTTTGTCATGATTTTGCTTAAAGTATCCGTAAATAAAAGAGGTTCGTTGCAGGATAAAATCATAGAGTAGATGTCTTCATTTTCTTTTAAATAATGAAAGATTTCATCAAAGTAGGAATTGATATTTTCGATAGAATTTAATTCTTTGATATTATGAATTAAAAATTCTAGGGTTTCGTCTTGTAATTCTTTGGCAACATCATAAATATTTTCATAGTGTGTATAAAAAGATCCTCTCGTTATATCTGCTTTACTGACTAGATCCGTTACGGTAATCTTGTTTAAACTCTGTTTTTCTTTTAGAAGAATGGCAAAATTTTTCTTAATTTTTTCTCTTGTTTTCTTGGAAGCGGAATTGGCTATTTTAACTTTCATAAAATCCCTCCTTAAATTGTGCCTATTATATCATAGTTTTAGACATATACCAAATTTTTGTTAAATTTTTGACACTATGAAATAATTTGACTTTGCTTTTCTATAGAAACTTTGCTATAATCCTTTTTGTTTTGTTTGAGAGAGGGGAATAGAGAGTGAAAAAAGTTACAGATTTTATCGTAAATCATCGATATTTTGTTTTGACGTTTTTTATTTGTTTATCTATTGTTTCTGTTTTCTTATTTTCTCATGTCCATATTAATCAAGATATGTCTGAATATCTACCATCAACGTCTGATACCAGAAAAGGAATGGATATCATGGAAGAAGAATTCGATCCGATAGAGAGTAGTGAACTTTCTATTATGTTTAAAGAAATGTCTCAACAAGAAATCGAAGAAACAAAAGAATATTTATCAACCTTAGATCGTGTAACAGAAGTAGAATATGAAAAGGGCAAAGAATATGTTCTTTTTACCTTGACAGCTGATGTGAGTGCTGATACGGAGGAAGCAAGTGTTATCTATCAAGAAATTGAAGATCATTTTGGCAACCAAATTGTCGATACTTCTGGTGAAATATCTGCTTATAATAAGACGGTATTACCATTTTTTATTGTTTTAATTGCGGTTGGTAGTGCTCTTGTCATTTTAATTATTATGAGCGAGTCTTATATAGAACCATTTTTATTCTTAGCTGTTATTTTAATTGCTGTTGTTTTAAATAAAGGAACTAATGTTATCTTTCCAAGCATTTCCAATATCACAGATTCCATTTCAGCCCTCTTACAGATGGCTCTATCGATGGATTATTCTATCATGTTGATGAATCGCTATCGGCAAGAACGAATTTCTGAGCCTGATAAAGTAGAAGCTATGAAAAAAGCTTTACATCATGCTTTTCAATCTATCTCTAGTAGTTCCGTTACGACCATTGTAGGTCTTTTAGCACTTGTTTTTATGAGCTTTACCATCGGAAGAGATTTAGGCTTTGTTCTTGCTAAGGGAGTTGTTTTTAGTCTTCTTAGTATTTTTACTTGCTTACCAGGATTAATTTTAATGTTCGATAAGTTAATTATGAAGAGTAAAAAGAAATGTCCTATTTTCAAATTAAATTTTTTGGGAAAATTAGCTTATAAATGTCGTTATATAGCTTGCATCGTATTTCTCCTTATTTTTGTAATTAGTTATTTTCTAAAAGGTTCTTTAGGAATTCTTTATACAGAATCTGGACATGATGAAATAGCAGGTAAATTTGTTCTAGATAATCAAATGGTTATTGTTTATCCAAAGGAAAAAGAAGAAAAATTAGGCTCTTATTGTCAAAAATTAGAAGATGAAGACAAAATAGAAAGTGTATTATGTTATCAAAATACTATTAATAAACCTTTTTCTTACCAAGAATTATATCATCAGTTAACAGAGATGAATATGGATTTATCAATAGAAGAAGATTTATTGAGAATCATTTATTATCACTATTATGGAAATGACAACATTTCGATGAGTTTAGAGGAATTTGTTCATTTTATTCAAGAAAAAGTACTTTCTGATCCACAATGGAGTAAGAAATTAGAGGATGAAACAAGGCGTAATGTTCCTCTACTGGAAAATTTTGCTGACCCTAAAAAATTTGAAGAGAAGAAAGATGCGAAAGAATTACAGGAAATATTCTCCCTTAATGAAGAGACAATAGGAGATTTGCTTACCTATTATCATGCCAAAGAGAATTTGCAGTCCTTAACTCTTAAAGACTTTTTAACGTTCTTAAATCAAGATGTTTTAAAGAACGAAAAATATGCTTCCAAAATGGATCAGAATGCCAAGAATAATTTAAAAACCTTATTAGCTTTTACGGATTTAAAAACAATAAATCGCGAAATGTCTTCCAAGGAAATTGCTACTTTGTTAGGAATGGATGAAAAGCAAGTTTCTCTTTTGTATACGTATTTTCTAACGAACCAAGACATAGAAAATACCTTAACCCTACAGGAATTTTTCAATTTTATTACGCAAGTATTAGTAACAGATCCAAACTATCGTAGTGCTCTTTCTAAAGATATGCTTTTACAACTTCAAAGACTTTCTCATTTTACGGAAGAAGAGTTTATCGATGATCCGATGACGTATCAGAAATTAGCACAAGATCTTGAACTTCCAGCGACTAAGGTTCAATCCATTTATTATTATTTGTTTCAAGATCAATTTGCTACTAGTCGTCTTAGTCCTTATCAGTTTATTGGAGCTATTTGTCAAACTCCAGAACTTTTTCAAACGTTAGAGGAAGTAGAACAAAAGCAATTTCAAACTCTTTTCTTTGTCATGGATAGTGCGAAAACAAAAAGAAGTTTTACCTACCAAGAAATAAGTACGTATTTTTCGATGGAGGAATCTCTTGTAAAGAGTATTTATGCAGTTTATTGGTCAGAAAACTTTAAACTTAGTCCTTATCAATTCATTAGTCTTTTATTAACCTATCAAGAGGAGGCTTCCCTTCAACCATATTTGGATCAAAAGACGATCTATCAACTTCAAATTTTAAAGAATACCATGGATAGTGTTCAAGCCAATAAAAAATATACAGTTTCACAAATGGCTAAATTTTTAACAATGGATTCTGAAACAGTTTCTTTACTTTACTCTTTGTATGACATTCAAGTTCAAAAGAAATCCGTAGAGGTATCCTTAAAAGATTTTGTTTCTTTCTTGTTAAAAGAAGTACTACCTAATCCAGAATATGGAAAAAATCTAAAGAATGGCATGGAAGAAAAATTAATTACGCTTGATACGATGATGGAGAATTCCTTAAAGAATACAAAATATGACGAGAATCAGTTATATGAACTGTTGTTACCATTAACTTTTCCTTTAGATAAAAACTTAATCGATTTATTATATCTTTATTATGGTAGTGAGAATGCTTATGATGACACTTGGAAACTCAGTATGGAAACCTTTGTAACTTATTTAAAGGATACCATAATGAAACAAGAACAGTTCTCCGATTTCTTTGATGATTCTTTAAAAGAGAAAATTGAGGAATCTTCCCAACTTCTTCAAGATACTAAGGAAATGTTTATTGGCAATCACTATGCTCGTATTATTTTAACAACAAAATTGGAACCAGAGTCTAAGGAAACCTTTCACTTCATAGAAGATTTGAAAACAGATTTAAAAAACGATGGAGCATATATCATTGGGGATTCGCCAATGGCCTATGAAATGAGTCAATCCTTTAATGGAGAATTAAATTTAATTACTGTTCTTACGATGCTTTTTATCTTCTTAGTAGTAGCAGTTACCTTTAAATCTTTCCTTATTCCTATTATTTTGGTATTGTTGATTCAATGTGCAGTTTTCTTAATCATGGGAATTCTATCCTTTAGTAATGCTGTTTATTTTATTTCTATTTTAATTGTTCAAAGTATTTTAATGGGAGCTACAATTGATTATGCAATCCTTTATACTTCTTATTATCTAGAAGAGAGAAGAACCAATGATAAGATTCATGCTATTATGAATGCGTATAATAACTCTATTCATACAATCTTAACAAGTGCTTCTATCCTTATCATTGTAACACTGATTGTAGGAGTATTTGCCTCTGCTGTCTCAGCAAAAATTTGTAAGACTTTATCAGAAGGAACCCTTTGTTCTACCATTTTAATTCTATTATTTTTACCAGCTATCTTAGCTACTTTTGATAGATGGATTATCAAAAAGAAAAAGACTGTTTCAAAAAAATAGATGAAGTGATAAAGTAAAAGTAGACACATAAAAAGAATGTGATCTACTTTTATTTTGTTATAATTAAATAAGAAAGGA
>CANQRL010000025.1 GCA_947626275.1 uncultured Bacilli bacterium
ATAAAAAAATATAAATAGAAAGGGATCAATCAATAAGAAATTAATTAATATTTCTATAAGATTGATTATACGTGATACTTATGGTAAGAAGGAAAAGTCCAAGTCATTTTTTTGAAGAAATTTTAGAAATTCCAAGACCTTCTGGGAAAGAAGATAAAATGGCCGGCTATTTGGTTCATTTTGCTCAACAATATAACTTAGATTATGAGGTAGATGAATATTCCAATGTCATCATTCGAAAACCAGGAACCCATCCCTATATATCAGAACCTATCATTTTACAAGCACATACCGATATGGTTTGTACAAGTGAAGAAGATTATGATTTTGAAAATCATGGGATTGAATGGTTTTTAGAAGATGGTTACTATAAGGCAAAAAGAAGTAATCTTGGCGCAGATAATGGAGCAGGTGTTTCTGTTATTCTTGCTCTATTAAGCGATAATACTTTAGAACATCCTCCGATTGAGGCTATTTTTACAACCCAAGAAGAGACGACGATGAACGGCGCTAAAAACCTAAATTATAAACATATCAAAGGAAAACGATTAATTAGTTTAGACGGTACGGAAGAAGATAAAATAGAAGTATCTTGCGCGGGAATGGCTAGTTTAACAGTACGTGCTCCTTTTGAAAGAGTAGAGAGTCAAAAAGGTTCTTATCAACTTTCTATCAGTGGACTTTTAGGAGGACATTCTGGCGTAGATATCGATTCGCATCGTGGAAATGCCATTAAGATTTTAGCGCATATTCTAGAAGGATTAGAAGATATTGAGATTGTATCTATTGATGGTGGTTCCAAAGAAAATGTTATTCCAAGTGATATAAAATGTATTTTTAATACTTCCCATGATTTTAGTGCGGAATACCAATTTTTTAAAAGATTTTATTCGATAGAGTATCCTGGCATAAAGATTGATTATAGAAGAATGAAACCAAGAAATCAGGTTATTGATCATAAAACAAGTATGCAGATTTTACAATTCTTGGATAAAATTGAAGATGGGGTATTAAAACGAAACGATGTAGATTTCCCTCTTACTTCTAGTAATCTTGGTGTTATTCGGACTACGGAAAAGGAAGTTTGGATTGCCCTAAGCATTCGGAGTTCGATTGTTGGTTATGAGGATTTTTATGTCAGTAGAGCAGAGAGAATCGCGCGAAGATATCATTTGAAGTTTAAAATCGAGGACAAGAAACCATTCTTTACTTTTCAAGAAGATTCGCCTACTCGTCAACTATTAGTCAATACCTATGAAAAGTTATATCACAAAAATATTACCTTAGAAGACGTTCATGCAGGGTTAGAGGGTGGAATCTTCGCTCAAGAAATCAAGGGGCTAGACATCTGCGTTATCGGTATTAACCTCTTTGATATCCATTCTGTTCATGAAAAGGTTGAGAAAGATTCGATGGATAGAGTATTTGAATGGTTGAAAGAAACGTTAAAGGAAATGGAGTAAAAAGAAAAAAGGCTTAAGCCTTTTTTTGTTAGAATAATCCAGTAATGATACCCTTCTTATCAATATCCATTTTTTCATAAGCAGGTGTTTTTGATAATCCTGGCATTGTCATAATGCTTCCCATGTATACAACGATAAATCCTGCTCCTGAACATAATTTGATATCGCGAACGGTCACTTCAAAATCCTTAGGATGTCCTAGTTTCTTAGGATCATCACTTAAAGAATATTGAGTTTTCGCAATACAAACAGGTAAGCCTGCAACACCGATAGACTCGATTTTTTTCAATGACTTTTTTGCCTCTTCAGAGTATACTACCTTTTTAGCGCGGTAGATTTCATGAGCTACCTTTTCAATCTTTTCTTTGGTAGAATCCGTTAACTGATAGATAGGGTGGAAAGTACTTTTTTGTTCTGCTAGAGAAACAATTCCTTTCGCTAACTCTAAAGCACCTTTTCCGCCTTCCGCAAATGCTTTGGATACATAGAATGGAACGCCCATTTCTTCCACGTGTTTTTTGACGAAAGCAACCTCTTTTTCTGTATCTTTATAAAAGTGGTTGAGACAGACAACGACATGGTTACAAATCTTTTTCATATTTTCAATGTGGACATCTAAGTTTTCAATTCCCTTTTCTAAGTAATCAAGACTTTCCTCTGTTAGTTCTTCTTTTGGACAAAGACCATTATACTTCATGCTTCGAATAGTGGCATTAACTACAATGACGTCTGGTTTTAATTTTCCTAATTGACATTTCAAATCGAGAAATTTTTCAGCTCCTAAGTCACTACCAAAACCAGCTTCTGTTACGACATAATCAGCAAGATTTAAAGAAAGCTTGGTCGCAATCATCGAATTGCATCCATGGGCAATATTAGCAAAAGGACCACCATGGATAATCGCTGGATTTCCCTCTAGCGTTTGGACTAAATTAGGTTTGATAGCATCCTTTAAAAGGAGAGTTAAGGCTCCTGCTATTTTTAAATCTCTAGCGTAGATTGGTTTTCCTTTTTTATTATAAGCAATTAAAATATTACCTAGTCGTTTCTTTAAATCGTCCATATCTTTAGCAAGACAGAAGATAGCCATAATTTCTGATGCCACGGTAATGACAAAAGAATCTTGGCGTTCAAAGTTGTTTTTTCCTTGGCCAATCGTAATATTTCGAAGTGCCCGGTCATTCATGTCCATGGCTCTTGGAAAACGAATAGTTGTCTCATCTATTTCTAAAGCATTTCCTTGAAATAAGTGATTATCAATAGCTGCACATAATAAATTGTTACAAGCGGTAATAGCATGAATATCACCCGTAAAGTGAAGATTGATATCTTCCATAGGAACAACTTGGGCATATCCTCCTCCCGTTGCTCCCCCTTTCATTCCAAAGACAGGTCCTAAAGAGGGTTCCCTTAGTGTGACGAGTGTTTTCTTTTTTAAACGCCATAAGGCATCAGCAATTCCTATACTCATCGTTGTCTTTCCTTCTCCGTAAGGGGTAGGATTTGTAGAAGTAACGAGAATGAGTTTTCCTTTTCCTTCTCTTTTTTGCTGAATATTCAATTTTGCTTTATTAGAACCATAATACTCTAATTCCTCTTTTTGAATCCCTATTTTTTTTGCTACTTTCTCTAGGGGAAGAAGTTTTGCTTCTTGCGCAATTTCAATATCTGTTTTCATCCATTCACCTCTATTAAAATTATAACATATAGAACCGTCTTTTTTACACATAAATGTGCATAAAACTTTGTAGAAAAAGATTTGTTCTTTTTCTTTACTTTTTTTCCCTCAATTATTATAATAAAGGCTGTGGTGATTCTATGGGAAAAATAGTAGAAATTCAAAATCTGTCTTTTACATATACCAATAGACCAATTTTGACCAATTTTAATTTGTCATTAATGAGTAATCGCTTTTATACGTTACTTGGACCAACCGGATCTGGGAAGTCGACGTTAGCGCGTATTTTAATCGGGTTGGAATATTCCCATGATTATATCAAAATAGATGGAAAATTTTTAAATCCTAAAAATATTGAGGGGATTAGAAGAATTGTCAAATTAGTAACCGAATCGCCAAGAGGAGATTTTGTGACGGATACCGTCTCTAAAGAATTAGAGTTTGAGTTGAAATGCATTGAGGAAAAGAAAATTCCAGAGAAAGTAAAGAGCCTAGCAAGTAAGTATGGATTCGAATATTTACTTTCACGAAAAATGTGGGAGTTAAGCGATGGGGAGACTCAAATAGTCGCTTTGTTAGCGGCTCTTGTTACCAATCCTAAATTGCTTATCTTAGATGAGGCTCTTTCACAAGTAGATCGGAAAACGAAAGATAGAATTTTTACTCTCCTAAAAGAATCTGTCAAAGAAGGATTAACAGTTTTACAAATTACCCAAAACTCAGAAGACGTTTTTTATGGAAATGAAATGATTATAATCGATGAGGGTCAAGTTGTTTTCGAAGGATCTGTCAAAGATGCTTTACATTCGGAAAGAAATTTTAAAGATCATCAGTTAGAGTTACCATTTATTGCTGATTTATCGAATAAGTTACGTTATTATCATAAAATATCTGACATACAAATATCTGATAAGAAGTTGGTGGATGCTCTATGGAAATAAAATTTGACAAAGTTTGTTATGGTGTAAAGGGAAAAAATATCTTAAATGATCTTTCATTCGAAGCGAAAAGTACAAAGATAACTGCGCTTATTGGACCTACGGGAAGCGGTAAATCCTCTGTCTTTGATTTGCTTACCTTAAAACGAATTCCAAAAGATGGTAAAATTTCAATAGAAGACTATGAAATCACGCGAAAAGGAATTCTTTCTAGCGTTTTAGCATATCATAGTAAAATAGCGTATATTCCTAGTCATCCAGAGGATACCTTTTCTTATGATTCTATTTTGAAAGAGTTCTTTTCTGTATTAGAAAAATACAATTATAATCTCGTTAAAAGGCGGCAACATATCGAGGATGCGTTAGGGATTGTTGGATTACATTCTTCCTACTTATATAAGGATCCATTTTCTCTTAGTAGTGGGGAGTTAAGATTGATTAGTTTAGCCATAGCGCTTTCCTATAATCCAAAAGTTCTGTTATGGGATGAACCCACCATTGGACTTGATAGAGAAGGGAAAAAAGCTTTAATCAGTCTTCTTACTCGTTTGAAATCTCGCTATCAAAAAACCATTTTGATTGCAAGTCACGATATCGATTTTGTGAATCAAATTGCCGATGAAATCGTCGTTTTAAAAGAAGGAAAAGTCCTTCTTTCCGGAAAGAAAAAGGACGTCTTTAGCGAGTCCGAAAAATTAATGAAAGAAGGAATTGATTTACCAAAGATGGTTCAGTTTCAAAAAGAAGTATGGGAACGTAAAAAAGTAAAACTAGGATATCAGAGCGACAAGAATGATTTAGTGAAAGAAATTTTGCGCAAAAGTTAGGAGGACTTATGAGATATTTAATGACCTTTTCTTATGATGGTTCGAAATACAAAGGATATCAAAAACAGCCTAGAATGAAAACGATTCAAAATGAAATAGAAAAAGTATTAACAAAATTAAATAGCGAAAAAAAAGTAGCAATTTATGCCTCTGGAAGAACGGATGCGGGAGTTCATGCTTACCATCAAAAAGCCCATTTTGATTTAGAAAAGGAATGGGATTTGTATCGTCTAGAAGGAAGCATCAATAGTCTTCTTCCGAAAGATATTCATGTACAAAAAATAGAACGGGTAGCGGATGATTTTCATGCTAGGTTCGATGTGAAAGCCAAAGAATATATCTATAAAATCAATATGGGTGAATATTCTCCTATCGAAAAAGACTATGTCTATCAATACAATCAACCCTTACGGGTTATCGAAATGGAAAGAGCCTTAAAGTATATCGAGGGAACTCACAATTTTAAATCTTTCACGAAAGCAGATGAGGAGAAAGACGATTATGTAAGAACCATTTTAAGTACCCAAATTATTCGCGATAAAAAAGATTTAAATCGTATCACGATTGTTATCATGGGGACTGGTTTTATGCGTTACATGGTTCGCAATATTGTCGGTGTTTTAATCGAAGTGGGAGAGGGAAAGAGAAAGAGCAAAGATATTTTAACGATTTTAAAGGAAGAAGATCGGACAAAATCAGGGAAGACAGCTCCTGCTTGTGGACTTTATCTCAACGATGTTTTTTATTAAAATAAGCATAGCTTATTTTTTTTTGTATAAAATATTATATGAGAAACGCAATCCGATACTATTACGAACTAGATGTCAATCATTTAGAGTACAAAGATTTTCGCTATTCCTTTGGAGAGTATACCTTACTAGAATTAGACCGAGAAATTCCGATAGACATTTATCAACAACTAAAGAGTTGGCATTACCCTCTTTATGACATTATTCCGAATAAGAGTCAAGAACTGGTTACAATGATTGAAGATAAGCAATATGTTCTTTTAAGAACCCATGAAAACTATCCCGTCTGTTTAGAATTACTTGAAAGATTTCAAATTCCTATGGGAAAGGAAGAAATCCTTCCTTGGCATGAACGGTGGATGAATAAAGTTGATTATTATGAAAAGTATACGGAAACTATTTCTAATCCCAAATTGATAAATAGTTTTTTTTACTATGAGGGTATGACGGAAAATGCGATTTCCTTTTATCGAATGATAAAAAAAGATACGCCCCTTTATATAGCGCATGACCGGATGAATAGTAATTTCGATTACTGGAATCCCATCAATTATTTGTTTGATTATCGTGTAAGAGATGTATCAGAATACGTAAAGGTAAAATTTTTTGAAGGAAATTTTTCGATGAATGATTTGTTTCTCTACTTTCGCCGAACGAATTTTCAAGCTCAGGACTATCTTCTTTTTTATGCCCGAATGCTTTATCCTTCTTATTATTTTGACTGCTATGATTGTATTGTCAAAGGAGGAGAGGATAGTTGTTTAGATCGCTATTTAGAAAAGATAGAGGAATATGAATTTTTCCTAAGAGATTTATATTTTGCCTTTCAGCCATTTGTCTTTTTACCAAAAATAGATTGGATTGTTGACAAATAAAAAATGCCATAAGGCATTTTACATATCATCTAAATCGAGATCGTAGAGACCAACATTCACCACCGCTAAAACCTCTGGAATTTCTTCTTGAATGGCTGCTTCAATCCCATCTTTTAACGTAAAATCGAGCATGCCACAATTCGCACAGGCTCCCATCATACGGATGTAAACAATATTATCTTCATATTTTACAAATTCAAGATTTCCCCCATCACTGATTAAAAAGGGTCTTAACTTATCCAAAATCTCCTGAATTTTTTCTTCCGTTTTCATTGTATCACCGATTGTTATTATAATGGAAAGCCGTTAGAAAGTAAAGGCTTTTATTATTTTTTTTCCTGTGTTATAATGAATTTGGTGGTTGGATGACAAAGTATAAAAAAGGAAAAATTATCTGTGGAACAGTAACGGGAATAGAATCCTACGGTGTTTTTGTATCCTGTGATGAATATTACAGTGGTTTAATTCATATTTCCGAGATTTCTCACGGTTTCGTTAAGAACGTTGCCGACTATGTAAATATTGGGGATGTCATCAACGTAGAAATACTAGATGTTGACGAAAATTTAGGGCAATTAAAATTGAGTATTAAGAATATTGAGTACAAAAAAGGGAGCCCTACACGGAGAAAAAGAATTAAGGAGACAAATTTAGGATTTTCGACCCTCGCTTATCATCTTCCAATATGGATTGAAGAGGGCGTCAAAAAAATAAAAAACACGGCGAATAGTATTGACAAATAAGACTTGCTATGATATATTTTATACTGTCAATGTTTTTTTCCGGGCGATTAGCTCAGTTGGTTAGAGCATCTGCCTTACAAGCAGAGGGTCATAGGTTCGAGTCCTATATCGCCCACCATTGATTTTTTTTGCCGGAATAGCTCAGCTGGTAGAGCAACTGACTTGTAATCAGTAGGTTGTGGGTTCAAGTCCTACTTCCGGCACCATTTATGGAGGGATAGCGAAGTGGTCAAACGCGGCAGACTGTAAATCTGTTCCTTCGGGTTCGATGGTTCGACTCCAT
>CANQRL010000026.1 GCA_947626275.1 uncultured Bacilli bacterium
ATTGTTTCAAATTACATTTTAACAGATTTATCGCTTTATTTGTATATTTGAGGTCTCACATCAATTGTAACACTACAAAGGGAATGATTTTTCATTCCTTTTTTTATTGCTCCTTTGCGTGAAAATTGATATAATGGTAATAGAATAGGAGAGTGACCAATGGGAACTTTAGCATTTCAACCTACTGGAACATATCAAACAAAAAGAACTTCCGTGACGTCATCTCCTAGTAATACAAAATTACAATCTCCTTCCGTTGAAAAATTGGAAAGCGAAAAAGTAGAAGTCATGACGGAAGAAGACGCATTTGGTGAAAAAGAAGCAGCGAACGGGGTTGTTAGTTTTTTTAAAAATGCTTGGAATAGCATGAAAGAAACAGGCGCCAATATCGCTCAGAAAGTAACCTCTGCCATTGATGGTATAAAAGAAAAGGCATCTGCTGCTAAAAAGTGGGCTAGCGAAAAAATTCAAAGTGCCATAAAAGCAGGAGAAGAAACTCTTTCGAAAACAGGAGCTTTTCTAACAGAAGTGGGGACTACCGTCATAGGGGGAGCCAGTAAATTAATTGATTGGACGGGAGCAACGCTCATTCATACAGGGGCATCGATTGTAAATGGAGCGGTTAGTCTTGTAAAAGGACTAGTGGGATTGGTAGAAGCCTTAGGGGATACGATTTTTTTATTGTCAACTGTTATAGCTACCGTTCCTACAGGAATAGTTGATTTAGTTTCAGGAATCACTACGGGTAATTGGAATTTTGATGAGACACAATCCTTATGGAAAGAATCAAAGGGCGTGATAGCCTACCAATGGAATAATAAACTTTTTGAGTCATTTTATAATACTTCTGTTGGAAAGGCACTAGATCAATACGCTTATGGAATCTTTAAATCGGATGGTATTGGTTGTGAAGTCATCTCTGGAATTGGATATGTTGCGGGAATTGTTGCCCTTACGGTTGCTACTTGCGGGGTAGGTGGTGCAGCAGCAGGGGGAGGGGCCGCGGCTACTTCTGCGGCTACTGCTACTATTTCCGCTGGTTCTTTGGCAGCTACTGCTGCGGTAGTGGGTGTTGGAAAATATACAGATGAGGAATGGAATAAGAACAGTTTTACTATTTCAACTCAGGGTGAAGAAACCAACATTCAAATCTCTTATCAGAAGTATCAAGAGTTAGAAAAATTGCAGGTAGGAGATAAAACAACGATTGATTTCCCTCTTCCGCTAGAAAATGGTAAGGAGGAAACGATTCCTTTAGAAGTTACTGCTTTGGGTAAGGGAGAGTATCAAGTATCCTATGGAGACCAAACATTTACTTTTGAAGGATTAAAAGAATCTAGTACTGCTAAAGGACTTCTCGTTGGAACAGTAAAAGGTGGATGGGAAGGTCTACAATGGTATGTTGGTGGAAAAATTGGAGCTGGTGAATTTTCTAAAATAACGAATCGTTTTCAGAGTCAAATCGCTCAACAATTAGCGCGTTCTGCGATTCGTGTTACGCTAGATACTGGAACAGGAGTAGTAGAAGTACCATTCCAAACAGCGATGTCCATGATAGCAGAAGGTAAGGATTGGTCACAAGCATGGGAGGATGCTGGGGGTTGGCAAGCTGTTGCGACCCAAGCATTTATTGCATCAATTTCCTCTGTGGTTGGAGAAAGTATCGAAGTGACGACACGCAATCGAGCTATTCAACAAACGCTAGCATCCTTAGGAGATTCTAGTTCCCAAGCAGATGACATAATCGCTAAACAGTTAGAAAAATTATCAGATACGGACATTCGTCAAATGTTAAGTGGAATGGACGATGCTTCAAAAATAAAAATTCTTGGAAACTTGGATTCAGAAAGATTAACCTCTTTTGCGGATATTGCTCCTAATGGATGGTTAGAAAGTCTTCAACCAAATATAGATATAGCTCCTATTGAAGGAGATTTTCTAGAAGATGTTCCTGCCGCAGCGATAAATCCTGTTATTAAAAAAGGTTTAAAAGACGAGAAAGCAAACTTAGATATCGTTTGTGATATATTAGATGACTGGGGAAGACAACATGGGGTAGAAAACTACTCTGAGCAAGCCTTACGAAAATTTGTTAATACTGGTAGTGCCTACCAAAATGTGGGTGGTACTTTAAGACCTTATATTACTAGCACTGGAAATGCAAGAGCTTATCTAGAGTCAATAGACCCACAAATTGTCGATGCTTATCTACACTATAAGACCTTAAGTTCTGGTAGTGTGGATCAACTAGGAAGATTTTTCCGCGATGTTGCTTCTACCTATGGAGATACTTATGGAGTTGATCAAGGTGGTATTAGTAGCCTTTGCGAATTTTCTTATGACGGATACAATTATTCTTACAGTCAAGCGAAACAAATGGTTAATGACGCTAAAAATAGTGGAGCTCCTATTCCTAGATTTAAAAAGAAAGCAAAACAAGAATATTTTGACTTAAAAGAAAAGTTAATGACTCGGGGATTCACGAATGATCAAGCATCTGTTATTCTTTCAAGTATTGATGATGTTGGTGCGTGTAGTTACGCAGCGAAAGCAAACGCTATTTTTTATAAATTTGCTGATAATCCTTCCCTTTTTGAAGAAAGTTTTGGCTTTCCTATGTACAAAATTACGAGAACAGGGGAAAGAGTATTAAATGCAAATGAGTTATTATTAGACATGTATTTATATGCCAATGACGTTGCGAATGGCGGAAAACTTTTTGAGAAAAGCTTTTTGGGACGTTCTTATACTTTCTATTGCGATGATACCATTGATGTCTTTGGTAGACGGATGCTAGATACACAGAACCAGGTTTATATGTCCACTTCTTCTGGCGCGAATAACCAGGTATTAGGAAATTACCTAAAATCAAAGGGATTAGAATGGTCTTCTACTAATATTATTACGAATGGACCAAATAACTACTTGCTCAATTCCCAATTTGATAGTGTTGTAGATAAGGCATATACTGCTATCCAACAAGGAAAAGCAGTTCAATTAAATATTTTCGCTAGAGGAAATGAAATTCATATGGAAAATGCTAATCCAGCTCTTAGTGTGACCACTAGAACATGGGGAGAGGGTGGCGGACATGCTATCTTTGTCACGGGAATGAACAAAAATGGTTTTACTGTTAGTTCCTGGGGTAAAGAATATTACATTCCTTTCGCAGATTTGAAAAATGGTGGATATTTTAATATAATGATAGATGATATAAACGTTAGTTTGAAATAGGAGTAAACAGATGAAAGAAATAGAAAATTACAAATATTTATTTTTAAAAAGAATGTATGAGTTATTGGGATTAAAAGACTTAGAAGAAAAATTTCCAGAAGCGAAGATTCATCCGTTAAAAGTGGAACCAAATGAAGGGTATGATCTCATTTCTCCATATTTCTTTTTAATCAATGAGGTTCATTTAGAATCGTTAAGCTCAGAGCAGTTAGAAAAATTTCGTCATTATTTTTCGAAAAGTCCAAAAGATTTATCTAGTGAAGAACTAGAAGAAATAATGACTTTTATGAAAGAGACTTATCCTCTTTTGTTATTTCCAAAAGGAGATATGCCATATGTCTATTATGGACCTATTAACGATGATTACTGTTGTCCAAGAGATGCGATTGTTTTAGGACTTTATTATGATGCTTTTGGTTCTGAAGAGGATTTTGAAATTGAAAATCATATAGCGGATGTAGTTAATTGTATTCAAAGTGAGTTAGCGCCTAAAATAGGTGAGAAGGTAGCTGTTATTCCTTTTAATCAACTTACGTTAGAAAATAAAATAGATAGTTTTATGAAATAGAAAGGGTGGAAAAATGAACGAAGTAGGAGAGAAATATTTACCAATTGGAACGGTTGTTATGTTAAAAGGAGCAAAAAAGAGACTGATGATTACAGGATTTTGTTCTATGGCAACGAATGATCCGAATAAGATGTTTGATTATGCAGGATGTATTTATCCTGAGGGATTTTTATCTAGCGACCAAACGGCTTTATTTAATCATGACCAAATTGAAAAAGTGTATTATTTAGGTTTTGTGGATGATGAAGAAAAAAAATTTAAAGCAGAGTTAAATGCAGCTTTAAAAGAAATGAAGACTTCTAATGAATAGTCAAAAAAAGATGCTAATCAAAAGCATCTTTTTTTAGGATTTCTTTTTACTTCTAAAAGGAGAAGTATTTCGGTACATCATGTAAAGCGGTTTACTAGTTACATATTCTAAGTCACCGATATACTCTTTTGCAACTGCCCCAAATCCTAATCGAAAATCATTGAGACCTTTGTAATTTCCTGGATTAGAAGGATCGGCAATACCGCCTAGATTGAATACTTTATATCCTTCACTAGCGTATTTTTCCATCAATTTCCAAATAAGTAAATGTTTGGCATTTAATCTCTTATATTTTTGATCATATCCATCCATTAACAAATAGGCTTCGCCTCTTTGTTTTACCACCATGGAGCAGGCAAGAATAATTCCTTCTGGATGGCGGTTAAGAAGATTGGTTGCATATACGAGTTCTCTTTTCTTTTCTTGTAACTTATTATCTTCGACAATTTTTCTAGCAATTAATCGATTACTTGCTTTTCCTCTATTTTTAAAAATAATTTCAGTAATTTTGTTGGTAGCGATACTCTGTTTTTGAAGGGCTTTTTGAGCATTTACTAGAAAATGCTTGGTATCAAGTAAAGCAAAATAGATATCAACCATATTTCTTTTTCCATACTGATCTAAAACTTCTTGGAAGTATTTTTGATCACGGGCATATTTTTCTTTTGTCATTTGGTAGAAAAAAGATAAATTTTCGCTAGCACCACGGTAAATTCTGACTCCATTTCGGTCACTCATTCGAATCTTCGTTCGAAATTCTTTGCGAATTTTTTGAAACATCTGAGAAACATTAGGGTCTAAATCAATCACGGCTTCAAATCTAGGTTTAAAAGCTTCGAAGAAATGATTATATCCTAAGTGATAATAATTCATCTTTTTTAGCATTTGATATGTTTTTTCATAAGCTTCTATGGCTGTTTTTTCTTTTCCTTCTTTACGGGCAATGGATCTTACAATCATAGGACAAATTTTGATTGCCATAATATTTTTAGAGCTAAGAAATTTCTTAATCTGTTTCGTAAAAACTTTGACTAATTCTTCATTTTGATAGTCTAGTAAGTACCCACGAGGAGCATAAGCATATTGAAATTTTCCTAATAACTCGACAAGAATGAGAGAAGCCGCAACAATATTACCATAGTCATCCACCATTCCTAGATAGAAAGTATCATAGTTCTGTTTATTCATGACCATAGCGTATTCTGGTGTTTGAAAAACAGAGGAGATAGGATAGTTGTCTGTAAATGTCTGAAATTCTTCATTTGTCAATTCTTTGATTTGCATAAGCTCCTCCTTTTAAGACAGTATAACATTATACCACAAATAGCTGTTTTTGTCACTATTTACAGGAATATCAAAAAAGAAATGAATATCATTTCTCAGACTGTTGACAAAAGAAATTTTGAAAACAGTCTTTTATTATTTATAAAAATTTAGTATAATTAAATTGCGAG
>CANQRL010000027.1 GCA_947626275.1 uncultured Bacilli bacterium
TATAATTACATTTTAACTATATCATATTGCTTTTTATTTTTTATTTATTTTTGTCTCACATCATTTACAATTATACACGAGAAAGAGTATCCCATTACAAAAAAGAAGAGGACTATTCCTCTTCTAAAGCTTCCTTTTCCTTGCTTTTTAATTTTTCTAATACTTCTTTGCTAACTTCTCCTGCTTTATCACGGATAGCGGTTGCCGTTTTCTCCATCACAGGCGTTCCCTTTTCTACTACATACTCTACTAATTCTTGACACATATCTTGAAGTTTCTTCGCTTTGGTTTTCGCAATAGAAATAACTTTTTCTTTATCTAAATCTTCAATGCTCTCTTTAATTTCAGCAATTTTGATTTCGATGTTTTCTTTGACATCTTCCATCTTTAATTCTTTAGCTTTCTTGTAAAGTTCTTCCATTTTAGCTTTTAATTCCGCTCTTGTTTCACTACCTTTTTTAGGAGCAAATAAAACTCCTAAACCAGCTCCAATCGCAACACCTGCAATAAACTTTCCTAATCCACTTTTCTTTTTACTCATCTTTATTCTTTCCTTTCTTTTTCTTTCCAAAAACAAAATGAATCGCATTCGTAATTCCACTTACCACTTTATCACTAATACTAGCAGCATAATCGGTAACGGTATCAATGATGTCAAATAAACCATCAACTTTTACCATCTTCTTATTTACATCATCTAAGACTTGATCTACCTTATTTAACGTTTTAATCAATCTTACAGCCAATATAATCAATACGATAACAAGAATGATCAAGACAAGATAAAGTGTTACTGGTAAGACTTCGTTTAAATCTATCGTCATTATTCTTCTCCTTCCTCATACATAGAATCGATTAAATTAAATAAATCACTTTCTGAAATATTGGCATCTTTCTTTTTGCCTTTTCCCTTGACCTCTGTTGACTGAGTCATTTTTTTATCCTTTTCTTTCTTTAAAAGAAGATTGTCTAATTCTTTTGTTAAATCGACTGTTGCTTCCTCTAATTCACGAACATTTGCCTCTTGTTTAATGGCTTTAGAAGCTACCTTATCTTGTTCTTCTAATTCGTCAAACAAATCTACTTCCTCTTTTGGTTCCTCTACCACCGTAGGTTTTTCGGTCATGGAATCTTGTAAATCATCTTCTAACGTTCCATAAGCTTTGTTGCGAATACTATCTACACTTAAGCCATCTGCTGACGTATGTGGTCTAGAAGCTGCGTCTTTATGATCAATGATATCTTCCTTATGATAGTTTTTATCGAGTACCCCATAGACAGGAGAAATAATAGGCGTAGGTTTAAAGATTTGCTTTTCTGGTCGTACAATCGAAGTACTACTATAAGCTCCTCCATAAGGTTTTGGTGCTTCTTCTTTTTTCTCCTCAACTACTTTTTCTGGTTGTCTTACTTGTTCTCTCGTTCTTCGAGGCGCTACCAAATCCTCAAAATCTCGATCGGTAAAGAAAACGGCACTGTTCTTCTTTTCTTCTACGGCTGGTTTTTCTTCTTCCTCTAATAAGAGATTTTCATCCTTTTTACTCTCTTCCCTGGTTGGCGTTTTTTCAACACTAGGAGATTCAATAGGAACACTGCGTACTTCTTTTTTTATCTGTTCTACTTTTATTTCTTCCTCGTCATCTTCTACTTCTTCTGTAAAAATATTTTTTATTCTATCTACTAATCCCATAATCCACCTTTTCCTTTTTTAATCATCTTCATATATCTCTAATTCGAAGACATTTTCTTTTGCATCATTTTGTGTAAATACCTCATATTTTTCTTCACGATTTGTAAAATACTCCTCATCCAACATTAGGTTAATGACTTCTGAGTTAAATTGAATCGTTGATAAGATATAGGCAGAGTTCAAAATGGCATCATTTAGATCTCCTCGTGAAACGACAGTTTCTATTTTCGCATGATTATATACAAACTCTACGTAGTATAATCCATCCTCCTCTTCAATCTCTAGATAGCCTGACCAATCAAAGCCATCTTCCTTAGAAATCTTTCGAGAGTAGAAAACATCGTCTTTTTCTTCATATTCTTCCTCTTTGTCGTTGTAATAACTAATCGCATCGACATAAAGGTAATAATAATTTCCATTGGAATACAATTTATCGTTTAAATCATCTGTATCGATGTAAGTTACCCCTCTTGGAACGTAGTATTTGTACCCTTGTCCTACGCGATTGTATAGAGTATTTTCTTTCGAAAGAACAACGCTTACAATCGTATCAAGATTGCTCGTATCAATCCGCACAACCGTACAACCACTGACCAAAAAGAGAAGTAGAATGGTTATGATTTTTTTCATACCCCACCTCTATATTTCATTATACCAAAAACAATTCATAATTTCTAGCATTTTCTATTATTTCTTCCGTTATTCACCGCTTCTAAAAAATAAATAGGAAATCCCTTCTCATGAAACTTTCTTTCATACTCTGTTGGAATGTTTCCTTCCAACTCTTCTTCATAGACATCTAAGCAAACTTTTTCTATCTGATATCCATAATCGGTCATTGACTTCAAAGAAAATTCAAAGAGATGACGATTATCGGTTTTTACGAGAATTCGTTTTTCACCCCGAAACAAAGAGTCATATTTTGATAAGAAGTTTTGACTCGTAAGTCGTCTTCTTTCATGACGATTCTTAGGCCAAGGATCGGAGAAATTGAGATAGATGGTATCAATCTCTTTCGAAAAGACATCCTCTATTTTTTCCGCATCCATCCGAATTAATCGTAGATTTGGTAATTCTATTCCTTCTAGTTTTTCAAGTGCTCTTACAATCACACTATCAAATTTCTCAATTCCAATAAAGTTAATCTCTGGGTACCGTTTCGCTTTTTCAATGATGAAATCCCCTTTTCCCATCCCTATTTCAATTTCAATGGGATGGTCATTTTGAAATAGTTCTTGATAATGCCCTTTTTTCTCTGCATAATCTAAAATCATATAAGGAGAACTCTCAATTTTGAAAGCAGCCCCTTTGACATTTCGAAGTCGCATTCTATCACCAACTTCATTATATCACATTTTTCTACTACTATCATATAATGAATTAGACTAGGAGGGAATTATGAAAAAAGAAAGAAATTGTTCAGGAGGAATCACGATGCCAGTATATGGAGTGGGAATGCCTATGCCTATGCCACCAGCTCCCCCAATGATGGGAGCTATGCCTTACAGTTCTACTTATTCCGCACCAACCACGACAAATTCTTCTAATTATGTAGGTACTTATAATAATATGGAACAACAGATGAATAATATGCAACAACAAATCAACATGCTAGAAAGCCGTGTTAGTAAATTGGAAGGAAAAACAAGTACCAATTATACGAATAATTATAACGATTCCAACTATTATATGTTATAATTAACCCATTTTTATACATACTATCCTTAGAAAGGATGGAAACATGAATATCGATATTAGAAAGAGTATTATTTCTAACTTTCAAGATTCTCCCGTAGAAGAATTTCGAGAAGCTATTGAAAGTTCCATACAAGAAAAAGAGGAAATGGCATTACCAGGATTAGGTGTATTTTTTGAAGTATTATGGGATGCTAGTAGTGAGGAAGAAAAAGAAAATATTTTAAATTTACTAAAAAAGAATCTAGTCTAGATTCTTTCAGACTGTTGACAAATAAAATTTTGAAAAACAGTCTTTTATTATTTATAAAAATTTAGTATAATTAAATTGCGAG
>CANQRL010000028.1 GCA_947626275.1 uncultured Bacilli bacterium
AGGCCATGATGTTTAAACCATCATAAACTAGACATTTTTATTGGTGAGAATATAGACATTTTGAATGGTGAGTAACAAGTGAATTTCGTATATGAGATTTTATGTTAAATAAAAAACTTTATATTTAATATACTATTTGAATGAAGGAGGTTCCCATGCATCACTAACCTCATCTTCAATCTCTTCATATAAAGTATTTGTTGTGATTACTGTGAGAGTTTTTTCATAAGATCCCAAGGTGATACTTTCCTCAATTGCTTTAATACGATGATTTGTATCAATCCATTCATTAAGAAAAATTTCTTTTTTTGATAACTCAGTTGAAATTATATTTTTATTTGGTAAAACTTTGTTTTTTATATAAATACACTTTCCAAACTTACGTAGTTCCTTAGTGTCGAAAACAGCATCTACTTTACCATGTGAACTGATAATTAATAGTGCAGGTGATTCAGTAAGTTCAATATATCGTATAGCTGTAGAGATTAAGGACGTATTGAAAATACTAGCTAAAGACTTAATTGCTTCTAAGCCGTCATTGTATTTATACATTTCCTTTTCAAAAAGAAATTTAGGCATTAGTAAGCAGGTAGAAAAATAGTCAGCTTCTCTTTCATAGGGATCTTTACTGCTCGAGCCTGCACTTGAAAAATGCGTACCATCTTTATTAAAGATATTTTCAGGATGTTCAGGCAAAAAATAATGCCCAAATTCATGGGCAATACTGAATCGTTGATATGGAATATTATTGATAGAAGAAGCATAGTAAATTAGGAAATCATTGCCATTCCTAATAAGTGCTCCAGAAATACCATGACTCTTTTGAGATTGGGTTTGTATATCAATCCCTAGTTCTTCACCTAGTTTAAAAAGATCTATTTCATAATCGATTAAATCGTAATCCTGTCTAATCTGAGTAGCTTCTTTTTCAATATATTGCTTAGTGTTATTAGACATGATCTTATTCAATGTACTAAGAAATAAATAGTTTATTTATTTCTTAGTGACTCTGCAAATCGTCGAATAGTTTCTCTATCACTATCTGTTAAGTTTTGAAGATCTCTAAATAGAGTATCCGTATTAGTTCCTTCAAAACTATCTACTCGTCCTAGTAAGTAATCTGTAGATACTTCTAACGCTATTCCTAATTTTCTCAAATTATCAAAAGATGGTTTTCTTGACCCAGCTTCCAAATGTGAAATTGAGGTAGAAGGAATTTTAGATTTTTCAGCTAATTGAGCTTGAGTTAGTTTACGTAACTCTCTTATCGCTTTAAGCCGTTCAGGAAACACATAGGTTTCATTAGATTCTGTATTCATAGTTCTATTCTACTGATTATATTTTTGTATTTCTATAATAATTCGTAATAGAGAAATTTTGTTGACGAATTCGACAAGTAGTGTTAATAATATGTTCGACAACATATTGTTGTCGAATTCGACAATATTAGGAGCGAAATATGTCTTTAAAACCGGGACAGAATACAGGCCGTGATGGTGGAATTTATCGAGAGCAAGGTCCTAGAGGTGGGTTGAGAGATAACTACTCAACTATTCCCGATCGAACAATTGCTCCCCCAACATCAAAGCCAAATTCAAGCTGGGTTCGTGTTGAACGTACGCCAGATAGTAAGCGATGAGCTGTTAAAGACTGTTAAGTACGCTTGGCAGTCTTTTTTAATAATTTCATATTAACGAAGGCACTGAGATGACTGATCAAAAAATAAATATTTTATGTTCTTGCGGAAGCGATAAGTTTGAGATTCCTAGTAATCCTAAAGCTTCAGATACGATTACTTGTGCTAAATGTGGAGCACAAGAAAAGTATGGAATATTGCAGAAAGAAATAGCTTCTAAAGTTAAAAAGCAAGTTGAAGCTGATTTAAAAAAAATGTTGAGAAAAGCGGGTTTTAAATAAGCTAATTGTTAGTAGGAGGTCCTGTGTTTCCACCGAAAAAATATTTAAAAAATTCGTTTAAACAAGGGGTTGCGGTAACTATACTTTTAGGAGTGATCCCTCTTTTATTAGCTTTATGTCAAGATATTTGGGGCGTCATTTTTCATAAAAGCCATGATCTATCTAACTTTAACGAAATGATGAAGAGCCTTATACCTTCCCACGATAATTATGTACATATTCTTCTTTGGCTTTCGGGAATTTACTGTCTACCTTTATCAATGTTAGTTGTAGCAGAAAGAGAATTAGAAAGGAAAATTCCAATACCGAGTTGGATAAAGCATTTTATTCTTAATTTTGAATATGCATTATCAGCTATTTTTAGTGTGATGTTTGTTGCATCGGCTATTTTCTTTACTACAGGTTTTTTCTTCTGTTTTACCAGTTTAGGTGTCTCTTATGGCATTGGATTTGTTGTCATTGGCATAATTCTATTTACTCTCACTATGTATGCACTAGCAGCGATGCTAGAGCTTAAAGACCTATTTCTGAAAAATGATTCCGATTCAGAGAAAAACTTAGATTCAGATAATGAGAAGGAAAGTTAATTATCTCCTTTATTAATACCTATAGTTTTTCTTTTAATAATAAAAAACCTCGGCATGATCCTAGACAAAATAATGGACAGCACGTCCCTCTAAAGATAACGTAACTTTAATCTTTGGAGATTCAAGAAATGG
>CANQRL010000029.1 GCA_947626275.1 uncultured Bacilli bacterium
GTAATTTCATCAAGTGCTTCATTTAAAAATTTAATTAAAGTAGAATAATCAAGTGGTTTATATCTTTTATGATCATGCTCGATACTATATTTTCTGATATTACTCAACGCACCCCTGTCTCTGCCATACCAGTAAATAACTTCTAAATTATCTGTAATCATTTTTGTAATTTCGTCAAAAATATGTTCATGGTATAGTCTCATTCTAAATCCATTTCTCCTTTTGCATACATAACTATTTCTGAATCAATTATTGGCATATTTTTTTGAAAACCTAGAAGCAAACAATTCAAAATTAAAGTATTTAATCTTCTCGGTGAAGATTTACTACATGAATATAATGCATTTAATGCATCTTCAGTAAATATTTCGTGATCTACATTTGCTAATTTAAGTCTTGAATTTATGTATTCTTTAACTTCTTCACGAGTTAATCCATTTAACTTATAATTTACTACAATTCTTTGTTTTAAATAATCATATATAGTTTTAGATAGTTCAGTTTTTAATTCTGATTTACCTACTAGAATTAATGTGATATAATCTTTACTGTCCATTTCATATTCATATAAAACTTTCAATTGATGAATAATATCTCTAGATAAGTTTTGCGCATCATCAATCATAATAACTGGAAGTCTTCTTTCTTGTTCAACTAGTAAAACTATTTCTCTTTGAATATTATGATACATTTCTGTTTTATAACAAGAGCCAACATCGATATTAAAAGCATTTCCAATTTCTTTAAAAAAATCAAATATTGTCATATCTTTAGTAGCAGAAATATAAACTACTTTGTATAAATCAACATTAAGACTATTAGCATAACATCTTAAAGAATAAGTTTTACCCAATCCTGGACTACCAGTAAATACACCAATACCTCTAATTTCTGTGAGATAACGAAATCTACTTAATAATTCTTTATAGTCATTACTTTCAAAAGGATTTATTGTATCTATTTCTTTTAAAAAAGGATTACAACTCATACCATAGTAACTTTGATACATTATCTAATCATTCCTTTCTATGACATCTCTTTCATCATTGATTGCAAGAGAATAATCAATACTATTTTTTCTTTTACTTTTACTATTAACAACTTTATCAACTATCTTAACAGATTCAAGCTTTTTATTATCTTCAAAGACAAATATTTGACTTGTATTAAATGGATTATATCTAAGTTCAATAGACTTTCCTACATATTTAAATGGTACTTCATAATAAGTATTATTAATTTTAATAGTTCTATCTAATCTTACTTTACGAACTACCCTGTGAAGAAATGATTCATCAATAAAATCTTTATCTAAGAAAACAACTTTAGAATATTCATTATGCCATCTCTCGTTAGGAGTTTCATTAGTAGAAGAATGAATTTTATTTACATATTCATTATACATAAAATTAGATAGACTTTGTTTTACATCATCTAAGGTATTAAAATCATTCCAATCTGTACATCTCATCCAACCATCTTTAATTGTTCTAAAACTTCTTTCAATTTTAGCCTTTGCTTCAGGAGAATAAGGCTTTGCATGTATTAATTCAATACCTAAAGAAGCACATATTAAAGATAGTTGTTTATTATCGTATGGACCACCATTATCTACAAATAATCTTTTTGGTTTACCATAAGTTTTAATAGCATTTTTAAAAACACTTTGCATATTAATAGCAGTGTCATTTAAAAAGAAATCAAAACCCATAATCATACGTGATTTATCATCTATAAACATAATAAGTTTTGTTCTATATTTTTTGTTGTCAACAGTGATATATGGACCATCTGAAGTGTCACTTTGCCAACAATCATTAACATTCTCACATTCAAACATTCTTCTTTCGATAGTTATAACTTGAGAAGCTTTTAGATTATTGGCTTTTAAAAATCTTAAAATTGTATTTAAAGATACTTCTGATTTATTGATGTATTGTTCTTTTATTAATTTTTTATAAATAGCTGTTCCACTTATACTAGGAAATTGTTCTCTTAATGTAATAATTCTACTTATAGTATCATTGTTTAATTTGTGACTTGTTTTATAGTCACTTCGTCTTTTTGTTGTTAAAGATTTAAAACCTTCTTTTTTATATTTATAATACCAATTTTTAATACAACTAAAAGAAAATTTATATTCTTTACCATTAAATACATGCTTTTTTAGAGAAATATCTCTAAAAAACTCATTATTTGTAGTAAATTTATGAGTTTTGTTAATTGCTGGTGCGATTAATCCAAACCTAAATAAACCAAAATCATTAAAATAATTATCTTTTTTCAATCTTTACCTCCTTTCTGGAGAATATATTAAAATATCAAATTGATAATTAAAAGGTATTCCTATGTTGGTGCACATATTTAAAAATAAACCATATTTATTATCATATGTCTTGTCATCATCAAAATTTTTTTAAATGATTTAAAAAATAGATTGTAATAATATTTTATATCTTTAAGAAGTGTTTTAATTATCAAATACTTATCTTGCTTTTTTAACATTGTTTTTAAATATGGAAGAAACTTATTAAATTGTTTGTTCCATTTATCTATTACATCAAAGCTTATGGTAAGAGTTGAATCTTTGTAAATAAGACTATTTAAAATTACATCTAAAAGATATATTTTATAAGGTATAATAAAAGAGGGTAATAATGCATGAGTATGTCCACATCCTTTGCATTTTACTCTTCTAATAATTATACATTTATTTTTTAAAATATTATTATCTATATAACAAACATTTCTAGTGTAAGAACCCCATTTTATTAATTTACTTGAACCACAAATTGAACAAACAATATATGGAATATTTAAAGAATTTTCATATTTATATAAAATATTTTTAAAAAAATTG
>CANQRL010000030.1 GCA_947626275.1 uncultured Bacilli bacterium
TTGTAAACTCTCTATAATTCTAACCATTTGTGGGAACGAAATATCATTTTTCATTTCCTCTAAAGCTTCCCATGCTCCAGATTCATAGTTATTAACACATTTCGAGATTTGGTCTTTAAAAATATTAGCATATCTTTCTAGCCATTCCAAAATCATTTCAACATTAACACGCTCAATCTTCATAAGCATAAGAATAATAGTTTGGAACTGCATTACTTCATTTTCCATTTCCAATTTTCTCATTTTCAACTGGAACATAAGTAACCAGTTTGGTCCTTTATAAGCAATAATACCAATTATACAAGAAACCAGAACCTCATACCAGTGTAAGTACGCTTTTTTAATACTATTAATTTTATCCATTACTCTCATCGCATCTTCTGTAATGGTTTCATCAGTCTCACCAGCGTAGATATCACTTTCTCTCATATATTGTTCCATTTTGTCTTCTGTTAAGCCTTCTTCATTTTGATATAAATCTATAAAAGCATTATCATTTTGAGTAACTATCAGAGCCTTTTCTTCTTCTTTCTCTGTCATACTACCGCATTAAGTTATAATCTGATGTTGGATTCGTCTTTATATAATTTATTGACATTTTATGACCTACAACGAAAACCATCAAAGCTACTATTAAAACTACTATTGAACATGTCATTTTATTAATATAAAACCATTCCATTTTTAATTTTGAAGCAGAATCTTTAAGTAAAGTTCTAGCTTTTCTATATTCTCTGGTTCCATCTTTTGGAATAAACCAATCAACAATTTTCTTTATCCATTTTTTCTTATAAAGCCTTGCTTGCCATGGATTTTCAGTATTAGTAGCTATGTTAGTACTTCCGTTATCTTTTAATTTTCTAACAAATATGTAACAAATAATAGTTACAATAAGTAAGCCAACTTCTGCATAAAATCCACCTGTTCCATCATAAAATGATTTTGTAAATGAAAACTCATTAACAGCCCATGATTTAATCGCATTAATAAATAAAACTGGGACAATAGCTATCATTGACAAACTTTGAAACACATAATCTAATTTATCTCTTTTTAAAATTTCTATTTGCATCTCTTGAGTAATATTATTTAAGTTTTTTAAATATAGAGATGCACCATCTTTATCTTTTCTATCACCAAATTCCTTTGTCAAATATGAAATACCTGCAAACTCTTTTAAATAACCATTTGGAGCTATATCATAATATTTTTCAAGCTCTGTTTCAGGGTCATCTGAAATCAAAACTTCATATATTTTTTCAGCTTGTCTTGCAACATCAAGCTCATCATTTTGTGAAACATCATAAATTGCTTCTTCAACCATATTTGTTTCATGGAAAGCATGTCTCATTTCAGCAAATAAGTCAATTTGCTCTCTTAATAAATTTCCATCTATTCTATCTACTTTACCTTCCATCCATGTTTCAATGAAAAATATTTCAAATAATAATAGAGCAACTAACAATACATAGTTTCCAGATGTAACCAAACAAATTATTACTGTTAAAGGAATACATATCATTAAACCTTTTAAAACAATTTGAGCCGTCTGCTTTCTAGTTAAAAATTCATCACCTAAGTTAATAATTTCAAGCCTACGTCTTAACTTCATTGCATATCTTTTCAAAAATGGTATTTTAACTATTGTTATATAAAATTTTTGGTAGAAAACTTCCATACTAAAAGCATTTTGTTTAGTACCTTCAGTAAGTTGGGCAATATATCTAGTATTTTTGCCCATCATTTTCTTACGTAAAGACATGTACAGTAACACAATTAATGCAAATGCTGCACCAACACCACCAGCAAGATATAACAAAAAATTTGTATCCATTAGATAACTTGCCCTCCACTTTCTTTAGTTTCTAATTAAAACGATTTACTCGTCTTCACTTCCATCATCTGAATTATCTTCATTATCAAATAAACCATTTAAAAGTTCATTTCTAATTTCAGGTTCTTCAGTATTTTTCTTCATAGCTGAATCAGCATTTCCAGCAGGTTTAGAAAGAATACTTCTAATAATTCTTCTTGGTTTTGAAGTTTCATTTGCTTTTTCTTCTTCTGCTATTGCTTTATCTAACTCTTTTGCCATCATCTTAGCTTCAAGTTTAGCTTCTTTTTCAGCTAATTTTTGTTGTTTTTCAACTTCTTTAGCTTCTTTTTTACTATCTTCGCTTTTTGAACCAACTCCACTAACAATTTCTCCAGCTTCAATATTCAAAGATTTAACAAAATCATTTGAAAAATCTTCACCTATTTGAGGTTTTACATTTTGTGGTTGTGGTTTAGCTTTTATTTCATTTCCTTCTTCATCATATTGAACAACTTTTGGAGGCTTAATTCCCCAATTTCTCTCTAAGAAATTATCAAAAGCAATTTGATCTTCGTTATTCATATTTAATCTCATTTCTTTAATGTTCTTTTCAGAAATTGGATTTGACAACACTAATTTATCATCAATAAATTCTAAAACATTTCTATAATGATATAACTCTCTATTAGTAGATTTTGAAAAATAAACTGTAGCATTATCGAAAAATTTATCAAATTTTCCTTCTAAAGTTTTTTCATTTCTATGATCATAAGTATATTCATTTTTATCTTCAACAGGGATACATTCTGTTACTCTTTCTATGTAACGACGACCACGGAAGTCTTTTACTAAGTGAATATCAAAGTTTAAAACTTGAACAACCTGCTCTTCAGCAGTTCTTTCATTATTGAACACACCAGTTCTTAACATTGAGTTACGAAGCGCTGTAACTAAATCTGGGAAAGTTTTAGCGTGGTGAGTAAATAATGTAAATTTAGAAGCAACTTGGGCAGCCTGTATCATCCAAGCAGCTACGGGGTCTGTAGCAACCTCTCCGGATAATGTTTACAGTACCGTCAGTTTTCTTTTGAACGTCCAAGCCTTCCTGTCCGTGATACCGTTTCAGTTTCACGTAAAGAAAGAATATTTCTAGTTGGATAAATCTTTCTTAAGTGTAACTCGAACGCAGTTTCCTGAATTCTTAGGTTCATAGTTTCATATATTGACTCGATAATTGCCATAAGCATTGTTGTTTTTCCGACAACCTTGCTCACCTGTAAGTGATATAATTCTAGCTCCTTTA